>JBGQJU010000183.1:0-2840 GCA_041499185.1 Pyrinomonadaceae bacterium | reverse complement strand
TAATTGCCAACCTGCTCGCCCGGCTTGATTGAGGTAGTCCCAAACTTGCGGGCACGAATCCAGGGCAGCCTGCGAGTCGCCGGCGCTCAACGCGACGCTGCCCTGCCATTCGCCGTTAGCGAAGGTGACTCGACTAAACTGAGTTTGGCAAACTAAATATTCAAACTGCATCGCTTCAGAAATTGTCTCTCGAAGTTCCACGATTACGCAGCGCTGGATCGAGCGAAGCCTTATTTCATCGTCATGATCGCTGCCATAGTCTCAATTCCATCCCATAGATTTTGTAAACGCAGATTCTCGTTCTCCGCGTGCTGGTTATTGTCGTAGTTGGCGATCGGGACAGTCATCGTCACGGTGGTCAGATTGTCGGTGATGATCGAAAGAGGAAGACTACCTCCTGCGGTCGGCAACCTGACAATTTGTTGCTCGGAAGTTGATTGGACGGCAGAGTTCACCGCGAGCGAAATGGGCAAATCCATCCGCGTACGCTCGGCGTTATAGCCGCCAGTTCGCTGGGTTACGCGAGCAATCAAAGGGTAACGTTGGCGTTCTTCGTCGCTGGGATCGTGGTCAGTAACGTAGAAACCCTGCTTGCGAATGTGCTCGATAAGTCGTTGAACCTGGCGCAGGTGGTCATTGCCTTTGACCAATCGCAAGTCGAGAACCGCTGTCGCGGTGGTGGGGATGATATTGCGAGCCAGCACGCCAACGTCGCCGCTGCTCATGCCGTTGATGTTTAGCGACGGCTCATTAATCAACTCCAGCAAGCTCTTGCCTTGCCCTTCGGTGCGCGCCAGTCCCAGTTGAGATCTCAGCGTGTCATCGTATTGCGGAGCCTCGGCGATGGCCCGGCGCTCAGCTTCGCCGAGAGGCTCAATGTTGTCGTACCATCCGGCTATCGTCACCCGACCTGATGCGTCCTTCATTGACGCCAACAGTTGCGCCAGGATGAGTGCCGGGTTTGGCGCCCAGTTTCCATAATGACCGCTGTGCAGGGGCCGCTTCGCTCCATAAACGGTTAGGTCCACGTTCGTATCGCCGCGCACACCAAAGACCACCTGCTTACGGCCTGATTGGTGAACCGGTCCGTCGCAGATGATCCAGGCATCGCTTTGCAGCAGTTGCTTATTTAGCCGGAGTAATTCCGCCAGGTGGGGTGAGCCCGCCTCTTCTTCGCCTTCAAAGAAAAACTTGAGGTTAGACGTTGGCTTCACGCCCGAGGCAATCAATGCGTCGAAGGCCGACAAAATCGCCATTACGCCAGCTTTATCATCCGCAGCCGAACGGCCATAGAGGCGCCACTCCGGATTAATGGCTTCACCCGTTTTGGGCAGAGGCAGAACTTTTCCGCCCGCCTCCAACGCAGCGGTGCGCAGCGCAGGTTGCCAGGGCAAGGTGTCGCTCCACTTGCGCGGGTCTGTAGGCTGACCATCATAGTGTGCATAGAAGATAAGCGTGCGAGTGGCGCCCGGTGTTTTCCACTCCCCGTAAACGGCGGGAGGCGCGGCTGGATCTGAAGCTTCGAGCAGTTTCGGCTGCAACCTTCTACGCTGCATCATGGTGATGACGGCAGCAGCATTGCGGCGAATGTTTTCTCGATCATTCGCGACATTCGGATTGGCCAGAAGCTCCACGAACTCTTTCAGGATCTCATGCTCGTGAGCGCGTCGGTATTCTCGCACCGAGCCCTGAGCTAGCGCCAGCGATTGCACGAGCAGAAGCGTTAGCGCTAAGGTTGTGAGCCGTTTGACCACAGTCATTACTATTGACTTCCTTTCTCACCGGAGCACCTGGGTCCAGCGCAGATCAAAGTCCCACTTGCGGACATGAATCGAGCGCCGACTGCGAATCGCCGGTGTTCGTCACGACGGATCCCCGTCATTCGCCATTTGCAAGAGCGCCGAGTAGGCGCAGAGAAAATTTCAACTAATTATTGCTTTTCTCTTTTCTCACTCGCGTCACCCATTTGCCGTTAATCAGTTTTTTGGTTGTTACTTTAACACTGCCTCGGTTTCCAGTGGTGGCGTCCTCGATTATTTTCTCTACCAGTATCGGTTTGCTGTTTACCAGTTGATACTCTTCCGTCTCGTGATAGCAACAGCCGGATTTTGAGTAGGCGATAAGGAGATGCCTTTCCACATCTGGAAAAAACAGGCCCAGATATACGCCTTCTGTGAGGTGGTTCAGCCTTCGATTTTCGACAAAGTGGTTCGACCTCTTATCGAAGAGATAGATATTGTAAGAAGGCGAACCGTAGCCCCCGTTTCGGCCGTTGCAAATCGCCAGGTCCTGCGTGCCGTCAAAATCAAAATCATCGAACACCACACCGTATTCTTCCGCGTAAATTCCTCGCGGTTTCTTGTTCATGATTGGATTGTAGGCGACTGTGTCTTTGTACAGTTCGATGTTCGGCAGATTCAAGACTTGGACTGGTGTTTGAGCGCCTTTCTTGTAGAGGCTGACACGGGCCGGGCCATTGCAGGTATTTGCATCGTTACGCTGTTCTTTACCACCGCAGGCTTTTACTCGGATTACCAAATCGTATTCCCGGGAAGCGCGATCAAGCCTAAGGGTCTCCTGGGCAAAAGAGACCTGCCCGATCAGAAGGAAGAGTAAGATGACGAATAGCTTCATTTCAGTGCCTGATCGAGCGACGACGAGTCGTCGAGCAGGATCCATTCAACAACTGAAAGCGGCAAGCTGCCATTCTTGATCAAGTCGTCGTGAAACTGGCCCAGGCGAAAGTTTGCGCCCTGTTTGTCGCGATATTTTCCCAGCAAGCGCATGATCTGCCACTTGCCTACCATGTAGGTGATCTTCTGCGTGGGATTCGCGGCCGC
>JBGQJU010000182.1:0-2938 GCA_041499185.1 Pyrinomonadaceae bacterium | reverse complement strand
TCACCACTCATAAAACGACCCTCGGCTAAATCTATTAACAGCCGTTTCGTATTCTTGGTTGGGGCGGACCTGCGTGTCCGCCCACTTGTCCCACTGGCTAGTGGGGTCTGCACAAAAAAACTGGGCGGACACGCAGGTCCGCCCCTACCGGAAACTCAGATTGACACCACCCATTCTTAAACCGGCGGACCTTCGCTGGCGTCGAACTCTTGCATCTCTTTTCGCCACTCAGAACCCATGCGGCTTTGTAGTATGCGCAGGCAGCGGTTCCAACGAAGAATTGCATCGTCATTATTGGGCGGCCTGATCGCTTCGGCCTCTTCAAAATAGTGCATCGCCTCTTCAAAGATTGGCAGCACGGTGTGCGGCAAACGACCAGCGGCTAACTGGGCTTTCGCTTTTCGCTCGTGCAGAATCCCGCAGTAATAGACCCGCTTGTACGGGTCTGTGAGCCGTTGAAAGACGGTTTCCGCTTCATCGTAACGATCCGCCACGCCGCCGGTGAATTGATCCGTAATCGCGAGACTCAGCAGGCGCAATGCTGCCTGGTTGTCGGGTTCGGCGGCCAGTATGTCGCGACAGATCGATTCGGCCTCGCCAGGTTCGTTCAAGTAACGGTAAACCTCGGCCTTGGCGATCGCGGCAGGCACACCGCCCCTTGAGATTGGCTTAAGCTGAAGTTCCATTTGTGGCCTCCCTTTGCGGCCGAGACTACTTTCTGCTTATTGCTTCAGACCTCAATCTCAACGTCGCCGCCCTCGATGCGCGTGTTGTACTTTGCTACTCCCGTGCCAGCAGGTGGGCCAAGCACCGCGCCGGTCGTCACGTCAAAGATTGCTCCATGCCAGGGACAGGTAACGCGCGCGCCATCCAGTTCACCTTCAGACAACGGACCACCAACGTGCGCACAGGTGTTGTCGATCGCATAAAAGGATCCGTCAACATTAAAGAGCGCGATCTCTCTGTCATTAAGTTCAACGCACTTCGCCCGACCGGGAGCGATCTCATCCGCCTTCGCTACTTTGATAAACTCTGCCATTCACATCACCTCCGCTCAAGCTCTTCTATCCTTGAGAGCAAGAATCATCGGCAGTGGTTTCAGCTCGCGACGCAGCGGATCGAGGGATAACCCAAGCGCCTCAAGCGTAAACGCGCCAAGCAGATTGCTGTCACCCTTCTCGCCGAATATCACATCAGCGCCGCCGACTCGTTTTCCGTATCTGAAAAGTGCGATGCCCTTCTTGCGAAAAATCTTTGAGCCGTTTGCCAGCCGAAATTGCTGCTCTCCGAGAGGTTTTATTCTCAGCCTTTTCAAAACAGATTTGGGCACCACCGAATAAATCGCGCCAGAGTCGATCAGAAACTCGATCTTCTCGGTGACGTCAGGTTTCGCCGGGTTCCCGACTTCGATTTCCAGGACTGTCAGACCCATTCTCAGATCCTCTCTTCCCTATTTCAGTGGTATGGCCGGCAGCCGCTTGAGCGTGCGGGTTGTTGGGTCTACTGTAATGCCAACTGATTCTAGTGCTGTAACACCCAGTATCGGCTCGGCATTGTCAGGGCCAAAGATCACACGGCCGGCAGTTATCTCACCCCTGAACATGATCTCAACAAGACCGAACGGATATTCTTCGACGGCGCCGTTCGCCAACTCGTACGCGGTCCTGCCGACGGGCTGCACCCCGGCCCTGGCTAGCTCGGAAGCGGGGGCCAATAAGTCCGTGGCACCGGTGTCCACGAGAAAGTCGGCCTCATAGGTTCCATTCTGAGAACCCAAGCTTCTGAGCCTAACTGTGACGTGTGTCATTCGGCCCTATCATTGCTTTCCTCGCAACTTCCGCAAAAACCATCGCACCGGATCATAATACTCGTCAACCACGCGTTCTTTAAGCGGAATGATTGCGTTGTCGGTAATGTGAATGTCTTCGGGGCAAACTTCGGTGCAGCACTTTGTGATGTTGCAGAGGCCGATGCCCAATTCGTCCTTTAGCAATTGAGTGCGATCCAAGCTATCAAGCGGGTGCATTTCTAATCCCGCGACCCGAACAAAAAAGCGCGGACCGCCAAACTGTTCCTGCTTGTCGTGATCGCGTAAGACGTGACAGACGTTCTGGCAAAGGAAACACTCGATGCACTTGCGAAACTCCTGCACGCGATCGACGTCTCGCTGATCCATTTTCCATTCCACATTGGGGCGCGGAGTGAATGGCGGAATCTTTTTGTTTACGCGATAGTTCCACGAGACGTCGGTCACCAAATCTTTGAGCACCGGAAAACTTTTCATTGGTTGGACCGTGATCGGAGCATCCAGCGGCAGGGCATCAAGCCGGGTCTTGCAGGTCAACCGCGGACGGCCATTCACTTCGGCGGAACACGAGCCGCACTTGCCTGCCTTGCAATTCCAGCGCACAGCCAGGTCGGGTGCATGATGCGCCTGGATGTAATGCAACGCATCGAGCACAACCATCCCGGGCGCGATCGGCACTTGGTACTCGACCAGCTCGCCCCCGTCGCGATTGCCGCGAAAGACTTTGAATGTTGCGTCAGGCATAAGTTAGTAGTCAGTGGTTAGTGGTCAGTGGTCAGTAGTCAGTAGGCAGTGGGCAGTAGGCAGTAGGCAATAGGCACGACTAAACAACTGGCCACTGACGACTGACAACTAACCACTGACCACATTCATTCACTTCCCTTCCTCGAGAATCTGCTTCAAGTCCTGCGGCAGCTCTGAAATCGGCGACTGCGTCAATCTCATTCCGTCTCCATCTCGTGAAACGATATTGTTCAACTTGCTCCACTGATCGTCATAGTTTGGATAATCGATCCGGCTGTGCGCGCCGCGGCTCTCTTTGCGCGCCAAAGCGCTCAGCGCCACCGCTTCGGAGACCGTCAACATCGATTTCAGATCGCGCGCCAGATGCCAGCCGGGATTGAACAGCCG
>JBGQJU010000181.1:0-3600 GCA_041499185.1 Pyrinomonadaceae bacterium | reverse complement strand
CTATCGCTTTGCGCCTTTGCGCCTTTGCGTCTTTGCCCATTGCACCTTTGCGTCTTTGCGTGTCTTTGCGTCTTTGCGCGAAACACCGATCGTGAATGAAGGCGTTTTCAAACAACCCAAAGTGGCAAAGACGCAGACATCCGATTTCACCCACGCTCCCTCAAGAACTGCGGCAGCAATTCGCCGGCCTTGCCGAGCAACGTCACATCGGCGATGAACGAAATATCAGTCATCTCCGCATTGACCTCGATCACTCGCGCTCCACGCCGCTTCGCCGTTATCGGCAGCCCGGCCGCCGGATAAACAACAGCCGAGGTTCCGATCACAAAGAACAGATCAGCGCGCGCGGCCGCCTCTTCAGCGCGCTCGAAGACACCGCTAGGCAGCATCTCGCCAAACAGCACTACATCAGGCCGAGCGGGTCCGCCACAAGCAAGGCATCGCGGTGGATTCTCTTCAAGAGGCGTTTCGCGCGCTTCAAACGTGCTTGCGCACCGCAGACATCGCGCCCGCCAAATGTTCCCGTGCAACTCGAGGACATTGTTGCTTCCGGCCGCGCGATGCAGATCATCGATGTTCTGAGTGATCAGCGTAAAGTCTTCGAACCTGCGCTCCCATTCAGCGAGCGCGTGATGACCGGGATTAGGCTCAATGTTCGAGAGCATCCCACGCCTATAATCGAACCACTCCCACACGAGCTTAGGGTCGGTTGCAATCAACTCAGCCGAAGACAATTCAGTGACGGGCCTGCCTCGCCACGTCCAAATCTCGCTATCGCCTCCGCCTCGAAAGGTCGGCACTCCGCTCTCGGCGGATATGCCGGCTCCTGTGAGCACGGCCACGCTCCTCGCGCGATCGAACATTGATTGAAGCTCGTCAGTGACGCAAGTGAGCACAGTCGACAATCTGACACCTCGGCAAAACGGAGATGCTATAAACCGGCGTCCGTGCCATCGCTTACGTCTCCGGTTTTCTATTCAAGCGAATGGTTAGGCAGGCGATTCCGAATCTCATCCCGAACAAGCGTGGCGAGAACGAGGGCGGCTTCAGCGTCACCCGTCGTCACTTCGGGATAGTCTCCGGGGTAGCGATAGTCGACACCAAACGGCGTTAAGGTCTTTGCCTCTGCCAGAATTTCGGGCAGGTCAGGAGCCACCTGTGCCGCAAGCGCCATTAGCTTTCCAATATCGTGGCTCTTTGGAAACTCGATCTGCTGCCAAACCAGGAATGCCTTGATGTATTTTTCTGCTGACTGCTGTGCGTGAAACGCCGTTCCAAACAGGTAGTCCTCACCGCCTTTCAGCAAGTGCCCGGCCGCCTTGAAATCGCCCTCGGCTTTCCGGACCCATTCGCGAGTGAATTCAAGTTTCACCTCTTCAGGTAGCTTCATAGATGACTACTCCGTACTTGTTCGCGGGAAACGCCAATCCACCGATGACGTTTTTTGTTTCTTCGAACCGTTCAAGCTCCATCGCGAATATATCGACAGGAATGTCAACGCCTATCAGCGCTTCACGCAACCGCGTACTCTCTTCGCGCGCGTTAATGGAACCTCGCTCGATCACCAGGAGATCAAGGTCGCTGTCTGGGCCCATATGCCCTGTCGCCGCTGACCCGAACAGGATGATTTTTTCCGGCCGGGTAACGGCCAGCACGCGATCCACTACTTCTTGAATCAGATTCTCGTCAATATCCATCAATCTGACACCTCGGTAAAACCAAGATGCTATAAACCGGCGTCTGTGCAAGTCAAGCGATCTGATTTTCTTCAGGCTCGGGTAAATCGGACCAAGCCTCCGATTCTGATTTCATTTGCGCGTAGTGAGAGATCGATGGGAGACGATCTGAACACAAGCGGAGCGAGAGAGTTTAGCCGTCCAAGCCACCTCGAAAGCTGGAGAGCGAGCAAGCCGAACTGGAAAGTTATGGGTTTGCTACTGGGTCAACACGTCAACATATGTTGACAACGGAGCCGCGCACGCAATATACCTGCAAAGACTTGAAGGGTCGGAGCCCTGTCAGCTTACGGCCACATCGCTATCAAGAAAGGCCGGTGGTGAGTGCCACGTATATTCGATAACATCGATCGCCAGCTTCTTCCCGCGCTCCGCGACACACTTGAAGTCTCCGATCGCGCAGACTTCTGTGTCGGCTACTTTAATCTACGCGGCTGGAAGCAGATCGATTCATTCGTCGAACGCTGGCCGGGCGGTGAAGGCAACTGCTGCCGGTTGCTCGTTGGGATGCACCGCTCGCCCGATGACGAGCTTCGTGACGCGCTGAGTTTGGTTCACCGCGATACCGGAATTGATAATCAGACCGCCCTGCGACTGAGGAAAACGCTCGCAGAAGAGTTTCGTGCGCAGCTCACTGTCGGCGTTCCAACGGACGAAGACGAAAAGGGGCTGCGCCGACTAGCGCGTCAGATCAAAAACAAGAAAGTCTGCGTGAAGCTTTTCTTGCGGCATCGTCTGCACGCAAAGCTCTATCTGCTCTTCCGCCCCGATCCTGTTAATCCTTCGGTCGGCTTCGTTGGCAGCAGCAATCTGACATTTGCAGGTCTCGCGCAACAAGGAGAACTAAATGTCGATGTCATGGATCACGATGCATGCGACAAGCTGGCAAAGTGGTTCGAGGATCGTTGGAATGACAAATGGTGTCTGGATATTTCAGACGAACTCGTTCAAATCATCGACGAGAGTTGGGCGAGAGAAGACCTGATTCCGCCGTATCATATCTACGTAAAGATGGCTTATCACCTATCTCAAGAGGCCCGCGCCGGCTTAGCCGAGTTCAAGATTCCGCGCGACTTCGGCAACAAGCTCTTCGAGTTCCAGAAAGCTGCCGTCAAGATTGCAGCTCACCATTTGAACAAACGCGGTGGCGTGCTAATCGGCGACGTAGTCGGCCTCGGAAAGACGTTAATGGCAACGGCCGTGGCCCGCATTTTTGAAGAGGATCACGATTTTGAAACACTCATCATCTGCCCGAAGAATTTGGTCAAGATGTGGGAAGACTATCGCGAGCAATACCGAATGCGCGCCCGAGTCTTGCCGATCACGCGTGCCAGAAAAACGCTGGAAGATCTGCGCCGGTATCGCCTGGTTCTAATTGATGAGAGTCACAATTTGCGAAACCGCGAAGGTAAAGTTTACAGGGCACTCCAGGAATACATTCATAAGAACGAGAGCAAATGCATACTGCTTTCAGCGACGCCCTACAATAAGACGTACCTCGATCTGTCGAACCAGTTGCGACTGTTCGTTCCCGAAGACAAGCATCTGGGTATTCGGCCTGAGTTAGAGCTGCGCCGAAAAGGGCTAGACGAGTTTGTCGCCGAACACCAGTGCGCACTCGATTCGCTAGCAGCCTTTGAAAAGAGCGATTTTGCGGATGACTGGCGCGAGCTCATGCGGCTTTACATGGTTCGCCGCACCCGCACCTTCATTCAGGACAATTATGCTGAAACTGACCCTACTAACGGACGGAAGTATCTGACGTTTGAGGACGGCACCCGGTCGTATTTCCCAACCAGAGTTCCGAAGACTGTCAAATTTAAGATCGACGACGCTGACCCTCATGACCAGTACGCGCGGCTGT
>JBGQJU010000180.1:0-4508 GCA_041499185.1 Pyrinomonadaceae bacterium | reverse complement strand
TGGTTCACTTGGCAATTTCGTTACGGACGGAATTCGCGCGGAGGCGAGCAGGAAACTGGGCAAGCCGATTGTGCTGGCGGTTACTAATAGCGGCGGACTGCGCAAGAACGTGATCGCGGAAGGCGACCTGCGGTTGCGCGACATTTTTGAACTTCTGCCATTCGAAAACGCGCTCGTTGCTTTCGATTTGACTGGCGCGCAGGTATTGGATTTGTTGCGCGTTAACTTGTCGCACCGCGATGCGCAGTCGGGCGTGCGGATCAGATATCGAATCAATAGCGATAAGCAACCTGAGCTGGAGCGTGCGGTGTTTTTGATCGATGGAGCGGAGAAAGACATCGATCCGGCGGCTGTCTACACCGTGATCAGTATCGATTATCTGCTGAATGTAACCGGTGGCGACTACGCGGCAGTCTTGAAGCAAGCCAAAAACACGCGGCCACTCGGGCTCACTCTTCGCGATGCCATCACCAACTATGTGAAAGCGGAGACAGCAGCCGGTCGGGAAATCAACTCGACCCTTGATGGCCGCTTCGTGCTCGATAAAGCGGCGTCGCCGGCAGCGGAGGGGCAACAACCATGATCACTAGGCGAGGTTTCCTGAAAGCTTCACTTGCCGGCGGCGCAGTGGTCATGTCTCCAAGGTCTGCGTTGCAGTTACTCTCTACGCCGATGTGGTCGGCGCTTAGCGCCCCGCTTTTGGAAGTGGGACCCGGCGAGCGGCTGATCACAATCCTGCACACCAACGACACTCACTCGCAGATTGACCCGCTGCCCGCAAACGACAGGGAGTATCCTGATAAAGGCGGCGTGGCGCGGCGCGCCACTCTGGTCAAGCGCGTCCGCAAAGAGAACCCCAACACGCTGCTCATCGATGCCGGCGATGTGTTTCAGGGAACACCGTACTTCAATTTTTACAAAGGCGAGGTTGAGTATAAGGCGATGTCGTTGATCGGGTACGACGTGGTCACGCTGGGTAACCATGATTTTGACAACGGTGTCGATGCGCTGGCGGCAGCGATGAAGTTCGCCAACTTCGATTTCGTGTCCAGCAACTACGATGTGCGCGGCACGCCGCTGGAGAGCCGCGTAAAGCCTTACGTGGTGCGTGTGATTAGAGGCGTGCGCGTGGGACTCTTCGGCTTGGGGATAAGCCCCAACAATTTGATCACGCCGGAGAATTTTAGGGGCGTGAAATACAATGATCCGGTAAAAGCATCGCGGGAGGTTGTGGGAACGTTGCGCGGGCGCGAAGGCTGTACACTGGTCGTCGGTATGTCGCACCTTGGTTACTATCCCAATGCCGCGGCAGGCGAGATTGGCGATACTCAAGTAGCGGCACAGGTAGATGGCATTGACTTTATCGCCAGCGGCCACACGCATACTTTCATGAAGCAGCCGGTGATAACAAAGACGCCCTCAGGCGGAAACACAATCATCTTTCAGGTCGGCAGGAGTGGCATCTACGTGGGCCGCGTCGATATGAAATTGCGAGCAGGCAAGGTGGTGGCGTCTGCCGGGCGCTTGTTGGATTTGCGTGATGAATCGCTGGCGTGAAACAGTAAACAGTAAACAGTAAACAGTAAGCAGCCAGCAGCGATTGGCGCGACGGTTAAGGCGGCCAAACTTTGTTGGCCCAGTGATAGAACTTTAGTCCAATGAGAGAATTGGGGAGACGGTCATCAACCGAGTCCTAACTACTGTTTGCTGTTAACTGTCTACTGTTGACTCCTATTCTTATGGACGATAATTCCACCCGAGACCGGATAAGAGCGCTGGTTCGTGAGGTGCTCGACAAAGCGAGGCCGCAGGAGACAGAGAGTAGTCCCGCTGCGGGCAGCACCACCTCAAGCCGTTTCATCGATACTGCTCCCAGGAATCCAGTCACTTCCTCCGAGGCAAAAATGACACGTGATGAGTCGTCAAAGACCGTCATCACTGAAGATGATGTTCGCGACCTCGCTAATGGATCCGTCCTGCGTATTGCCGAAGGCGCGCGCTTGACGCCGCTCGCGGCCGACATTGTGAGCGAGAAGCAGATCGAGATTGTCCGTCGCATCCCGCGACGCGGCTCGAAGGCTTCTCGCTTGATTGCTGTCGGCGCCGACCATGGCGGCTTTAGGATGAAGGAAGAACTCAAAACTTTTCTTCGAGAACTCGGTCATCAGGTCCACGACTTCGGAACGAACTCGGAAGACGCGGTCGACTACCCGGACCTTGCTTATGCGGTGGCGAGGAGCGTAGCGGAAGGCACTGCGGACCTGGGGATAGTTATCGACGGCGCCGGCGTTGGCAGCGCTATCACTGCGAACAAAGTCCCCGGCGTGCGCGCCGCGGCCTGTTATTCAGTTGCCGTCGCGCGCAACTCGCGCGAGCACAACGACGCGAATGTTCTTAGTTTGGGAAGCAAGACAATAACAAGCGCGGAAATGCGCGAGATTGTTCAAGCCTGGCTCGGTACTGAAATGACTGAAGAAAGGCATCGTAAGAGAGTCGCCAAGATCCAGGCGATAGAACGACAGTATCTGCGTTAGCAAGTGAGGGTGGCGTCGGCGTCCTGATTCTCCGCATCACTGCTCTTGATCAGCCATCGTGGTAGAATGTCTCACGTGAAGAGAACCATACTCCTTTCAATATTCATCTCCCTAAGTTTCGCTACAGTTCTGGCCCAGCAGGAGCCGCCTTCCGCTGTAGTCCACGCCGAGTCAGGCACTTGGATTAATGTCGCTCCTGCCAATGCGAGATTCACGGTACTAATGCCGGCCAAGCCATCCGAGAAGGTGGAGGCAATAGAAGGACATCCGGGCGTTGAAAACCACACACTGATGCTGGAAACAAAGCTGGCCGGCTACGTAATGTCTTACGTGCAGTTTCCTGATGACGTAACCGATCCCGCTGCTATCAAAGTCTTGTTGGACAACGGTCGCGAAGGGGGAATTGCATCGAGCAAAGCCGAATTAAGTAGCGAAAAGGAAATCAAACTAAACGAGTACTTCGGAAGAGAATGGGTGATGAAACTTCCGGGAGGGCTCTTGGCTACCGCTCGCGCTTATTGGGTCAAGCGGCGACTTTACCAAACTGTTTTCGTGATAGGTCCGAATGCGAGCGACCCTCCTGAAGTTACAAAGCTTCGCCAGGAAGTAGCCACCAAATTTCTCGATTCGTTCGCTTTGAGCGACGATGCCGGCAAATAGTTGACGGCCCACGGTCGCGGCCTTAAGACAATGCCCAACAACAGCTCACATAACGGCGATCTTGAGCTTCTGATCGATCAAATCACTGACGCCATAGTCGCGCGTCTGAACGGTGATGGCGATGGCGAACATCAGGCTGCGCTTTGCGGCTGCACGTCGGAATGCTTTAACCGCTGCCCCGAGCGTATGCACCGGATCGTCGACGCCGGAGCGGCACGCATTGGTCTGGTGTTAGGTGAAACGTCGTCTGCCAAAGACTGGGCCAGCTTGATTGATCACACGCTGTTGAAACCCGAAGCCACTGACGAAGACATCAAAAGGCTGTGTGAAGAAGCCGCGCGCTATCGCTTCGCTTCAGTCTGCGTGAACCCCACCTGGGTGCGTGCCGCCGCTTGTAACCTGCAAGGCACGGGCATTCCTGTTTGCACGGTGATCGGCTTCCCGCTGGGCGCGACGCTTTCGGACGTAAAAGCTTATGAAGCGCGGCGCTCGATCCTTGATGGAGCGCGCGAAGTAGACATGGTGATCAATATAGGTGCACTCAAGAGCGGCGACGATTGTCTGGTCGAATACGACATTCATTCAGTTGTCGAAGCAGCGCACGAATACAACGCAACGTGCAAAGTGATTATTGAAACTGCGTTGCTAACCGACGATGAAAAAGTGCGCGCTTGCCTGGCTGCCAAAAGTGCCGGCGCTGACTTCGTAAAAACCTCGACAGGTTTTTCCAAGGGCGGCGCGACTGTTGCTGACATCGCTCTCATGCGGCGCACTGTGGGCGCGGACCTGGGTGTTAAGGCATCAGGAGGAGTGAAAGGTCTCGACGACGCGCGCAAGTTGGTCGAAGCCGGCGCCACACGCATTGGCGCCAGCGTTGGCGTGAAGATCGCGCAGGAAGCGGCGGGCGCAGCTCCAGTGGCCGGCAGGTCAAGTTCTTATTGATCCTTTGATAACGAATATCCGAACCGGGAGCGGTAGCCTCCGGGTGCGCGATCCCCTGAGAGAGCGACTGGGGTAAACCCCACCCGGTCGCTACCACCACCCCACGCGGGCTGCCCGCGCGGGGACCCCGGTCCGCTCCCGGTTCTGATTTCGTGTTAGCTTCGATTGATACCCGCCACCAGGAATGAGCATGGGTAAAATCAGAGTTCTTGCAGTGGGTCGAGGAATACAGAACCGGGAGAGTAGCGACCGGGTCCGGTCGCGGTACGGTCAACTAGCAGGCGTGACTCATGGTCTCCTATTAGTTCGTTGCGTTGCGTCCGCGTGTCTCGTTGCGGGCTACCAAGTCGAGCCAACCCGGTCGCTACCACC
>JBGQJU010000179.1:0-4604 GCA_041499185.1 Pyrinomonadaceae bacterium | reverse complement strand
TAGCGCTCTTTGCGAAAAGTCTTTGCGCGCTTTGCGGTTTGTCTTCTCCGGTAACGAACGGGTTTTTCTGAGTGATAAAAGAACCTGAACAACTAATCGTAAGTGTAAGTGAGAGCGACAGCGTCACCGCTTTGCTCTACGCGGCGGCAAAGAAAGACCGCGTCGGCATCACCGTGATTCTCGGCCACGGCGCCGGCTCGAATCAGTTGCATCCGTTCATGCGTTTGTTCGCAAGCGGCCTGGCCGAGCGCGGCTTTGACGCAATGACGTTCAATTTCGTTTACATGGAGCAGGGCCGACGCGTGCCTGATCCGAAAGCGAAACTCGAGGCTTGCTATCGTGCGGTCATCGCAGCCGCGACGCAGCATGGGAAGTTGCAAGGAAACCGTCTGGTGATTGGCGGCAAGTCAATGGGCGGACGCATTGCTTCGCAGGTCGCGGCGGCGGACTCTTTGGAGTGCGGCGACTTGTCGCCGCTTTCGAAAGCGCTGACAAATCATCGCGCTTCAAACGGGAACATCTCAGGCCTCGTCTTCCTCGGCTACCCGCTTCATCCGCCGGGAAAGCTGGAACAACTCCGCGACGCGCATCTGCCGCACATCCACGCGCCAATGCTCTTTGTCCAAGGCTCCCGCGACACTTTCGGCACCTCTGAAGAACTGCGCGTGGTAATCAAGAGACTCAAACTACCCGCTACGCTCTACGTCATCGACGGCGGCGATCATTCATTGAAGGTGCCGAAGAGTTTGGGCATCCCGCAGGCGCAAGTATACGAAGACGTCATGGATGAGATTGCCCGCTGGCTGCGTTTGTAGCTGATTGACAGTAACTGACCGATGGAAAAAGCAGGAAGTTCTGCAAAAAACTGTTGACGACTAAGGCAAAAGTAGGGTATTTAACCGCTGTCCTTAGCAAACTCAACTGGCTGGTCCTCAGAGCCTGCGACTCCCGCATCCCTCTCGTACCAGCTTCCTACAGAAAAGGACGGCCCATGGAAACGACCTCAACTGCCCGTTTACTGTCTCACTCAAATGCTTCTTCAAGACTGAGACACATGGAGCGTTTGTGTTTGTTCTTTTGCTGCTTGTGGATACTGGCCTTAGCGACTCACGGCGTTAGTCTCCCTGAATTGACTAGAACCATAAAAATGAAAACTGCTCTAAGAGCGTCTCACTTCTCCCGTGGGTTGATTAGGCACATCTTCCTTTCGCTGCTGGTTGTAATATTTCTAAATTTGAGCGGCGCGAGGTCATCACTAATTGCCTCCAATAGAGGCTCCGCTGAAAACCGTCAAGTTTCAACTGGAGGTCAGGTCAACGGAGATCTTAATGTAGGATCCGCGACCGCTACCCAAGATCCGACACCTGAGAAGTTCACCGTCGAACCGTCGCAGGTCTCTCGCGGTAGCAGCCACCAGTTGATCATCAAAAGCAATATTTGCGCAGTCAATAGGTTTGAAGATCGCGACAAAGTCATTAACGATCTGCCCTCTCTTAAGGACAAACATGGTCTTGACATCAGCAACCCTCAACTTCAGGAAAATGACTGCACGTATACGGCCGACCTTGCAGTCATGGACACCGCTGCGTTCGGTGATGTGATAATTACCCTGCACTACAAAGAGAATGATAGCGACCAGACGGCAACATTCAAGATATCCGTCGTGAAGGAAGAGCCTTTGCCACCGGGCCCGCTGCCTCCGGGACTAAAGCCGCAGGTGGACATAATGTGGGGGGTTGTTCCGCAACGAATCGTAAAAGACAACTTCGGCACGAGAGTAGGCAAGCTTTTCTATTGCATAGAGGTCGTCATCGGAAACAACACCGGGTACGATCTTCAGATAGCAAGTGTGGGGTTTGATCTGGGACCGGTTGGAGATGCGGCGGCGAGCGTAAAGGATACGATCAATACCGCGGTCAACGACGCCGGGACACGGCACGTCGTGGCAGAGGCCGCAGCCGCGGAAGCTCAGGCGATTAGGGATGAAGCGCAGGCTAAGCAAGACGAGAGCATCGCCGCAATAAGCAGAAGCAATTGTGAGAGATTAAGTTCAAGGAACGGCAGGAGGAATGACAGACAAAGGGACATTTGTAGCGACGCCGGACTTGCGGACCAAAGAACCGCTGTGTCCCGCGAAACTGCCAGACAATCAAGGGACGTGGCGCAGATCAAGCGCCAGCTCGCGGACAATGCGATTAAGAGCCAAGTGGATACTGTGAAGGACGAAGCCAGCCGGATGGCGGCGTTATCACAAGTCGCGTACGCTCAGAAATTCCCGGCGAGCAGCTACATGATCACGCGAGGTTCGATTGCGCATGGCCAGATTTGGAGCAGCCGCAACATTGTTATCAACAGCCTCAAGGCCTTCGGACCGTTCCTTACCGGCTTCACGCCCTTCTTCCATGACTTGAACCACCGTGGAAACTTTTCAGAAGGGGTCAACATTTTCAGCAATCCGCTGGAGAAGGGTATTGAAGCGGTCATACCTGACGAGACGATTGCCCAGCTTCAGCGCCTCGACGAAGAGATCCTTCGAGACGGTATGATCATCCGAAACAATCGCCAAATCAGAACTAGAGTGTTCGTCCCCAAGGACGTGCTGCGCCTTAAGAAGGATCTAGACGGAAAAGATATGCGTGACGATCCAATGATGGTTACACTTGCGCTGGGAAGAATGTCCTTAATCGGCAACACCATTGCCTACATCAATCGAGTTAGCGTTACTTCGGGGGGTAGTGGTGAAGTGAAACCGCCGCCGACGGTGAATCCCAAGGCCACTGAGACAATCCTACAGCACAGCTCTGTGACCATAACATTCACGGGCACGAGCTTAGAGCAGGCCTCTATTTCATCAGATAGTCCCGACACTATCCAAGTCTCAGAGGTGACCAGTACCGCAACAAGCGTGAGTGCAAAGATTACGGTTACAAATCAGGCGTTGCCGGGGCCGCACAATCTCACTGTGGCCACCGCGAGGCCCCCGGCTGTAACAATCCCCATAGTGGTCGAAAGACCTCAACCGACGATTGAGAGCACCGAAGCGAGAGTCTCGTTGTCGGAGGGTAACCCCATCAAGGCTAGCCTTACCGAGGACCTGCCGTACAAGATCACGGTTCACGGGACTTATCTTCAAGGTGCCACATTGAAGCCTTTGGCAAATGATGACGACCGCGCGCTTGAAGTTGGAACACAACCCGACGCCTCCCAGTCTGATGGTACTTCTTTCACGGCGACTATTATCCTGCCCAAAGGCACTCCCGCTGGCACATATGAGTTTGAGGTGAGAAACGATCGGCCCATCAACGTGGATCATCCGGCGAAGTTCGAGGTAGAGGTCAAGGGGCAGGACGCGCCGGACGTTGAGCTTGAGGGACCGGACCCACATATGATGCTGAAGGACAACAACGATAAAACACCCGTCGCCAATCCAGTGAGATCGCAGGATGTGACCATTGGGATAACGGGCGCCAATCTAAATGGAGCCGAGTTAGTCGTTCCGCCGGGTTCCAATGCGACGGGCAAATTGGAGGTCGTTGCACCTGATAAAGCGAATACAAACTCCCATAAGCTCGTAACGATCATTAAGGTGAAGAAAGAGGCGACGCCGGCTAACGGACAGCCAGTCGACTACGAGCTTCGGGTGGAGAGTGAAACAGGTGGTGCTGACTTCAAATTCAGGTTGAGTCCGCAGCCGGCCCCAACTGTTACATCGCCTACCGATCCGTTGACGGCAAAGACGGGTCAAACGATCAGCGTTGTTATTACAGGTACCAATCTTGAAGGTGGAAACATAACCTTGCCGACAGATTGGCACCTGAACACTGGCCCTACACCCAATTCTGACGGCACTCAACTGACTGCAGATATTGTCATTCCTGCGAACGCCGTTCCCTCTGGTGATACCGAGAAGATATACACTCTGGAGATTAGAAATTCGAATACAGCGGCTACACCGAAAACGTTCCGCATTAAAGTCACGCCGTGACCTACAAGTCACGCTTCGCATATAACCGCGCCGAGGATAGGGCTACTCATAAACAGTGGCTAATCGGTTCCATCCAGGCGTACGACCTCGGCGGCCCCCGGGCCGGCGGCGTTCTACGATCAGTGTCGAGACGCTACCGCGCGCTCTTGTGACGCGAGTGATGCGGCGAGGGATGCTCGTACTTTTCACTGGGATCGCAGGCCTCCCGCCCGCGTCACAGCTGGAGGTGGTGCTGGTGCGCTGGCAGCGAGCCGACCGCCAGCGCCGACACCCTAAAAGAAATAGTAGTGATGCAAGGAAGGTCGTGGCAAATAATGGTTTGGTTAACGCCTCGATTTACTTCAGACAGCAAAGGGTTCGTTGTCTACGGTTTGGTCTCGGTTTTCGTTCCCAGAGATTTCTCAACCGGCAGCTCCGGACGGTGGCTCCAGTCTTCGAATGAGCCGTCGTAGAGGTGTGCGTCGTAGCCGAGGTAGCGCGCGACGAAGTAGAGCAGGCTGGCTTGTTGGCCGATGTGGCAATAGGTGGTAACGCTGTCGCCCGGCTTCACGCCGGCGGCGTTGAAGAGTTGGCGCAGCGTCTCAACGCTTTTGAATTTGTTGGAGTCCTCGACGACGCT
>JBGQJU010000178.1:0-4793 GCA_041499185.1 Pyrinomonadaceae bacterium | reverse complement strand
GGGTTAAGAACGGGTAGTTACAGCACGCGCCCGCATCCGCGCGCGAGCAAGTTGTCAAAGAACGTCAGCGACTAAGAGTAACGGCAGACCAGCGGGCAAGGTGCGCGAGATCTTCGATCGCGTCTCAAAGCTCCCGCGCCGCCAGCAGGAGCACATCGTCAATTGGGTCTCTGCCTACGTCTCCCAGTACGAGCAGACCAGACAGAGCTAGCAAAAGTCGAAGGTCACGACACAATCATTGTGTGTGATCAATGGGCGATGGTTACGACAGCATCTCGCCGCATAATCTCAACCATATTTCTATCGAGAACGTGAACGGTAACCTTGATCGCCCAGACGCGCTCGATCATATCGCGGTCGCTCAGCACTTTGTTGCTTTTGCTGAGGTCGAAGCCTTTAAACTCAATGCGGGCCGTCTTATCGCTTTCCAGGAAAGGTACATGAGCCAATTTCACGTCGTCTACGAGGCCATCGCGAGACCAGGAGTATTCTTTGATGATCTTATCTGCCTCATTTAAAGGGGCGTTTGGAGCTACGACAAAGTCTAGCGTCGTCAAAAGAATGAATTGGCCGTCTTGAACAGACGAATGTCCTTTGTTCTTTACGACTGCTATCACATCGAATCTCTCCGGGATCGTTAATCTGCTGTCACCTGCGATTTCGAGTCGTTTTATCTGCGCGTAATCTCGACGAGCTCGCTTGCCTATCCGAGCAAAAAACTCAACTAACTCAATATCGACTGTTTCGTCCTGACGGTTTGCAGCACGGTCATCGACCTGCGCTTCAGAAGCTGTGGCTGTGCTGGTTGCAACATGTCCACAGCTGACGCCACAACAGACAATGAATGCCAGAACTATTGTCCAACTTTTGTTGTACATCTATCTGAATTCCTTTGTGGCATCCTACGTTCACTCGGCGTCATTGACGAGGTGCAACTACATATGGTCCCGACGCCGGGTTTCCTGGTGGTGGTGGGCCGGTCGTGACTACAGCTCTAACAGTCGGCGTTTCTTTAGCGTTGATGTTGAACACAGCATCAATTACTGTTTCCCCACGGTCACACACGCATCCGATGGTTGTGCTCTCAGCTTTTCGATGTCCGTGTAGGTAGTTTCCGATATATTCCGTACCCAAGTTGTTCGACCAGGGTTCCAGAGCAGCCCTTCTAGTTCCCCAAGAACCTTGAAACTCCGGGGGCACTGTCTGTAGGCCAGCGTTCTTGTCCAACGTTACCCCATTGCTTGAAGTGGCCTGACTCCTAATATACAAGTTCATATGGTAGACGCCCACGGGTATTGGAGCCGCCCGATCGCTAAAAATCCACCCGCTATCATGTCCTCCCGAAAACCCTTGCGTGTTTCGCGCAACTATCTTGTTTTGGTCCCACAAAGCGATACGCACAATCTCAGCATGGTCGCTATTTTGCTTACCGGTCTTTACAACGACGAGCAAGTACCGGCCGACGTCTTTGGCGTCATGTTTATTGCCTTGGGCGTCGGTATAGGTGTACTTCTTGCCTTTATGCCACTCAAATCTATCACCGATCTGAAACCAATCCCGCCCGTTTGGATCCACACGATTCAGCGGATTGTTTGACGTGTAAGCGTAGAGGTTCCAACTCTGTGGGTTCGTTCCTTTGGAAAAAGCTATGTTGTCTGCATTAATGAATCGCCCCTGCATGCTGGCGTAGTACCTTGCCCCAAAGTAATCGAGGCCGGTTTCATTGTCCCGTTCTTTTGAGGTGAACTTCTGCCGCAGGTTATTAATCGCGCTGTGTCTCCCGCTTAATGAATTCGACCGCCTGAGAAATAGTCGCACGCATTTCGGGATCTTGCTCCGACGTCAGGCGTTGCTGTAACGCAGGAATAACCTGTTGTGCGTAGTATCTGGAATACTCCGTAGTCACGTCGACAAACCCGCTGGCTCGCGACCAGCGCTTGACTCGAGGAATCCAAATCCATTTCGTGTTCTTGTCTAAGTCAGATGGGAAATGTTCATCCTCCACAAACTCAAGCCTTCCGTCTCCGTCTAGATCGAAAGGGCCGACGCTATATTCGAATGACAATAGATCATCAAGACGTGGACGAAACTGAAACTCATGCCGCGCGAACGAGACTATGCGGAGGCTACCCGTGCCGGCGTACATGAGGAATTCCTTATCGCCGTCGCCATCAACGTCCAGAATGTCACACCAACCCGCTACGAATGTTCCATTGTCTGGCCATAGAAAACGAAACAAGCCTTCGTTTGTTCGGATTTCGATTTTGTTTTGCATGACTGTGTGCGTGTCCCGGTCATCCGAAAGCCTAAAGATCGCGCTAACGGTAGCCTCAACTGGTCCGCTGTCGCGAGTAAGCACTCCGTGGAAAACCTTAATAGGTAACCATACACTCGGGTCGGTAAGATCTGGGGCTTTCGGTCGCCCGGCGATTCTGCCGCTCATTAGCCCAGCGGTGAAGACCGCGCCTAGAACCAGGAATGCTCCTATACCCAACAACAGTCTCTTTGGCATCGTTCCTTCTATCTGAATCTCCAACCTCCAAAACTTCAAGGGATGACAAAGCTTGGCCTCAGAGGGTCACGGTAATACGTAAAGCGGAAACCGTCGGGAGATTCTACTATGTACTTCTCTTTTAGGCTCGGAACGATCAGGTGCGGCTCGGCCAACAATTCGCCAAACCTCGCACCTTGCGTATTCGCAAATCGATCTTCAGGATCAGTCTCGTCTCTATTACCCGCTATGGTGCTGACCGGACCTGTGATCGGGTTTTCGTAGTTGTTGAACGCATTTATGAAGAAGTGGTGTAATGTATCCTGGCCCAGTGAACCTTCCGTGATTCTGCTAGCGATGTTCTCGCGTCTCCCTTCAAGGTTAGTATTAGATCTGAGATCGAGAGCTGATCCAGTGGCGATGAGCAACGCACTGGCGGTATTCTTTCCTGTAAGCTCCATTGCCTTATCATGGAACTTATCGATAGCTTCCTTGGAGGTAAGCTTACCTTTCTTAATATCGGCGGCGAGCGTCTTTGCGTATTCAGTCAGCTGAGCACGCTGGGTTTCGAGTTTTCTTTTCCGAATCGCTTCATTAACCTCAGCTTCATTCGTAACTATCTCCTCGCCATTTGGATCAACGAAACGCAATGGATTATTCAGCGAGTAAGGATATGCGTTCCACGTCTGTGGATTCTCTAGTCTTCTTAAGAACATGCGGAAGTCGCGTAACTCCTTGCTCCGCTGATACGTCTGCTGATAATTGATGGCGGAAACTGGGTCAACGCTCGTAAAGCGGCCCTGTGTCGACGAGTAATACCTCGCAAGGAAGTAGTCAAGCCCGGTTTCATTATCGCGTTCTTTTTGGGTGAACTTCTGTCGCGTACCATCACTGTTGGTGTAACCCTGCGCTAGCGCGCGCCCGCCAGTACCCGCAAACAACTCTTCGCCAAACGGCAGATAGTCATGCCGGCTCACGTTTGCCAGTGAACCATTCAGATCGAAGATCATCCGCGGCGTGCCCAGTTGATCACTCACCAGCCAATTCATCTGGAATGGTGAGCCGTTACTCCACGCGGCCAGTACTCGATCGCGCAACTCCTGGATATGAATTGCCTTGATAGGCTGGCCTTGAGCAAGGCCCGCACTGTAAGCCGGCGACGGCGCTCCCAAAGCCTGATCCAACGCCGTGCGCATTTCCAGAATCGGATCAGCCTTGATCAAATCCCCTGGCGCTGCTGAAGTCTGCCATTGGTAAGCTGACAAGCTCACATGTGTACGTAGGGCGTCGATGGCGGCGCGCAACTCCGTGATGTGTCGCGACTGGACCGTTGTCGCCCCGACCAGCAACGGATTGTCGTGCAGCACTGGCGGACTGCCCCAACTGTTTCCGGCCCTCGCGGTAATCAGCAACTGCCCATTGCGATAGCCATACTCTTTCTGCGGACTCGCCGCAGAACCGTTCTGCGCATACTCAGCCAGTAGCTCGCCGCCGAGACCGTAGACTTGCCACGTCTCCACATTATTAATATTGCGCCGCATGCGCTGGCCGTTGCCGTCATAACTGTAACTGCCGGCGACGTTGTTGTTCGCCTGCGTTTCTGACGTCATCCGATTCTCTGCATCATACGCGCGCAGGACCGCCGCGCCGCTGTAGGTGTCTGTCGTCAGGTTGCCGGCGTTGTCGTAACTCATCGTGCCCGTCTGTCCACTCGGCACGCCCAGACGATTGTTCGCAGTGTTCACGGTGAAGTTGGGCTTGGGAATCCCCGTGCCGAAAGTGTTTGCCTGATCAATCGTGCGGTTGCCATAGCGATCGTAGGAATACTGCTGTTGCCAGTTGGCGCCATCATGAACGCGTTGAATGCGATTCAGCGAATCATAGTCGTACTGCTGGGTAAAGATCGCAGTGACGTTTCCGTTGCCATCCTGAATCCAGTGCTCCTGCTTTTTCAGGTTGCCGTTATTGTCCGTCATGCTGCTGCCGGTGTTGGTGTTGGGATCCCAGCACATGCCCCAACACGTGTCGCTGTAGTGATTAATAATTGCGCCGCGTTCCCAAGCAGTATTGTTACCTGTCAGACCTTCCCGAATCTCTGACAACTGGCCACGGGAATTATAGAAGAGCTTGTTGTAGATAGGAGTCGTGGTCCCGAATTGTTCCTGGGACATCCGCCCGGCCGCGTCATAAGTCCAATCCCGAAATGACACCAGACTGCCGCCCACATAGTTGTAGCTGGGAGTGTGTGTCACATTCCCATCGGCATCGTAGTTGAAGTCCTGGCGTCAGAGTTGAGCCTATG
>JBGQJU010000177.1:0-5181 GCA_041499185.1 Pyrinomonadaceae bacterium | reverse complement strand
TTAAAATCGGGAGGTTTCTGTGTAAATTCTTCAGGGCAATCATGTACAAATTTCACTAGCGCCGGGGTTGCTCAGGGCGAGCCAATCGATTCACTGATGGCGGAAGCGAGTTGGCGCCCGCAAGCCTCAATCTCGCTCTGGCTCTCTCCCTCGATCATCACGCGCGCCAGCGGTTCAGTTCCGGAATAACGTAACAGCAAACGACCGCGGTCACCAAGTTTCTCTTCTATCTCACGCGCGACTGCCTGGACCGATTCGATCTTGCTGAAGGGCTTTTTCTCGCGCACCCTGACGTTCACCAAAATCTGTGGGTAGCGTTTGAACCCTTCGGTCAACTGATCAAGACTGTTGCCGTCTTCGCGCATCGCGCGCAGCAAACACAGCGTGGTGATCATTCCATCTCCGGCCAGGCTCAGGGCGGGGAAGATCAGATGCCCTGACTGTTCCCCGCCGAGACTTGCACCCGTACGCAAGAGTTCATCTAGCACATACTTGTCGCCAACGTCGGTTCGCACGAGTTGTAGGCCGCGCGAACCCAATGCTATTTCCAGGCCTATATTGCTCATCACTGTGGCGACGACGATTCCGTGGCTTAACTCGCCGCGTGCGTCGAGGTACTGCGCGAGAGTCCACATCGTTGCATCACCATCAACGAAGCGTCCTTGCGCATCGATGAAGAGCGCGCGATCTGCATCACCATCGAATGCGACACCAAGATCCGCGTGTTCCTCCAAAACCTTCCGCTGCAGCCCATCGATGTGCAGCGAGCCGCAGTCGCGATTGATGTTGCGACCATTGGGCTGGTTGTTGATTGCGATCACCTGAGCGCCAAGCCGTGCAAACAAATCAGGCGCAAGATTCGAAGCCGCGCCATTCGCGCAGTCGATAACCATCGTCAGGTCATTGAGTGACAGGCCGCGCGCGATCTCGTCAGCGAGGAAGTCGAGATAACGCGTCCTCAGCCCCGCGGCTTCGCCGTCGTCTTTCGCCAAAGGCTCACCTGTTCTGCCATTGGCGCCTGGCCCATCAGCGCTTGCAAGGATATCGGCCTCGATCAAACGTTCGGTAGCGTCTTCTAACTTTCTCCCTGACGCGGAAAAGATCTTCACGCCATTGTCCTGATACGGATTGTGCGAGGCGCTGATCACTATTCCCGCATCTGCCGGAAGGGTGCGCGCGAGAAACGCCACTCCCGGCGTTGTGATTACGCCGGCCGATTGGCACTGCGCGCCCGCTTCTGTCGCTCCTGTGATAAGTGCGCGCTGGAGCCAGACACCAGACTCTCTGGTGTCTCGGCCAATCACGATTAAGGGCGCGCGACCCTCCAGCGTTTCGCTTAGATGCACAGCCAGCGACGAGCCGACCTTGCGGACAGTTGCCGCGTCGAGGGGAAAGCGACCGGCTTCGCCGCGCATTCCGTCAGTGCCGAACAGTCTTGCCATCTGGGTTCAAAAGGGAAGCCGAAGAGCGGGTCATCTACCTGACAATGGAAAAACTCGTGGGCTTGATCGAACTTAGCTTAACTCTCTCTTGTATCCCTGCCGGCAACTCCAGGCGCGGGCTCTTAGCGCCTGACGTATCTACAACGACTTTGATGTCTTCGAGACGCAATTGCGCAAAGGCCGATGGCGGTCCACTCAACGTGACGTTTGCCACTCGCGGTCGGATCTCCACGCCGCTGGCCGATCGCACACGTACGCCGGTGAAAACTCTCTCCAACGATCGCTCGCCGATTTCAACATGCACATCAACAACCGCTTCCCTCACGTCGACCTTCTGGTCCGGGATGTCTACCGCCGTCTGTGCTAAGTCGAAACTGCCCTTTCTTCCGTCGAGCGAAATCGATTCCGTGGGCGCCTTATCGATTGTGTCTACGTGACCGGCCGGTCCACGCACTGTGACTTTCGCCGGATTCGAGCTAACCGCATAAACTTCATAACCTTCGGGAACTTTGCCCTCAAGCTTGACCTCGACGTCGACCTGGCGCTCCTTTATCGGTTCCAGTCGAACGGAGATAGTAGCCGGCTGAAAGCCTTCGATTTGCACACCCTCGGGCAGATTCATCTTCACACGATCGCGTGAAAGACGAACCACGCGGTCGCCGATTTTATGGTCGCCGACGAGAACGGTGGCCACCAGTTCCAGCGGGTTGATTTGTGCGAGCTTATCGTTGCTGCCAGTCAGCGTGACATCGACTCTGCCTGGTGGATCGTTGCTGATCTCCATGTCGTCCGCATGGACAAAACTAAGCTGAATGCCGGCGATGCGCTTGGTCATTGGCTTGTTCTGACCAGTGACTGCGAACCACAGTATGAGCGTGATCGCCAGCGCGGTTAGTTTGAGATTCAAGTCCTCGACAAATATCTTGCGCAGCCAACGCTCAACCACGCCCGGCTGGCGCGGCATCTGAAACTGAAGATCGTTTGGATCCTGGAATGGCATCTTGGAATTCAGAACGGCCACAGAGACACAGAGGCACAGAGAAATAGATGAATCAGAAAAACGTCTCTCAAACACAACCTCGTTTTCAACTGCCGGGCTTACTGCCTTATTTCACTTATCTCCGTGTCTCTGTGCCTCTGTGGCTAATTTTGAACAATCGTACTCACACTGACGCGACTTCCTCGGTTTCAGTTTCGGCTTCAGTAATCTTCTCCCGGTCCTTTTCTCTCTTCGGCGAGACCTCGAGCGCCTGAAAAATAGCGGCGCGAAGTTTGGTTGCGTCGAGGCCGCGCTTGATCTGACCGCCCTGAACGAAAGAGATCAGGCCCGTCTCTTCGGAAACAACTACGGCCACCGCGTCGGTGTCTTCCGTGACGCCGATGGCGGCCCGATGTCGCGTGCCCAGGTCTTTCGAGAGACGCGGATTCAAAGTCAGGGGCAGGAAGCACGACGCGGCGGCGATGCGATGACGTCGCACTACCACGGCGCCGTCATGTAAAGGAGTCGCCGGATTGAAGATGCTGACGAGCAGATCGTAGCTGAGTTCGGCATCGAGCTTCACACCGCCATCAGTTACATTCTTCAGGCCCACGTTCCGCTCAATCACGATGAGCGCGCCGGTCTTCACCGAAGAGAGCGTCGTTGCCGCCAGCACGATCTCGTCGTAAACACCCTCGCCAAACTGTCCGTGATGCCGGCGTGTGAACGGCATGCGAAAGCGATTCCCGAAACTGATCAGGGCCTGACGAATCTCTGATTGAAACAGGACGATGATCGCGACGCCGATGTAGAGCAAGGCGCCGCGCAGCACGAATTCAAGTGTCGCGAGATTCTCTTTGAGGGCCAGCCAGTAGAGGATGGCAAATGCCGCTATGCCGGCGGCCATGGGAGCAGCGCGAGTTCCCCGAACGAGCTTCAAAACTGCATACACAAGCAAGAAGACCAGGACGATGTCCGCGATGTTGCGCGGCTCACCGAGTCTTCCCAGATACTCCGTGTATGGCAGCAGTAAAAGCATCCTTTGATATGTGTTGCTGGATTTGCGACTTGCGATCTAGAACTGACAATTGAGTCTCTCCAATCACAATCGAAATCCGTCTACCCTTCTACTCAGCGTACGCCACGATTGAGCCACGCTTGCCGCCATTACTCTTTCGCAAAACAGGGACGAAGATCCTAACCACCCGCATGATTGTCTTCTCTTTCGCTGCTGCGTTTGATGCGCTTAGCACTGGCGGTCCCACAGTCAGCCACGAAACGATAGCTCCGTATGGATTATCGCGGAAAAAACTGCGGCTGGCAATGGTTAGTCGCGTGCTTCTGTCTGCAAAAGACCGGCCCGCGGTGAGAAGGTAAAACTCAAGCAAGTCTCTTCTTGTGACCGAGAGGGGTTAGCCCGATAGTCCGGAACACTAACTCGCTTTTCTCTGGCGGGGCCGGAGTTGTCCATTCTGAAGAAAGCCGATCAGTTGGCCGTTATTGTCAATGACTGCTACTGAGCCGACGCCGTTTGTCTTCATCAGCTCGCGGGCCTGGGCAATCGTCGTTGAGGGCTCGACAAACATCTGTGGCCTTACGGGCTGCATAACATCGCGCGCGCGTTTTTCACGCCAGCGTTCGCGCGGCAGGGATTTCAGATCCTGCAACGACAATATACCGTGGAGCCGGCGGTTGTGGGCCACCGGGAAACTGGTCTGACGATGAAGCGGGAGTATCTCGTCGATGAGCTGGCTTATCAGCACGTCAGGCTCAATGGCGAATGGCGGCGACATCGCATCAGAGACGTTTGCTGACTCCATGCTGCGACCATGCCGCACGATGCCTGCGGCCGCGTCCAATAAGAACAGACCCACGAGCACTGACCACAGGCCCATGAAGTAGGCGCGGAAATTTGGCGCGACCGCCATGTACACGCCGAAGATGATCAGCGTCCCCGCGATCAGCATGCCACAAATGCCGGCCTTTTGAGTGGCGTCCGCAATGTTGCCGTCGCGCTTCCAGAGGATCGCCCGCAGCACGCGTCCGCCGTCCAGCGGATACCCGGGAAAGAGATTGAAAAGTGCCAGCAACAGATTGCCGGCACCAACCAGGAAAAAGACGCCGGCAGTAGTCCGGTAATTGCCGGTCATCGCAATGAACCATCCGCCAAAAGCGAAAACGCCAAAAATAAAACTGGCCGCTGGGCCGGCGACTGCGATGCGAAACTCCGCGCCCGGACTGTCAGGCTCGTTTCGCAGACGCGCCAGGCCTCCAAAAGGATGCAAGACGATCTCTTCAATCTCGATCCCTTCGGCGCGTCCCATCAAGGCGTGCGAAAGTTCATGGCCAAATACTGAAACGAAAAGCGCGAGGGTAGTGATGCTGCCAAGAAACCAGGCCGTCACCGGCTCGAGCGGCAACAACCGCGCTTCTACGACCTCCACCCCGCGTTCGAGGTTCCCAATCCAGATGCCGCCGCGTTCAAAGTTGGTGGAGATCAGCCAGACGCTTAAAGCAAAAACAACAAACCAGCGGTAATCGATCCGCACGGGTATGCCGTAAACGCGAGCAACCGTGATCCTCTTCCTGTAGAAGCCGGAGAGACTCATTAGAGATTACTTCTCAAGTGCCATGACATCGTTTACACCGAGAAGTGCCACGACATCGTTTACAAGTAATGTTTACAGATCATAATTACTCTAAGTTTTCTGGGGCTGCGGAAGGAGCCCGCAGGGCGACTGGAGCAGGCCCAGAAAACTT
>JBGQJU010000176.1:0-5347 GCA_041499185.1 Pyrinomonadaceae bacterium | reverse complement strand
TTCAAGGACAGGAAGTGGTCCTCGTAAGCGAGTTGGAAGCCAGTTGGTATCGCTACATCAGCGAATGGCGGCTGCACGCGAATGGCACCATTCGTCCCCGCTTTGGTTTCTCTGCGCGGACAAACTCGTGCGTCTGCAACGTTCATCATCACCATCCCTACTGGCGCTTCGACTTTGACATTCGCACGCCCGGGAATAACCGCGTCCGCGAATACAACGATCCGCCGCTGGTTGGCAAATCAAACTGGCACACCAAGACGTTCGAGATCAGGCGCCCGCGTGATCCCGCACGCAAGCGAAAGTGGCGGGTCGAAAACACGGTGACCGGCGAAGGCTATGACATTATTCCGGGACCGGATGATGGAGTCGCGACGGCTTCGGCTGATTGGCCCTATCCGCGCGGCGACGTTTGGATTCTGCGTTATCACGGGTCGGAGCTGGACGACGGAGTCAACTGCACCACCGGCGGATTTGGCTGCGTCACCGAAGCAAACCTCGACGGCTTCGTCAACGGCGAACCCATCAGCGACCACGACGTGGTGATCTGGTACGCCGGCCACGTGACGCACGATGTCGTTGCAGAACCGCCGGGAGTCTTTGGCCATATCTGCGGCCCTGATTTGAAGCCGGTGAATTGGTAGGACTGTTGAAGTGCAAGTGGCAAGGATGGGTGTAAGCAACTCGGGTTCGAGCTAACTCAAAACTCCGAACTCGAAACTCGAAACTATTTAGAGGCTGGTCCTCAAAGCCTGCGACAATCCGAGGCAACCGTTTCACTCCAGCGTTAACGTCCAACTAGACCTGATTAGCAGGGACCTTGCGCCTCGAATACGTTATTTCATGCTCAATGCAACTACCTCTACAAAATAAGAAGGGAAGATCATGACAACAAGTCCAACTTTCAAAAACAGCTATTTGGTCACGAACCGGGCAGATCCAACTACAATCTTCACGGACTCGAAAACATATGTGGTGCCGCTGCCGTCGGGTGGATTGTCTTACTACACCTCGGACGCTCCATATGATCAAGATGCTGACGACTATGCAAGTGTGCCGTTTGAGTCTGGCTTCTTAACGCCGTTGCAGACAGATCTCCAGAACACCGCTGGATCTAATGGCCCGGCGAATTTGGCTATATACATACACGGCCTCGCGGTCACTTTTGATGAAGCGATTTCGGAGACTGCTGCTTTCGGCTCTGCCTTGTCCAGTCCGGGAGGATACAACGGCTTACTGATCGGTTTTGACTGGCCAAGCTACGGCGAACTTGTTGGCCCACTCCCAAGCTATTATGCAACCAGCCGGCCGCCACAGAATACTTCCGGTACAATTCGTGACAACATCAATGGTAGCACCGCGGCCTTCGTCAGTTTGATGCAAGCCCTGTTGGCAATTCGTATCAATAACCAACCGCTGAACCTCAATGTCATCACGCATTCTGAAGGAAACTTTATGTTGCTGCTGGGAATGATGGCCCTCCAGAACGCAAATGTCTCTTCAGGGGTGAATAACGCCCTTATGCTGGCGGCCGACATATCTGCGGCAATGCTTCAGCAGGGTCAATGGGGAGATGCCATAACCACGATCTGCAACCAAACCACTGTCTACTATTCAGGTTGTGATCCCGATGTTTGCTACTCGGATTACGAATTCTTTGCTTTTCATGATCAGGCTTACGCGACACGTCTGGGGTTAATCGGACCCTACGCCTATCCCGCGGCGACTGCGATTCCGAAAACTGTGGTTGGCATCGATTGTGCTCAGGTTACAGTCGATCTTGGCTCTCCGTTGGATGTTCACAGTTCGTATAGGTCTCTTCCTCAAGTGCTCGTTGACCTGAGCACAACCATGAATTCCGCCAATCCTGTCTACACCGGTCGAAAGCTCTATCCCGGCGCCACCGATCCTTCTTATTATTTAGATCCATCGGTGAACCAGATGATTGGACGTACTCCGCAGCAAAGCATCTATCGACGCCGCAGATTGCGCCAGCGACAGTTACAAGCGCTTAGCCTTTGAGAGACCAGTGAGACTCTGAGATCGTCTGTTGACAGGGCACGGGGTTTTGACGGGAGTTGTAACGTAAACTGTTAGTTTGCGACGCAAGCTCGACAGTCTGCTTTCTTGCAGGCACTAACTCCGCAGCCAGTGATACGTTGCAGTTTTGATGGCTTGATAGTTGGCGTAAGGAGGGTTCGAGAAGGAGGATCGAGGCGATGCGGCGGGCGATGTTCATTACTTCGCGCGCCTCGTCGGTGGTCAGGGGGCGGCCGAGCAGTTTATGCTCGCGATAGCTGAGCCATTTCTTGATCACTTGATAGCCGCCGATGGTGTAATCCCACACACGAGCGGGAATGTTTCGCCAGTAGGCGACCTCGTTCAAATACACATCGAAGGTTTTCTCACCCAAATGCGAGAAGATCTCTTGCGGTGAAACTCCCAAACTGTTTGCGCTTTCTGTAATCGCTCCGCGCTCTGCGGGTGTGTAATCGCGCTCGCTGAGTTTCCCTTTGCCGGGCATGGTGATGCCGCCTTTGCCTCCATGGCCCCAACCAGCCGTGATTCTTAACTCGCTTATCTTTCCTTTCAGTTCATCTTCTTCCGTCTGAAGTTGGCCACTGTCCACACGTGAAATGACGCCGATGGCATCCAACGGCTTTTCAATCTTTCCTTCGGTCACGCCAGCTACGCCGCGTTCCGTATCGAGCAGCGCAGAGACTTTGCGACCGAGTGCGGCGGAGTGCAGCAACGCTTCTTTCGAAGAGGGCAAAGGGATGCGCGGCCAGTAGCTACGAATGCCATCAGCATTCTCATTCAAGTAGGCGGGCGAGTAACCGATCGCCAACGCGTGCATCCAAATCAATGCGGCTGTTTCCTTGTCGGCATCGGGATCAGCGATATCAAGTGAGGTTAGGTAAGTGCGAACGGTTGAAGACAGATTCGCCCTCACCAAATCGTGTTCTGAGTCGGCATCGCTGAAAAAGTGGTTTTGTTGACTTTCCTTCTTCTGAACAGCGCGTCGAATGCGTATCGGAATCGCTACTGCATTGGGACGTAACAAATGGTAATCAGGCAAAGCAGAAGTTGCTGTGATAGTTATCTGTTCCTGCGGCCTCTCAGCCATCATACGAGTGACAACAAAAGTGTTGCTATCCCATGACTGTGCTGACAGAGCCGAGCGGGGCTCATTCCAGAGCGGGCGAACGGTGCTGTGATAACACCAGCGCAGATCAAAAGGGTAAAGCGCATAACGCCTCACATGGCTCTCATCGAACTTCTCAGAATCTTGAAGCTTAGTTCTCGCAGCTTTCGCATCAAAACGTCCGCCATCCTCCGTCAAGCCTGTCTTCAGGGTCTTGAGTGTTTCCCAATCAACGTTAGGATCGTAATACATTCGCATTCGCTGTATCAGATCCTCGCGGTTGATGCTCATTAGCGCGCCCTTCCGCATTTCTGCCAAACCACTTATGGGTGCGTCTGCGCACAGATCCACCAGCGTTGGCCACTGCGTATACTGCTGGCTCACCTGGAAGTTCTAAAAGAAAAACGGTTGCTCTTGTCTGGACTAACAGTGTCGTATTCGGAGTCAAGGTTGGTGCCATTCAGGGTCGAAACCAGATCCGCGCGTTTTCTGGTGCCCCAGAATTCCCGGGATCGCACTTTCGGCTGTTTGTCACGACGCTCTCTGCGCACCATCAGGCCGACGGCAGTACCCACTCGAATGCCTTCTCGGTTGTATTCAGTAGAAAAAATGCTGGGATCGGGTTTGCCTTCAGGCGTGAGCTTCCCAGTCTCGCGGCTGTCGCCATTTAGCGAGTCGAACCAGAGTGCGTCAAACTCCCCCAGGAAACGCTTTCGCATTACTACGAAGGAAGGATCACTCAGATAAGAGAAGTTCGAAATAAAGCAGACGACGCCTTTGCCGCTCTTTTCCGCGATGCGGCGTTCGGCAAGCCGGAAGAACCGCACGTAGAGGTCGTCAAGGTTGAACTTCTTGATGCGCCACTCAGAGACCAGTCCTTCCTTGTACAGCTCCACCAGTCCCTTCTCTTCAGTAGGACTTACGCCAGCAAATGCGTTGTATGGGGGATTGCCAAGAATTACCAGAATGGGAGCTTCACGCTTTACTCGTTCGGCTGCATCGTGTTCGTCTTTCAGCTCTGCAAATGAAAACGCCAATTGCTGCAAACGCTTCTTCACTTCATCCGACGGCGGCTCCCAGCCGGTGAGCGCATTTGTGAGATAGACGCCCGCGCGCTCGCTACCAGTCTCGCTAAGTGGCGCGCCGATGTTTTGTAGCAGCAAGCCGAGTTGTAAATGCGAGACGACAAATGGCGCTGGCAAAATCTCGAAGCCGAAGACTCGCTCCATCGCGGCGCGCTTGACCGTATTGCCCGTCAGCGCGTCTTCACCTTTTTCCCTCAGGGTGTCGTTGATGCGCTTTAAGACTTCAACCAGGTATGCGCCTGTACCGCAGCAAGGATCGAGCACGTACACGCGCGGGTCGGCCAGGCCATCAGCAATGTCCAGCTCTTCGCGTAACACCGCGTCCACCCGCGCGACCATGTATTGCACTACCTCTGTAGGCGTGTACCAGACGCCGAGTTCTTTACGCAGTTCCGGATCGAAGGCCGCAAGGAATGGTTCGTAGAAATACTGGACGGCGTGTGCTTCTTCAAAGCTTAAGAAGAAAGCTTTGCGATCGACGCGATTGAGAACTGCTTCGGTCCAATCGAGTACTTCAGTCAATCCCAATGGCTCTAGTTTCGTCGGCGTCGCCACCTGTTCATAAAGCGCTTTGATCATCGGCACGTGCAACGACCAGGCCGCTTGGCGCCAGTCGAAGCGCGTTCTCTTATCCGTCGGCGGATGCTTCTTGCTCCAGAGTACCCAGGCAGAGAAGACGCCGTAGAAAAGTGTCTGCACCAGCGTCGAACGGAAGAAGTGTTCGCCCTTTTCGCCTTCAAACTTCAAGCCAAGCGCTTCTTCCAAGGCAGCGCGGACCGCAGCCAGCGCGGGTAGATCGCTCTCCGTAATTCGCAGCTTCGCGTCCCGCGCATACGAGGCGAGAAACCAGGCCACATCTTTGGGTAAGGCAAGCGGCGCGGCGTGCAGCATGACGCGCTTGAGATATTCGATAAACCTTTCGCCCTGCTGCTGGGCTGTGGCGCGCCGATGTGCCGCGGCTAGCCAGAACTCTTTCTCATTCTGTGCCAGACTAAAGCTCTCACGGTTTGTGACCTTGCCTTCGTGGTCGACGCCCACAAGCACAAAGTCGCGGTAGTTTGTCACCAGCACCTGCTTGTAGCGGTTCACATATCGCATCACCTGTTCGCTACCAGCGAAG
>JBGQJU010000175.1:0-5577 GCA_041499185.1 Pyrinomonadaceae bacterium | reverse complement strand
CCGCAGTTGAAAAAGCTGCAGGAAGAAGGCGAGATGGGTCGCCAGAAGATCAATCAGTGGACGCGCTACCTGACGGTGGGTCTGTGCTCGATCCAGACGGGATTCGTTGCCCACTGGTTGCAGATAAATGGAGTTGGCGCGCCGACCTGGGGTTTTTTGCTGACTACGATTCTGACGCTGACGACGGGGACGATCTTTGTGATGTGGCTCGGCGAGCAGATCACCGAGCGCGGCATCGGCAATGGCATCTCCCTGCTGATTTTTTCCGGCATCGTGATCGGTTTGCCGCGCGGCGTGCAGCAGGTTCTCGAGAAACTTCGCGGCGGCGACACGCTCGAAGCGCTCGGCGTAGTTGGTCTTGTCGTCGCGCTGGTGGCGGTGATCGCTTTCATCGTGTTTGTCGAAGCAGCGCGGCGGAAAGTGCCGGTCAGTTACGCCAAGCGCCATGTTGGCCGCCAGCTTGTCGGCGGTCAACAGACAACGATGCCGCTGAAGGTAAACATGGGCGGCGTTATTCCGGTGATCTTTGCTTCGTCCGTGTTATCGATGCCCCAGAGTTTGTTTGCCGCGCTGCCCCCTAGCCCGAACAATCCCGACTCAGTATGGGCAAAGATCCACGGCTTCTTTCAGATCTTTCATGCCAGCGATCCCTATTACGAGCTGATCTTTTTGTCATTGATAATTTTCTTCACGTTCTTCTATGTCTCGATAGTTTTCAACGTCGAAGAAGTGGCTGACAATCTGCGCAAGCACGGCGGTTTCATGCCGGGGATTCGGCCCGGGCGAGCTACTGCCGAGTACCTGAACTCCATCCTGACTCGATTGACTTTCGTGGGAGCCTTGTATCTGGCGCTCGTCGCTTTCATTCCGCAGTTCATGCTCAGCGGATTTAAGGTTGCCCGCCTGCCGCTAATCGGTACATGGCTGGACTCTTTCGTGAGCACTACACCGGGGCTCGGCTGGATTCCAACGGGCATGGGCTATCAGTTCTATTTTGGCGGCACATCGTTGCTGATCCTGGTTGGCGTGGCAATGGATACGGTGTCCCAGATCGAGGCTCAACTCGTGATGCGGAACTACGAAGGATTTCTGGGCAGTGGCGGGCGTCTGCGTGGACGGAGAGCCTAAAGCAGATGCTGGATGTCAGATGGCAGATGCTAGCGCCTGACTAACATCAAACATCCAGCATCTCGCATCTGTGCTTATGTCGAAAATCATAGTCTTGATGGGCGCGCCTGGTGCTGGAAAAGGTACGCAGGCGCGTTTGATTCAAGAGCGCCTCCATTTGCCGCAGATTTCCACGGGTGACATGTTTCGCTCATTGGCAGAGTCTCATACAGCGCTTGCTGAAGAAGTTCGCGTTATCCAGGCCGCCGGCAAGCTGATTCCGGACGATGTTGTAATACGGGTAGTGCATGAACGAACCGCGCAGAAAGACTGCAAACAAGGTTATGTCCTGGATGGCTTCCCGCGCACGACGGCGCAGGCGGCCATGCTCGAGAAGCTAGCTGCCGAACAAAGCAAAGAGATTGTCGCCGTTTTTGTCGACGTGCCGCTTGACGTATTGGAGAAACGGACGGCTGGTAGGCGGCTGTGTCCGGTGTGTGGCGAGATTTACAATATTCATTTCAAGCCACCAAAGTCAGATGAGTTTTGCGACGAACATCCGGGCGTGAAGCTGATCCATCGAGCCGACGACACTGCCGATAAGATGAATGTACGGCTGGAGACCTACGAAGAGCAGACCAGGCCACTGCTCGATTATTATGATGAATCAAAGCGCCTGTGTCGCGTCGATGGCACGCAGCAGGCAGAGACCATTTATCAGGCCATCGAAAGAATAATAAGAGGCGAGAGTGCTCCTTAGAGTTGTGGCACCTCGCGAGAGTGATCACAGCCGTCGAATGATCATCGCAAAGTCAAAGAAAGAGATCGAGAAGATGCGCGCGGCCGGGCAGTTAGTGGGGCTCGTGCTTCAGGAACTGCGCAAGCTGGTCGAACCTGGCGTCACGACGCTGGCGGTGGATCACGCGGCGGACAAAATGATTCGTAACGCCGGCGCCTTCCCCACATTCAAGGGCTATCATGGCTTTCCCTATTCGATTTGTGCGTCGGTCAATGAGCAGGTAGTTCACGGCTTCCCGTCAAACTACGAACTGAAGGAAGGTGATCTATTTTCGATCGACGTGGGTGTCACGCTTGAAGGCTTTGTCGGTGACACTGCGACGACAGTACCGGTAGGAACTGTACGCGAAGACTGGTTGAAATTGGTGCGCCTCACGGAGGAGTGTCTGGCGCTGGCGATCGAGCAATGCCGGGCAGGCAGACATCTCGGCGACATTGGCTGGGCTGTCCAGGAGCATGCCGAACGACACGGCTATTCGGTAGTGCGCGACTATGTCGGGCACGGGATTGGGCGCCGCATGCACGAGGATCCGCAGATCCCGAATTACGGTCGGCCGGGCCACGGTCCAAAAATCCGGACCGGCTACGTTTTTGCGGTTGAGCCGATGGTCAACATAGGTACGCACGAGACGAAAGTTCTCGCCGATGGCTGGACGGTTGTGACACTCGACGGGCGGCCGAGCGCCCATGCGGAGCACACGATCGCCGTGACCGAAGACGGGCCGGACGTTTTGACCAGGGTGGTTCAGGCTGAGCGGCCGCAGGCAGAGCTTGCGACCTGTAACTGATAGGCGCAGCGCAGCTTGGCAAACTGAGGTTAGCGTGTTATTATTCGCAGTTTGTCGGTGTAAGCGGAATCTCTGTCTGAGAGGTTATGGCGAAGGAAGAAGCCATAGAAGTCATGGCAAAGGTCCTCGAGACTTTGCCTAATGCAATGTTTCGGGTTGAGTTGGAAGACACCCAGCACCAAGTGCTTGCGCATATTTCCGGCAAGATGCGCAAGCATTTTATACGTATTCTTCCCGGCGACCGCGTGCTGGTTGAGTTGTCACCATACGATCTCAATCGAGGACGAATAACTTATCGTTACAAGTGAGTTCGCCGGCTCAGGGACCAGGAAGTTGGGGGCGCCGTCAAATGAAAGTACGTGCTTCGGTAAAAAAAATGTGCGACAAGTGCAAGGTCATCCACCGGAAAGGCGTGGTGCGAGTGATCTGCGTTAACCCAAAGCATAAGCAGCGGCAAGGATAACGAATCGGAGAGAATAGAGAATGGCGCGTGTAGCAGGTGTCGATCTTCCGCCAAACAAGCGGGCTGAAGTCGGGTTAACTTACATTTACGGTATCGGGCGCTCGCGGTCCGCATCGATTCTTAACGAGGCCCATATCAATCTCGATACCCGGGTCAAGGATCTTAGTGAGGACGAGCTCGCCCGCATCCGCGCCATCCTTGAGGCGCAGGGCGAGATTGAGGGCGATCTCCGCAAGCGTGTGCAGATGGACATCAAGCGCTTGATGGACATTGGTTGCTACAGAGGACTACGGCATCGCCGTTCATTGCCTGTTCGCGGACAGCGAACGCATACCAATGCTCGGACCCGCAAGGGACCGCGCCGCGCGACCGTCGCTAAGAAGAAGGCGCCGGGCAAGAAATAGTCCGTTGTCAGTAGTCAGTTGTCCGTTTAGATAGCGGATAGGCCACTGACGACTGACCACTGACAAAGTTATGGCGAAAACAGCAGGCGGAAAAAAGAAAGTCTTTCGCAAGAAAGAGAAGAAAAATGTTCCGGTCGGGATCGTGCACGTCGCGGCCTCGTTCAATAACACGATGATCTCGATTACGGATCTCGAGGGTAATTTGATCGCCCAGGCGTCGGCCGGTTCGCGTGGTTTCCGTGGTTCACGCAAAGGCACGCCGTTCGCGGCGCAGCAGGCAGCGTTCGAGGCCGCTAAGAAGGCGCACGAAGCGGGGATGCAGCAGTGCGAGGTGCGGGTTAAAGGTCCCGGTGGTGGCCGTGAATCGGCGATCCGGGCGATTGCCAATGCCGGCATTCGCATCACGACGATTCGCGATTCGACACCGATTCCGCACAACGGCTGCCGTCCGCCCAAGCGGCGCAGAGTTTAGACATTGCCGATTGCCAATTGCCGATTTCCAATTGGATTCGGCGATGATGATCGTCATTCTGGGATTAGGTTTTTCAACTTGGCAATTGGCAATCGCAAGTTGGCAATGAATTGACCTAAAGGATGAAGGGTGGGCGCGCCAATAGCGCCACCTGTAAACTTTTCCGTCTGGTAGTAAGAGACTGGAGGCAAAAACAGTTGGCTAGGTATAGAGATGCGGTGTGCCGTCTTTGCCGCCGCGAAGGTGCAAAGCTTTTTCTCAAGGGTGATCGCTGCTACAAACCGTCTTGTCCGATTGAAAAGCGCGGCACGCAGCCGCCCGGACAACACGGCAACTCTCTGCGGCGCGGTAAAGCGGTGGTCGGCTATGGCCAGCAACTGCGTGAGAAGCAGAAGGTCAAGCGTATTTATTTCATCCTCGAAGGACAGTTCCGCAATTACTTCGAGCGCGCCGCGCGCATGAAGGGAATTACGGGCGAGAATCTGTTGTTTCTATTGGAGCGCAGGTTGGACAACGTAGTCTATCGCGCCGGTTTCTCCACCTCGCGCCGGCAGGCACGCCAGCTGGTGAACCACGGACACGTACTCGTAAACGGGCGAAAAGTTGACATCCCGTCTTATCAGGTCAGAGTTGGCAACGTCATAACCGTCAAAGAATCGGCTCGCAAAAATCCCCATGTCGAAGGCGCATGGCAGACGGCCGCGGGCCGTGGCCGTCCGTCCTGGATCGCTCAGGAAGGCTCGGAAATGGGCGCGAGGGTGGCGGCCTTGCCGGCCAGGACCGATATTGACCGCTCGATCAACGAGCAGTTGATCGTCGAACTTTACAGCAAGTAATAAACAGGGCGGGTGCTTTGCCGGCCCGCTGGCGAAGGGCATTTTTCAACTCTCGAAACTAAGAGCTATGGCTATGGCAATTGAACAGAACAATCTCTGGACAGGGTTTCAGATGCCGCGCCGCCTGGCGGCCGACATTGAGACGCTAACCGATCGCTACGGGCGTTTTTCGGCGCAGCCTTTTGAGCGCGGCTTTGGCACAACGATCGGCAACTCGCTACGTCGCGCGCTTCTGTCGTCTATCGAAGGAGCCGCGATCACCGCGGTAAAGATCGAGGGCGTCGAGCACGAGTTCTCATCGATTAAGGGCGTCGTTGAAGATGCGACGGACGTGATCCTGAATTTGAAGCAGGTGCCTTTCAAGATGCACGGCGGCGAAACCAAGACGCTGAGAATCTCCAAAGAAAGTGCCGGCGAGGTTTCTGCCGCGGACATCGAGACCGATGCCGACGTCGAGGTGTTGGACCCTTTGGTCCACATCGCCACTGTCAGCGAGGGCGGTTCGTTGAAAGTCGAGATGCGCCTGAAGCGCGGCCGCGGCTACGTTTCCGCGGATCGAAACTTCGACGACGATCTTTCGCTCGGTTATATTCCGATCGACTCGGTGCACACGCCCGTCAAGAAAGTTAACTACACCGTCGAAGCCGCGCGCCTCGGTCAGAATACTGAGTTTGATAAGCTCACGATCGAGGTGTGGACGGACGGCTCT
>JBGQJU010000174.1:0-5956 GCA_041499185.1 Pyrinomonadaceae bacterium | reverse complement strand
GCTAACGAACGTCTTGGCGTGCGGCTCAAGGAAATGAAGTTCGGCTTCGTCTATGCTCTGACCGAGGCGTTGGGTGCAAAGGACGCCTACGCCTGTGAACACGCGTACCGGACAAACAAGTATGCGGCTGAGATTGCCGCGAGGATGGAAGTCGGCGACGAAGATCGAGAAGACTTGTCGGCCGCGGCTCTCCTGCACAACATTGGCCACATTGGAACACCGGATACGCTGCTCCGAAGCACCGGGCTACTCACACCTGAGCAACGCGTGATCTATCAATCGCATGCTGAACGAGGCGCGCGCATCCTGGCGACCATCCCTGAGCTGAGAAACGTGTCTGACCTGGTGCGCTTTCATCACGAGAATTTTGATGGTACCGGTTATCCGCGCGGATTGAGCGGTCAACAGATACCCCTCGGCTGCCGGATCATTCGTGTTGCTGACGAATATGATTTGCTGATTCATCCAAGAACCTTCTCCGCTGCGCTCACTCACAAGGGAGCCGCGAATTCTCTGTTGGACCGAGCCGGCAAAGAGTTTGATGCCGCCGTGGTTCAGGTGCTGGCGCAAATCAATCCACACGACCTCGGCGAGACTGATAGCCAAGTTGGCCTGGGCGACGAATGGCAGGTCTACACTAGGGACAACATTCGTCCTGACCTTGTTGAGGCGCCAGCTTAGTATGACCAGGAATCTTAAGGGCAACTAACCTATAGCTGGAGTGGAGTTCAGGATCTGTTCCTCTTACTCTGGCACTAGCTGACTATTGGTGTTCCTTTGAATGCAGGATGCTGCTCGAAATATCGCAGCCGAAAGAAACAGAATTCCCAGGGGAATGAAGCCCAAGGCTGAGAGCATTCGACTGACGAATAATCCGAAAAAGCTTTTCGTGGTCAATGACGTGAAGATAAACGATAGCAAGACCAAAACGCGAAACACGCGATCCGTGGTCAGCCGAAAATACCAAACGTGGACCACGTAAATGTAAGCAGGGATCAAGAGAATCAAATGCGGGATTAAGGTCACAGTGGAGAAAATCGGTATTAAGCTGAATACGAAAGCAAATCCGCCCCACTGAGAGATCAGTTCCGGAGCATCTTGAAATCGCACAGCGTACAAAACAATCGTCAGGGCAACTCCTAACATCACGAGCCAACCGAGCAGGCGGACAATTGGCTGCGGCAGTTCCACAATCGTAACGCGGTATGGCCTTCCCTTGTCAACGAATGCGTCCGCCTTTAGAAAGAATCGATCTGCCTGGGCCCGAAGCGATACATTCCCTATGCCCGTCCAGCTTCCGGTTCCCGGTTCATTGAAGAGAATCACCTGTTCGACCCACTCACGGTGATAGCTCGCGTCCTTACTTAAGCCAACTACGACCGCGGGAAGCGTGACTCCGATTAAGCTGCCTAAGACCATTCCCAATAGAACTCTGGTATTGCGCTTCGCGAAAAACCAGAATCCGAACGGTAACGTCGTCAGTTTTAGAACTATTGACAACCCAAGCGTTATCCCGGCGCGTACCCTCTGTTTTTTTGCCAGCCGCGTCAAGCCAAATACTGCCAGTGCCAGTACAAAGACATTTGCCGACCCAAACCGTTGGTGAAGAATGATGAACCGCGCCGTCAGAACGGTCGCAAAAAAACATACAAGCCATCGAGTTTTCTCTGGGATCGAAAAGAATGGCTGGCCGGTAAGACCACTATAAAACGCAGCCATACTCCAGCCTAGTAGCCCAACCGAGGCAAGCGCCCATAGAAGTACAACCACTTCTATTGGCAGAATGGTCAAAGGGATATTCAAACAGGCGAAGAAGGGCGGGTAATAATAATAAGCACCATGCTGATCAGGTATCAAGTAAATATCTTGTCTCTGCATGAATAGACGCGCTGCATGGACGAACAGGTATGGATCGCCGTCCTGACGCCAAATCTGCTGAACGCTACAGGCAATGACCGCGATGGCAATCAGCACTACGGCTAACAGCCGGTAGAGAGGCAATCTTCTATGAAACTTGTCATCTGTCGATGGCAGCTCCGGAGATTTGATCCGTTTCATTGTTAGTCAGCTATGCTGATCCACATAAGGTGTTAGTTAATTGTGGGAGATAATATATGAAGAGGATCGAATGTAGTAAAGGCAAAGCGGCCTCACCACGTCAGGGCTTTCTGGCGCTCCGGAGCCTCGCTAGAAATCGAGCTCAAACTTGCCGCGCACGGACGCGCCCAGACTGTTGAAGAACTGTCCAAACCGCCTGCTGGCAAGATTGTTCTGTACGTCGCGCGGATTGAAGTGATTCGTGACGTTAAGAACGGCGATGCCTATCCGCGCGCGGCGACCCTGAAACCTCGGAACAAAACTCGGTATCTTGAAGCCCTTAACAACCTGCAGGTCGAGTGATAGATAGGTCGGATAGCGTCCCGCCCGGTTGCGTCGACCGACGAAATCCATTCGCTCATTGAGAGCGGAGAAAGGGAACCCTGATCGGATCTCAGCCACTGGCGAGATGGTGATATCGTAGCGCGACTTTATCTCGCCGTACGCAAGGAAACGATGAGGGGCGTCAAAGGATACAGGACCGTGCTCGTTAGGCCATACCACCAGCGGAGGAAAATCTCCGAGGAAGGTGTCAATAGAATTGAGATCGCCGCGAGTCCTGGACCAGGCGTAGGAAGCGTTCCACCTGCCGACGCGCGCATTAGCGTAGGTCGCCAGCAGTTGCAACTCGCGGTATTGTGAGCGACCGCGGCTGTTAAGCATGAGAGCGCCCTGACCAGAAACGTCCATGCTGTCGATGAGAAAATCCTTAGTTGTCGATCGTTGAATATAACCCGCACGCGCCGTCAGGCTTTTTGTGATAGCGAAATCAGTTTGTAAACTCCACCGCAAGCTGTATGGGCTGCGCAAGCGCGCTGACCTAAAGTGCGCAAAAAGACGCGGGCCATCGGTTATCGAGATCCCGTCTGCGGCGAAGCTCGTGACGACACGCCCGGGAAGTTGTGCGAAGTAGCCGACGGAAAGCGGGGTTCGATCACTGAAAATGCCGATCCCACCACGGACAATCACAAGCGGATTCTTCAACGGCTGGTACATGAACGAGAGACGCGGCGCGACATTGTTCTTCCGAGTCAGACTGTCATGATCGAACCGCACGCCCGCGTCAATCGTAAACTTTTGATCGATCGTCCACCGGTCCTGCGCAAAGGCGCTGTATTCGCCCAGGGCGCGCGCGATTCTCTCGCCGCCGCTGAATTCTATCCGCCGCGCGAGCGTCTGATCTTCACGTTTAATCAGGATCGGGTCGGAGCGGAATACGCCAGTGGTGCGCGAGTAGTAAATCTCGCCGCCGAACTTGAAGGAATGTTCGCCGTAAAACTGAAATGGGTGCGCGAAGTAAGATTCCCGCCACTGCAGCCGGCGAGACTGCCTGCGGATGTCAGCGAAGTAGTTGCCGGTGTTGCCTTCCGGCTGTAATTCGAGCGGTCGCGTTCTCGGCCCGGACACGTCAACTGAAGTGATCCCATAGCTCAACTGGGAATCGAGAAACGAACCATTGCTGAAGATCGTCTGCTCGGAGATCGAGAAGAGCGCGCCTCGCCGCATCACGTTTGGTGTGGTTGATTGTGGATTGAAGGTATTGAGTCCGACGAAGCGGTCTTTCTCTGGAAAGAATGCCGCGACCAATTTAGCGTTGTGGTTCTTGTTGATCTTGTAATCGAGTTGCGTGAACGAATTGAAGGCCGCAAAGGTCGAGTCGTCGCCCGGGGCTTTAAGGCTTGGCACGCGAGCGCGCGTGAACCGGTATTCAAAAGACTGGAGGAAGAAAAGACGGTCGCGAACCAAGGGCCCGCTAAAAGTTACGCGCGGACGAAATGAATCAATTGGGCCGCCGATTATCCGCCGAAACGTCGGAAAGAAGCGCGCGGCGGTGAAACTGAATTTGTTGCTGCCCGTTTTCGTTTCAAGTTCTGTCGCGCCGCCGGTAAGCCGGCCGAACTCAGCCGAGTAAGGGTTTTCTTCGACACGTACGTTTGCCGCAGCCTCGAGCGGAATGTCAAAGGCGAGGTTGCCAGTTGCCGGATCGGTGATGTCGACGCCGTTCATCGTGTAAGCGCTCTGGCCGGCGCGCGCGCCTTTCTGATGGTCTACGCTGTCCAGTCCCCGCACAACGCCAGGTGTCAACAACAGTGCGCTTTGAAAGTTTTCGGATCGCAGAGGCACATCATTCAACGTCTGCGAGCGAATGGTATTACTGGTCGTCGTTTCGGAAGTGCTGAGCAGGCCCTCTTCCTCGCGGACCGTAACCGATTCGGAAAGCGACGCCGTCACGTCGATCTCGACGGTGAGTGTTGCGCCCGATGTCAGCGTGATCTCGCGCGTAACCTTTGGCAGTCCGTCGGCATCAACCGTAAGCACAAAGATCGCGGCCGGCAGATCGGCAATGATAAAGTTGCCGGCATTGTCCGTAACTGTCTTGAAGGATTGTTCGGGCAGATCGCGATTGACCAATGTGAGCCGCGCACCGGGAAGCAACTCATGGGTTGCCCCGGCAACACCCGTGGTTACCTTGACTGTGCCCTTGATGCTACCGCTCACTTGTTGAGCGCGAACGTTGAGGTATGGCGCCGGCCAGTTAAGTACTGCGGCGCAGAGCACGCCCAGGAATAAAAACTTGAAACGGACGAGCGCGTTAATGGATCGCTCCCTTCTTCCTGCTATAAAAGTGAGTTGCCATTTTACTAAACGACTAAAGTCCTGATGATGCCAGCGGAGTAAAACAAATCTCGCAGCCGGGCCGACTGCTTGCTCGGGCAGAGCGCGGGTACAAGGACTCAGAATTCTAGTATCAGAGATCCCCTTCCCAGGCTCGTCCTGAATTGGTTGAATCCTGCAAACACATTGGCGACGGGTCGCCTTAGTATCGCTCTAACGAGGCTATTCGACAAGGGCACGGCCCATGGGTCGCTGGTTTATTTGCAAACCGGTAAGTGCTGGTGAGCTGGAGAGGTCCGCCCTTCAACTCAAAGACTACTGGCGCACGGACGGCCCGGGGGCCGGTAGTGAACGCGATCAAACTTCGCTACTTACTGAGCAACCGCCTCTGGTACTTCCCGGCGGGTATCCCTCCAAACAGACCGCGTGCCGCTGTCTTCATGACCGATGGTCTTCCAGGCTGACTGACTCGGGGGTTGACCACTTCACCAGGACCGACAAAACTCGCGGGAAATCCCCGGAAAACGAGCATTTCCAAAGACAAAAGATCAATGGCATCGGGGTTGCCAAACAAAGCGCGAGGTAATCGCATCGCGCTCGGTTCGCGGTGCCAACAACAACAAATGACGGCTTTCTATAGCCCAACTGATTCAACCAATGTTTAGAGCTAGGAGATTTAGATGAACTCCATAAAACTTTCACGATTCATTACATGGTGCACAACGCTTTCACTGCTGTTCGCAGCCACTTTCGGCATTTTGATCAGCGAGAAGGCCAGCGCGCAAACTGGAAACACTTCAGCACGTGCTGACAAGGTCGCACGTGACCTGCGTGGTAAAGTTCGCCGCGCTCAAAGCGGAGGTGGTGACGAAGTTGTAAAAGTCATACTCCAGTTTAATGGCCCTATAAGCGCCACACTCAACGCTCTGCTCAATAGTAACGGCGTCCATATTAAGCGGCAATTCCAGAATTTCAACATCCACGTGGTTGAACTGCCCGCAAGCGTTGTCGACGCGTTGGCCTCTTTCGCTGAGGTGAGCTGCGTCTCCTTGGACGCTGAGGTCAAATCCTCCGGGCACGTCTCGGCTACGGCCGGGGCTGACGCGGTGCGCACGACTAGCGGCATCAACGCTAACGGACTCGACGGCACCGGCATTGGTGTCGCTGTGCTTGATTCGGGCATCGATTCCAATCACACCGATTTCTTGGATAAGAGCAACGGCGTACGCGTAGTCGTAAGCAG
>JBGQJU010000173.1:0-5966 GCA_041499185.1 Pyrinomonadaceae bacterium | reverse complement strand
GCCGCAGCCTTGTCAGCCGGGCTGTGAAGGTTACGATCCCGTACCGCTTGATCGATCACAAATTGTATATGGGGCTGTGCCTCGCCTCGGCGCTGCTGATACTCCGTCACGCCGTATTTTCTGATGAAATCATCCGGATCGGCGTTGTCCGGGAGGACCAGAACCTTAACTTCGAGATCTTCCGCCAGAATAGTTTCGATCGCTCGTTTGGCTGCCTGCACGCCCGCGCGATCACCATCATAGTTCACCACTACCTTACGCGCAAACCTGCCGATCAGTTTCACCTGCTCGGGCGTTAGCGCCGTCCCCAGACTGGCCACCACATTCCGCACCCCAAACTGATAAGGAACGATCAGATCCAAATAGCCCTCAACCAAAATGGCAAAGCCGTTCCGGCGAATCTCATCGCGGGTCAGGTTAAGCCCGAACAAATGCCGTCCCTTGGTATAGGCTGCTGTTTCCGGCGAGTTTAGATATTTTGGTTCTCCCTCCGGTTCCAGCGTTCGACCGCCAAAAGCTATGGGTTTGCCCTGGACATCGGACACGGGAAATATCAGCCGTGCACGAAACCGATCGTACGAGCCGCCTTCATCTTTCTTCACAACCAATCCGCTCTTTTCCAGTTGCTCCTGGGTCGCCCCTTTTTGCCGAAGATGAGTTGAAAGCGCTTCCCAACTATCGGGCGCAAAGCCAAGCCGGAAAGTTTGTTTTGTTTCTTCGGTGATGCCCCGGTCCTTGAGATACTCCCGCACGCCGCGCGCCGGCCCGGATTTGCTTTCCAGTTGATCCTGCCACCACTGCAGTGCCCACTGATTCAACTCAATCACCTGATCTGATTCACGCCGGCGCGCTTCAAAGCCGCTGTCGTCAACCATCTTTGGCAGCGGCATGCCGGACTTCTCGGCGACGATTTTGATCGCTTCAGGAAAAGTCACGCGCTCGATCTCCATCACAAACGTGAATACCGAGCCGCCTTTGTGACAGCCAAAGCAGAAGAACATCTCTTTTGCAGGGCTGACGGAAAACGAAGGTTTGGTTTCCTTGTGAAACGGACACGGAGCGACCCAGTTGGCGCCGGCCTTCTTTAACGTCACATAGTCCTGGACAATGCGAACAATGTCCGCCTGGCGGCGCAGGTCATCGATGAAGGTTTGCGGAAAACGCATCTGGTTTAAGTCTGCTGCGATTCAAGCTTCCTAAGGAAATCCGCCGGAGAAAAGACGGGCAGTGTAGCGTTCTTGTAGTCCTTTAGATTTCGCGTAACGATTCCTTCGAGATTGTTTGCGGTCGCACAGCAATGCTGAACAGCGTCTTCGTAGTCTTGAAACGATAACGTGAACGCATTTGCAAGCACTGACTCATCAATGGTGCAAACGCAAACCGTCTGTAAAAGTCCGTGAACAGCTTGCCTTAAATCAGCTTTCGTTCTGGCCTTCCGAGCCACATAGAAAACATTGAGTGGTGTAATCGCGGAGACGTACGCGTCGAATGCGCCTTGCTCGCTGAGGTCGAGGATCTCGGCCGCTTCTTTTGCAAAGGGCTCGCACCCCAGAATCACGTCAAGTACGACATCAGTGTCAAGTAGGACGCGCATCAGGAGATTTCTCGATCAGATAATCTGCGATCATGTCCTTTACTTCTTCATCAGTCGGCGGCCCGTTCTCAAACTCGAGAATTCCATAGAGCCGTTGAGAGAGAGATAAGTGCCCATCAGTAGGATCTTCGCGACCCGCACTCGTTTGTGATGGGCTGTCGGGCTTTGCAATCCCGCGAAGCTGTTCCACGAAAGGTGTCCTTGGTTTCCGTATTGAGGGTTCCTCTTGCACAATCTGAGTAATCACTTCCAGAAGCGCCTCTCGGTCCTCGGGTGGAAGCTCCCTTATTTCTTTGATTAGCTCCTCACGTCTCATAACGACCCTCCTTTCGCGTACGCCACTGCGGCGCGAACGTCCAGTTCAGTCAACGGTGGGAAGTGCTTTGTTATTTCCTTCGGGGATAGACCCTCAGCCAACGAGTCCAAGATCACCGCGACATTAATCCGCGTTCCCTGGATGCACGGTTCGCCGCCGCAGACATCGGGCTTAGCCACCACCCGCTTCAATGGTTTTCGATATGCAGTGTCAGTCATTTTTCCTGGAACTCCGCTTTGCTCCTTCTCCGCAATTCTACCGCATTCGACTGGTCGTGACGATTGGCTAAAAGACCGTCACTGTTCCTTCTCGGAAGCAAGCTTAATGAACACACGGGGATCCGAGGGAGTTGCGAAAAGTGGCGCATAGGTTATGTCTGACTGCGCATGCTTCTCATAAGGCATGAACGCGTTCAGCGCCTCGCCTCCAGAATGTTCCAGCATGATCTGAATCGCATCAATCTTTTCCAACTTCCCGGGACTATGTACGCGCACATCGACGCACAACGCCGTAGAGTTAAAGTTGCCATTGGCCGCTCCCTCGCGATAAGCCTCCAGATACATTTCCACAATCTCCTGCGTCTCGAGATGTGAGGGATCGCCTTCGCCGCCCGCGAGTTGCACTTCGCCGTCCTTAGCAATGAAAGCACCAAACGGGATGAACGCGCCGAGGTCTTTCAACATACGTTGTGCGATTGGAATCACCGCGCTGAGCAGCTTTTCAAAGTCAGGATTGATCATACCCGTCCCTTACTGCTTCAACTCCACAACCGTCGCGCCGCTGCCTCCTTGATCCTGCGCCGCCGCCGCAAAGCGCGCGACGTGCGGATGATCTTTCAGCAGTTCAGCAATCGCGCGACGCAAGGCGCCCGTTCCGTGGCCATGGACTATGCGCAGTTCGCTGAGGCCGTTCAAGAAGGCCTCGTCCAGAAACTTGTCCGTCAGCTCGACCGCCTCGTCGGTTGTTTTGCCGATCAGATTTAGTTCGGCGGTTATGGCCACGTCAGAGCTGTTCGTAGACGAATGAAGGTGAAGCTCGGTCGACGAAGCCCGGCGACGCGTCTCTTCCAACGATGGTTTGACCCGCCCGCTACCCCGACCTGTCGGGGTACTGACTTCATCACCGCGCTCGCTCGCTTCGCCGCCACTCGTGCTGACTTCATAAACAAGCTCCAGATTCTCGAGCTTTTCGCGCATTCGTAGTGAGCCAACGCGCACTTCGGCTTCATCGTCCTTAATGTGATTGACTATTCCAACTGAGCCGAACGAAAGCAGACGCACCCTATCCCCAATCTTCAGATCGCGGAGGGGACCGCGGATATCCTGCCGGGCAGAGCGCGCCACCCGCTCCTTAATCGGTTTTGTTCTATCGGGCCCGCCCGGAAGATCACTGACTACCTGGCCATCACGAATTACGCGAACGCCACGGAGCTCCGGCGCCTGAGACGATAACCGTCGAGAGCCCCGATCAGTTTTGCTCGGGACTAGCGCCACGCGTTGAGCTTCGCGTTTCAGTTCTGCCGCGCGTCGCGTAGCTTCGCGGTCCACTTTCAAACGCGAGGCGCGGTCTTCAATCTTAGCCGCGAGTTCCCGGCTGCGTTCTTCAAATTCCTTTATCGCCCTCGACATCTCTCCTTCAAATTCAGCCTGGCGTTCAGACTCGTACTTCGCTGCCTGTTCATCAAGCGCGGCAAATTTCTCGGCCACCGCGGCGCGCTCTTCTTCCAGCGCTTTTCGCAGGCTTTCCGCTTCTTCGGCTTCGCGCTTAATACGCCGCAGGTACTCGACGGCATCACGCGAAGATTTCTTCACCTGCTCGTGTGCATTGCGGATCACTTCAGCAGGAATGCCAAAGCGCTGCGCGATCTCCAATCCCGCAGACGAGCCGGCGACCCCGACCAACAGACGATAGGTCGGACGCAGAGTCTTTTCGTCGAATTCGACGCTGGCGTTGAGCACGCCGGACTGATTGGCCGCATACATCTTCAAACCTGAATAGTGGGTCGTCGCCAGCACGTGCGCCCCGCACTGTTTGAAATGATCGACGACCGCTACGCCGAGCGCCGAACCCTCTTCCGGATCGGTTCCCGTCCCGACTTCATCCAGGAGAACAAGCACCGGGCCAGATGCGGACAAGATGTCCGCGCTCCCAGCGGCTTCGCAGAGCTCGATCATTTTCCCAATGTTCGCGACATGCGAAGTAAACGTCGAAAGGTTAGCGGCCAGCGATTGGTGGTCGCCGATATCTGCGAGCACGGCTCGATAGAAAGGAACGCTCGCGCGTTTCGCCGGCACCGGCAAGCCAGAGAGCGCCATCAATGAAAGCAGCCCCGCCGTTTTCAAGACCACCGTCTTGCCGCCCGCGTTGGCTCCTGAGATCACCATGACCGAATGTTCACTGTCCAGCCTAAGTGAAACGGGAACAACAGAAGCGCCAGAGGCACGAAGACTTTCCTCGAGAAGCGGATGGCGGGCTTCTGTGAATTCCAAAATGTTTTCGTTCGCAGATTTTGCTGACCCTGTACTATCGGTCGCAGCGGTGGCGATTTCAGGCACCACGCAGTCGAACCTTTCCGCAAACGCCGCCTTGGCGCCGACGAAATCAAGCTCGGAGATGGCGTCAGCCGCTTGTTCGATCGCCGGTAACTCTCGACGCAATTCTTCCGACAGCGCGAACAGGATCTCCACTATTTCTCGCTGTTCTGTTTCGCGCAACGTCTGCAATTCGTTGTTCGCTTCGATTGTTTCCAGCGGCTCGACAAAGATCGTAGCCCCAGAAGACGATGAGCCGTGCGCTACTCCTTTAATCCGACCCTGATGATCTGAGCGGACCGGAATCACGAAACGATCGTTGCGAATCGTCACCAACTCTTCCTGGATCGCTTCGCTCGAACGACGCATGAGACTTTCCAGCGAGCGCGTGATTCGCGAGCGCGCTTTGGCAATCTCATGTCGAATCGCCGCCAGTTGCGGGCTGGCGCGATCATCAAGTTCGCCGCTCGGCAAAATCTTTTTGGTAAGACGCGCCGCCAAGTTGTTCAATTCCCGTGGCAGCGCAGAAACGATCTCAAACAGCGTGGGACAAGCTTCGCGTTCAGCCAGAATCGCCGCCCGCGCGTCCGTTGCCCGTTCGCACAGTTGCGCCAGGTCGAGCATCGCCAGCGGATCGAGCGCTGTTCCTTCGATCCGCAGACGCGAAATCGAATCGCTGGAATCCGCAATGCCGTCGAACGACAAGCGGCCTCCGCGCTGCTGTAACTCGACATATTCCGCAACCAGACGAAGAGCGCGTCGCAGCTCGTCTAGATCCTCGATCGGCGCAAGTGCGTCGATGCGCGCGCGGCCATTGTCGGTTTGCGCGCCGCGGCGCAACAACGCCCGCAGCGGGTCGAACTCGAGAATGCCGAAAGCCTGGTTGTTCATTCCGGAAGGTTCAATCTTAACACCAACGTCCTGGTTTAGAGTTCAACCTTCAGGTTGTCTCCTATTAATAAGCAACCTGAAGGTTGAACTCTAAACAGTCTCGCTCGCGTTGCTCACTTCCACTTTTTGGCTTATATTCGTCAACTTCTCAAACCAGAAAGAAAGGCACTTATCTTATGCCAAGCATACCCATCACTGTCGCCTACGGCGACGGTATCGGCCCGGAAATCATGGAAGCAACGCTTCACATCCTCAAAGAAGCCGGGGCCAAACTTCAGATTGAAAAGATTGATATCGGCGAAAAAGTCTACCTGTCCGGAAACTCTTCTGGAATTGATCCGAGCGCCTGGGACTCTCTGCGCAACAATAAAGTTTTTCTTAAAGCGCCGATCACGACCCCGCAGGGCGGCGGCTACAAGAGTCTTAACGTCACCGTGCGCAAGACGCTCGGCCTCTACGCGAATGTGCGGCCCTGCGTTTCGTATCATCCGTTCGTTGAGACAAAGCACGCAGGCATGGACATCGTGATCGTGCGCGAGAATGAAGAGGACCTTTACGCCGGGATTGAGTATCGCCAAACGGACCAGGTAATGGAGTGCTTGAAACTGATATCACGACCCGGCTCGGAAAAAAT
>JBGQJU010000172.1:0-6214 GCA_041499185.1 Pyrinomonadaceae bacterium | reverse complement strand
CAAACCGTTCAAAGTGGCCATCGTCGCTTGCATGCGCAAACTGCTTTCGATCGTTAACGTCATGATCCGCAACAATGCTCGTTGGCAACTTAACCCTGAGTCAATATCAGCTTGACTTCAAACACAGTTGCTCTGCGGTGACAGTAGCTTCAAGTATACTCACTGCGGAGACGCAGAGAACGCTGCGGTGGCGCAGAGAATTTTCAAATGTCGGAGGATTCATGGAGAAATTAACTATTAACATCAAGATGGCGCTTTCGATTCTCTTGATTATTCTCGTTCCCCCAACTCACTCGCGCCTACTCTCTCACCTATCTCTCCAAAAAGCCGATCTGCTGCTGCTCAATGCGAACGTCATCACAATGGATCCAACCCGGCCCAACGCGCAGGCGATTGCGATTCAGGGAGACCGCATCGCGTGGGTTGGAAGCAATGAAGAAGCGCGGCGGCTGTTTGCGGGAGCTGCGCGCGTTGTCGATCTGCACGGCGCAACTGTCTTGCCGGGATTGATTGACGCGCACGTTCATCTGCTCGAGTTCGGCAAGAGTCTGCTTCGTCTGAACTTGAAAGACGTAAGTGATGAGACGGAAGCGGTCGCGCGGGTAAAGCAGCGAGTAGCGACCGCCGCGCCAAACGAATGGATCTTGGGTTGGGGATGGGACGAGGGAAAGTGGGCCTCGCATTACCCTTCGAATCAAGCGCTGAGCGATATCTCGCCGAACAATCCCGTGTATTTGGTAGGCCTTCACAGCTTTGCCGCCTGGGCCAACAAGAAGGCGCTTCAACTCGCAGGCGTTACCAAAGGTACAAAGGATCCGGAGAACGGCAAAATTCTCCGCGATGAAAAGACTGGCGAGCCCACCGGGATTCTGCTCAATCGGGCCCAGGCATTGGTTGAAAAACACATTCCGCCGATGACTCTGGAGCAGACAAAGAAAGCGATCGAGCTTGCGGCTGGTGAGTGCGTGCGCAACGGATTGACGTCGGTTCACGACGCCCGTGTCTCGCCGATCATGCTCCAGGCATTTCGGGAGTTGATCCGCGAGGGTCGCATGCCGCTGCGTGTTTACGCGATTCTGGACGGAGCCGATCGCGCGCTGGTTGATGAATGGCTAAAACGAGGACCCGAAATCGATCCGCAACATCGGCTGACCATCCGTTCGTTCAAGCTCTTTGCTGATGGCGCGCTGGGCTCGCGCGGCGCGGCACTGCTTCAACCCTACAGCGACGCGCCGCAAACAAAAGGAGTTGTCACCACTCCCGAAAAGGACGTTTACGAACTCACTCGCCGCTCACTCGAAAGGGGATTTCAAGTTTGTACACACGCCATCGGCGATGCCGCCAACCGCATGGTGCTTGATGCTTATGCGCGCGCACTGGAAGAGCTGCCGGTGGGTCGCAATCTGGCGGGGCCCGCATCTTTGAAAGCGCGTACCCGCCTGCGCATTGAACACGCGCAAGTCCTCGCGCCGGAGGACATTCCGCGCTTCGCCGAACTCGGCGTCATTCCTTCGATGCAACCAACGCACTGCACCTCCGATATGGCTTGGGCCGAAAAGCGCGTTGGACCCGAGCGAATCAAAGGCGCGTACGCCTGGCGCTCGCTGCTCGCAACTGGAGTTCACTTGCCGCTTAGCTCTGACTTTCCCGGTGAGACACTGAACCCTTTCTACGGGATCTATGCAGCGATCACTCGACAGGATCCGAATGGCAATCCTCCCCGCGGTTGGTATCCGGACCAGCGACTGACGTTACCAGAAGCCCTGCGCGGCTACACCGTCGAGGCCGCATATGCTGAGTTTGAGGAGGAGGTGAAGGGATCGATCGAAAAAGGGAAGCTTGCTGACTTCACTGTCGTCTCGCAAGACATTACCCTCCTAGCGCCAAAAGAAATCCTGGTCCTTCATGTTCTAAAAACATTCGTCGACGGGAAACTTGTTTACGATGCTGAGCAGCTTAGATGATCGGGAATGGTCATCTCGCCGCGCCGACGCGATCAGCAGCAGCTTCGCGTTGTGATTCTTCGGTTTTCTCGGGGAGCTCGAGCCCGACACGCATCACGCGCCGGCGCTCGACGCGCTCTATGCGGAACACGAGGCCATTGTGCGTTACAACTTCACCGGGCCGAAGGACATGTCCGGCCGCGGTCATCAGAAAGCCGCCGATGGTCGTGTAACTTTCGGATTCCGGCACAGAGAGCTTGAGTTTGCGATTGAGATCGCGCACCGCGAGTCCGCCATCGAGCAAGTACCGGCGTTCTCCGGCCGGTATGATTTGCTCGCGGATCTCTTCGTCGTGCTCGTCAGAAATCTCGCCGACGATCTCTTCGAGCAGATCTTCGAGGGTGATAATGCCTTCCAGCCCGCCATGCTCGTCGACCACAAAACCGAAGTGGACCTTTGCCTTTTGCATTTGTCGCAGCACATCTTCGAGCCGCGCGGTGTCCACCACGTACAGCGGCGGCTGGAGCACGTCTTCCAGCCTGAAGCTTTCGGGCCGCAAAAGGTAGGGCATTAAATCCTTGCTCAGGATAAAGCCGATTACGTTATCAAGCGACTCACGGTAGACCGGCAGGCGCGAATAACGGTATTGCCGAAAGGCTTCAGTGATCTGTTCGAGCGAGCAATCACTCGAGATCGCCGCCATCGCTGGGCGCGGGATCATCGCTTCGCGCACGAGCGTGTCAGAGAACTCAAACACTCGCTGAATCAACCGTCGCTCTTCGGCACGCAACAGCCCACTCTCGCGCGCGACGTCAATCAGTTGGCGCAACTCTGTTTCGGTGTAAACAGAAGTGTGATCGAGATTAGCCTTCAGACCCAACAAGCGACCGAGAACCGAGCCAGTCTTATTAAAAATCCAAAGCGGTGTGCTAAAAACTCTCGCAAAGATCTCCAGCGGACGGGCACAAAAAAGCGCCAGCCCTTCGGCGCGTTCGAGCGCCACCATCTTCGGCATCAGCTCACCAAGGACGATGTGCAGAAAAGTAATTGCGAAGAAGGCCACAACGATGGCCATGACATGCGCCACGTAACCGGCACGACCCGAGGAAGCAATGCTCGACGCGAACGGTTGCAGCAAAGCCGCCACTGTCGGCTCGCCGATCCAGCCGAGCGCGAGCGAAGCCAGTGTTATTCCCAGTTGGGTTGCGGAAATGAAGAGCGTCGGATTATTCAAGAGCCGCAGTGCCGCGCGCGCGCCACGGCTGCCACTGGCTGAGCGCTCCAGCTTTGCGCGGCGGACTGAAACGAGAGCGAATTCCGACGCTACGAAAAACGCGTTCGCCGACACCAGGATGCCGACCGCCACGAGTTTCAGAAATACGCTGAGGGACGAGAACGGCGCACCTGAGACAAATCCATCGAGAAAAAGGGTGCCGAGATAACTACCAGGTTCATCCATCGTGTTGGAGGGAAAAAGTCAGTGTCTTATTGCAGAAGTGCTGACGGCGCAGATTATATCACGCAAGAAACGGCAGGCATAAAACACACTCAAACAGGCATTCGCGGGGCGCTTCCCGCTGAATCGCTGGGCTTGAATTGTTTGAATTGCAACCCTGAGCTGACGAGATTTTGAATCAGCGGCCTCAGTGACCGGCCACAGCTCCTGCCACGCGGACCTTTGCCGGTCGGCGTTCGTGCTTTGTGCACGCGCGCGCAAGCGCATCTTCAACCCGTGGAGCGATGTTGCATTCAGGCTGGCGGCAAACCGACGCCAGCTCGGAGATTACCAGATAGCGCGAGCGCTCGAGCATGCGCTGCTCGCGAAACGACAGTGGTTTGATGTGACTCAAGTAGGTCAGATGCTTGAGCACATAGGCCACTTCGAAGATGTCGCCGGTGCGCATCTTTTCAGAGAACTCTTTGAAACGATCTTTCCAATCATTAGCGGGGGACGAGAAATCATCTGCTAAAACTTTAAAGAGCATTTCACACTCACCCGACGAGATTGGGGCACGCAGGCCAACTTCGGAAGCATTCGGAACTGGAACGAGCACGAGTGAGTTGTTGGCAGCAAGACGGAGCGTGTAAAAGGGAAGTAAGATCGCGCCTATTTGCTTCTGCTCGATCAACTCGATGGTTCCGATTCCGTGATTCGGATAGACAACTTTCTGGCCAACTTTGAAGCCCACTACAGCACCTCCATCGAATTCAAAAATCAGACTGCGCCGCACGCGCGGGTCTGGGGGTAACCCTCCTTGGAGCGACGCAGCAACGCGTCGAGTTTTGCTTTGTGTATTTGGAGTCTAACAAGCGGTCTTCCAAGGCGTCAAGGTCTTCCGTGTGATAACGTTGTTAAGTGAAAAGAAGAACAAGGAAGCATAGAGCGATCACTTGACAAGCCGTCGTTTTTCACAGCAGCGAATTAGTTATCGATCGGCCCGATGGCTTAAATCGGGGCGAAAGGTTGGCAGGTCGTCCACTTCTACGCCGCTGCGAACTCAGTCAGACTTTAAGACCTGGGTCAGTAGATTCGCTATCGTCTTTGGGCAGCACGCAGTCGATACCGACAATAATGTCCGTACTACTGCGGGCACTCATTGTTGGTGCGCGGGACTTTGGGACCGAAGCGCAACTGGTATTCGCCCGAAGTTATGAACGAGCACACCATCGCATTCTGCTTCGGCACATTTCTGAGAGGCGCGCTGTCTACCTGACCCTTCCAGAACAGTATGCCGCCAATGTCCCCATCGCGCCGCAGGTAGCCAAAATATTGCGTCACCACAAACGCGCGGTTGTACTCCGCGTCGATAAACGCGCGGTTGTTGATGCCCCCATTGCCGCCTTGCAAGTCGTCATTAGCCAGCCGATAGACCACTGCCGCGCGACTACCCAAAGCGATCAGCGCCGTCCGCTGCGACGTCAGGTTCACGCCGATATCCGTCATGATGGTGTTGAGAATCGCGTCAACAAATTGATCGAGTGTCAAACTCGCCGGATACCGCACCAGAAACTGCGGTGAATTCACGAATGCATTTGCTGCGTCCTGCTGGCCCGCCGTCAGATTCGCGCCGCCGACGACGCGCGCGCGAAGAGCCGCGTACGCATCGTAAGAAGGAATCTTGTTCGCTTCAGTCGGATTTGACGCGTCGGGATTCGGCTGCGGTTGGGTATTCCCGAAGGCTTCGCGGAACAGCCGATATGCATAGGCGCCCGTCTGCTGATATTCCAACTCATAGAAGAACGCATTCGAGACCACAATCGTCTTGTCGTGCAAACACTGCACGTTAGCCAGACACGGGCTGATCTGGCCGGTCCAGAACGTGAAGCCGCCTGGATCAGGTTCGCGCTGGAGAAAGTCCAGATAGTGCTGACGAACAAAGAAGTCCTGTTCGAGGGTCGGATTCCAGAGCAACTGCGCTCGAATCTCTCCGTTCTGAAAATTCTGGCTGTGCACGTTCAGGTAATCCAAGCCGCTCCTCATATCCGACACCTGTTGCGCGGTAATGCCGTTGAGCTGGAAGTTAATCACCGGATTTGTGGTCGGCAGCGGAAAAATAATCGGAGCAGGTACGCCCGGGCTCCCCGGCCCGTGAATGTGCGCCCCGGTCTCGCTGCTGCCCAGGTTTGAAAATTGCAGTCCCGCTTGACCCTTAGTTAAATCGTTTGAGGTAAGCAACACAACGCCAGCGCCGCTGCCGTTCGAGTTGTTCGGCGGTGTTTCCTGTGCACCGGTGAACGCACCCGAAAATCGGAAGGGCACCGGTGAAGTTGCCTGGGCCGTGTCGTTGTCGGCAATGGTCACTGTGGCTGGGGGAATCACAGCCGGTGGTCCGCCCACCAGGTTACTAAGCGTTACCGGGAAGGTTTCGGTTCCATCGACATTGCCGTCGTCAACGATCAGCACCGTGAACGTCTTGCTGGTGTCACCCGGACTAAATATGAGGGTGCCTTGATTTCGAATGAAGTCGCAGTTCTGCGTCGCGACGCCCGCCAGGTTCTGCGGGTCGCCGGGGGTGCAGGGCCGGTACTCGTTATTGCCGGTGGCAAAATCGATTGAAGAAAACGCCGATGTGTCGACTGAGCGATTGACTGTAATGGTGACACTGCCGTCGCCTTCGCCGACATTGTAATTAGGCGCGCTGAATTGAATCACCGCGTTGGTCGTCGTCCGTTGCACGCACGCGGAAAACTCCGATGTGTTGTTGTTTGAATCCGTCGCGGTAGCAGTGATGTATTGTCCCGAGATCGAAGCGTTCGGCACAACAAAATTT
>JBGQJU010000171.1:0-6239 GCA_041499185.1 Pyrinomonadaceae bacterium | reverse complement strand
GTCACGCATACCAATGCGGAATGCGGCCCGTGAGTCACAAGTCTCAGGTCCCAAGTCTCAAGTCTGGCCCGATGAACTCTGTGATCTCAAACTAAGACCTGAGAGACTTCAGACCTGAGACTTGGGACTTTCGAGCCGTGCGATCGTCGCCCCTAACCCACCGGCATCCGGCGGCGCGTCAGTCCAATCTTCGACAAACGATGTGCGCGCGAGAATTGATCTAACCATCTCGCGCTGTACCCCGATGCCTTTGCCGTGAATAATGCGCACGCTGCGAAAGCCGGCGCGACGGGCTTCGAGCAGATATTCCTCGACGACGCGTTTGACATCGCGCGGTGGAATGGTGTGGAGATCGATGACGTCGCGGATCTCGATCGCGACGGGTTCTGGAAAGGGATCGAAGAGATCGAGATCGGCTTCGGTGTCACTTTCAGCGAGCGAGTCCGCTGAAGCTTGGCGCGCCTTTGGTCCGCCGGCAACATTCCTAAGCCAATCGAGGAATCCCATAGAAAAACTTAACCGACAACACCTGAGTCTCGGTACTGGTGCATTTTCACCGTTGAACAATCAGGATAACCGATCCGCCTGATTCCGGTCATAGGCCTTGAAGCGGTTAGTACTGGTATGGCATACTCCCAAAGTTATCGGTTCTCACACGTTAGAGGGCACATATGTCGGAAGACAAAGCAACTGCGAATGTAATTCAGCCTGAGCCTGAGCCTGAGCCTGAGCCCACGCCCACACCTCAGACTGTGCATCTTTATGCTAATTATACTGCTCTTACGGCATCTCCAGAGGAATTCATTCTCCGATTTTGTCTGCGAGACTTTAACGACCCAAGTAAAGCTACGGAACTAGCCAGAGTGTTCGTTAGTCTCGGGCATGCTAAGCGCTTGGTAATAGCTCTGGCCCGCAGTATTAAATCCTATGAGGAGTTGTTTGGTGAGATAACCGCTGACCCCTTACAGCGCTTGACGCCAGAGGGACGAACAAGACTAGGGGTCAAGGGTTCAAAATAGAAATGACACCAGAAAAGACCATCCGTAACATGACTGAAAGAGCGACTAATTTGAAGCCGGTGTTTCAGGAGAATACCGGCGTCGGTTCTCTAGCTACTAACCTAGACGAGTACTTGAAGGAGCTTAATGCGATTCAGAACGCCGCCCAGATAGTTCGTGTGTTCTCTTACTGTAGCGACGCTACAGGCGACTATGTTCAGATGCGGCCTGAATACCAGTACATTCCCATCTTGATTGGCGCTGACAATCGAACCACCCCGCTTTATCATTTTGTCGAAGTCCTTGATGAACTTGTTGATTATGACTTGGTGGTCAGCGAGTTGCCCCATCTTTCCTATGCCCAGGTGAGTGGTGCTCTTTCCTTTCTGAGAAGGTTAGCTCAAGTTAATCCGCGTAATATTGACCCTGATCTTTTTGACGATGAGGAAATTGCTGAAGACCCCGTTTTCATGGATGAGTTAAGAAAGGCACTCGCGGATAAGGAGACCTCACGTGTGCTCAATCGCGACTAACGCAACCGCTGACCAGCAGCTTACATCACTCAAAAGCTCTGGTGATGAAAAACGAATTGAAAAGAAGCTTCGAGAATTTGCTGGCGACTCAACTGTAGAAAAACGGGGCATCTTAGATTTGCCCGCGAACCACCTTCACGGAATGCCATCTGACTTGAGGCATATCCGCAGGATTAGGGCCGGACGTCATCGCGTTTTTTACACAGGCCATCACACGCAATGCGCCTACAGCGTTTTCTTTATAAAACTGTTCAAGAAAACGGGTGTTGACGATGAACTCGAGAGGCGCTTTCATAATGTCCTAAGAGTGGCCGTGGACGATCCACCACCAGTCCGAACAATCCGACCTTCTGATGAACCACCGGCCGACCAAAGCTGATCGCACATTGTTCTTAGATTCAAACTGCACCAGTACCGGAGTCAAGTCTCGCGTTTCTTGACACCCTCGCGCGGGCGCATATACACTCGCGGTCTTTCAAATCCTAGCATTCTTAGAAGATAATTTGCAGGAAAAGGATCGTTTCCGTTCACCTTTTCCCGCCTGCTGAAAGGACGAAAATCATGGGTGCGCGAAAGAAGATCACAGTGGTAGGCGCGGGCAACGTTGGCGCGACGGCGGCGCATTGGCTCGCCGCAAAAGAACTTGGCGACGTGGTGCTGGTCGACATCGTTGAGGGTGTGCCGCAAGGGAAGGCACTTGACCTGGCAGAGGCCGCGCCGATCGAAGGCTTCGATGTCAGTCTGGTTGGCGCGAACACTTACGACGGCACGGAGAATTCCGACGTCGTTATTATCACTGCGGGTCTGCCACGCAAGCCGGGCATGAGCCGCGACGACCTTTTGAAGACGAATGCGGACATTGTTTCCAAAGTGGTTGACGAAGTCGTCAGACGCTCGCCAGATTCGATTTTGATAATCGTTTCGAATCCGCTCGATGTGATGTGCCAGGTGGCGCTGCGCCGATCAGGCTTCCCGAAATCTCGTGTCATCGGCATGGCCGGCGTGCTCGATTCGGCACGCATGCGCTGCTTCCTCGCGGAAGCGCTGAATGTTTCGGTCGAGAACGTGACGGCGTTTGTGCTCGGCGGGCACGGCGACACGATGGTGCCGCTGCCACGCTTTTCCACCTGCGCCGGGATTCCTATCACTGAGCTACTGTCGAAAGATCAGATCGACGCGATCGTCAAACGCACGGCTAATGGCGGCGCCGAGATCGTCTCGTTGCTTAAAACTGGTTCGGCCTACTACGCGCCGTCCGCGGCGGCGGTTGAGATGACGGAATCAATTCTCAAAGACAAGAAGAAGATTCTGCCGTGCGCCGCTTATCTCGAAGGTGAGTACGGTGTGAATGGCTTGTATGTTGGCGTGCCCTGCAAGCTCGGCGCTCGTGGGCTCGAACAGATCATCGAGATCAATCTGACCGCTGAAGAACGGATTGCGCTGCAGAAGAGTGCGGCGGCCGTGCAGGAATTGGTCAACGTATTGGGGATCTGAGGTTCTTTGTGGGAAAGCGGTACGCGTTCGCGCCTTGCCGGCGCACGTCCGGTTCGCTCGGAATTACGTGCTACCTGCTTGGTGGCTCCCGATCGTCTTCAAGGTTTGCACCAAATCGAGTAGCGCTGCGGCCTCGGGCGCATTTTCTGAAAACGTGACGGTGTGGCTTTCGCCGTCAGCTACAGTGACCTCGTAGCGGTACATGTCTGCGCCCACCGGACCAGCCACTACCGCTGGATAGTCAAAGAATCCGATACTGTCCACCTTTGCCGCGACCTTTACGCTTGATTCCGAATCGAGTTGAGTCGTGTCGAGGTCGGCAATGTTTTCCGTTAGACCGGCAAATCCGCCCGTACGTTTCACCGTAATCCTCATGGTCATCCTTTCAAGGTTGCCAACCCGGAAGACCTGCGTCCTCCGGGTCGGCGTTTTCGACTGGATCCTTGATCCTGGTTAAGGCTTTGCTTTGGACCCAGCCGCTTTGGTCCGTGATGTCTCCGCTTCGCTCAAGCGAAGATAATCGATTAGCTCATTGGCCTGGTCTTCCAACAACTCGTCACCTCCGGTGAATTCCGGCAGCTGCATTGTGCCACAAGTGCCACGCAGGTTGCTCGGCGTCGCTGCATCCGTCGATGGGTGCTCCGCGGCGACCAACTCGTCGCCCAGCTTGTGGTCCGCAGTCAGGCTTAGTGGTGTTGCCGCCACTACTACGCCGCGAATAGTGAACCGATTACGGATGAAGTTGCGGTATTGTATTGGCTTGCCATCACTGTTGGCGACAAGCAGCATCTGGTTGGCGACGTCGGCAAAAGTAGCGGCGCTTGCGGGTGCCGCGATGATTGCGCGCAGGACCAAACTGCAAACGTACTTTCCAGCTTCGTAAAGCGTGGCTGCGTCGTCCTTGACCGCCGTTCTCTTTTCGAAGTTGAAGATGTCCGCCAGGATGTCATAGATCGCCCCGGTAAACACCTGAGACAGATCATGCACCTCGTTGGTCACCTGGCTTAACGTCAGATCATTGTCCGCATTGCGCAGTCCGTTTGGCCGGCCCAGCGCCAGTCCAAACTGCTCCGCCAGGTCGGAGAGGAACGTCTTGTCGTGCAGGTTCGCCTTCGTTTGCGCGATTACGGCCTCCACCTGGTCAAACTGCGAAAGCGCCAGAAAGATTGCCGTCTGGTCGCCGAACGATTCGTGTAAGGCGCCTGTTTGTGGCGGTCCGGCCTCCAGCCAATGCGGCTTGAGGCCGTCGAGAACCGCGTGGCCGGTCTCGTGCGCGACGATATCGAGCGAGCGGCAAGTGAAAATCTTCGGTGCGGTCGAAGGATCGCCTGGCTTGGTGAAAAAGAAAAACTTCAATGCCTTTTCCCCCCGGCTGTAGAAGGCATTCATGGTTTCACCGGCTTTTGGAAACACCTTTAGCGGATCCGTATTGGCCGGTGGTCCTGGCGTATTCCACTGCCAGGGAATCTGGGCTGGTGTAGTTCCAACTGCGCGGGCGCGTTGATACATCGTAAGCGTCTCGCGCACTACCGCGAAAGAATGTACCGTATCGAAGTCATCGGTTCCCGGCGTTTCGATCAAATCACCAAAAACATTTGGATTCACGGCCGCAACGCCTTGGGTAGTAATGCGTGCGTCCTTTGGTCCGGAAAACACGTGACCAGGCAAAAAGGATTTGCGTATGCCAATCTCCCGCACCGTCGGATCCTGCTTCCACATCAGGACGCGCGCGCCCGCGAGGGGAATCGGGATGGGAATCGGAATCGGTATGGGAATTGGCGTAACCGAGGTTGCGACTTGTGCGCGGGGCAGATTGCGGACACCTCGTCGGTGTTCTCGGTACTCGAAGGTCGGAGTCGGCAAGGAAGCCGGCACTGTTAAGCTCTCTTGAATGTTATCACCGTTGCTTGCGAAGGTTGTGACGCGTTCTTGAACAGGATTTGCCATGAGATTAATCTCCTTATGGTTGGGTGAAGGGTTAACGTTTTTGCTGAAATGAATGAAGAGGTCAGCAAAGCCGGCTGGCGTTCTGACGGCGGGCGCCAGAATGGAGCAGGAGAACTTGCTCGGTCTTATTCACTTCAACACAAGGGTCGCCCACGTGATGACACTGTAGTCTAGAGGACTCGGGGAACTAGTCAGGGTGACGCTCTAATTACCGCAAAGTCATGGCGACGTGAGGCACACTATACCGCTAGACAGGTCCAGGCGCAATGGCCGAGACGCAAGGGCCGTGATCTAAGTCGCTTGACGGATCTTCATCTCTTCAGCCAACCAAACAATCCGTGAATCACCGTCTCGCGATTTTCTTCGTAGATGGCCCTGGTAAGCGGGATGTTCATAGGGCAGGCTTTGACGCAGTTTTGCGCGTTGCCGCAGTTGGTGATGCCGTCTTCGCCCATCAGCGCTTCGATGCGCTCGTCGCGGTTCATCTTGCCGGTGGGGTGCATGTTGAAGAGACGCACCTGCGCGATTGCCTGCGGGCCGATGTAATGATCTTCGTCGTATTGCGGGCAAGCTTCCAAACAACAACCGCAGGTCATGCAGCGCGAATAGGCATAGCGCTCCTGCACGTCGTCGTTATCCATTCGCGGAGCCGGACCCAGATCGTACGTGCCGTCGAGTTCGATCCACGCATGAACACGCTTGAGGTGATCGAACATCTGCGAGCGATCGACCACGAGATCGCGAACGTTGGGAAACTTCGACATCGGCTCGAGCTTAATTGGCTGATCGAATTGATCGACGAGCGCCGAACACGATTGACGCACGCGTCCATTGATGACCATCGTGCAGATGCCGCACACCTGTTCGAGACAATTCATGCTCCAGACCGGCGGCGTGGTGGGATTGCCTTCTTTAGTTACAGGATTTTTCTGAATCTCCATCAGGCAGGAGATGATGTTGAGATTGGGGCGATAAGGAATCTCAAAGCGTTCCCAATACTGCGGCGAGTCGGGATTCGCGCGACGGCGGATGTGGATCTCGACGGTCTTTTGTGGAACTTGTCCCATAACGCTATTTAGCCACAGAGGCGCAGAGACACAGAGAGAGAAAACCAGTAAGCAGTAAGTCTCAAGTGCCATGACATCGTTTACACCGAGAAGTGCCACGACATCGTTTACAAGTAATGTTTACAGATCATAATTACTCTAAGTTTTCTGGGGCTGCGGAAGGAGCCCGCAGGGCGACTGGAGCAGGCCCAGAAAACTTC
>JBGQJU010000170.1:0-6254 GCA_041499185.1 Pyrinomonadaceae bacterium | reverse complement strand
CTTTCATTCCCGGCTATCAAACAATCGATCTTAATTTCATCAACTACGATAACGACGATCGATATTACGTTTACGTTTACGCTCATACGCGCAGAGAGACGTTGAGGCTGGTCGACGAAATAAACCAGTTGGCCCAGCGCACGCATCAGGGCGGCGAAACCGGCATAACGATAGTTTCGCCAGAGTACTGGCCCTTACCGTGGTATCTGCGCGATTACAAGCGAGCGGGTTACTACGGCCACCTGACGCCTTCGACTGAACCCATCATTATTGCCAGGTCTGATCAGGCTGCCGAGGTACAGGCCACCTTCGGCGATCGCTATCAGCAGATTCAATCGGGTTTCAATGCGGCGGGCAGTTTCCCTTTACGGCCGGGAGTGGATTTACTGCTTTACACTCGGCGCGAGCTCGTGCGGTAGGCGCCATAGAAATAGGAAAGATAGATATCTTTCAGCACGGCCTTCTTGTCATAGAACTTACTGACGCCGACCATGGAATAGATAATTTTGTTTGGTTCAGTGGTCATGAATTGAAACGTCATGGAGAGTTGCTATATCTGATCCAGGTACTCGGACGACACGAACAACTTGAGGTCTATGTTCAGTTCGTCTCTTGTGAACCGGCGGATAAACTGCATGGCCTTCTCGATGTGAAATCCTGCATCTTCGGGGCTTGGGTTCGCGTATTTGTGCTGAATGCTGTTACGCTCCTCGTGAAGAAGTTCCAAATCTGGTTTTTCAGGAATTGCGATGTGCAATTCGTCATTAAGGATCTCGTACGCACGCCAAATAGAGATTGTCTCTTTTGGATTCTTGTAGATCGATTTTCCACCAGCCCGAACTCCCTCTTTGAGAAGAAGCTCTACGGCCTGATCAACGTGAAGCAACGCGAATTTCATGTCTGCCGTAGTATTGCTTCGAAAGAAATGCCAGAGGCCGTGGTTGAGGACCTCAAACGCCGATCTAAGTAAGGGCGAGAGCTTGGGCGCTGCCGCCTTTTTCGCCTTCGCCATATGACAGCCCTCCGACCATTAACTGCGCGTGAGCTTTCCTTCGATGAAGGCTTCGCCTGTCGCAGTAAGCGTATATCGATTCTTGCCCTTTTCGCCTTTTTTCTTGGATGGCATCATACGACCAAGCTTAATGTTCTGAATTATCATCTGGCTCGTATTTGAACTCTCCAACTTGGCCTCGTAGTAACAGTTGTTGATGTCAGCTGGAGAAAACTCCGCGACGCCGACGAACTTTTCCAAGTAATAGCCAAACGCCAGAGTAATGTCCGTGTGTTTCTTAAGGCTTAGTTGTTGCACGAACTCTCGAATGGAAAGTGCCTTTCCTTTTGTCGTAGGCAGAACCGATTTCCCTTTCCGCTCTTTTTCATCTTGCCTAGTTGACGGCGAAGATACCTCCGTACCCTGCGGTGCGAGGCGCTTAAGCATCTCCAGAACGAAGCTCTTGTCTCCTTCTGCCTCGAACTCGACGCCCTCACGCGCAATCCTTAACCGATAGGTTCTTGCAGCCATAACCTCCTCCTCTTCGTCGACAGTGTTGTGTGGCGCTAATCGGTGTCAATTGGTTGGTTGATGTAAGACGTGTCCCATAAGAATCTTAGAGCTTCGTCATACAGCTTAAATAACGATTGCTCGCCTTGTCTTATTTGATAAATCAAGCGAGTAGTCGAGGCAATCGGGAAATACGATGAAAGGAATAAGTGCTTATTGTCAATAAACATTAAGAGCTCAAGTAGAGGCTGAGGATAGAGTCGAATTGATAATTTGCCGGATTGATCGTTCAACGATCGGGCTAAGTCCTTCAACAGATTGAGAGTTTCTCTTGTTTCATCTTGTAACCATGGATGCTGCTTGAACAACCAATTGTTCGACTCAGGGTCTAACAACATGATGTCAATATCTACCCCTCTCCCCAATAGATTTTTCACAGTAGGTTCGTTCTTGAATATTGACGCCCCGGATATGGCAAGTATGCGCAAACTTGTATATGGCTCATTTTTCTTCAGCGCCTGTGAGAGAGATGTCAATGGCTGCTTACCTTTAGTTTCCTCGATTCTCTCTATACCAGCCATGTGTTCAAGTTCCATTGCCAGGCCTCTCTGACGTTTGAATATGAGATTGCTAACAACACCGGCAGCCATAGCCGCAACCGCTGAAGCGAGGCCTACTAAAATGGGCAAAGTGTTTTTCATAGTTCACCCTCTATCTAATGTTTGAAATAATCAACGAAAATCCCTATCTCAGCGGATAGCGCAATAAACCCCAAGATCACGGTCAAAGTTACTTTCCAAGATTTGCCTCTGAGCCAGCTAAATAAGGCAGGATAGCTTCTGCCGGCTGATGGTGCGATGAGTATTAATGAGAATACATACAAGACTAATGAAAGTATGAGCGTTGTTGAATAAATTGCTGTCAGGCGTTTTGCATCAACTTCTGTAAGGCTACCCGAATAAAACAGAGAAGTAAGCAACGTCGTCGCATTAAAAGATACACCCACGAGACACAAATCAGCCCCGACATCCTCAGTTGGTAGTGCTCCTAATACTTTGGCAAGAATATCGAATACCCAAAAGGCCAGGGGAATTACTATCGCGAGACTTAATTCTACAGTCATCGAATTTAACTTAGTCCCTCGTGGCAGCGACAACTGAAGATCAACCATCGCTACGCGACGGCTTATCTGGAACTGACTCTATTTACGCTCCGCATTTTTTTAAGAAGCAATCATGCGTCATGAGTAATGAGTATATGAGTGATGACTCTGGGAGTCTCGCTCGGGAATTGCCGCCTGAGGAGCGCTTTGTATCACGGTTTGCCTAAGGCTGCAAAGGAATTTCGGATCGAAGCGCCAACGGCGCGCAATGTAATAGCCTGGGCCAGCGGCCCAGGTTCGCTGTCGTTGAAAGATCGCGAGCGCTGTAGGCGCGGAATGCGTTATACACCATGCCCTGCATGAAGAATGCCTCGTGATGATTTTTCATTTCGCTCTTTCAGCGCTATGACTCTCGGAATGTGCGGATACCTGGGGCGATGCCCCAGGCTATTACATGTCGCGCCTTTGGCGCTTGGATGCGGGGCTAAAGCCTTTCTTCGCTCTGCGAACGCAACCAATGTTCGAAAGACATTTCAGTTTCGCGCGCTCATGCCTCGCTTGGGAATCGTCGCCCACAAAATTGCGGATTGCGAATTTCGCATTGTGGATTTCATCGAGACGACTGTTGCCGCCATCCGTCACCTTCGGTTACTGCCCGTTGAGTCACAACTCTCATTGGAGCACGTGTGAAACGGGATAAGCGCCGATCAGAATCTCTTCTTCCCAAAGGTTTTCGAGTAAGAAGCTTTGTAACGTCGCGCAGTAGTTGAGCACTTCCGTTCGCTCGGGCTGCTTATCCCAGTTCATCGGAAAATCGCTGTAGACCATGCTCACGCGATCGTCTATGACTTCATTGCTTTGGGCAAGATAGTACCCGGCGACATTCTCCTTGACGGTGCAGCCTCCGCGCAGTTCGGTGAATTCTTCGATGAGCCAGGACAGCGTATCTTGATAGGCGGGCTCGTAACGAATAGGGACGTAAACCTCAACGCGAATCTTTGGTGCGAAGCTGGGCAAGGCGCTTCTTTCTCCATTCAGAAATGTTCTTCAAGCGGCGACGGAATTCGGCGTCCGAGACTTTTGCTTTCGCGGGTTTCTTCGCGGTTGCGGCCTGAGGCACGACCTGATATTTGTTCTTCATACTTGCTCTCCGCGCTGATTATCATCCGAAGCGCGGCTTCATATCAAGTCTTGCGTCATGAGTGATGATTCTGGGAGTCTCGCTCGGGAATCGTCGTCTGAGGAGCGCGTTGTATCACGGCTTGCCGGAGCGTGTCGAGGATCAGCGCTCCGGTGAGAGGGCGTCTGCTGCGAAGAATCAGCGCTTCAGCGTGGTGCCGATGTAGGCTTTCACCACGTCGTAGACATATTCCTGACAAGCTTCGCCCGTTTTGGCGTCATATCTTCCACCGTTGGTGACATTGTTGGACAACACGCGGATACCAAGGAACGGAATCTGAAAGAAGCCGGCAATCTGCGCCGCGGAAGCGGTTTCCATTTCCTCGACCGAGGTGCCGTGCCGAACATGAAACCGTTGGATACGATCAAGCTCACTATTCCAAACCTCGGCCGACCCAATTACCCCTTCCACGACTCGTCCTTTGTGGTACAGATGCTTCACGCTCCGAGCGGCAGCCAGCAGTTGCTCGTTTCCCTGGAAGCGGTGCATGTTCTGCTCGTTCGAGTCTTCTCCGGCGCTGCCTTCGGAAGCCATCAGGTCCAGCGGTTTCCATTCCAGAGAATCGCTGCCTTGCCCACGCTTACGGTACGCGGTTTTGAACGCTCCCAGATTGACGGAGTACTTACCCAGCACGATGTCGTAGACATGTAACTGCCGGTCATGACCGCCTGCGGTCCCCTGATTGACGATCGCCACCGGATGATAGCGTTCAGCCGCGATCGCCGTGGCCGCTGCCGAGTTGGACACGCCCTTCATGGTTTTGGAAACGACCACCGGGTACCCGTCCAGCGTGCCGCGCCAGAATGTCCAGCCGCCGACTTTCTCCAGACGGACGTTATCCAGACGGCTCGCAAACTTCTTCACCTCCAGGTCCATGGCGCCCTGCACGATCACCGGACGCAACTCCAGCGTGCTATCCGCCGCTTGGGCTTTCTGCCCTTGAGCACTCCAGCCGGTCAGCAGCATGCCGATCAAAAGTACCGCGCTTACAATGAATGCATTTCTCATCGGAATACCTCTGCATCTTTCTTAAAAACAGTCTGGAGTCGTGAGTCTGGAGTCGAGAGTCGGTGCGACTCCTCAATCGAACAGGGTCTGAGACGCGCTTTGTATCACGGTTTGTCAGAGCCTGCAAAAGAATTGCGGATTGGGTAGTGGCCTAATTTCGGTTTTCTCTGTGTAACCTCTGTGCTCTCTGTGTCTCAGTGGTGAGTGGTTGTCAGGCGTTTGCTCACCACAGAGACACAGAGAACACAGAGAACGCACAGAGATTAATTCAAACTCGTGGCCTTGGGTAGAATACGCGCATAGAATTAGTGTTCAGACTACCCCACGCGGAATGAAGGCGGTTGGCGAAAGCAGGCGAACGGACTTGGTCCGTCGCCCAACGCCAGCCGTCTTTGTTTGGCTGTCACCGAGGCAGTTTCGCCGTGTGCCGCGGCTAGGGGGCGCTGATTCAGTTTCAATCGCCAGCATGCTGGACATTGGCGCGATGTGTTAGATTACGTTCTCCTGGAACCCCGGCGTAGTAGGTGCTCGACCGGCTAATGCAAAAGTATCGTCCCTTTCTAATCATCGCGATCGTGCTGCTGATCGCAGTCGTTGGCGGAACTCGCCTGCTGCGGTCGGGCCGGAATAGAGACTCTTTCACCGCCAACCCAACAAGGACTTCGTCGAGCCCGACAGGTGCGCAGCCGGATCGCAAGCTCCCAGCGGATGCCGTCGTAACGCTCGAAGAGTTTGGCGATTATCAGTGTCCGCCTTGTGGCGGGCTTCATCCCACTCTTAAGAAGCTGAAGCAAGAGTTTGGCTCGAATCTTAATTTCGTTTTCCGAAATCTACCGCTACCGACGATTCATAAGAACGCGCTTACTGCCGCCCAGGCTGCCGAGGCGGCCAGGGTGCAGGACCGCTTTTGGGAGATGCATGACCTCTTGTATGAGAATCAGGACTTATGGAAAGACGACATTAATCCTAGAACCATCTTTCTCAAGTTTGCGGCCGACCTGGGTTTGGATACGGCGCGCTTCCTTCGAGACATGGACGATAAGCAGGTGAAAATGCGGATTGAAGCGGATCAAGACGCAGCCGCGCAGCTAGGCATCAATGGCACTCCAACCATCCTCATCGACGGCCGCCAGTTGCTGCCCGAAGTCACTACCCCAGACGGAATTCGCAAGGGAATTGAACGAATGATGAACCGCAAGGTTTCGCCTTCACCCTAGCAGGTCCTCCACCCAATAAGCCTCAAGCCGGGCCAGATTTCAGGCTGGCCAAGGCAGGTCAAAAAGTCGCCCGACTTTAAGCGCGGTTAGGTAACTTTGCTGACTGCTTCATTAAAGTTAGGTAACCTCAAGTTTTAGTTGACATTCTAAGCAAACCCCACTTATATTGGCACGCCCGTGCGCAGCCTTCCCGAATTCGTTATATTGGGTCCAGGCTTTAGGCAATAAACAGACGATTTCTCGCAT
>JBGQJU010000169.1:0-6282 GCA_041499185.1 Pyrinomonadaceae bacterium | reverse complement strand
GTGCAGGGTGCGGTCTCAGAAATCACCGTGCCGCTCATCGGCTCGACGATTACTCCCGTCGTAGTGTTTCTGCCGCTCACGTTGTTGACCGGCGTCACCGGTAGCTTCTTTCGCTCGCTCGCGCTCACCATGGCGGTGGCGTTGCTAACTTCGTTGGTCCTGGCGCTATCGTTCACTCCCGTGCTCGCCGAACGATTTGTTAAGGCCAGGCAACGCAACGGCCCGAAAGAAAAACTCGAAGCGCGGCGTGATCGCGAGCTGCTTGCCGACGAGCAGGAAGAAACAGAAGAGCAAGGTCGGGTTCTCGGTGCGATCATCCGCCGCTATGAATGGGTGCTGGGCCGGGCGCTTGATAATCGCTGGCTCATTCTCATCGTATTAGGCGTAGTCCTTGCCGGCTCGTTCCTTCTCTATCGATCATTAGGTTCTGAGTTCCTCCCGGAATTTGATGAAAGCGCGTTCATTCTGGATTATTGGGCGCCGCCCGGCTCGTCACTCAAGGAAACCGATCGCATGCTCCATCAGGTGGAAGATTTATTGATGAAGACGCCGGAAGTCGAGAGCTATTCGCGAAGGACCGGCCTGGAGCTGGGGTTGTTTGTAACTGAGCCGAATAGAGGCGACTTTGCGGTTAAGCTAAGACCCGGACACACGCGACCAAGCGATGAAGTAATAGCCGATCTGCGCACCCAGATCGCAGAGTCTGAACCTTCCCTGACAACCGAGTTTGTCGGCATTCTTCCCGACATGATCGGCGATCTCACCAACTCGCCCGAACCGATCGAGATTAAGCTTTTCAGCGAGGATGCCGCGGCGCTCCAGGCAAAGGCTGACGAAGTTGAAGCGGCCATCAAGAAGGTTCAAGGTGTCGTTGACACCAAGAATGGCGTCATCGTCAGCGGGCCGGCAATCACTTTCAACATCGATCCGCAGCGCGCCTCGCGTTTCGGTGTGACGGCCACCGACATCGCGAACACCGTAACGGCGGCAATGTCGGGCGACGCGGCTTCATCGATTCTCCAGCAGGGTCGGCTGATCGCAGTGCGCGTCATATTTCCTCCGGAAGTGCGGACCTCGCTCGACAAAGTGCGGGCCTTACAAGTTCGTTCCTCGTCCGGCGCCCTGTTCCGTCTCGATCAAGTTGCCAACATCCAGTATGACAAAGGGCAGACCGAGATCGCGCGGGACGGATTGCGCCAGACAGTTGCCGTTACCGGCAGGCTGGAAGGTAAGGACCTCGGGACCGCGATCGCCGAGATCAAGAATCTGCTGCCCAGGGAAGTGAAACTTCCGCCCGGCATGACAATCGAATATGGCGGCCTGTATCAGGAACAGCAATCGAGCTTTCGCGAGCTTGCAATCTCGCTGGTCCTGGCCGTGCTGCTCGTATTCATAACGCTCCTGATCGAGTTTCGTTCGTTCGCGCATCCTTTTGCGATTGTAACCGGCGCGGTGCTCGCACTCAGCGGTGTTCTGGTCGCGCTGTTCATTACGCGCAAGACACTCAATGTAGTTTCATTGATGGGAATGATCATGATCGTCGGCATCGTGGCGAAGAATGGCATATTGATGCTGGATGCGGTTGAAGATCACCTTGCGGCGGGCGATACCTTGCGTCAGGCGCTGCTGCGCTCCGGCAGGCGCCGCTTTCGGCCGGTGTTGATGACCTCGCTGGCGGCGATGCTCGGAATGCTACCGCTGGCATTAGCGCTTGGAGCCGGAGCGGAACTCTTGCAGCCTTTGGCCATCGCCGTCATCGGCGGGCTGACAGTGGCGTTGTTGCTGTCGCTCGTCGTCACGCCGACTGTGTACTCGCTGCTGCGCCACGCGCCGACAAAACCATGATACGCTCCTTGAGAAACACTTTGCGTCTTTGATGCGCCTTTGCGGGAAACTGCCTTTCTCTTATTTTCGATGCGACGCCAGCAACCGTACAAGTTTCCCGCAAAGGCGCATCAAAGACGCAAAGGAGAAGGCGATTCAAATCTACGGCTTTCAAATTGAGGATACTGAATCTATGAAACGTCATTCCGTCTCCGTTCTGACCATCGCCTTTACTTTGGCTCAAACGCTCTTACTGGCAACTCCGGTCCGGACGATGTCACAAAACAAGATCACAACACCGAAAACAGATGAGCTTTCTCTAACCAAATCCGAGACCTCGCACTTTGCGCAGCTTGCTTTGAAGTGCGTTAGCAAAGAATATCCGAACAAGCCTGACCACACGATCAATGACGGCAACGATGTGAAGAGTCCGCGCACGATGCATCCCGCGTTCTATGGTTGCTTTGACTGGCATTCATCCGTGCACGGCCACTGGATGCTGGTGCGCTTGCTTCGTTTGTTTCCCGACTTGCCCGAAGGCCCCCAGATTCGTAATGCGCTCAAGGCGAATCTGTCCGCGGAGAACATCGCTGTCGAAGTCGCCTATCTAAACCAACCCAACCGGCAATCGTTCGAGCGCACTTACGGCTGGGCCTGGTTGCTAAAACTGGCCCAGGCGCTGCGTGGTTGGAACGATGAGGATGGCAAGCTTTGGGCGAGAAATCTGCAACCACTGGCAGACGCGCTGGCGCAGAAATACGTCAGCTTTCTACCCAAGCAAACGTATCCGATCCGCACCGGCGTTCACCCGAACACGTCTTTCGGCTTGGCTTTCGCTCTGGATTATGCCGTTGCGATCGGCAACAAACAACTGGTGAGTTTGGTCGAGGAACGCAGTCGCACCTACTTTGGCAAAGATGCGAACTATCCCGCTGCGTGGGAGCCCGGCGGCGAAGACTTTTTCTCGCCGGCCTTGATGGAAGCCGATTTGATGCGGCGCGTGCTAAAACCCGCAGAGTTCGCGCAATGGTTCCACCGCTTTCTTCCCGACCTGACTAAAGATGAACCAAAGACGTTGCTTCATCCGGCGGTGGTAACCGATCGGACTGATCCCAAGCTGGTCCATCTGGACGGTCTGAATCTGAGCCGCGCGTGGTGCATGCGCAGCATCGCCGCCGCCTTACCAGAAAAAGACCCAGCGCGACAGATTCTGGCCCAGGCGGCTATCGAACATGCAAAGGACGCATTGGCTCACGTCGCGAGTGGCAACTACGAAGGTGAACACTGGTTGGCGTCGTTCGCTGTCTTTCTGCTCTCGACACCAGCGCCGTAAGCGTATCGCGCAATCCCGAGAAAGAGAGGAAACATGAAGATGCGACTTTTGCTCTTGTTGGCAAGTTTGGCATTGCTCGTTCCCGCGGCGAGCGCTTCAGAAACGTCATATCTTTACCAAGCGAGGCTCGTGCAAGCAGCGCCGGGAAAATTGCTGGACGTGATTGATCTCTACAAAGCGTCGCTGGCTCGTTACAGAGATGCTGGTGACGAGCCACCGCTGTGGATGCGTCATAGCCAGGGCGATCATTGGGATCTTTTCATTCTGATTCCCATGAAAAGCTACGGTGAGTACTACAATCCAGATCGTATCGCCAGGAGAAAGTCCCAAAAGGATTCGTTAAGAAAACTCGACGAGCTTATCGCGTGGCAAGAAGATGTATTTGTTTACGGGCCGCCTATCGATGAGTTGCGAAAGACTTTTGCCTCGTACGCTTTCTTTCACGTCGAGATGTTTCACTCTCTGGCCGGCAAACAATCCGAGTTGTTCAAGGAACGCGAGATGGAGAACGTGTATCTGAAGACGCTCAAACGCCCGGAGAATTTCATCTTCGTTCGCGACCAGGGCGCGGCCTGGGATCTGTTTACGATTGGGGCGTATCGCGACCTCAAGCACTTTGCCGAAAGCGCCGGCATTCCTGAAGCGGAACAAGAGACCGCGGCCAGAGCGGCCGGCTTCGAAGCAGCGAATCGCATTGGGCCGTACTTGCGTACACTGATCAGTTCGCATCACGATACGTTGGCAGTAGCGATCAAGTAAGCGCGTAAACGCGGAGCATCACATGAAGATTCTGGTACTCACACACAGTGAAGTTGAACAACTCCTGCCGATGCCCGAATGCATCACGGTAATGGAAGACGCGCTCGCATCTCTATCGCGAGGCGAAATGCATCAACCGCTACGCATGGTCGTCCGACCTCCTGATTCCGCCGGCGTCATCGCTATGATGCCCGCCTACAGATCAGGCGTTGAACCCGTCTATGGCTTGAAAGCAATTTGCGTGTTTCCGGGTAATGCCGCGGTTGGCAAAGACGCGCATCAAGGTGGCGTGCTTCTATTCAGCGGCGAAACTGGTGAGCCGTTGGCGCTGATGAATGCGTCGGCGATAACTGCGATTCGCACCGCCGCCGTCTCGGGCGTGGCCACGCGTCTGCTCGCGCGCGAAGACGCCTGCGAGTTGGCGATCATTGGAGCGGGCGTGCAAGCGCGTGCGCACCTCGCGGCGATGTCGTGCGTGCGGCTAATCAAACGCGCGCGTATTACGAGTCGCACATTCGCTCACTCACAAAGGTTGGTTGCTGAGATGCAGTCGAAATTTACGTTCCCGCTTGAGCCCGTCGAGAGTGTTCGCGCGGCAATCAGCAAAGCGGACATAATCGTGACTGCCACAACCTCACTTGAACCGGTACTGCAGCGCGAATGGATCGCGGCCGGCGCGCACATCAACGCAGTCGGCACCTATTCGCCGGCGGCGCGCGAAATCGATACGGCGACAATGGCCGCCGCCGCGCTCTTCGTCGATCGCCGCGAGTCGGCGCTCAACGAAGCCGGCGATTACTTAATAGCCGCGCGCGAAGGAGCGATTGGGCCGGAACACATGCGCGCAGAGATTGGAGAAGTACTGATTGGCTCAGCATCCGGTCGCACCACGCGCGATCAAATCACCCTTTTCAAATCCCTGGGCCTGGCCATTGAAGATCTTGCTGCGGCAGATTATCTCTATCAAGAGGCCAGCAAGAGTAATTCCGGGACCTGGGTCGATTTCTGAAGAGATGCCGAGCGAAAGCTTGCTTGACCTGCCAACTCCCGCCCTTATAATGGATTCCGCGTGGCGGGGTAGCTCAGGTGGTTAGAGCGTGGGATTCATAACCCCAAGGTCGCCGGTTCAAGCCCGGCCCCCGCTACCAATTTCTCATTCCTTTTCAATTAGTTACAGCCGAGAAGGAATCTTGAGCGAGACGAACGAGCGCAATTTTGTTGTAAACTTTCTCAATCCCCGGCTCGATCGTCGACAGAATAAAGACGAAAATAAAGGCTTTTTCAGCTTGGGCACTCAAGTTTTGCTAGTACTTGGGAGCAAAACTCCCATGCTCGTCCTTCGCTCAGCAGAGACTGCACATATGATTGAGGACTCGGCTTGGGCAGCCCATGCTGCAACTCGAGCGGTGATGAAATCGAATCAAGCGTTTGGGAAGAGACAGCTTGCGTTGATGTGATCCCTGATCAACGAGATGAGAAAGTTGGATTCATCTTATCTGAGTCGCTAGTTTTGTTCTTCGTGCTTAAGTTGACAATACCCGCCAACCCCAACTCCGCTTGGGACGCCTTCTACAGCACCAAAGGCCCCCGGCCTTAGGTGACACTGCCCAACCTGTGCCTATTGCTGGTAGTTGCCAACACAAAACCGCGACGACTAGTGAGCGGTTCGGTTGTCACAAGTGAGATTAATCACACAAGGGATCTACGTCTCGCTCCGGAAGAGTTACAGGTCCATCGAAAACAAACTCGTTTCTGACAAGATTTTCAAGCATTCGCGTCGACCTCTTGCCCCGGAACTCTTCGGCCCGACTCCCAACTCCCCAGACTGCTCTCATCAACACCGAGCACTTTGCCAGTTTCTTGGACGCGAGACCCAGCGCGAGCGGTTGAGCTCTTAGCCGTTCCGGCAATGAATTTCCGGCACGGAATGGTGCGTAACCCAGGAACTGTACAATACGAGGGATGAACCGGAGGACTGGTATGGTGCGTTATGTTTCCCAGTTATTGACTGTCGTTTCATCGACCTTCAGTGCTCCTGCCAGTTGCTTCTGAGTTAATCCAAGATCCAGCCGCTTGGCTCGAAATGGTCCCCGAGTGTTTTGATCTTAGACGGATATCGCGAATCCTTAGGTCTTCGGCCCTTTATTGCGAAGTGACAAAAAGGCAACGCAGAGGTGAGCACTGCTCAAGCAAATAACCCGGATCGCGATTTGCGGTAAAGCGGGCTGTAACCCTCCCCAAAAACTGGACCATTGAAAAGTAGAGGTTTCCGGGCGAGTATGACGCCAGGAGGCCCAAGTGAAGAAGAGCAAATTCAGTGAACACCAGATCATCGCGATCTTGAAAGCAGTCGAAGCCGGACGGAC
>JBGQJU010000168.1:0-6371 GCA_041499185.1 Pyrinomonadaceae bacterium | reverse complement strand
CTACAACATCACTGCGACGCGAGGAATATCAACTTACTGTCCGGCAACGCAATCGGTAGTCAACGTCCGCTTCCGCAACAGCGACAACACGGGCACGCATGCGCAAGTGAAGTTCGAGATTCACCGCAGCAACATTGTCACAGGCGGAAACGACGTTATCTTTTCGTTCAACAGCAATGGTCTGGGAGCAGGAAACGCCTTTACCACCGCCAGCATAGCTCCCAACATTGACTTTGACTTCGGCAACTACGTCTACTGGATCGAGGGTACGGTCTTCCGTGACGATGCCGGCCAGTCCGCGGATCTCGGCTCAATCGAGATCTATGAGAGTGCCGGTACCCTTTGTCCGTAGTTGTTATTTCCCCGGCGGGCGACGCCGCTTCAATCGAGGCTGCCGTTGCCCGCCGTTTCATTCCTCAATCAACTTAGCGCAGCCCTCCGCGCGGAACAACCGGCGCAATTACGAGTCTTTTTCATCATTGGACGTGTGACCATGAGTTAGGTAGAATGCTCTCGCATCCTCTGAACGAGAAAAGAGCACGCGAAGCGTGCTCTTCGAACGTGGACGTATTACCTATTCTTTGTCAGTGTGGGCCGATAGCTCAGTTGGTAGAGCAACTGGCTTTTAACCAGTGGGTCGCAGGTTCGAGTCCTGCTCGGCTCACCACTTGTGAAAATAAAGGACTTAACCTCACCAATTGCTAAGTCAACAGACATAGACCGACTGGCCGAAAACCAGTGGGTCGCAGGTTCGAATACTACTAATCTCAATACTGTTCTCAAAGACTTGCGATCGACCATGAAGCCAGCCGGTTTTCGTTTGTGGCAAATTTGTGGCAATTCTCCGGGCGATAGCTTGCCAACTGCGCTATCGCAGCGCGCTTGCCTTCGTCAGTTGCGTGCGTGTTTCGCCGCGTGGTCAGGATTGATTGATGGCCCATTAACTCGGCGATCTTGACGATGTCGACACCTGCATCGGCAAGGCGCGTCCCAAAGGTGTGGCCCCAGCATAAAGGCCTTCAAATTTATCCGTCGTTCGGTTTCGTTTTCGCCGACTAGTCTTATTGCCTCGCTAGGTAATCTCACTAACACTTCCACGTTGTGGCGTATAATCGACTTGAAATGAGTGGGAAGATTGAACGAAACGAGGCAGCCGTAATGGATATGACACACGGGATGGGCCCAGCTGCTCTGCGAGAGCCAATCAGGACAGTCGAATTGGAAGGATACATCTTAACTGAGACTGTCCGACCTTCGTGTCTGAAACTTCCCAGGCACTTCCATTCGCACACAAATATTGCTTTCGCCCTGAAAGGCTCCTTCCGCGAGACGATTGGCAAGACTCCCCAGGTGTGCGGCCCGCTCGATTTGATCATCAGACCTGCCGGAGAGCCTCACTCCAATGAATATGGTCCTGAAGACGTGCGGTGCCTGATCATCGAAGTAAAGCCGCAGCGGCTCGCAATGATTCAGCAGGTTTCTGAAGTTCTCGATCGTGTTGTTCACATCCGCGGCGGATTGATGCCTGCTCTAGCAATGCGGATATACAAGGAATTTCAGATCATGGATAGCGCCTCGGCGTTGTCCATCGAAGCGCTCACGCTTGAGATGTTGGCGCGAACTGTACGCCTGGGCCTGGTGGGTCAACTCTCAAGTGCGCCCCGCTGGCTTCACCAGGTGAGAGAGCTTCTTCACGAACAATTCTCACAACAATTGAGCTTGTCCGGCGTTGCGGAATTCGTCGGAGTGCATCCAGCGCATTTAGCCAAGATGTTTCGAAAGCACTGCCACTGCACGGTGGGCGAGTATATTCGCCAACTCCGCCTGGAGTACGCTGTCAGGGAGTTGACTGACTCTGCCACGCCGCTGGCAGAGATTGCTTTGGCTGCCGGTTTTTACGACCAGAGCCATTTCACTCGCGAATTCAAGCTCCACAACGGAATGACTCCCGCTGAATTTCGATTAGTAATCCGAGCAAGCAAATCCGGTACAAAGAGACCACGATTCTCCAAGACCTCATAAATTATTGCTGCTATCACTCTCGCCGCCGCGATTATCTACCGACAATCGGAAGCAAGCTGTTGCGGATCGAACATCTGGAGATAGAACGTCTCAAGAACTCAATACCGAGGAGGAAAGTCGGATCATCACTGAACCTACTATCAAACTTCTGCGCGATCTCGTCGCTATTGATTCCGTGAATCCTTCACTCGTGCCAGGTGGGGCGGGAGAAAGAGAGATCGCAAGGTTCGTTGCCGCCGAGATGCGCTCCATCGGTATGGATGTAGAGGTCAGCGAAGTCGCACCGGGTCGGCCTAACGTCGTAGGCGTATTGGATAGTCGCACGCCCGGACGCTCGTTGATGTTTTGCGGACACCTTGACACGGTTGGTGTCGAAAGGATGAATTCACCATTTGATCCGATCGAGCGCGATGGCCGACTCTACGGGAGGGGAGCAGGAGACATGAAAGGCGGCGTAGCTGCAATGATCGAGGCGGCTCGCTCACTCTCTAATTCAGGTGCCATGAAGGCGGGGCGGTTAATCGTTGCTGCGGTGGTTGATGAGGAATACGAAAGCATCGGTGCCGAGTCTCTAGTGAAAACTTGGAGTGCAGATGCCGCGATCGTTACGGAGCCAACCGACCTGGTTGTGTCGATCGGGCACAAAGGATTCTCGTGGGTAGAGATCACAACCGAGGGGCGCGCTGCCCACGGCAGTCGACCTTTAGAGGGCCGGGACGCGATCCTTCGAATGGGGCGAGTGCTATCACATTTAGAGAAACTCGACCGTGATCTCCAATCCCAGACTCCGCATCTGGTACTGGGTACTCCGTCATTGCATGGATCACTGATCGAGGGCGGTCGGGAATTGAGCACTTATCCGGATCGCTGCGTGCTAAAGATGGAGCGGCGCACGATTGTCGGGGAGTCGGCAGAGATCGCATTAAAGGAGGCCGAAGATATCCTGGCCGCGCTCGCACAGGAGGACTCTGACTTTCAGGGTTCGGCGCAACTCATGTTTAGCCGAGCGCCATACGAAACTCCCGAAGGGCATGACCTGCCGTCGATGTTAGAGTCCGTCCTGAAAGATGCCGGACGCGGGGCCAAGCGCGCTGGCATGACGTATTGGACTGATGCCGCCATTCTCGGCCAGGCTGGTATTCCGTCAGTGATCTTCGGGCCGGGCGGCGCGGGTTACCACGGTCTCGAGGAGTATGTAAGAGTCGAAGAGGTGCTCGTCTGCCGGGACGCGCTCGCGAAATTAGCAATCGACTTTTGTGTCTAAGGCTGTGTCAGACGGTTAGATGGTTATGACGGGAGATAGCAGGTTGTTCCGGGCCGAGAGCTTAGACTATGAACATCAGCCCAGCTACAGTTAGCGACATCCCTGAACTCTGCGATCTTCTTGAGCTGTTGTTCTCGGAGGAAGCGGAGTTTCACCCTAACCGCGCGGTACAGTCGGCGGGCTTGCGTCAAATAATGGAGAGTCCTGATCGCGGTCAGATTCTTGTTCTCCGCAACGCAACGTCCGTCATAGGCATGGTTAATCTACTTTTCACGATCAGCACGGCACTAGGTGGTCGCGTCGCCATTCTCGAAGACATGGTTATACATCCCTCGCACCGGGGCCGCGGATTGGGTTCGATCTTGTTGCGGGCTACCATTAACTTCGCCCGGTCAACCGAGTGCCGTCGCATCACTCTCTTAACCGACCGCACTAATGAGTCGGCTCAGAGGTTCTACCGACGTTATGGTTTCAGAATATCGCCGATGATTCCACTGCGGTTGTTGCTAACCGCTTAGTCGAGATTAAAATTGCTCGCCGCATACCAGCAGAACCTATCTCATGTTCAATTGAATCTTTCCAGCTCTTGATTGTGAGTCAACTTCTTATGCGGGACGTTTTGCTGACCGCTCTGGCGCCGATAATTTGGGGGACAACCTATTTCGTTACGACGCAGTTTCTTCCGCCAAATAGGCCGCTCTTTGTTTCCGCCATTCGTGCAGCGCCAATCGGTCTGTTGATGCTTGCCGGTTTCAGGGAGCTTCCGAAGGGTATATGGTTGTGGCGTGTCTCTGTTCTAGGGACGCTGAACATCGGATTATTTTTTGCGCTTCTCTTTACGGCCGCATATCGCCTGCCGGGCGGCGTAGTGGCCACGCTCATGGCGATTCAACCGTTAGTAGTGGCGCTGCTAGCGTGGGTGATCTTAGCCGAGCATCCGAGGCTACGCACCTTCATTGCAGCGAGCTTGGGCCTGTTCGCCGTGGGACTAGTTGTCCTGGGTCCAGCAGTCAGGTTTGATACGGTCGGAGTCATCGCCGGTGTGGCAGCAACGCTGGTGATGGCATGCGGCACAGTGTTGACGAAGCGCTGGGGACGATCCGCGCCGCTGCTCGTCTTTACGTCGTGGCAACTGGTCGCAGGTGGTTTGATGTTGTTACCTTTCGCTTTCGTGATAGAAGGCGCTCCGCCGCAGCTGACGACCATGAATCTGCTCGGGTTCGGTTGGCTCGGGATGGTCGGCACCGGGATCGCCTACGCCCTCTGGTTTCGAGGCATCGGAAAATTGAAGGCCTCGACGGTTGCAATTCTCGGGCTGCTTAGCCCGGTCTCGGCCATGCTCCTGGACTTTCTGCTGCTGAAAAAATCGCTCACCCGTATGCAGATCGGCGGAGCCGCGCTGGTCCTTGGCAGCATCCTGATTTCTCAGTTGCGCGGCGAAGAAGAAAGCAGCACGACCTTATATCAGAACGCGCCTGGAAGTAGAGCGAGTAAACCAGATTGAATGTTGTTGGATGTCCATGAGCCAGTATTTGATTAATCCGAACGCGCGCGCTGAACGAAATTATCGCGGCCTGTTTGATGCTGAAGAATATCACTTGGTCGATGATTTCTTCTGCGCGCGACCGGAGTTCGAACCTACCCCTCTGGTGCATCTGCGAGCACTCGCATCCGAGCTGGGCATCGGCGGCATTCTTGTTAAAGATGAATCGTCGCGTTTCGGGCTGAACTCATTCAAGATTCTTGGAGTGTCGTATGCTGTAGGTCAACTTCTGGGCGAAGGTCGGCTCGCTAAAGATTCGGTTGTCGTTTGCGCGTCCGAAGGGAACCATGGCCGCGCGGTTGCCCATGTCGCCGCCGAAAACAAACTCGGAGCCAGGATCTACGTCGCCTCGGCTACGAGTCCGACGCGAATCGAGGCAATCGAAAAAGAGGGCGCCGAAGTCATAGTCGTTGACGGCAACTATGATGATGCCGTGAAGCAGGCCGCGCGGGATTCAGAGCTTTACGGGTGGCAGATCATCTCTGACACGTCATGGTCTGGATACGAGGAGATTCCACGCTGGATCATGGCTGGCTATACACAACTGATGAAAGAAGCGGAGACGCAGTGGACGCCTGACCCACCGCCTGACGTAGTCTTTGTGCAGGCCGGTGTCGGCGGTTTGACCTGCGCAGTTGTCAGTTGGCTATGCCAGAGATATGGCACGAAGCGTCCGTTAGTCATCGTGTGCGAGCCTGTGTCAGCCGCCTGTCTTCTGGAATCCTGCCGCGCGGGAAAGCCAGTCACTCTTACCGGCCCATTCAACACGATCATGGCCGGTCTGCGCTGCGGCGAGATCTCAGCACTCACTTGGCCCGTGATTTCCAAATCGGCTGATGCTTTCGTTTCAATAGATGATGAGCAATGCGCATCAGCTATGCGAGCCCTGGCCGATCCTACGAAGGATGACCCGGTTGTCGTTGCCGGCGCAGCCGGCGCTTGTGGCCTTGCCGCATTGCTTGCTCTTCAAGAGGACGAAAGCCTGCTTCCGATGCGCGAAGCTAGCGGTCTTAACGCGCAGTCGCGTGCACTCGTAATCAACACCGAGGGCGCTTCCGACCCGGGTCTGTATGCGCAAGTTATCGGCACAGCGGCTTGGACGTCCCAAAAAAGGAAAATAGGAGGAAAACAGAATTGACCAAACTTAGTGTCAACCTTAATAAGGTTGCGCTACTCAGAAATGCACGGAATATCGGCATTCCCAGTGTCACGAAAGCGGCGCAGATTTGTATAAGCGCTGGAGCGCACGGCATTACTGTTCACCCACGCCCTGATGAGCGCCACGCAAAGCCTTCTGATGTTTATGACCTGGCAGATTTGCTCGCAGCTGTACCAAACATTGAATTTAATGTTGAAGGAAATCCTTTTGCGAAGTTTATGGAAATAGTCCGCAAGGTGAAGCCCACTCAATGTACTCTGGTGCCTGACAGTCCCGATGCATTCACGTCAGATCATGGATGGAATCTAGCCGAAGATGGTGAACGTTTGAGACCGATTATCGAAGAGTTGAAAGACTCTGGCACTAGAGTCAGCTTAGTTATG
>JBGQJU010000167.1:0-6506 GCA_041499185.1 Pyrinomonadaceae bacterium | reverse complement strand
GGTTGAGGAGTCTCTTCGATCATTCGATTCTCCGGCGAGAAATATCTAGCCCAGAAGGGCGGCCACCTCGCCACCAAAGTCGTCGCCGCGTCGCTGCAGTCCCTCACCCATCTTGTAACGCGTGAACCGACGAATTGTGATCTTTTCTCCGGTCTTGGCCATCTTGTCTGTGACAAGCTCACCGACTGTCTTCGTCGGATCTTTTACGAACGGCTGATCCAGCAAGACCGCCTCTTCGTAGAACTTGTTGAGGCGACCCTCGACGATCTTGTCGATCACCTGCGCGGGCTTGTTCGCATTCTTTGGATCGTTTGCTGCCTGAGCGCGGGCGATCTCACGTTCCTTCTCGAGCGCGTCAGCCGTAACATCCTCGCGCGAAACATAGCGCGGTTCAGTCGCAGCGACGTGCATCGCGATGTCCTTGACAAGCTGTAGAAACTCTTCGCTGCGGGCAACGAAATCAGTTTCGCAGTTCACCTCGACCAACACGCCGACCTTGCCGCCCATGTGAATGTACGAGCCGACCGCGCCTTCGGCAGCGATGCGGCCTTCTTTCTTTCGCGCGGACGCCAGGCCGCGCTTGCGCAGAATGTCGATCGCGCGATCCTGGTTGCCGTCAGCCTCGACGAGCGCGTTCTTGCACTCCATCATGCCGGTGCCGGTTTTTTCTCGGAGCGCTTTTACCGCGCTCGCCGATATATCTCCCATAATTGCAAATCTCTCCGATCTGATGTCCGACAAACTTCAGTTTGTCGCTACTGCCTTCAGCAATTCTTTTCCACGGTCGACGACAAACTGAAGTTTGTCGGACTCGTCACTTAGTGAAAAGCGCAGCCCGGCGGAGGTACCGCTAGAAGGCTGCGCTCGCCGATACTTAAAAACTCTTTGGTCTGCTTAGCTCGCCGCGACTACAGACTCAGCGCCCTGATCCTGCTCAGATATGGACTCCGCGGAGTCGTTGGCGGCGCCGGTTCCGGCAACCGGGACAGCCACAACTCCCTGACTGTTATCACCGCCGCTGTTGGGTCGCGGGTCGGCTACCGTCGCCGGCGCCTCCGCGATCGCTTTGGCTGATCCTGCCGACGGCGTTGTGTCCGCAGTATCGGCGGCAGCACTTTCGCTCATCACTTGTTCCTCGCTCGCTGATTCGGCCACCACTGCGCCTTCGGTGGCGATCTGCTGGCCTTCAAGAATCGCTTCGGAAATACGCGAGGCAAAAAGGCGAACAGCGCGCAGCGCATCGTCGTTACCGGGAATGACGTAATCGATTCCTTCGGGTGAACAGTTTGTATCAACGACGGCGACGATCGGTATTCCCAGCCGGCTCGCTTCAGCGACCGCGATCTCTTCTTTTCTTACGTCGATGATGAACACTGCGTCGGGCAGGCGGCTCATGCTCTTGATGCCGGAAAGGTTCTTATTCAAACTCTCGCGTTCACGATCGAGCTTGATGCGCTCCTTCTTGGTCAGCTTTTCGTAGCGGCCATCCGTCTGCATTGCCTCGAGATCTTTCAGACGCTTGATCGACTTCTGGACCGTCTGAAAGTTTGTCAAAAGACCGCCGAGCCAGCGCTGGTTTACATAGAACATGCCGCAGCGCTCGGACTCTTCGCGAATCGCGTCCTGGGCCTGCCGTTTTGTGCCTACGAAAAGAACTGTCTTGCCGCGATCCTCGGCGATCAGATTCGTAACGAAACTGATCGCGTCGCGAAACATTCGCTGCGTCTTCTGCAGATCGATGATGTAAATGCCATTGCGCTCACCGAAAATGTATTCCTTCATTTTCGGATTCCAGCGCCGGACCTGGTGGCCGAAGTGGACCCCAGCCTCCAGAAGTTCCTTCATCGTAACCGATACCAAACTATCGTCTCCTTCTCGTGAATTGGTTTAGTGTACTCGCCGCGGCCTTATGCCCTTTCACTGGAGGCCACCAACCCGAGCCGCGACAATGGAATCAAGTCATTGCCGATTTTCAATTGCCGATTGCCAATTTGCGATCTCAATGATGCCGATAGCCATTCTGACTTACGCAAACTCTTCCTGTCGAATCCAGATACAATCGGCAATTGGCAATGGGCAATCGGAAATGACTTACCTCTTCGAGAACTGGAAGCGCTTGCGCGCGCCCTTTTGCCCGTACTTCTTTCGCTCCTTAATTCGCGGATCGCGTGTCACCAGCCCGGCCTGTTTCAACGTCGGACGAAGATCCCCATTGAATTCGATCAGCGCCCGCGTGATCCCATGCCGAATGGCGCCTGCTTGACCCGAAGGGCCACCGCCCGCAACGTTGACCAGAATATCAAACTTGTTTGCCGTATCCGTCAACTGCAGCGGCTGGCGGATAATCATGCGCAATGTTTCGTTGGGAAAGTATTGCGCAAACGTTTTCCGATTAACAACTACCTCACCCGCGCCCGGTCGCAAATAAACTCGCGCGGTAGAGGTCTTGCGCCGTCCTGTACCGTAGTATTGAATCTCAGCCACTGCTTATCGTGTCCTCTTATCTTTTCGGTGTTTAGTTTTGATTTGAAAGGGAGGTTAGTTCGTAGGGTTGCGGGCGTTGTGCCACGTGGGGATGTTCGGCATCGGCGTAAATCTTTAGTTTCTTCGCCATTGCTTTGCCCAGTTTATTTTTCGGCAGCATGCCTTTTACCGCCTGCTCGATCACGCGCTCCGGGTGTCTTTGGAACATCTCGGTGACGGAGATCTCGCGCAGACCGCCCGGGTACCGCGTGTGATGCCGGTAAACCTTCTGCTCGGCCTTCGAACCCTTGAACACTGCCTTACGGGCATTGATCACGATGACGTGATCGCCCATGTCCATGAACGGCGTCCATCGCGGACTGCGTTTGCCCGTCAGAATGCCGGCGACCTCTGTGGCAAGATGTCCGACTGTCCGCCCGGCCGCATCAACGACGTACCACTTTCGACTCCCAGCGAGTTCCTTCCCGCTGGGGAAGTATGTTGACATTGTTAACTATCCCTATTTTCAGCGAATAAGACGCGAACGGCTAGAATACCGAAGCGCTCGGAAAGTTGTCAAGCTGAGCGCATTTGAGACTTCCTCCAACCATTCTCAACGTGTGACTGATCACGTTTGAAATTGATCGGACGAAATCTTACAAGAAAAGAGGCTCTCCGGTTTTTCCGAAGAGCCTCTGACGAACTTCCCACGCCTTTCTTACGGCTGTGGCGGTTTCGGGTTAGGCACGTCCACCTTCTTTAGTTTCGGCGGACCGGAATCCTGCTTGTCGGTGGACTTCTGATCCGCATCCGGTGGAGTGGTGGAGTCATCCGGAGTCGGTTGCCGGCGCTTAAGCGTTGGCCGTCCCGGTGGGCCGTTTTCTCCGGGCTGCAGGTCTCCCGACGAAGACGCGCGCGCGTTCGAGAGTCGCAACAAGCGGGCCTTCACCTTTTGAAATTCGGAGGTGCTGATCACGTATTCATCGCGCTCGGGAAATCTTGCCGCCAGCGCGAGCGCAGCCGCACGTCTGTCTGGTGGCGCCGGGTGCGATGCAAACGCTCGCGAGATTAAACCAGGCTTCTTCTTGTTCTTTGCCTCGAGCTTTTCAAACATGGTCGCCATTGCACTGGGATCGTAACCGGCGGCGTACATGTATTGCACCCCAAGCTTATCCGCTTCTTCTTCCGCGCCGCGGCTGAACTTCATGAAAGCGCCCATCAGACCGAGGCCGGCCGTATTCTGGTAGATCATGCCGGGGATGCCACCGATGAAGATCGAACCGGCAATCGCGGCATATTCGAGCAGGCTAGCCTTGGTCTGGTTTTCCATCGCGTGACGCGCGGCGACGTGGCCAATCTCGTGGGCCATCACGCCGGCCAGTTCCGCTTCGTTGTCGGCGGCCAGGACCAGACCTTTGTTGACGTAGAAGAAGCCGCCGGGAAGGGCGAAAGCATTCACCTCGTCAGAGTCGATGACCTTAATCGTAAATGGGACTTTTGCGTCGGAATGCAGGACGATGTTTTGGCCGACGCGGTTGACGTACTCAGTGATCAGCGGATCGTCGATGAACTTCGCCTCGCGATCAACTTCGGCGGCTAGTTCGCGCCCCAACTTGACCTCTTTCTCGGTCGAGCCGCTCATGCCGGCGATGATGCCCTTGTTGATATTACGCTTCCCGATCATGGCCGGATCTTCGTTCGTGGAAAGCGGCTTGTTGTTAGCGGGCTTGGTTTGCGCCGGCTGCTGAGTTGTCTTGTTGTCTTGCTTCGGGCTGGACTGGTTCTGATTCTGAGTTTGATTCTGCTTCGGATCCTGAGCCGTTCGTGTTGCGGCGAAGGCCGTGACCGAGCTTGCCAGGAGCGACGAGGCTAACACTAACGCGGTTACAAAGCGGCAGAAGCGACCTTTCATCTCGAAAACCTCCATATCTCGAAGTGTGGGCCCGGAAGGAAAGAGGCGCTTCCTTCGATGACCGCGAATTGTCGATTCAATGCGCGGCGAAAACATTCAAACGAGGGACTGTGCTCGTGCGAAGGGTTTTTAGAATCGCCTTCGCGTTTTCTTACGCGCCGTCCTATGATGCACCCGATTAGCTCGATGGTTGCGCGTCTCAGACTCGCTGGCTAATGGATCTGATCCCCCCAGCCGTCTGACAAAAGACCGTCAACTTGTTCTTGGCGTTCGTGGTCTCGCGGCCATTATAATGCAGCTCAATAGAAAAGCCTACGACAATAGAGGACACACGGCCTACATTTTACCAAGGACCCAGTTGGAAACGCTCATAATTCCGCGCTTATGGTCAAGAGAAGAAAAGACAGACCCACCGTCTCCGTAGTTGGCGCTGGCCGACTCGGGACGGCGCTCGCGATGGCCCTGGCCTCGTGTGGCTACAGGCTCGAAGCGGTCGTGGCGCGCCGGCTGACCCGTGCGCGAAGGGCCGCCAGTCTCTTTACGAAACAGCCAAAGGCTTTGTCCGAGGCGCAGCTCAATAAATTGCCGGAGAGCGAACTAATTTTGATAACAACGCCTGACGACGTGATTACTACGATTGCCGGCAGGCTTGCTGATTCTCAGAAGGGCGGGACGCTGGGGCGGACGGTGTTGCATACCAGCGGGGCGTTATCCTCCAAAGTTCTTTCCTCACTCGCGGAAGTCGGCTTTCACATCGGCTCCCTTCATCCGCTTGTCTCCGTCAGCGATCCCGTATCCGGGGCTGCGAATCTGCGCGATGCCTTCTATTGTTTGGAAGGTGACCGCGCCGCGTTGCGCGTTGCGCGCGCGGTCGTCCGCGATCTGGGCGGCCAGAGTTTTTCCATCGACTCACGCAACAAAACTCTTTACCACGCCGCGGCAGTCATGGCTTCCGGACACATGGTTGCGCTTTTCGACATTGCGGCTGAGCTGCTCGCGCGTTGTGGTCTCGACCAGAAAAGAGCGCGCCGCGTCTTGATGCCTCTGGTTGAAAGCACAGTGAGAAATCTTTTCAGTTCTGATCCTGCACGTGCCCTGACCGGAACATTCGCGCGCGGCGACCTGGCAACCGTGCAACGGCACCTTGCAGCCCTACACACGGATGGTCTCAGCGATGCGCTCAGGGCTTATAAGTTACTAGGTCACCGGTCTCTTGAATTGGCGAAGAGGAATGGTGCCGACGACGCCGTGGTCAAGAAGATCGCGAACGCGCTTGATCAAGCCGCACGAACCAAGCGGCGACTAAAATGAGAGTCACCCCACCGTCGTACGCAAGCTCCGCGCAATCAGCGGCACGATGCGCCGCGGCACTTCGATCGCTGCCTTGATATGACGCGCGTTCGTGAAATGTCCCACCACGTAGATTCCACGCACGTCGGTTTCGAAGGTTTCCGGATCGTAGACAGGCACTTCAGTTAGTTTCCCCGGTGCAGTCTTCACGCCGAGCTTCTTTAGCAATGTCAGATCGGCATCGCTGCCAATCAAAACAAACACCACGTCGTTTGGTATTGTCAGCGTCTCACCACCTTCGGTTGTGATTCTGACTTCATGTTCTGTGATTTCCTCGACCTGCTGGAAGAGGATCACGCACAGGCGACCTGCCTCAATCTCGCGTTCGAGCGGCGTGCGCACCCAGTGTTTCATCGCTCCGGCTTTCGGATCGCGGTTCTCCCAATCTTCGCGCCAGATGGCCATCGTCGTACGCGCGCCTTCTTCCGATAGAAACAACGCGGCTTCGGCGGCGCTGTTGCCGCCGCCGACCACGAGGGCATCTTTGCGAACGTACGGGTAGGGCTCGATAAAGTGATGATAAACTTTGGGCAGGTCTTCACCGGGAATGTTTAGGCGGCGCGGATGGGCCATCGCGCCGATCGCAAAAAGCACGCGCGCTGTTGTGTACTCATCTCGATTTGTGCGCACGAGAAACGCTTCAGGTTCGATCGGTTCAACAGCGACGACTTCTTCATCGGTATTGATCTTGAGATTCTGATCGAGCACGAAATGAATGTAATGAGATAGCAGCTCTTCGCGGGTCGGCTTCTCACGGACTGGTTTTAGTGTGCCCTCGCGC
>JBGQJU010000166.1:0-6626 GCA_041499185.1 Pyrinomonadaceae bacterium | reverse complement strand
CCGATTTCCTGTTCCGTGTTAACTCACACATGTCGGCCCTTGGGGCCTCATTGTTTTATTGGGTGACACCTCACCACGACCTGATTATTATCCTCCTCGATCTTGTTGCCTCGCTGATGTTAACTACACCGCACGGCACTGCCACGCGGGAGATAGTTCGAGAGGACATTCTATTAGTCCGGTGTACAGGAGACTCGAATAATCTAGAGCACTACCTCGACACGGCAGAGGTCTGGGGTTCAAGTCCCCACGCGCCTACCAATAAAATCAGTAGTTTGCGGAGAAGGCGGTCCATCGGGCCGCCTTTTGTGTCGTTACTCTGACATTGCAGCTATGGTAGTTCGCTCAATCGCGCCTAGGTGCTACAATCTGGCCCATGAATGACCGTGAGTTCACAAGACTAAATGCTCGGTTTGAGAAGGTTACGCGTGATGGGCATGCTATCGTCGAGGCCCTTAAGTCTCTTGGTCGCGCCAACGAGGTCACGAAATTTGTGCAAGGTTACACTGGCGTCACTCTGCAGCCACTCCTCAATGAGATCCGCCTCGGCGGATGCGCCGTGTTAGGAGACGGATCGATCGGTATTGTGAGAGTGAGGCGAGACTAGAAACTCTGACCAGTGATACTGGTGACTAACTTATCCTGTTGTAAAGAGCGACACGCCTTCGCCGTTGCTGAAGATCCCTGCCACACACCCGGTCATCAGCGTCGCCAGCGTAGCGGCAAGCAAGGCTCGTAAGCCGAGGCTGGCGAGATCGTCGCGACGTGAGGGCGCAAGTGCCGCAGTGCCTCCTACAAAGATTGCCATCGCTGCCACGTGTGCGAATCCGCAAAGCGCGTAACTCAGGATCACCACGGTCCGAGGATCGGTGATCTGTCCGCTGGAGATTAACTGTGCGAGATGGTTGTAGGAGAAGACCTCAGTCAGTATGAGTCGCTCGCCCAACAAGCGAGCTGCTATTGGTACATCGCTCGATTGCAGTCCAAGCAGAAAGGCGAAAGGATAGAAAACCCAGCTCAAGATTCTCACAAACGAAAGCGGTTCGCTCATTCCCAACCACGCGCCTGCGGCGCCGAGTAATTTGTCGATCAGGGCTACGATTCCCAGAATTGCGATGAGTAGTGCCGAGACTCCTGCCGCCAGCTTCAGCCCGTCCATAGCTCCTTCGATAATTGCGCTTATCAGATTCTTTGAACGCGTCGACTCGTCCTCCTGAGGAACTGCCGCGAGCGTCTCAGGCGTTTCGGTTTCGGGAATAAGCAGCTTGGCTACGACGACGCACGCTGGAATCGCCAGAACAGAAGCAGAGATCAGGTGTCCCGCTATTTGTGGAAAAACTCCGGTTAGAAAGGCCACATAGACTCCGAGCGTACTTGATGCCACCGTCGCCATGCCGGTGGTCAACACCAGCAACAACTCCGATCGCGTCATCTTTTCCAGATACGGTCGGACCACGAGCGCCGATTCGATCCCCAGAAAGATGTTCGCCGCACTGGAGAGTGATTCTGCGCCACTGATTTTCATCGTTCGGTGGAAGAGCCTGGCGAAGAGCCGTACGAATATCTGCAACACGCGCAGGTGATAGAGCATAGAGGTGAACGCTGCAAAGAAAATTACCGCCGGAAGAACCTGGAAGATGAGGATGAAGCCAATGGATCCCGACTCTCCGGGGCTTGCCGCAAGTGGTCCAAACAGGAACACCGAACCGCTCTTTGACGCGTTGAGTAAGACCAGCACCGCGTCGTTTAGCCAGAGTAAGATTCGAGGCGAAACAGGTAAGCGAAAAATAATCAGACCAATCAGAAGTTGCAGTCCGACTCCCCACGCTATCGTTCTCCACGCAATCTTTCGTCGATTACTGGAAAGTAACCAAGCGATTCCCGCGAAGATCATGAAGCCCACGACTGACACTGCGTGATGAATCATCTCGTCCCATCCTCTTAATTGGTTTTTATTGCAAGGGCAGTAAGATACGAGATGAAAGAAGCGCGAAGCAAATCGGGCGGGATCAACTATAAAAATGATCTCAGAGCGCAGCTGCGATTTGGCTCCGGGTACTGGATGCATTTCAATGTTGAAAGGGAGTTAGCGGCTTTGCATAAGTGCAGCAAGCGAACACAAAATCAGGTAGTGGGGTAATTCTGTGTTGCTGGGGAAAGAAAGTTTAGTAGCAGGTCCTGGGGCCTCGGGCCTTGCCCCGAGGCTACCTAAGGTGGTTCCCGTTCCGGACTCTGGCTCTAGCAGTACTCCGCTGCCAGTGCCTCAACGTCGGCCATCTTGACCTCAATATATTTGAGAAATACTCGAATCTCTGCCAGTTCTAGATTTTTCTGGTCGGTCGTAATGCTCGCCGGTGTCGCGTGAAGTAGTTTACTTGTAAAAGAATAAATGTAGTCGTACTCGTCGATTAAACCGACTTTCTCAGCCATCTGTTGCCATTGCCAACGACGGGGTATAAGGTCTTTGACATCTTGAGAAACGGTAACGTCAAACTGCCGCTTTTCCTCCGCAATATCGGCGAGTGCATGCTCAATCTGAGGTATAGCCTTACTTTCAATAAGAAAGGCCTGAAACCCGTAACCATTAACTTGAGCATCTTTGGCATAAATAGAAAAGCGCCTGCTTGCTTCTGTGTCGATCGCATCGGAAATCGCATTGAGCGAGGTAAGAAGCGTCGCTGATGGAACGCCCTTGATATTTTCAAGCACCTTCCCTCGGGATACCCCTTCTCTGTCGTCAAATGATTTGAGCATCGTGACCTCGCGCACCAGCTGAGCTCTCATGGCTTGGAAATAGCGTTCCTGCGTATCGAGCAGTTGGTGGTAGTAAACGAGACCATAACGCGGATCGAGCTTAAAGAGTTTGAGCCAAATGCTCAGCTCAAAGATGTATCGGGCGACGCTAATCACGCCCATCGTTTCGATGAAATTGAAGTTCTGCTCAGTGAATAGACGTAAGCGCACCAGGGCGTCTCCTGCTACGGAGCGGCACCACGACTTATGATCCCACTTATTGAAAGCCGCAAGGATTTCAGGTGTCCGTAGCCGTTGTGCTACCGAGTCTAAGCTTTGGCCGCTCGAAATAATCGAGCCGATTAATCGTTCGACCTCGTGTTTGATTTGATCGGTCACCGCCGACATTGCTCCTAGATTGGATTCGCATTACCTTGCATGTTGCCACCATACACAGAAAGAATCTCCTCCTTGGACAGTGGATTGATATCGCTCTCAGTTATCGGCGAGTTCAAGTTAAACGTCATGAGATCCACAGCTAGCATTGGTGAGCAGGAGCTCAATCCCTGTGTTTGAACATATGGCAACGCTTGCACAGGAACTCAAGATTAGAGTCCTTGTTGTTCGATTTGTCTTCGTCGATGTGATGGACTTCAAAGCGGTCGGCGCGATTATTGTTTGAGCGAGAGATTATTTGGCTGGGCAATGGTTCGTCGTCAAACGGATAGTAGCCTCCCTCAGCGAAGTAACCCCGATCATAATCTCCACTCGTCTCGGCTTCGGTTATTAGAGGGGAAAGAAAGCGTTCTTTAGCGCGGCGAAGTGCCTCCTCGTAATCCTTCAGCCGCTGAAGTCTTGCGCGCGTTGCTTCTTTTCCCAGGCGTTCGAATTCTTTCTTCGAAACCACTCTACCGCTGCGCCGGTTGTAAGGTTCGCCTGGGCTGACGCCGCACCTTTCACAGCGGTTGCCGGCGCGATTCCGAACTCGGGCAACTATCTTCTGCCAGTCCCTTGGGTAAGTATTTAGCAGTGTCATTCCCAAAATCTCTGTATGCGATCACTGAAGTAGTTCACGAGTAACAAGTATCGCGAGGAAAGTTTCTCGTTTCCCTCTTGCTGAAAGCGCTTCAATTCGGCTTGCGCAAAGTCCATTGCTCTGATGATGAATTGTCCAAGCGCCGGGTACGTTTGTCGAACTTCCCCGCTTCAATTCGGCCCGAACCACTCCGCTTGGATTGTCTATCCATAGCTCGTGGTTTGGACGATCGATAAGAAGGTCTTTTGGAATGGGAATAAATGTAAGAGCAAGTTTGAGGTTATTGTTTATTGCCGTGCCCCGCAGCCTCTTGAACTCGGGCCACTCAAGAGTTCCAAACATACATTTCACCTCTAATTGAAAGTCTTGTTTCCAAGCCCCGTTAAATCAAAAGGTGTGATACACATTCCCTGCGCTTGGTCCGTTCAATGCTGGGGAGTAATTGCGGCGATCTCGGCGGCTAATGCTCGCAAAGCAGCACTGTCGGCAATGGGATCGAGCGGTGGCATTTTAGCTAGCTGTTTCTGAACGTAGCCCCCGTACCGGTTACTGGCGGCTTTGCCATTTTTGGTGTTCAGCAATAGTCCGATACGGTTTAGGAGCTTCAGTCCGTGCAGGTGACGTATTTCAATTAGCACTTGTTCGACGGCTGAGATGGTAACTTGAATGTCGAAAGCGTAATTCAGCGTTTCGACACGATTGGCGACTTCCTCGATCAATTTCGCAGCGTGTTCAAGTGGTACTTGTTTTTTCTTGCGCTTCGTTGCCACTACCTAGCACTCCTGGGCGGTATAATAGGTTGGAGGGGTCGGTCGTGCAATGGTAATTGAGTGGCCATGAAAAGAAAGAAAGAGCACTGGGCATACGAGGAGCTTAGGATCCGTTTAGAGGAGAAGACCGAATCGTGGGCTCCTCACCTGCAGGACGCAAGCGAGCCGCAGATCCGCAGGGTGACAAGAATTCCTGATCATGAACGGGGAACCATATTCTTGATGGACCCGCAGGCCAGGGTGGAGATGGATGAGGTCCTGTTGGAACGAATTTACCCGCACATTCTGGAGACTCTGGAAGGTCAAGTCTTAGTTGTTCCAAATATCGACAAGATTCAACAAACGATAGAAGACGGGCGTGAGTGGGAAGCCAGTCGTGTTGTAAGTTTTGTTATGGAAGATCCCGCGAGACCTGTTTTGAAAAATGATCGGCCGCTTTGGTATTTCCGATTTACGCTGTCGGTGCGCCTTCTAAGCTATATGTTGTCGTGTGACTGCTCGATATCGATTCCGTTCGTGGCAGCCGGTTCGTGGTTATTGGATGTACTAGCTGATTCTCGTATTCAGGAGGCGGCGCCACAGTTGAGCACTGATCGGGACGAATTCGTTTTGAACGTTTCATCTGCCGCGGGTCAGACTTTTCTCGGCGAGGAGTGGAAACGTCGGATGGCGGCGAGATTCACAGGCCATCTAAAAATCGCCGAGTCAGTAGACCGCTTTGAACGTGAACCTCATAACTACATCCTTCGGAGTGGAATGGTAGAAGCAATAGTTTCAACCTACCCGGAGCGACTAAGAACGAATTAGCGGGGCGTGAGTAGTAAAATTGTCAGGTCTTGTCAATTCCGTCTTACAAGAGTGTGGTAGATCTGCGCCCGATCTCGTGCCGCAGTTAAATGCTGTTCCCCGAGATCAGCAACACAGATTTACCCTGCTGTCCAAAATCAGAACCGGGAGCCGTAGCGACCGGGCCGAAGACTCAAGTTCTTAGGACTTTTGCATTGCTGCTGTCCAGTCATATGTTGAGTCCTTGGCCGGTCGCTACCGCTCCCGGTTCTGATTTCGCTCTAATCGTTTGAAGTTCGAGTCACACTGCATCGGTACTTTGTTCAGGTTTCTTCTCTGATTTCTGCGAAAACGGTAAGAGACTAGGTGAATGGCGAGAAATAGTGGAAAGCAGCACATGGACGGAAAACGTAAAGAGAGCGAGGCGAAGGTCGGGCTCGAGAATGATCTTGACGCTTTGTTCAGGCTCCCGGTGGCAGAGTTCACCGTCGCGCGCAACGCGCTCGCCGTCCAACTCAAGAAAGGCGGACATCGCGACGAGTCGGATCGTGTGAAGGCACTGGCCAAACCGTCAATCACGGCGTGGGCCGTGAACCAACTCTACTGGCAGCATCGCGAGGCATTCGACCAGCTGATTGCGACAGGTCAGCGCTTTCGCCAGGCCCAAACCTCCGGTCGCGCCGGGAAGGTCGCGGACATGCGCGAAGCGCTCGACGCCCGACGCGAAGCGCTTTCGCACCTTTCAGATTTGGCAACTGCATTGCTTAGAGATGCAGGTAGCAGCCCGACCCCGGAGACGATCCACCGCATCACCACCACTCTCGAGGCAATGTCTGCCTATGCATCGTTTCCCGATGCTCAACGTCCCGGGCGTCTGACTCGCGACGTGGATCCTCCGGGTTTCGAGTCATTCGCGTCATTGATCCCAGGCGCCGGCATGACGAAGATGAAAGAGGAACCGGTGCGGGTCACGTCCTCACAGAAGTCAGGGCCTGCCGCGCGCACTCGGCGAAAGGCGGAGTCGGCCAGCGATACGAGCCAGCTTGAGCAGACGCGTCAGGCAAAGAAAGCTGCAGCGAAAGTTTCACTGCAGGAAGCCAAGAGCCTATTGATCGAAGCGCGAGCCAGGGCACAGAGTTTGGAGGCAGCGCAAAAAAAAGCCAACGCAGACGCGAAGGAAACCGAGAAGCACAGGCGCGAAGCCGAGGAGCGTTTCGAGAAGGCACGAGTTGCATCGGAAGACGCGGTCCGACGCGCGCGAAGCATCGCAGCCGAGTCAAAAGGCGCGGTGAAGTCGGTGG
>JBGQJU010000165.1:0-6853 GCA_041499185.1 Pyrinomonadaceae bacterium | reverse complement strand
CTGGCGGATGACAACGTGAGCACGAATCCGATCAACAACCGCGCCTTTATCGACGAAGAATACAACCGGGCGTTTGTGGCGACGCAGTACTTTGGTTATCTCAGACGCGACCCGGACATCGGCGGCTTTCTGTTCTGGCTGACACAAGTCAGCAGCGCCCCGCTGCGCGACGTGACCAAGCAGCACGCAATGGTCTGCTCGTTTATCACTTCGGATGAATACCAACAACGATTCAGTTCGGTGGTGGCGCACCACAACGGTGAGTGCCCGCAGTAAACGAAGCGCTCTCTTTAACTCAACGATCAGCTACGAACTCGTAAGCAATATGCAGATGCAGCATGCCCGGGACCATCTCCGGAGTCACTTCTTTGGCGCGCAGGCGCAGGGCGCCGCCCGACGCGGCAACGGGAACGCGTGCGGACAGTTGCTCCAGGCGCAGGATTTCAATCGGGTTGATTTTCTTGTCGATCGCGCTTTGCACGATCTTCGCGAGTGGCGCATTCGCCAGCGAAGGCACATTGTTCAAATGAACATCGAGGACTTGAGCGCGGGCGGTCAGCGTCTGTCGCGCTTTATCAAATTCCAGATTCAAACGCGTATCGGCCCAACCGCTAAACTCGATACAGCCCATTAGCGTGGAGTTGTAAGAACCGGAAAAGGCCAGCGGCGCAGCAATTCTGCCTTGCTCAAACTTCACGGCTGTTCTGATCCCGCTGTTCTCTCGTTCGAGGACGATGACATCAGGGCACGCATTCTGGCCCGAACTGTCGGTTCTGTCTTTGTCGGAAGGTGTGATGATCAGTGGCGCTGACGGCGGCTTGAGATTTCTATAGATGGCCTCGAGAAAGGCGTTAAAGAACTGCTCGCTCAACGTCACCGTTGCTTCGGCAGTGGGAGGAGGAGTTTGCCGAGTGCTTTGGTTCTGGCCGTAAACATTTGAAAGTAAGATTGCGATCCAGAGCGTGGAAATCAAGAGTGACTTTTTGTCTGCCATTTCTAACCTTGCCTCCAACCCTACAAACCACTGCGAACGATGTCGTGCAGACGTATCAGCCCAACGCAGACTCGATCATCGCTGACCACGGGCAGCACTGAGATTTGTGAAGGCCGATCCTCCATCAATCGCAGCGCGTCGTAGGCGAGCAGATCGGGCGAAGCGACTACGGGATCGCGCGTCATCAAGTCATCGCCTTTGAGATGTTCAAGCGAGGCATGATCGCTGCGTTGAATCGCCCGGCGCAAATCGCCATCGGTGATAATGCCTGCCAGACAGCCCTGATCGTCGATCACGTTGACCGCTCCCAAACCGCCATTGCTAATCGCGCCGACAACTTCAACCCACGGAGCGCCGGTACGAATGGTGGGATTCTCGGAGCCGTCGTGCATCAGATCCGCCACCTTGAGTGTCAGACGTTTTCCCAACCGGCCCCCGGGATGATTGATCGCAAAATCGTCCAGCGTCAGTCCTTTTACCTGCATCAAGGTCAACGCCAGAGCATCGCCAAGCGCCAGCGCAACCGTTGTGCTCGTAGTCGGCGCGAGATTCAGCGGACACGCTTCCTGATCGACTGAAGCGTCGAGTACTGCGTCGGCGCGCCTGGCGAGCGTGGAATTCAAATTCCCTACCAGCGCCACGATTGGTACCTGCCGGTGTTTCAGGTAAGGCAGCATCTCGATGACTTCATCGGTCTCGCCGCTATTGCTCAAGACCATGACGACGTCATCTGAATTCACGATGCCCAATCCGCCATGCAACGCGTCGGATGGATGCAGATAGAGCGCCGCCGTTCCCGTACTGGTCATCGTGGCTGCGATCTTCTGCGCGATAATTCCGGATTTGCCGATGCCTAACAACACCACCTTGCCTTTGCAGTCAGACAGCAGTTTGATGACGCGCTCGACTTGATCGTGATCGAGCCGAGCAGCGGTCTGGGCAATTGCGTCAGATTCGATGCGCAGGAAATCGAGCACTTCAGAAAAATTGGTTTTGGTGGTCATGCAGGCACCTTGATACAGGAGTTTGGCAAAGATTTGCAAGCGAGCCAGCCATTTGGAGTGCGGGGACCTGTCACCGCTTTGGTCGGTGCTACCTGTCAGTGGCCTCTGCAGATCCGATTCGCAGCCGGACGCGCCGTCAAGCGGCCGCAGGCAAGAGCGGTGATAGGTCACCGCGCTCCAAAGAGAAGCCCGTCTTTGAAAGTGAACGAGTAACAGAACTCGATTAACGTGGACAACAGGCGTCACGTTCGCTATATTGCCCCTTCTCTAGCGTCAATTCACGATACGGAGACAAACTCTTATGGGCCTCTTAAACTTTTTGCCGAAAGAGGAGCAATACTTCGATCTCTTCATTCAGATGACGCTTTACATCTCTGACGCGGCGCGCACGCTGGTCGAAATGCTTTCGGACAAGGACGCCGACTTTGAAGAATACGCGCAACGCATCAAAGGGCTCGAGCATGCCTGCGACGAATTGACGCACAGCGTTTCGACGCGCCTGAACAAATCGTTTATCACGCCCTTTGACCGCGAAGACATCTACATGATGTCCACGGCGCTGGATGACATCGTCGATCTAATCGATGACGCCGCCCGGGCAATCGTCATTTTCGACATCCACGAGATCAACGACCATGCTCGTCGCTTCGCCGACGTGATTCAGCGCATGGCCGTTGAGCTGCGCGAAATCGTTGCGATTCTGCAGCGCCCGAAGAGCATAACACCCCGACTGGTGGAGATTCATCGACTGGAGAATGAAGGTGACGATATTTATCACGCCGCGATTGCGGAACTCTTTCACGACGCAGTCGATCCTTTGACCGTCCTGAAATGGAAAGAGATCTATGAGAAACTCGAAGCCGCCGTCGATCGCTGTGAAAACGTCGCCAATATTATCGAAAGCGTCATTATTAAACATACGTAGGATTGTCAGTAGTTAGTAGTCAGTGGCCAGTAGTCAGTAGTGGACGGTACTCCATTTGCAACGAGACTCGCGGCTACTGAGGTCCGATTACTTGACCCACTGACCACTGACCACTGACTACTGATCACTGACTACTGATCACTGATCACTGACCACTTCCCCTATGACTGCCTCTTCTTCCTTCGCCATATTGATTGTATTCGTGGCGTTGGTTTTCGATTACACCAACGGCTTCCACGATGCAGCCAATTCCATTGCCACCGTTGTCTCAACCCGCGTGCTCTCGCCCGGATTGGCTGTCGTGTGGGCCGCTACTTTTAACTTTGTCGCCTTTGCCGTTTTGGGCACGCGCGTAGCCAAGACAATTGGCGGCGACCTCGTGCGCATCGAACTAATCGATTCCGATCTGCGTCTGTACACGCTGCTGGCCGGCGTCATCGGAGCTATTGTCTGGAACATCATCACCTGGTACATCGGACTGCCAACATCTAGTTCGCACGCTCTCATCGGTGGTTACGGTGGCGCGGCGATCGCCGCTCACGGAAGTTTCGTGGGCATATTGAAACCCGAAGGATGGATCAAGACCGTCGTCTTCATCGTTGCCTCACCAATCATTGGTATGGCCCTGGGATTTACATTCATGGTTGCGGTGCACTGGATCTTTCGCCGCACCAGTCCGAGCCGAGTTGACAAAGTCTTTCGACGTGGCCAGTTGGTTTCCGCCGCCGCTTATTCGCTTGGCCATGGCGGCAATGACGCGCAAAAAACGATGGGAATAATAACCGCGGTGCTGGTGGCTGGTGGCTTGCTGGCGTCCGGGCCAGGCGGCAAACTGCCGGCGATACCATTGTGGGTGGTTTTATCCGCTCACGCCGCAATTGCGCTCGGAACTCTATCGGGCGGTTGGCGAATCGTGCACACGATGGGCTCGAAGATAACGAAGCTCAAACCCGTCGGAGGCTTTTGCGCGGAAACTGCCGGCGCGATTGCTCTGTTTGGGGCAACTCTTGCAGGGATCCCAGTGTCGACGACGCACACGATCACAGGCGCCATCATCGGAGTTGGCTCTACGCGCAGACTTTCCGCGGTCAAATGGGGAGTAGCCCGGCGAATCGTTTGGGCCTGGGTCCTGACCATCCCCGGTGCGGGCTTAATAGCGGCGGCATCTTTTCTTACTTTCCACTTGATCCAGAGACTAACGTCGTGAGTGTAGTCTCCAGGTTTCAATGCTCTTCTCTGTGCAGCCTCTGTGGCCTCCGTGTCTCCGTGGTGAAATCGCGCCGAAAACCACTCACCACAGAGGCACAGAGGACACTGAGGACCCAGATTTTAATCCGACTATTCGATTCCCTTACCGGAATGACGATACTTAAACACCCGCACGTTCTCCAGGGTAACCAATCCCTCCTGCACCATCTCGTCAATCATTGGCAGCAGTGACTCGATCTTGTCTTTGCTGTCGACGATCTCTACGACGATCGGCAGATCTTCAGAGAGTCGCAGAATCTTTGCCGTGTGAATGCGGCTGGCCGCGCCGTAACCCATCATTCCCCTCAGCATCGTTGCCCCCGCGACGCCCATCTCGCGGGCCCTGAGAATGATTGCTTCGTAAAGCGGCTTGCCATGCCACCTGTCGGCCTCGCCGATAAATATGCGCAGCAGTTGTCCGTCCGTCGGAATCTTCATGATGCTCCTTCGATAGCTAGAAGAGTTGAGCAAAACGCACGCCAAGCCACACTGCCGTGAGACCAAGTATGACGCTGCCCAGAACGTTGGCGAGGCCAAGCCACAACTCACCGTCGCGTAACAGTTCAAAGGTCTCGAAGGTGAAGCTGGAGAAGGTAGTGTAACCGCCCAGCACTCCCGTCAGCAGCGCGATACGCACCGCCGGTGAGACCAGAAATCTCGTGTCAAACAATTCCGCCAAAACACCAATGAGAAAACTCCCCGATACATTGATAACAAAGTTCGCGTAAGGAAACGTCGGCTGCCTGACGAACGAGTAAACCAGAGTCGAAAGCCCGTAGCGGCATCCGGTGCCGAAAGCGCCGCCCAAAACCACCACGATGTATCGGTTCAAGATCAACCCTCCTTCAATTACTATTCATGGATGCGAAGAAGGGCCAAACGAAAACCCCTACTTCGCTCCATTCGAGTAAAGTAGGAGTCATTGACTGCGCTAAGCAGTGGTTATTCGGTGGACTCCACCACCACGTTCAGGCTGACAACACACTAAAGAGCTCCGGTTTATCTGTCAAGCACAGCCGCCCTTTGCCCTCCGCCCTTTGCTCTTTGCCCTTTGCCCTTACAATTCACGATTTGCCACGTCGGTGCTAAACTAGGGACCGAATCGATATGAGTGTAGAGACCCAGGAAATTCTTGATCGAGCGCTGGGACTTCCGGCCGTTGAAAAGGCTCGCATTGTCGATGAACTCCTCTCCAGCCTCAATCAGCCTGATGAGGCAATCGACGCTTTGTGGCGCAAGGAAGTCGAAGATCGCATCAAGGCATACAATGCGGGCACGCTGAAATCCGTTTCGCTCGACGAGGTCCTCTCAAAATACCGCAAGTAAATGGAAATTCGTTTTCTCGACGTCGCTCAGCAAGAGTTTGACGAGGCGGTAGAGTACTACAACGCAGAGTCGCTTGGTCTTGGGGATCAGTTTCTGCTGGAAGCGCTCGACGCGCTTCAAAGGGTTAGACAATTTCCAAAAGCATGGCACCCCTATACCCAAAACAGCCGCCGATGTCAGACGCGACGGTTTCCCTACGGCATCGTTTACCAAGTCTTTGAATCCGAAATTCTCGTCGTCGCCGTCGCCCACATGCATAGGAAGCCGGGATACTGCTTAGACCGGATAAGCAAGAAAAAGTGAACAAACACAACGCAGCATACGACTACGGTAAATGCCATGTCTGCGGCGAGCAGATGCGCGAGAAGCGAATCAATCAGGAGTTTTGGCTTAAGGGCAAGCTGGTGGTAATTGAATCCGTTCCCGCCGGCGTCTGTCCTCAGTGTGGTGAGAAGATTGTTAAAGCCGACGTCGGGCGACAACTCGCGATGCTGATTGGAAACCTCCGGCGTGTGCCCAAGCGAAGGACTATCAGCGTTCCCGTTATTCAATTTGCGAAGGAAGTAGCGTGAGCTGACTGACCTCTGAGCCCTTTTCAAAGTTAGAATTCAGAGTTGTGCGCCACCGCGTCGCAGTCACTCGGTTGGGCGCCGAGCTAAGCCGAACGACCAATGAAGCCTCTTGAGAAATGGATGCGCTGGACGTTGCTTGCGACGACTGTCTATAACATGTTCGGCGTTTTGCTCTTCGTTACTTCGCCCCTTCGCTCTGCCGGAGCATGACATCGCTCAGGAGATCGAAGTTCATCGCGGCGGTGCGACAGGGACTCGACGAACTTGATCGTGGCGAAGGTATCGTCATTGAAGAGGTTGAGCGAGAACTCCCCTCATGGATTATCAAATAGTTCTTACCCCTTCGGCGCGGCCGATCTTCGTGACATTGTCCGTTACATCTCGTTCGACGCGACACAGAGTCCGCTGAGCGGACGAATGTCACCCACCCCAACGCGGGATGCCCGCGTGGGGACCCCGGTCATAGCCCACCGATTCATCGGTGGGATCAGATGGCAATATGAAGATCCAGTCCGTGAAGCCCGCGGTAGACCAAGCAGAAGCCCGCGCGTCAGCAAGGGCTCTGATTTCTGTGACTGAAGACCGATCGAGCCCTCCCTCACGGTCGGGCTTCCGCTTGAATCATTCGGGGTACCCAAGCAGAAGCCCGCGCGTCAGCAAGGGCTCTGATTTCTGTGATTGAAAACCGATCGAGCCCTCCCTCACGGTCGGGCTTCACAAGCAGAAGCCCGCGCGTCAGCAAGGGCTCTGATTTCTCTGATTGAAAACCGATCGAGCCCTCCCT
>JBGQJU010000164.1:0-7195 GCA_041499185.1 Pyrinomonadaceae bacterium | reverse complement strand
TGATTGTCTCCCTGGTTTGGGATGCGCCGCTTGAACAGTTGGCAAACCCGCTGCTAACGCCGAATCCCGCCAAGGCACCCTGGTACTTTTTGGGCTTGCAAGAATTGCTTCACTATTTTCCACCTCTGGTAGCCGGCATCGTGATTCCCGGCTTAGTCGTGTTGGCCCTGGTGGTAATTCCATACTTCAACGTGAACATCAAAGGTGGGCCGCTTTGGGCGGCAAATCGTTCCCGACGATTTCTGATCTTCATGTTGTCGGTTGGATTGTTGCTTATTTTTTTAGGTCTTTACCGAGCTTGGACTGTTCTCGTGCCCACAGTAGCGATCGCTGGGCTGACCCTTGTTTCTTTCTTCCAATTGAAAAGGCCGTACCGTTTGATCGGCTTCCTGCAAACGCGGCCTCTGTCCTGGTGGGTGATGACCTGGTTTATTGCTGTCTCGCTGACTTTAACCGTGGTGGGAACTTTTTTCCGAGGGCCGGGCTGGTCCTGGGTTTGGCCGTGGAGATGAGATGACGGCGAAGCAGATGGGAGAGATTTCAACGCGGCTGCGAGCGATATTCGCGCTGGCCAGCGTAGCCTTTGTCGCGGTCCTCGCGGTATCACCGGTTAAGGATTTCTTCCAGGCTTGGAAGCGATATGAGAAAGACTACGTTAGCTACGCGCAGACCCGGCCGGACACTAAACGCTTGCTGGCAGATTTTCATCCCGGCATCGATCAAATCTGGCTGCCTGAAATGCGAGTGCTCGATCGATGCACCACATGCCATCAGGGGATTGCGCAAGCTAGTCTCCGCGACGCATCAGTGCCACAACCCTTTCGAGCTCATCCAGCTATCCCACACGATGTCAAAAAATGGGGCTGCGTAATCTGTCACCGCGGCCAGGGGCCGGCGACAGAGACATCGGAGGCGCACGAAACAACTCTGGCCTGGGAGCAACCACTGTTGCCGATCAAATTTATCCAGGCGTCGTGCGGCGTGTGCCATCGGGCGGACCTGCCACAAACCCCTAAGCTCAATCGAGGCCGGGAGCTTTTGGCTCAACTAAACTGCTCGGGCTGCCATCACCTGCAAGACATCGAGCGGTCCGCAATGCTGGGGCCGGATTTGAGCAACGTCGGCAATAAACTGACGCGCCCGTGGATTTATAAGTGGCTGAAAGAGCCGCATACGGTTGTGGATAGTTCAGGCAACACAGTCGTCGACGGTTACGAGACCGAAGAAGAGCCGCGGATGCCTCAATTCCGTCTGACTGGTCAAGAGATCAAAGCGCTGTCGAGCTACCTGGAGACACTCAAGAGCCGGCCCATAGAACCTTACAAATTCGATCCGCGCGTTGTGGCGAGTTTGCAGAAGAGCCCCGACTTGGCGGACCAGGGCGAAGTGCGTTTTCGCCAAATGTTCTGCACTACCTGCCACTCTCTTGCGGTCACGCGTGGCGACGAGGCCAAACTGATTGGCGGAGACATTGGACCAGAGCTTACCAAGGTTGGGAGCAAGGTTAATCCCGATTGGTTAATCGCCTGGTTGCGCAATCCGCAGAGCGACTTGCCGCACGCCTTGATGCCGCGGTACGGGTGGTCGGATGAAGACCTCTACAAAGTAGCGCAGTATATCAGCACGAACTTGACCGACCCGAATCTCTTGAGCAACGTCCCTTCACTTGAGGAACCGACGCGTGATGAGATCCAGTTCGGTCGGCGATTATTCCTCGAAAAGGGTTGTGCCAGTTGCCACGTGATTCAGGGTGTCAGCCCACAAAAGGATTTCGGCCCTGACCTGGCAATTCTCGGCAGCAAGAACGTTTCACAACTAGAATTCGGCAATTCGAATATTCCGCGGAATATCATTTCCTACATTCAGGCCAAGATTACCGATCCGCTGTCGGTCAATCCAGCGGCACGCATGCCGCAATATCGTCTGACCCCAACAGACTTGGACGCGATTACGACGGCATTGCTAAGTATGACAGGTGGTCCCGCTAACAGCAGCCTCGCGCAACTCGTAGTGCCGCGAGCCCAGGGTGCGTTTCATCCTGCCGGCGCCTTTGGCGAACTTTACGACCGTTACAAGTGTGCCGTCTGTCATCGCTTCAACGGTGAAGGCGGAAATCTCGCGCCCGATCTGTCATTTGAAGGCAGCAGAGCACAACGTCAGTGGATCGCAGGTTTCCTCAAAAACCCCGAAACGCTCCGGCCGACACTCATCTTTCGGATGCCGCAATTCAACATGACGGACCAGGAGGCATCCGTAATTGCTGATTACTTAGGCATGGTCACGCAGAGTCCTGCCGTGAAGCTGTCGGCGGTTGACCAGAGGCAGTTCACGCCCCAGATGGCTGAAATGGGAAAGCAACTCTACGAGGTGAAGTATCAATGTAATGCGTGTCATACGATTGGTTCTGCGGGCGGGTATGTCGGGCCTAACTTGAGCAACGCAGGGAATTGGTTTAATGCCGCATGGATTGAAGAGTGGCTCAGGGATCCTCAGGCGCTTGTCCTGGGAACAATCGAACCGCGTCGTAGCTTGACCGCTCAAGAGGTGCAAGCCTTGACCGCGTATGTGCTGACGCTCAAACGGAAAGCCCCGCCGCTGACGACAAGCAGTGCTGAGACCACGGCAGGAGGAGCGCAATGAAGTGGCGAGATCTTATCCTGTTCCTGATCATTCCAGCGATCGCGATTCTATCATCGTGTCAGCACAAGCCTGCGGCCGCACCAGCTAATCCGCTCTTGAACGCCTACGATGTGGAGCAAAATGCAAATGATCCACAACGCCCGATCCCGCTCAATTACCAGCAAGCGCAAGGCAAGCGCATATTCAGCAACAACTGTGTCTGGTGCCACGCCGACGCGACCCAGGCCGGACCGTCCAACCGATCGAACTTGACTCCCACTCCCCCACTCTTTACTGACGGAGAAACGTTCAATTCGCTGAGTGATGACTTTATGCAGAACATCATCACGCTCGGTGGCAGCGCGATGGGGAAATCCGCCATCATGCCACGCTGGGGCCAAACATTAACGCAAGACGAGATTCGAGCTGTTAGAGCCTATGTTCGCGCGGTCGCTCAGCCGCCGTACAAAGCCCCAGCTCGGCCTGCGTCACAATAGCCGGAGAAATAGCCATGAAATCAAACAGCCAATCAACTGTCGCCTTCGTTGCAACCTGCATACTCTTGCTGCTCTTTGGGCCAGCGCGAAGCTTTGCGCAGGTTAGTCCCGCGGAAATTCTCAATCCTCGACTCAAGGCCCTCGAGCAGGAACACCTAAGTAAGCTTATTGAGATTAATCGAACGGTTCCGTTGCTGACATATTCCTTTCCTTTTTCGCTGAACCGTTATGTCAATTCGGACCCTAAATCGCAAACCGGCGTCGATGGGCGGGGCTTGGAGTTTGTCAACTTCCACGATCAAACAGTCTTGAAGGTGACGGGAAACTACCAGGCCGCTTTCGATGCCGATCGTCTGACAGTCAATCAGCGCAGCAGCCGGGTCTTCACTGACGTCGTCTACCAAGTCCTCGAGCTTCTACCCGGATATTTCAAGACCGCCGATGAGTTTGACGCGGTTGGCTTTGAGATTAGTTACCACGTACGCAGGAAGGCCGCGCACTATGAATACGAAGGGAAGGAAATCCTGGTCGCAGTTCTAAGTAAGTCCGATGCTCTGCGCTATCCCAAGGCGCCAACCGAATCAGAGCGGCAGGAAATACTGAACCGCTCGGAGATATTCCTCAACGGAAAGCCATTTGGTTTGGCGCTTAACGGAATTGAGCCCTTCGACGTTGCCACGCTCCAACGATCGGTGCAGCAACCAGCAAACCAGCGAGGTGCTGCTTCACCTTCGTCTGACCCTGCGAATTTTGCGCGAACGGGGCGGGACGAGAGTGCTGCTTCTGAAACCGCCGGCATTGAGAAGCCAGGGATCGCGACGGTGGTGCGTACTCGATCCGACGCCGACCGTCTCGAAACCAAATACAGGTCCCAACTTGACGCGCTGGCCGCTGCGGGTTTAGCCAACTATCACTTTGTGCAGTATGCGCCACCGTCATTCGCAATTTTCCGCAACCAGATAGTTCTTCAGTTGACACTCCGGAATCCGAATTCCTTCGACAAGGAAGCTACGTCGATCTACAAGCGAGCGGCGCGTAGTTTTGATCTCTTTCTGGCGCCGCAACTGAAGTCAATCCTTGAACGCATGCCGGATGACGCAGAACTTGGCGGTCTCGACATCACCGTTCTGAATGACTTGACTGGAACTGCCGGACACTCGTCGGAAGCGGTGGAGTTCGTGTGTCCGCTCAGAGCCATGCGGAAATTTGCAGATGCGGATATTACCAACCAGGAGTTGATCAGCCAAAGTGTCGTTATAGTAAACGGCGTGCGGATCGCGCTGAACCTCCAACAAGTGGAGTAGCTTGCGTGTTGCTAAGTATGTCTTCTAATGCTGCACGGTCTTGTTCTGAGCAAGCACAACGCTAGAATTGAGTTTTCTGCTTCTACTGGTAATCTGTTTTCTCATTAGCAAATGCCGGCGCGGCACAAGCCGCTTATCCCGGCCACGCCAACTTGGGACTCGACTTCGTAACGGCCGAGTCTTGCGGCAAGATCAGTCGTCTTGATTGTGGGACAGCGAACGGCGCGCTTCAGAAGGCGTCGCGCAGAACCTTTAAGCCTGCCCATTGTTTGACTGAAGCGCACATCACCAATTAGTAGCGCTGCCAGGCTTGCTTTAGGAGGGACACGGCGTTCCTTGGCTGGTGAGATTCCAATTTGGTAGGTCGCTGTCAGGGAGTTCGAGCATCGAGTTCAGTCTCGTATACACCAACAAAAAAGGATGAAGCAGCCGTTACTTAGTGCACCCCATTACACTGTGCCATTAATTGTGTCACTAGAGGGTGCGAAAACAGGGTCTTTCGTGTCATCACCTGTCGCTGCGGGGCGTGGTTATGTTGTTGATAGCAAAGGTAAGGCGCTGAAATAGTTGTTTTTGAGATTCAATCTGTCACATCGGAGGTCGCGGGTTCGAAATCCCGTCGGCTCCGCCAGTTTGAAGCGGTTGCTTTTCATGTAGAATAAGGGGCAACCGCTTTTGCATTCTGACTTTCGAATTCCGAATTGCGATTGAATCGACCTAACCAAAGTGATCCCTGTCGCCGCAGCCATTCGAATCATCAAGGAGCACACGGCTCCGCTCCCGACAGAAAAGACAGCGCTTGCTGACGCGCTTGATCGTTTCCTTGCCGAAGACATCATTGCCGACTGCGATCTGCCGCCGTTTGATCGCTCGCAGATGGACGGCTACGCCGTGCGCGCTGCTGATGTGCGGAATGTGCCCGCGAGATTGCGCATCGTTGGTGAATCGGCTGCCGGTCGGGGCTGGCATCATGAAATGAGTACAGGCGAGGTGGTGCGAATCATGACCGGCGCGCCGGTACCCGCGGGCGCTGACAGCGTGCAGCAGGTCGAGCTCACGCGCGAAATCGGTGATGGCCAGACCGTTGAGATCCTTGAACCGGTCGATCCGGGCAAGTCGATAGTCGAACGCGGCAGCGAGATCAAAGCGGGCGAGACCGTGTTGCGCGAAGGAGAGCGGATCAACGCGGCAATGATGGCAGTGCTCGCGTCATTCGGATATGCAACCGTCAAGGTTGGCGGCAGACCGCGCGTGGCTGTGCTCGCAACCGGAAGCGAGTTGGTTCCCGTGGATCAGAAGCCGGAGCAGGATCAGATTCGCGATTCGAATAACTACTCAATCGGCGCGTATGCCGAGTTGGCGGGTGCAGTAGTCGAACGTTTGCCGCTTGCAAGTGACGACACTGAACTATTGAAACGTCAAATTACTGAAGCCGCCGAGAGATCAGACATGATCGTGACTTCCGGCGGCGTGTCGATGGGCGTTTATGATTTCACCAAGGCCGCGTTGAAAGAGCTAGGCGGGGAGATCTTTTTCGAGCGCGTTGCGTTGCGTCCCGGCAAGCCAACGGTTTTCGCGCGACTGCCAAATGGCACGCTCGTCTTTGGTCTTCCCGGTAATCCGGTTTCAGTTTCCGTGACGTTCAATCTCTTCGCGCGGACCGCACTGCGCGCAATGCAGGGGGCCAAAGAATCGACCCTGATCGAAGAATCTGCCGTGCTTTCGCGCGATGTCAAAGGCGCTATGGAGCGCGAAAGCTATCTTCCTGCACAACTGCGAACGAATGCGGAAGGTCTTCTTGTCGCCGAGCCTTTGAAGTGGGGCGGCTCATCTGATTTTGTTGGTTTCGCGCGCGCCACCGCGTTGATTATCGTGCCAAAGGAAGTAAAGATGTTGGCGGCAAACTCGAACGTGAAGATTGCGCGTTTGCCGGGACTCTAACGCATCAAAGGGCGCCAGGGAAATTCGCAAAGGAGCGCAAAGAAGGCTTTCCTCTGCGACCTTTGCGCAGGACTTTGCGACCTTTGCGGTTATGGTAAATGATTCGGTGCGTCTCAAGTTGCTTTTGACACATGCGCTCAGGCGCGGGGGCCTACGTCAGCTCTCCGCTTCGCGGACCCGGTTGTCTCAACCCCTGGTAATGCAAACAGACACTCTGACAAACTCTAACGACACGTCATCGACGCCAGCGGCTACGCCGATGGCCCACCAAGCTGTCCATGACACGGTCGTTCAGATCTTGCGCGACCTGCCTCGGGGCAACTTGCTTGATGCGCCGGCTGGCGAAGGAGCATTGGCTGCTCGTCTGATCGAAATCGGATTCGACGTTCACTGTTGCGATCTTTATCCAGAAATCTTTCGGCTCCCGGACGTTGAGATAAAGCGAGGGGATCTCAGCGGCACGCTTCCCTACCCCGACAAGGCATTCGATTACGTCGTCTGCGTTGAAGGGCTCGAGCACATTGAGAATCCGCCGCAGGCAGTGCGCGAGTTTGCGCGCGTGCTGCGGCCGGGCGGGCATCTGATCACCAGCATCCCGAACATCATGAACATCGAAGAGCGACTGAAGTGGCTGTTTCATGGCTACACGTCACACTTCAAGCCGATCACGCGCGCGCAGGTGGCGCGCTATCGCGAACAGCTCCGGGACAAAGAAGAAATGGCGCTGCATGTGAATCCGATCGGTTATTCCGAATTGCGATACACGTTGGAGCAGAGTGACTTCGAAATCGTGCGGCTTTATCGCGACAAGCCAAAAGCCCAGCTCTGGCTCTA
>JBGQJU010000163.1:0-7235 GCA_041499185.1 Pyrinomonadaceae bacterium | reverse complement strand
GTTTGGGTTCGGGGGGGCCGTCATTCTCCCCCCTGTTTTTTGTTGCTTCCCCCAATAGCCTGTGGTACTTGTGGGCGCCCCCGCTGGTCCGCCCCTACAAAGAATCCGAAACGGCTGTTAATAGATTTCGCCGAGGCTCGTTTTATGAGTGGTGACAATGAGAAGGAGAGCCAAGTGCAGGCAGCCGTTAAGCCATTGAGATCACTTCCCGACCCGCCGGGAGAGCTGGAGATTCTCTTCCGAGCACATTACGAGCGGGTCTTTCGGGCGGCCCATAGGATTACGGGCAGCGCCGCCGACGCCGAAGACGTGCTGCAAACCGTTTTCCTCCGGCTCGCCAAGGGCGGCGAGAGCTATGACCTTTCGGAAAATCCCGAAGCATATCTTTCACGCGCCGCGATTAATGCGTCGTTGGATCTGATGCGTAGTCGCGCCCGCGCGAAATCGGTGGGACTCGAAGACATGACGTCTGAACTGATCGACAACGAGGCAAAGAATCCCGAGTCGCAGCACGTCGATCGCGAGTTGCAAAAGCTGATTCGGCAGGCAGTGTCACGTTTGGGGCCAACCGCGGCCGAGATGTTTGTGTTGCGCTATTACGAAGGTTACGACAATCGCGAGATTGCGAAGTTGCTGGGCACTTCGCAGATGGTTGTCGGTGTCGTGCTGCATCGGGCTCGCACCAGACTAAGAAAAGAGATTGGGCACTATCTGGAGAAACATCATGAAAAGCAATAAGGAACTTGATTCCATCCTCGACAAAGTGGCTAACGAAATTAGCAATGATATACCTGCATCATCGCAGGTGAATGCGGCGGCAGAGCGTGTTTGGGCGCGGCTCCTCGCCGAAGGCGCCGCCACACTGCAAACTACCTTGCCGGTTGAACGCATTGAGAGTTGTAAAGACTTTCAGTCGCTCATTCCGTCGTATTTGAACGGCGCGTTGTCTGAAGCGCGTTCGCTGTTGCTGGTGGATCACACGCACGAGTGCGTCCCTTGCCGCCGTGCGATGAAGGACGCGCGCACTAGCAGCGTCGCGCCGAAGAAACAAGCGACGGCAACGCGTCGCTACAATATCCAGCCGGTGATTTTGCGTTGGGGTATTGCCGCCGTGTTTGTGATTGGTTTTGGATTGCTGGCTATCCCGGTGATCCAGCGCTACTGGCCTTTTGGCAACAATCTCGAGGCCACGGTGCTAGCGGCCGAGGGCCAGGTCTATCAGATTACCGACACCAGGAGTTTGCCCGTCACGGCCGGCGAGCGATTGCAAAAAGGCGAAAAGATTCGCACAGCGAAAGACGCGCATGCGTTCATTCGCCTGGGTGATGGATCGGTGATTGAGGTGAAGGATCGATCCGAGTTTTCAATCACGAGAAACTCGCAAGGCACGACGATTCATCTCGACCGCGGCAACATTGTCGTGGCAGCAGCCAGGCAAAGCGGCCAGCGTCTTTTCGTCGATACCGGAGACGCGCGCGTTTCGGTTACGGGAACTATCTTTTCAGTCAACAACGGAACGAAGGGTGCGCGCGTGTCGGTGATTGAAGGCGAAGTTCATTTGGACCACGCGGGCAGCGATCGTATCGTGCGTGCAGGCGAACAGGCGACGACCAACCCGAGCATCGGGATGATTCCGGTGAAAGACGAAGTTGCGTGGAGTCGGAATGCTGAGCGCTATGCGCAGACACTGGTGAGTCTTAATGCTCTCAACAAAGAGCTAAGCAAAGTCGCGCGGCCCGGCGTGCGCAACTCGACCCATCTGCTCGATCTCATGCCCGCGAACACGGTCTTCTATGCCGCGTTGCCTAATCTGACCGCGACCCTGGCTGAGTCGAATCGCATTATGCAGGAGCGGATCAATCAGAATCCAGCGTTGCGCGAGTGGTGGGAAAAGGAGCGCACGCGCCGTGGCCCCAACATGGATCAGGTGATCGGTACGGTGCGCGAATTCGGCGACTATCTTGGCGACGAGATTGCCGTCTCCGTCAGTATGAATGAGAAGGGCGAGCCGGCTTCGCCGCTCGTGCTGGCCGAGCTGAAGAATTCCGCCGGGTTCCGCCAGTTTCTTGAACAGCAGATTGCGAAGTATTCAGGAGGCGCGCGCACCAAGCCTCAGATTCAGTTTGTCGATAATCCGCTAACTGCTACGACGACATCCACTGCTGACCAAAGTCAGAAGCAGAACGAGCAGCTCTACGTTTGGATCCAGAACGATCTGTTTGCGGCGAGTCCAAACTTGCAAGAGCTTCAGAATCTGGCAACGCTCGTGCAGAAAGGCGGCCCGAGCGGTTTCACTGCTACTCCATTCCATGCGCGCGTGGCCCAGGTCTATCAGGAAGGCGCGGGCCTCGTGGTGGCCGCCAATCTTGAACGGGTGATAGCGCAAACGAAGCCGCAGCGCGCGCAAGGCGTAGAGACGGAAAAGCATGAAGAGGCATTGAAGCAGATCGGCGTTTTGAATCTGAAATACTTCGTGCTCGATCAGAAGGACAGCGACGGTAAAACGCATACGCGCGCCGTCCTCTCTTTCAACGAGACGCAGCGTGGCATCCCTTCGTGGCTGGCGGCGCCGGGACCGATGGGCTCGCTGGAATACATCTCGCCGGACGCCAATGTCGTTGCCGGATTCGTGGTGAAGAATCCCGTCGCGCTGGTTGATGATCTGTTGGGAGTCATCGAGACCGTATCGCCGGATTTGCGCAAGCACCTCGATCAACAGCAGGCCAACCATGGGTTTGACATTCGCAAAGATTTTGCGGCGCCACTAGGCGGAGAGTTCGCATTTGCGATCGATGGTCCAATTCTGCCGACGCCTTCCTGGAAGATGGTTTTTGAAGTGAATGATCCGGAGCACTTGCAACAGACCCTGGAGCGCGTCGTTGGTGAAATCAATAAAGAGGCAGCCAGCCACGGCAAGACGGGTCTCGTATGGGACAACGGCGACTTTGGCGGACGGACTTATTACACTCTGAAGTCCGCGGACTTTGGTGTCGAAGTGAACTACACGTATGCGAATGGCTACATGATTGTCGGCCCCAGCCGCGCGTTGGTCGAGCGCTCGGTGCAGACGCACGATAGTGGTTCCACGTTGCTTCGCTCGTCACGTTTCATTGCGGGTCTGCCGGCTGATGGAAATGCAAACTTCTCGGCAGTCTTCTATCACAACCTTGCCCCGCTGATGCAGCCGTTCGCCGAGCGCCTTGCCGGCTCCGCAAAGAATCTGCCGCAGGAACAACAACAAGCGATCAAGCAGATGGCTGCGAACCTGCCGCCGACACTCGCGTATGCGTACGCGCAGGGCGACAACATTACTTTTGCGGCTAACACAGAAGGCGGACCGTTCGGCTTGAGTCCGGCGACCCTGCTCGGTATGCCCAACGCGTTCGAGATCCAGCACATCCTGCAACAGGGGATGCGCGAGAAGTCGTTGCCAAAGTAGCGCGGAATGTAGGGGCGGACCTGCGTGTCCGCCCGAACTATTAAGCTGCTGACGAAGGGGACGGACACTCAGGTCCGCCCCTACACTCATTCGGAGGGCCAGACAATGAAACTGATCTCCATTTCCCTCGGATCGTGGCTACTTGGTCTGTCAGCAATCCTGCTGACTTTTTCCGCTTTAGAGGGCGAGAGCCTGAGCATGACTGACGTCAAAGGCGTAACCTTGATGTCGTTGATGACGGCTGCGCTGATCTTTTCTCTTGCCTACGCGCCTTCGCTCTTTTGGTTAAGACGAAGGCTCGGCGGTTGTCGACCAGCCGCGGTGTTTCCCCTCGCGTCCGCGTTGGTGTTGAATCTTCCGGTCTTTCTGATCGGCGTGCTCGCAATTGGCAGAACTTTAGCAGCCACCGAAGCGTTTGCATTCATCGGCGCATTCGTGTTGATGGGCGCAGCTTTCGGGCTCGGTTTTGTTTGGCACTATCAGGACCAAAGCGTATAAAGATGTCCGACAAACTTTCGGTTTGTCGTTTGTTCGCGAGGGAATTCGTAATCGACAAACTGAAGTTTGTCGGACATCAAGCGCATAAAGGAACCATTTGGTAGCCGCACTGAAAGAAGATCAGCAGATCGTTCCTCAAGCTCTGATCCAAACGCCGGTCATCGAACTCGATGGCCTGAGCGTGCATTTCGGAAAACGGCCAATCCTGCAGGACCTGCGCGGTCAATTGCGTGGCCGCGCAATCGGTCTGCTTGGGCCCAACGGCGCCGGCAAGACCACTCTCATTCACACGCTACTGGGTTTTCATCCGCCGTCGTCCGGTAACGCCCGCATCTTCGGCCAGGACATCACCACCGATGCAAAAGAGATCAAATCGCTCGTCGGCTATATGCCCGAGCGCGATTCCTACATCGCCAAAATGAGCTGTGTGCATTTCGTGCGCTTGATGGCGGAGCTATCCGGCTTGCCCTCTGAAGCGGCGCTCGAACGAGCGCACGAAGCGCTCTTTTACGTCGGTCTGGGCGAAGCCCGCTACCGAAAGCTCGAAACTTATTCGCTCGGCATGAAGCAACTCGCGAAACTTGCGCAGGCGATCGTTCATGGTCCGAAGTTGATTTTCCTGGATGAGCCAACGAACGGACTCGATCCGCCGGCGCGCACGCGCATGATCAAACTCGTGCGCGAGATTCGCGACAGCGGCCAGGCACACATCCTGATCTCGTCGCATCTGCTGCGCGACGTCGAGGAATGCTGCGAAGAGATCCTGATCTTGAAAGACGGCCGCATCGCCACCTATTGCAATCTCGAAGAAGAGCGAAAAGCGAATCGCAAGTTTCTCGTGCTGGAAACTCGCGGCGACCACGAGACGTTTACGAAAGCAATTGGCGCCCTCGGATGCGAGTATGCGCTCACCGGCGAACACCGCGTGAAATTAGTGTTGCATGAAGGAATCGAGATTCGCGATCTCTATCGTCTTGCCGCGGAACACGAGGTGCAGATCCGCAGGTTGAATTACAAGCGCGATTCGTTGGAGGACATCTTTTTGAAAGCGATGGAAAACGGTCATGGCAGTTTATGAGCACACTTACCGGCGGTACGCGGGAGTGCTGACTCCGGAATGGAGCCGCTTCCTGATCATCCCGCGCCATGCCTATCGCGGCGTGTTCAAGTCAAAGCTGTTCACTGCGTTCTTCGTGGTTTGCTTTATTCCGCTGCTGGTCGAAGCCATCCTGATCTATTTGCATCACAACACTCAGGCCCTGGGCGTTTTTAAAGCTCAGGTTAGAGATTTAATACCGATCGACGCTTCGTTTTTCGAAGCTTTTGTCGGCGTGCAGGGAATCTTTGCGTTTTTGCTGACCTTGCTGGTCGGGCCGCCGTTGGTGGCGCGCGATCTGACCAACAACGCGCTGCCACTCTATTTGTGCCGGCCGTTTACGCGCGCCGAGTATGTCTTCGGCAAGATGTGCGTCGTGTTGATTCTTCTGTCCGCGATCACCTGGGCGCCGGGACTGCTGCTGTTTCTGTTTCAATCGTACCTCGAAGGTTTCAGTTGGTTCTCTGAAAATCTGTGGATCGCCAGCGCCATCTTTCTCGCCAGCGTGACGTGGATACTCGTGCTGGCGTTGCTCTCACAAACAATCTCCGCCTGGGTTAAGTGGCGAATGGCGGCGAGTGCCGCGCTGATCGGTTTGTATTTGATCCCTTCGGTATTTGCCGAAATCATAAACCAGATTTTTACAACCAGATGGGGACACATCATCAGCATTGATGCGTTGCGGCGGAACGTCACAGCAGGACTGTTCGGCACTTTTGTGCGCGCCACCGGACACATCACCGACTTTGATGGCCGCGTGGCGCGCGAGGTGATCTTGAATGAACCGCCGTTGTGGTTTTCCTGGTTTGCGCTTTTCTTGCTCTGCGCGATTTGCCTGGCGCTGTTGTCGCGAAAAGTAAAGGCTTACGAAGTAGTGAGGTGATTGCGGATTTCGAATTGCGGATAACTTGAGGTGTAACGAATGATTGAACTTCAACGCAAAGGTCGCAAAGTTCGGCGCAAAGGTCGCAGAGCAAGGCCAACTTTTGCGTTCCTTTGCGAATTCTCTTGGCGTCCTTTCCGTTAAAGTTCAGGGTGTGAATGAGAGGCTGGTTTAATCGGAATATTGAGATGCTTCGTGATGACTAACCCAACTGACCAATTGATCATCTTCGACGATGTCTCCAAGTTTTACGGAGAGATCCTCGGCGTCAATCGCGTGCATTTGCAGATTGCGCCGGGCATCACCAGTCTCGTCGGCCCGAACGGCGCGGGCAAATCGACGTTGATGAATCTAATGACCGGGCTGCTGCAGCCAACGCGCGGCCGCGTCACGATTCTTGGCACGCGTACGGATCGACCGGAAGAGCTTTTCCGCAAAGTCGGCTACTGCACTCAATTCGATTCGTTTCCCAGAGGGCTGACGGGCCGGGAGTTTATCAAGTCATTTTTGCTGGTCCACGGCTTTGACCGTAACCGCGCGGAAGAAATGGCCGTCAGCGCGCTCGAACGAGTCAGCCTACTCGATGCAGCCGATCGCAAAGTCGCGGCTTACAGCAAAGGAATGCGCCAACGTATTCGTCTGGCGCAGGCGATCGCCCATCAGCCATCCGTAATGATTCTCGACGAACCCTTGAACGGTCTCGACCCGATGGTCCGGGCCGAGACGATAGCGTTGTTTCGCAAGCTGGCGGCGGACGGCCTGCATCTGATCATTTCTAGTCACATTCTGCATGAAGTGAACATGATGTCCGACTGCGTCGTGCTTTTGAACAACGGCTACGTGGTCGCAGAGGGCAACATCAGCGGCGTGCGCGACGAGATGGAAGAGCATCCGATGCAGATTCTGATTCGTTGCGACGAGCCGTCCAAGCTTGCGGCTCAGGTGTTTGCCCAGGACCATGTCGTCGAGGCGCGGCTGCATGACGACCGCGGCGGACTGTTCATCAAGACGCGCGACGCAGACAGGTTCTACCTGTTGCTGAATCGCATCGTTGCCGAAGGCGAGATCAATATTGAATCGATTACGCCGGTTGATGACGACCTGAGCGCGGTCTACCAATACCTGATCGGATCCGAAGGAGGCGCATCGTGAGTACTTCTCTGCGTTAGCTTCGCGTGCTCGGCGTCTTGTATGTTAAGCGTGTCCATTATTGAATGTGTTGGTGCATGTCGGCATCTTAATGCTGAGCAGACCGTTTTTGGCAAGGGGTGCAACAGACCGATAGCGTCTTGGTTGCTGAGAGCCCGTCGCAGAGCTTG
>JBGQJU010000162.1:0-8335 GCA_041499185.1 Pyrinomonadaceae bacterium | reverse complement strand
CAGGTGATCCCAAACCCAAATGCCAGCGGAACTTGGAACAACATTACGGACGTTATGCGCCACGTCGCTAGTAGTGCGCTCTGCAGCCGGTTTCAACGTTACTTGACTTACGTGCCTGTTTCATAGATGTGCCTTTGTGGTTTAATTCTCTCATGGTCACGTTGTCGAAGAAGCGCGAGCTCGACTTCGGTGATTTTCCACCGGGCAGCGTCACCGAGTACACCACGCTGGTTTGCCTCGCCTGCACCTTCGACATTTTCACGAAACAGCTTCTTATGGCGCCGCGCACAGCCTATTCCGAAATCAAACACTACTCACCCACTGTTCAAGAGCTAAGCGCGCCCCGCGCCGTGCGGCCATTTTTCGACAATGAAGAAAAGAACCCGCATTGTCCCTACTGCAACTCGGCCCAGCGCTGGCACGCGCGACTCGATACCTATCGCGTCGAAGGCGGCAAATCGACTGATGCCTTGCGCCGCGCCCTTACAAAATCGCTGCCGAAGAAAGACGATCAGTTTCAGATTATTGAGACCAAGTCTGACCGGCGCGCGATCTTCTTCGACTGGCTGGATACGCTCGGTCACAATCTGGATCTTGACGATGACGCGTGGCTGACAGAAGCGACGCGCGCGTTGCTTGAGCGGCAGGCACCGAAGACCAATTGGGCCGAGATCTTCGCCGGCACGCGCGCGGTCCGTCGTTCGAACAGATTGGAAAAAGGCTGGGAGCCCGACGGCGCGCGTCTGTTTCTGGCACCCTCGCTCTACAACGATGCGTTGCTCGTGCAGTACCTCGTGAGCCGTTCGCACAAGCATGGTGGCCGGACTCTTGACGGGCGCTTAACTTTACTTGAACTCGTGCGGCGGCTGCGTTACGGCGGATACCTCGATAAGCACGGCATCACGGTGCAGGATCAGTTTGAGATCCTGGAGAAACTCGTTGACGATCTCGCCGGCAAAGGCTCCGTCAAGCTCTACTACATAGTCGACCGGCGGAATTTTCTTGACAAGGTGAAATCGGTTTACGCGCGTTACGCAATGTGAGGGGAAATCCGGCGCATGTCGCGGAAGCTGATCCGGTTACGGTTTGGCTGGCATCTTGTACTTGTCGATCAGTTGTTGGAGTCCTTCGGTCGAACTGTTATGACGATATTTGTAATAAGCCGTAAGGTCCTCCAAGACCTGGCTGTGCAGCTTTTCGTACCCGGATTTGCCTTCTGAGAGAGCCACGGCGTGAGCGTAGGTGTCGATCACTTTGTCCAGTAGCTCAGTCGCCTTTTTGAACATATCGTCCTTCGCCTTGCCGTCCGGCATATTCTTATGCGTTTGGGCGACGCGCTGGTATTCATCGTTGGTCAGGCTTCCGAGCAACACATAGTTGAAGGGATCGGACGGGTTAAGCTTCATGGCCTTTTCGAGGTTGTTCTGCGACTCGGCCGCATTTTGCTGCAGGAGAGCGATGATGGCCATCTCCTGGTAGAGCTGCGACAGCATCGGCTTGAATCTGGCCCAGCCTTCGGCATCCATGTCGGCAGGCTTCTTATCAGCCTCGATTAACTCAATCGCTTTGGTTCCGTATTGGCGGCTCTGGGTTACATATTTCGCGTTCCGCTGCTTGGCTTGCTCAGTTCCGGTAATCGCCAGGTCAACAAGGATCCGTATCTCCTCGGGATTCTTTGCCAGAAAGGAACCGCCTTCACTAAACGCGTCATCAAATCGATTGAGACGGATGTACGCATCAACGATTATTGGTTTGATAGTTTTTATTTCCACCTCTTCCGTAAACACCGTCTGAAATTTTTGCGCGAGCGTCAGCTCTTCGTTAGCATCCTTAGCGACGCCAATCTGGCTCGCCAGATAGTCGGCTACCTGCCTCCGCGCGAGACTCTTCGGATACTTCTTGACAAAGTCCTCCGCGCTGGCGACCTTGGCATTAAGATCCGCGGCCGCTTCGACGGTCTTGGCAGCCTTCATTTCATTTTCCGGTACCTTCAGCCTGTTGTTGCGGTCCTGAGCTTTTGCCGCACCGAAAATATTGAGCGTCAGGACAACTGAAGACGCGAGCAGAGCGCGCAAGAGAAGAGATCTGGTTTTCATAGTTCCGCCTTATTTGATTAGTCTTTGTTTGCCAGCAAGCGCCGTGGATAGCGAAATAATGCTCCAGGGACAAGGCTGATGGCAAGTCTCCGACAAGCGTCGCAAGGGTGTCAGCAATCAGACCTAAAGACTCCGCGCAGCAGCGGCCTTCAATTTTCTGGTGGTCTGCGCCGGTAGCGATGCGTGACCGGCCGGCGCCGTCCGATGCCAATCGCGTTTCGCGAAATGATCAACGTCGGCGGCAACTGGCGGCGCTTGAACTCATTGGCCGGCGACTCAACGCGATTCAAGATGTCGTAAACCAGTTGCGTATCATTACCCGCCGCGATGATCTCTTCTGGTGTTGCTTTCTGTTCAAAGTACAGCTTCAAGACGGAATCGAGCTTGTCATAGGGCGGCAGCGACTGGTCGTCAAACTGTCCGGGGGCCAGCTCGGCGGATGGACGCTTTTCGATGATTGATACGGGGACGATCTCGCGGTCGTGATTGAAATGGCGCGCCAGCGCGTAGACTTCGGTCTTCAAGACGTCGCCGATTACCGCCAGCCCGCCATTCGTGTCACCATAAAGCGTGCAGTAACCCAGCGCGAGTTCTGACTTATTCCCCGTCGATAAGAGCAAACGCCCTTCGGCATTCGAGATCGTCATCAGGATGTTGCCGCGCAAACGCGATTGGAGATTCTCCGCCGCCCGCGAGCTGCTTTCCGCCGTCGGCTTCGGCAGGTTCAGTTCTCCGAGCAGGGTCTCAAACACCAGCGTGATCGGGTGCTCAACCACTTTCATACCGAGACGGCGGCTGAGCTCCAACGAATCTTGAATGCTCGAGCGCGTCGAATAAGGCGACGGCATCATCACGGAGAGCACGTTCTCTGGTCCCAGTGCTTTGCAGGCCAGCGCCGCCACGACCGCGGAATCGACTCCGCCCGACAGGCCGAGCACCGCACTTGTAAAACCATTCTTCCGCGCGTAATCATGAAGGCCAAGCACGAGCGCATTATGAATCGTTTCGATGTCGTCACCAGGCAGACAGCGTTCGTCCACCACACCGCAATCGAGATCGACCGTGCCGATGAACTCCTCAAAAGGGGTCGCTTGCAGAATGATCCGGCCCGCGTGATCCGCAACCAGGCTGGTGCCATCAAAGATAACGCCATCATTACCGCCAACGAGATTCACAAAAACGACCGGGAGGCCGGCGGCCTTTGCGCGATGCGAAACCATGGCGCAGCGCTGGCCCAACTTCCCCTTGTTGAACGGCGAAGCATTGATCGAAACGAGCACGTCCGCGCCCAGATTGATCAATTCATCCGCGGGATCGTTTGTATACAATCGCTCTTTCCAGAAAGTCTTGTCGTTCCAAAAATCCTCGCAGACAGTAACGCCCAGTTTGCAATTCTGAATATTGAAAAGATGCCGCTCGCGAGCGGGTTCGAAGTACCGCGGATCGTCGAACACGTCGTATTCGGGCAGTAAGGTCTTGTCGGCAAAGCCGATTAGTTTCCGGTCACGAATAATCGCAGCAGAGTTGTAGAGCTTTCTTCCGGTTGCCTGTTCCGAAGGCCGCACCGTACCGACGATCGCGGTGATGTTTTCGGTGGCGGCGATGATCTGGTCCAACGGCTTTAGCGCACAACGCACCACGTCGCGATCAAGGAACCAGTCAAGGGACGTGTATCCCTGAACGCAGACTTCCGGGAACACAACCAGATCGGATCGATCCCTTTTGGCCTGTTCGATAGCGCGAATGATGCGCGCAGTGTTGCCTTCATAATCGCCGTTCGTGGTATTGATCTGTCCGATGGTGACGCGCATTTGGATTATTCTATCACCGGAGTAGACGAAACTCTCGAAATGGCTATAATGGCCATGTAGGAGGCAAACGCAGATGCATGAAGTTAATATAGCCGAGTTGAAAAACCGGTTGAGCCATTATCTCGATAAAGTGCGAAGAGGCGAAGAGATTGTGGTTAAAGACCGGAAAAAGCCTATTGCCAGAATCGTTCCACTTGCCAGCGGTATCGATCTTGATGCTGAAGAATTGGAACTAATCGCCGAAGGCGTGATTCGTCCGCCGCAAGCCGAGTTGCCAGCCTCTTTCTGGAAGATGCCAAGACCGCGAGTGAGCCGAGAAGCGGCTTTAGCGGCTGTCCTTGCCGACCGTGATGAAGAATGAAGTTGGATTTTGGGACGCCAGCGCCATTTTGCTGTTGTGCCTGCAGCAGCCAGGCTCGGACGCGGGTCGGCGGCACTCTCGTCGATTTCCTAGAAAAGTTATGTGGTGGGGTACGCCGGTGGAAATTGAAAGTGCGCTCAACCGTCTGCATCGCAACAAAAAGATCGATGATCACGGTCTTCAGCAAGCCCGTCGTACGTGGCATGTGCTGCGGCGATCTATCAGAGAAGTCCAACCGCGTGAAAGAGTGCGAGCTTTGGCCGAGGGTATCCCCAGGACCTATGGATTGCGTGCGCCGGACTCGTTTCAACTCGCGGCGGCGCTTGAATGGTGCCGTGAAAGACCGCGTCATCGGGTATTTGTGACGTTTGATTTGCACCTGGCCGAAGCAGCATCCAGAGTGGGCTTTTCAGTGTATTCCTGATTCCGCCGATTACCCGCCGACTTTCTATACCTTCCCAAATCCTCCGCCGCCCGGCGACTCGATGCGCACGCGGTCGCCAGCTTCGAGTTGCCAGCTTCCCTTAGAGGCAATACGGCGCGCGCGACCAGCATGAATGATTTCACTGCGGCCGGACTCTCCATTCTCGCCACCGCGCAACCCATAAGGCGCGCGCTTTCTTCTATCCGCCAGCAAAGACATGCGCGCGGGCACGAGTGTTTCGATCTCGCGAATTGCTCCGTCGCCGCCGCGATGTTTGCCTTTTCCGCCTGAGCCTTTGCGAATGCGATATTCGTGGACACGTAACGGGTAAGCATACTCGAGCGCTTCCGCAGGCGTGTTCAGGCTGTTAGTCATGTGCGTGTGGATCGCGCTAATGCCGTCGAGCGTCGGACGCGCGCCCATGCCGCCGGCAACCGTTTCGTAGTAAGAAAACTCTTTGCCGGTGCGCGTATCAATTCCGCCGATGGTTAGATTGTTCATCGTTCCCTGACTCGCAGCGGGAATGCGGTCCGGCAAAGCCTGAGACAAAGCTTTGAATACCACATCGACAATGCGCTGCGACGTTTCGACATTTCCTCCCGCGACCGATGCGGGATGATTGGCGTTAACTATGGTGCCCGCTGGCGCGATGACCTCGATTGGTTCCATCAGGCCGGCGCTTGCCGGCACGTCGCCGACAATGAGACAGCGAAACACGTACGACACCGCTGACACAGTAATCGCTTCGACGGCGTTGATGGCGCCGGCAACCTGCGGTGAGCTGCCGCTGAAATCGACGCGCGCTCTCTCGCCCTTGACGCGCACGCTTACGCGAATCGGCACTTCGTTGACATTCACGCCGTCGTCATCCAACGCATCCTCGGCTTCGTATTCGCCATCCGGAATCAAACTGATCGCGTGTCGCATCAGCCGCGCGGAGTACGCGATCAGGTGCGCGGCATACTCCTTTGCTTCGCGCACCCCACGCCGTTCGACGATCTCAATCAGTCGAGCCTCGCCTGTTTTCAAGGAACCGATTTGCGCCTGGAAATCTCCACGGCGCTCGTCGTGGCCACGAACGTTCGCGAGAATCAGTTGCATCACGTCTGCGTCAATCTCGCCATTGCGCACAATGCGAATGGGCGGGATGCGCACGCCTTCGCCGTAAACATCCGTCGCCACTCCCATCGAACCCGGCGTCGCACCGCCGATGTCCGCATGATGCGCGCGGTTGGCAACGAAGAAAAGCGGACGGGGCGACGAGGAGACACGGGGACGGGGAGACGCACTTCGACTCCGTCTCCCCGTCGCCCCGTCTCCCTTTCTCCCTGTCCCTTGAAAGACGCCCATGACCAAAGTGACATCCGGCAGATGCGTGCCGCCCGCGAAAGGATCGTTTAAGGCAACGACGTCACCCGGTGCGATCGCGACCGCGCGCAATGCAGCGGCAACTGCCATCGGCATCGAACCGAGATGCACCGGCATATGATCTCCTTGCGCGATCACGCGACCGCTGCTATCAAATACCGCGCACGAGTAATCGCGCCGCTCCTTGATGTTTGGGGAGAATGCCGTGCGCCGCAACGCGATGCCCATCTCTTCCGCGACGGAAGTATAAAGCGCGCGGTAGATTTCCAGCGTTGTGGGATCGAATGCTCGCTTCATGGTTGGTAGGCAGACCTGTGTGTCTGCCCTGGGCGCACACGCAGGTGCGCCCCTACAAAGACTTCACGTCGATGATCAGGTTTCCATAAACATCCACCCGCCCGCGCTCGCCCTCCGGAATCAACGTCGTCGATGAATACTCCGTCACGATGCAGGGCGAGCGAAGCTGCTCGCCGGCCGCCAATTCATCACGACGGTAGATAGCGGCGCGAACCTTTCCTGCTCCAAAAAAAGTCTCGACATAATCGCTTGGTTTCGCAAACACATTCTTGCGCGAAGTTCGCAAGCGAGGCTGTCTCAACTTCTCTACGATCCCGATCGATCGCAAACGCGCGCTGACGATCTCAACCGGGCTCGCTTCCTGCGCATAGCCATAGCGAGCGCGATGCGCGCGATGAAAGTCGGCGGCGATGTCCGCGCCGCTCTTCTTGATCTCCAGCTCGAAGGACTGGCCTTTGTAACGCATGGCGAGGGATCGCTCGTGTCGTTGTTTTGCATAGTCGAACCCTTCGCGACGCAGCGTCGCGCCGGCCGCGCGTTCCATCTCCTTGAATGTTCGCTCGAGCCTTGCACCGATGCCGGGTTTGATTTCCAGCATCACGGTGCGGCTCTGATCTTTCAAGACGTTGGCCGCCAGCACTCCGATAGCCGACAGCGCGCCCGCCTCAGTGGGTGCGATGATGGTGGGAATCCGCAGCGCCCGGGCCAGGTCAACCGCGTGCAATCCCCCCGCGCCACCAAACGGGAGCAGCGCAAACTCGCGTGAATCGTGACCGCGCTCGACAGAGATGCGGCGCAGCGCGCGCTCCATGTTTGTGTTGACAACGGACAACACACCCTGCGCCGCTTCCGTCATGCTGACTTTGCGGCCGGCTGCTTTACTCATCTCACGCGCCAGCGCTGCAAGAGCCGCTTGCGCGCGCCCTTCATCCAGCTTGAATTCACCACCAAGCAAACCTGCGCCGCCGAAATGATTGAGCACGACGTGCGCATCGGTGACCGTCGGCAAAAGCGATCGTCCGTAGCACGCCGGTCCGGGATCTGCGCCCGCAGACTCCGGACCAACACGCAAGCTGCCGCCTTCATCAACTCGCGCAATCGATCCGCCGCCGGCCCCGACCGTGTGAATGTCCATAACGGACACCGCGACCGGCAATCCCGCTACCGTCGCTTCATTTGTCATGCGCAGCCCGTCGCGATCGCAGAGCGCCACGTCGGTTGATGTGCCTCCCATATCAAACGTGATGATGTTCTGGAAGCCGGCGGCCCGCGCAGCGCGCAACGCGCCCACGACACCGCCTGATGGTCCGGAAAGAATCGTGCGCACCGGCTCAGCGGCGGCAGCCGTTGCAGAAATACTGCCGCCGGATGATTGCATGACTCGCAACCGCAACTTGGGACTTGAGACTTGAGACTTGAGACTAGGCTGCGCCTCCTCGAGCCGATTGAGATACCGGCCCATCAGCGGTTGAAGATAGGCGTTTATGGCAACGGTAGAAGTGCGTTCGTACTCGCGGTACTCGGGCAGGATTCGGTGCGAGATCGAAAGCGGAACGTTCAGTGAAGCGAGCGCGGCGGCGATTCGTTGTTCGTGTTCGGGTCGCACGAAAGAGAAGAGCAGCGAAACGGCGACGGATTGAACGTGCGCGTTCTTTAACTTCTCAACCAACGCAGCCAGCTCGTTCTCGTCCAGAGATTCGAGGATTTCGCCTGACGCCGCTACGCGTTCGCGCACACCCAGTCGCAAATTATCGGGCACCAGCGGCGCCGGCCGCGTCGCGTTGAGATTGTAAAGCTCCGGCCGCGCCTGGCGGCCGATGACGAGCACGTCTTCAAAGCCTTTCGTCGTCACCAGCGCCGTGCGCGCTCCGCGTCTTTGCAGGAGAGCATTCGTGCCCACCGTCGTGCCGTGAACCACTTCGACATCGCCCAGCGTCGCGCTCGTTATCTCCGCAATGCGTCGCAGCCCTTCAGAGAT
>JBGQJU010000161.1:0-8367 GCA_041499185.1 Pyrinomonadaceae bacterium | reverse complement strand
GGCTGTATGGTCCAATCGAGCGCGCGTGGATCTTGTCGTCCACCAGGTGCGACAGTTTGAGCATGTAGATGTAGCCGACAGTGACCTTCTGCTCGAAAGGCTCGCCCGTCAGGCCGTCGTAAAGAATTGCCTTGCCGGATTCGTTGACGATCTCCGGAAGTCCGAGTTCGGTCGCCCGCACTCCGGCAACTCTCAGCTTCTCCTTGATCTCGGGTTCGGTGGCGCCGTCAAAGACCGGCGTCGCGAAGTAGAGACCAAGAACGCGTGCAGCCCAGCCGAGGTGTGTCTCCAGAATTTGCCCGACGTTCATGCGCGACGGCACCCCGAGCGGGTTCAGAACGATCTCAACGGGCGTGCCATCCGGCAGATACGGCATATCCTCTTCCGGCAGAATCCGCGCGATCACGCCCTTGTTTCCGTGGCGTCCGGCCATCTTGTCGCCAACCGACAGCTTGCGCTTCATCGCGACGAAAGCCTTGACCATCTTGATCACGCCCGGGCTTAGCTCGTCGCCCTGGCGCAGCTTTGCGATCTTCTCCTCATAGATGTCGGAAAGGATCTTGATCTGGCGCTCAGTGCGATCCTCGTATTCTTTGATCTCCGCCGGAATATCGACGCGCGACGAAGCGAGCTGCACTTTTCTCAGCACCTTCGTCTCGAGGCCCTCGAGCATCTCGCGCGTGATAGGCGTGTTTTTCTCAATGACCACCTCGCGATTAACCGTCAGGTCCGCCGACAGCTTACGGCCTTCGAGCAACTCGTAAATGCGCGCGTCACGCTGTTCGTGCAAAATGCGAATCTCGTCTTCAAGATCGCGTCGCAGACGGTTCTCTTCTTCCTGCTCGATAGCCAGCGAGCGCTCGTCCTTCTCCTGGCCCTTGCGCGTAAAAACTTGCACGTCGACGACCGTCCCGTCGATGCCTGGCGGACAAACCAGCGAAGCGTCTTTCACGTCGCCGGCCTTCTCACCGAAGATTGCGCGCAGAAGTTTCTCTTCCGCCGTCAACTGTGTTTCGCCTTTGGGGGTTACCTTGCCCACAAGGATCGATCCCGGCTTGACCTGCGCGCCGATGCGAATGATCCCGCTCTCGTCCAGATCGCGCAGCATGTTTTCGCCGACGTTTGGAATGTCGCGAGTGATCTCTTCGGGACCGAGTTTGGTGTCACGCGCCTCGATCTCCAGCTCCTCGATGTGAATCGAGGTGTAATAGTCCTCTTTCACCAGACGCTCAGAGACGAGGATCGCGTCCTCAAAGTTGTAACCGCGCCAGGGCATGAAGGCGACCAGCACGTTGCGGCCCAGCGCCAGCTCGCCTCTGTCCGTGCAGGGACCATCGGCAATCACCTGACCCTTCGTAACGCGCTCGCCGACGTGGACGATGGGCCGCTGGTTGATGCAGGTGTTTTGGTTTGAACGCTTGAACTTGATCAGCGTGTAGATGTCGGCCGTCACTTCGCGCGAGATGGTGCCATCGACGTTGTGATCGGCTTTCACGATCGTGCGCTCGGAATCGACGTAGTCAACCACGCCGTCACGACGGGCAACAACGACCGCGCCCGAATCGCGCGCCGTAGTCTGTTCCATGCCGGTGCCGATGTAAGGCGCTTCGGCGCGCAGCAGTGGCACCGACTGGCGCTGCATGTTCGATCCCATCAACGCGCGGTTGGCGTCGTCGTTTTCGAGGAATGGAATCAACGACGCGGCGACCGACACGAGCTGTTTCGGCGAAACGTCGACGTATTCGATGTCCTTGCGCATCGCCAGAATGAACTCGCCGGCTTTGCGCGCCTGATTGCGCTCGTTGACGATGTAACCAGTCTCGTCAAGCTCAATGTTCGCCTGACCGACAACGTGTTTGTCCTCTTCCCACGCGGTCAGGTAGAACGGCCATGGCTCGGACTCAGCCTTGCGACCGGCCGCGCTGACGCGCTTGTTCGCCTTGTCCACTTCTTCCTGCGGGACGTGCTGGCCCGGCTTAAACTTCGTGTCGCCGCCGTTGATGATGCGCGCGTACTCGACCACGCGACCGTCAGTTACCTTGCGATACGGCGCTTCGATGAAACCAAACTCGTTGATGCGCGCAAAGCAGGAGAGACTGGAAATCAATCCGATGTTCGGACCTTCCGGCGTCTCGATGGGACAAATGCGTCCGTAGTGAGTCGGGTGCACGTCGCGCACTTCGAATCCCGCGCGCTCGCGCGAGAGTCCGCCCGGCCCCAGCGCCGACAGGCGGCGCTTGTGCGTGATTTCGGAGAGCGGATTCGTTTGATCCATGAACTGCGAGAGCTGGCTCGAGCCAAAAAACTCGCGCACGGCAGCCGTCACTGGCTTCGCGTTGATCAAATCGCGCGGCATCGTCGTCTGCATCTCTTGATGGATGGACATCTTCTCTTTGATCGCCCGCTCCATGCGCTCAAGGCCGATGCGAAACTGGTTCTCAAGCAGTTCGCCAACGGCGCGCACGCGACGATTGCCAAGGTGGTCGATGTCGTCAGCCTGAAACTCCGACGGGTTCTTGCGCATCTTCAAGACGTAGGAAACAACCTCGAAGAAGTCGTGTGCCGTAAGCAGCGGATCTTCGATCCGATTGCGCTCCGGCTTGCCCATCTTGATATTGAACTTCAAGCGGCCGACGCGCGAAAAGTCGAACTTGCGCGGGTCGAAGAACATCGATTCGAGCAGCCGGTACGAGGTCTGCACCGTCGGGGGATCGCCCGGCCGCATCTTGCGGTAGATTTCGAGCAAGGCATCCACTGGCTTTGTGATGACGTCTTTCTTCAACGTTTGCGAGAGAATTGGGCCAATGTCATCGCGCTCGGGAAAGAACACTGAGAAGCTCTCGATTCTGGCTTCGATAATTTCCTGCAGCTTAGCCGGAGTGATCTCATTGTTCGCTTCCAGAATTACTTCGCCGCTCTCTTTATTCACGACATCCGCGATGGCGGAGGCGCCCTCGAACTGTAAAGGCTCGATCTCAACCTCGCCGATCTTCGCTTTATGCAAACCTTCGAGGGCTGCGTGCGTCACCTTTTTGCCGCTGCGGACGATCGGCTCGCCGCGTCCCTTGATGTCAAAGTCGACCTTCATGCCGACCAGGTTCGTGGGACCAGAGTCAGGCACCTGAATCATCAAACGTCCATCGTCAACGTGGATTTCGTCCGTGACATAGAGGGCACGCAGCAGATCCTCATCCGTAAACGATGCGTTCTTGACTGCATCCTCGAGTTGAGAATCCGTGCGAGCCGATTTGGCATCGACCTCGCGGCTAAACCACAAACCCAGCGCGCGAAGAAAGATCGAGGCGAGAAACTTGCGCTTGCCGACGCGCACATAAAGCAGATTCTTTTGATCGTATTCGAATTCGACCCAGGAGCCGCGGTACGGAATTATCTTGGCGACATAGACCGGGCCCCTCTTGAAGAACACTCCGGGGGAGCGATGAAGCTGCGAGACGATGACGCGCTCGGTGCCGTTGATGATGAATGTGCCGTTGTCGGTCATCAACGGGATTTCACCGAAGAAGACCTCTTCCTCTTTGATGTCGCGAATCGACAGGATTTCAGTCTCGGGATCCTTATCGTAAACCGTCAGACGGATCTTGACCTTGAGCGGCACGCTGTAGCTCATGCCGCGCTCCTGGCACTCCTGCTGATCGTGCTTGTGCTTTAGACCGACCGGCTCGCCGCAGTTCTCACAGAGTTCCGGGCGCACGTTATTAAACGTGCCGCACTTGGAGCAGAGGGTCTCGCCCGCAGCCAGTGGATTGACTTTGATCGTCGAGTGACAAGTCTTGCATTCGGCGCGCAGATAATTCAGACCTTCGAGCCGGCCGCATTTGCATTGCCAGTTGCCGATCTGGTACTCGACGAAGTCGAGCGTGGCGGTGCCGCGAAAATCAGAGATGGGAAACACCGACTTGAATACGGCTTGCAGCCCGGTCTTTTCCCGTTCTTCCGGCAGAAAGTCCATCTGCAGAAAACGATTGTAGGATTCGCGCTGGATCTCGATCAGATTCGGGATCCGAACGGCGGTCGCAATCTTGGAAAAGTCTACGCGTTCCGGCGCGCGACTCGTTCGCCGTCCCAAGCCAGTGTTTGCTGTTTGAAGCAGGTTTGCAGACATGAGAGATTCCTTGATAATTTATGATTTTGACTTGCGATTCTCGAGTCGAGCTGCGGCCTGATTCACAAATCGCAAATTCAAAATTCCACTAGACACGACGAAGCGCGGCTAGAGCGCACAATGCCCTAACCGCTTCCAACCGAAAAAGCAGTTGACTTTTTTCGTCAAATTTTCCCGGGAGTAACGCCAGCGCCTTCAATACTCCCTTAAGTTAACCACTTACAAATCAACTGTCAAGCCAACAAAGTGGTGCCGGGTGTCAGGGGCCAGGTACCAGCAAAGAGAAACCGACACCTGGTACCTGAAACCTATTTGACTTCTACGGTCGCGCCTGCGTCCGCCAGTTTCTGGCGAACCGTCTCGGCTTCTTCCTTTGACACGCCTTCTTTCACCACTTTCGGCGCCGCCTCGACGAGGTCCTTGGCTTCTTTCAAACCAAGCGCGGTAACTTCGCGAACGACTTTGATGACATTGATCTTATTGCCGCCGATGGCCTGCAAGATCACGTCAAACTCGGTTTTCTCTTCCGCCGGGGCCGCCGCTTCGCCACCACCTGCGCCGGCAGCCGGAGCCGCGGCCACCGCCGCTGCCGCCGCCGAGACACCAAACGTCTCCTCCATCGCCTTTACAAGCTGGGACGCTTCGAGCAGCGTGAGAGCTTTAACCTGATCGACAATCGACTGAATCTTATCTGTGGACATTTGTTTTCATCACTCCTAACGGTTTCCGGTCTATCAGCGAAAGGTTCACACCCCCACTGCGTATCGCTGGCTGCTTCGGCGGTGCATCTCCGCGCGTCGCTTCCAGAACTGACTGCCTCACTGACACTAAGAAGGCGGCCTTTGATAATTGCAAAAGAACTCATAGCCCAATTCGAAGTTGCATCGCTCAAACCCGCAATTCGAATTTTGAAATAACTAAGCGCCTTGCGCTTCTTTCTGCGCGCGAACTTGATCGATGACAATAACAAGATTCCGCGCCACCGCATTGGTGACGGTCACCAGCCGCTGGGCCTGGCAATTCACCAGGAACATGATCTTCGAAATCAAGTCTTCCTTGGAGGGCAGGCTGGCAATTGCTTCGACGTCCGCCAGCGCTACGACCTTGCCCTCGACGATTCCCGCCTTGAAGGAAAAGATCTCCGCGTTGGCTTTCGTGAATTTTGCGATCGCTTTGGACAGGGCAACTGGATCTCCGCTGCTTAACGCCACTGCGGTAACACCTTTGAAGTGATCCGCCGCTGGTTCAAGCGGCGTGCCGGCAGCCGCCTTTCGGGCCAGCGTGTTTTTCACGACGGAGTAGCTAACTCCCGCCTCACGCAATTGGTTGCGAAGTTCCTGATCCTTCGCGACGGTCATTTTCTGAAAGCCCACCAGCATCGCCGCCTGCGCGTTCTTGAACTGCTCGGTGAGCGCTTCCAGGTCTTTCTGTTTTTGCTGTTTCGTTTTCATTCTTGGTCGCTCCTCACCTATTTGACGTACGCGGCCTCGTCGATCAAAACTCCCGGACTCATCGTCGCCGCCAGATTGACCTTCTTAACATACTTGCCTTTTGCCGTCGCCGGCTTCGCTTTCACCACTGCCTCGAGCAAGGACTTGGCGTTGTCGCGAATCTTGTCCGCATCGAACGAGACCTTGCCGACCGGTACGTGGATCACTCCGGTCTTATCGACGCGGTACTCGACCTTGCCAGCTTTGGTTTCTTTGACCGCCGTCTTCACGTCGAAAGTTACGGTGCCGGTCTTGGGATTCGGCATCAACCCGCGGGGCCCGAGAACTTTGCCGAGTCCGCCAACCAGACGCATCATGTCCGGCGTGGCGATCACAGCGTCGAATTCAAGCCAGCCCCCCTTGATCTTGTCGACCATGTCCTGACCGCCGACAAGATCTGCGCCCGCCTCTTCGGCTTCTTTGATCTTCTCGCCCTGCGCGATGACGAGCACCGTCTTGGACTTTCCGAGGCCGTGCGGCAGAACAATCGTTCCGCGCACAAGCTGATCTGCCTTGCGCGGGTCAACGCCCAGCCAGACTGTCAGCTCCACTGTCTCATCAAATTTAGCAAAGGCAATCTCTTTGACTTTCCCGGCCGCCTCTTCGAGGTTGTATTTGCGCCCCGGCTCGAACTTTTCCGTCGCGGCGCGATATTTTTTTCCGTGCTTCTTCATTTCATAACTCCGAGGTTCAAGCGAGCCACTGTCGACTCTCCCTCTAAATCAGCCGGAATGAAGTGCTGGTAGACCTCATCCCTTCCGCCTTCATCCTTCATCCCTCGACGGTCAGTCCCATCTGTCGGGCCGTGCCTTCAATAGTTTTGACCGCGGCTGCCAGATCGTGCGTGTTCAGATCCGGCATCTTTGTCCTGGCGATCTCCTCGATCTTTGCCCGTGAGATCGTGCCGACCTTTTCCCGTTTCGGATTGCCTGAGCCCTTCGGAATGCCCGCCGCTTTCTTCAACAGATCGGCCGCCGGCGGTGTCTTGGTCTCAAAGGTGAACGAGCGATCCGCAAAGACCGTGATCACGACTGGGATCTTGAGAACGGGATCCAACTGCGCGGTCTTGGCGTTAAAGGCTTTGCAAAACTCCATAATGTTGACACCGTGCTGGCCCAGGGCCGGACCAATCGGCGGCGCTGGATTCGCTTTACCGGCCGGAACTTGCAACTTGATGTAACCTGTTACTTTCTTTGCCATAGCTAGCTCATTTCCAATTGCCGATTGCCGATTGCCGATTTAAGAAGGGTTTCGTTGTTTCCACTCCGCCCAGCCTCAACTTGCCTTTCCAATTGGCAATCGGCAATGTGCTTATTCCTCTTCCGCGAACGTCACCTTTTCGACGTCCAGAAAGTTCAACTCGACCGGTGTGGAACGCCCGAAGATCGTTACCGTTACCTTCAGGGTCGACTTGTCTTCGTTAACCTCTTCCACTTTACCCGTAAAACTTTGGAACGGACCCGACTTGATTCGCACCGTTTCACCGGAGGCATAGGAGAATTTCGGTTTCGGCTTTTCTGCCGCCTCGGTCACGTTGTGAACAATCTGGTCCACCTCTTGCGGCGTCAGCGGCGTCGGATTGTGGCCGCCGACAAACCCCGTCACTTTCGGCGTGGACTTAATCATATGGAAGACGTTGTCGGGAATGTGCCCACGCTCGTCGCATTCGACTTGAACCAGCACGTAGCCCGGATAGAACATGCGCGTAGACTCTACGCGCTTGTTCCCGCGCATCTCGACAACCGTTTCGGTCGGGACCAGCACTTCGCTAATCTCGTTTTGGAGATCCGTGTCGCGGATGCGGGCCTTTAGACTATCGCGAACCTTCTTCTCGTGTCCCGAGTAAGTATGGAGTATGAACCACTGCTGCATTAGAAAATTTCTTTCATTCTCAGCCCGCGCCCAAAAACTTGGCCAGTTTGTCGATTAACCAGTCGATTCCCAGAATCAAACGCGACAGTCCTTGATCCACGGCAAATAGATAAATGGCGAAAAAGACCACTGCGACGAGTGTAATCAGCGTTGTGTTCTTGACCTCTTTTGCCGTCGGCCACGAGACTCGCTTCATTTCAGCGCGCACGTCGCGCGAAAACTGAGCGAGGCGCCCAACAGAGCCAGCCCCTGACCCACCGAGCGCACGCTCTCGCCGCGCGCCTCGGCCCTCCGCGCCCTCGCCAAAACCAGCGGCGCGCGGTGTTGGAAGAGCTTCTGGATTGTCCGTGTCGTCCATGACTTCGTCGACCTTCTCCGCCACTCGCTTTCCCTCTTTCAAAGTGCGCTGGCAGGGGTACCAGGATTCGAACCCGGACTTTCGGTTTTGGAGACCGACGTGCTAACCGTTGACACTATACCCCTGTGTGCAACGATGAGCGCGGAACGATGAACGCTGAACTGTCTTCATTCATCGTTCCGCGTTCCGCGTTCATAGTTATTTCGTTTCCTTGTGGCCAGTGTGCTTGCGGCAACGACGACAGAATTTCTTGAACTCGAGCCGATCGGTCGTCGTCTTCTTGTTCTTCGTTGTCACGTAATTGCGGCTCTTGCATTCACCACACTGAAGCACAATATTATCGCGCGGCATAACCTTACCTCATTTCCGATTGCCAATTGCCGATTGCCGATTTCTTTTCCTTAGCTTGCCGTTCTTTGGAACGCTCGACTTCCAACCAATCGGCAATTGGCAATTGGAAATCGGCAATCTCTCTTATTCAATCACCTCGGTGATGGTGCCGGCGCCGACCGTGCGCCCGCCTT
>JBGQJU010000160.1:0-8949 GCA_041499185.1 Pyrinomonadaceae bacterium | reverse complement strand
TGCTTTGTTTCCCATCGCGAACTCGCACACGCGGACAAGGCCACTTACCATAAGTTTGTGTTCGAGGGTCTGCTCAACTCGATAAAGAATTCCGGCGACGGCAAGTCCGAAGAGACTGCTTTCGTCGTGATATCCGTTGACGAAGAGTATGCGTTACTCAACTGGCTTGGATTGCGACCGACCGGTCAGGCCCTGATTAAGAAAGACCTTCATAACTACGACAAGATGACGATGACTGATCCGAAGACGAACGACACGATCACTTACTTCTTCAACATCGATAAGCCGTTCAACTGGCTCGGGAATAGTTTGAAGAAATGAGGCTCGGCTGAATCAAACGCAATGGTCAAAGATCAAATCATCAAGCTAATTACGGAAAAGGGCGCGCGGGTCGGCGTGATCGGGCTTGGCTACGTTGGCCTGCCGCTGGTGGTCGAGTTTGCGCGCGGAAGTTTTGCTTCCGTCGGATTCGAAGTAGATCAGAATAAAGCTGCAACGATCAATGCGGGAGAATCTTACATTGGCGACATTGATTCGGGAACAGTCAAACAATTGGTTGAAGGTAAGCGTCTACGCGCCACCACTGACTTCGATCATTTGAAAGATTGTGATGCCGTAATCATTTGTGTACCTACGCCACTGCGGAAGACAAAGGAGCCCGACATCTCCTACATCATGGCCGCAGCAGAAGAGATCAAGCAGCGTTTGCGTCGCGGCCAGTTGATCATTCTGGAGTCAACGACGTATCCGGGCACTACAGACGAAGTCCTACTGCCAATGTTCGAGGAGACTGGACTAAAGCTTGATGAGGATTTCCTGCTCGCGTTTTCACCTGAGCGAGTCGATCCCGGCAACCCGCAGTTCCAGACCGCTAACATTCCAAAAGTGGTTGGCGGCGTTACCGAAGATTCGACGGCGGCTGCTGCGCATCTTTATTCGCAGATCGTAGACGATGTTTATGCGGTCAGCTCGGCCCGCGTCGCTGAAACGGCCAAGCTGCTCGAAAACACTTTTCGGGCAGTAAACATCGGCATGGCGAACGAAATGGCGCGTCTGTGTTACGCGCTGAACATCGACACCTGGGAAGTGATCCGCGCCGCAGCCACCAAGCCGTTTGGTTTCATGCCGTTCTATCCTGGCCCAGGCATCGGCGGCCACTGCATCCCGCTCGATCCACATTACCTTTCATGGAAGGCGCGGCAGCATGGTTTTAATTCGCGTTTTATCAGTCTCGCTGAAGAAGTCAATTCGCGGATGCCGGAGCACGTGGTGCAGCTTGTGGCAGATGGTCTGAATAATGCGCGCAAGGCCATGAACGGATCGCGCGTTCTGTTGCTCGGCGTAGCTTACAAAAAAGACATCGACGACGTGCGCGAAAGCCCGGCCCTGTCGATCATCGACCGCTTGCGCGCGAAGGGTGCTGACGTGCGCTATCACGATCCTTTTGTGAAGGAGCTGCGTTTCGACGATGCGCATACCGAAGGCGGCGGCGAACCATTGCAGTCGGTGCCGTTAAGTGACGAAGAACTGCGCACCGCGGATTGCGTCGTCATCGTCACCGACCACAGCGAGATCGATTACCAACGTGCTTGTCAATTGACGTCGCTAATCGTGGACACACGCAACGCGCTGAACGGAGACGTCCGTCGCGAGAGCCGCGCGCGAATAATCAGGTTATGAAAAGAACCACGATAGCCGCCATGTGCGTGAGAATAGTTGCGATCGCTGTGCTAGCGGCGGCATCTTTCCCAACCTCTACGCTTCGCGCCCAAACTCCCGCGACTAAGACGGCGCAAGAGCCATCACCCGCGGAAAAATATTTCACTAACACCGAGTTGATCAACCAGGATGGAAAGCCCGTGCGTTTCTACAACGCCGTGCTGAAGGGGAAGGTCGTGGTTCTGGACTTTTTCTTTTCCACCTGCCAGGCCTCGTGCATGCCCATGAACCGAAATTTTGCGAAGGTGCAGGAGTTGCTTGGCAACCGCGTCGGCAAAGATGTGTTTTTTGTCTCCGTGACAGTCGATCCGGAAATGGACACTCCGGCACAGCTAAAGAAATACGCTGCCTCACTTCACGCCGGACCGGGCTGGTTGTTACTTACCGGCCAAAAGGTCAATGTCGATTTCATTCTGAATAAGCTCGGACAATACGTTACTGATAAGAACGACCACACTAACATCTGGATAATTGGTAACGAGTCGACCGGTTTGTGGAAGAAAGCGTTTGGCCTGGCCAAGCCCGAGGACCTGGTTAAGGTTATCGAAAGCGTCATCGACGACAAGAGAACAACTACGGCACAATGATTCGATGGGATGACATCAGCCTTTCGCGTCCCGGACACATGCGACGCCGGCCGACCACTGATTACTAGTTGCGTTCATGCTAAAGGTCATCAACGTCGTCGGCGCGCGGCCTAACTTCATGAAGGTGGCGCCAATTGTGGACGCGATGAAGCGGCGTGAACCCGAGTTTGCGCCGCTTGTTGTTCATACAGGGCAACACTACGACGAGATGATGTCCGACGCTTTCCTGCGCGACCTGGATCTGCCTGAACCAAACGTCTATCTCGGTGTTGGCTCTGGTTCGCACGCCGCGCAGACGGCCGCGGTGATGCAAAAGTTTGAGCCCATTGTGCTGCAAGAGAAGCCCGACTGGGTACTGGTGGTCGGCGATGTGAACTCGACGCTGGCCTGCGCGCTGGTTTGCGTGAAGCTCGGAGTGAAAGTGGGCCACGTCGAGGCCGGCTTGCGCAGCCACGACCGCACGATGCCCGAAGAGATCAACCGCCTGCTAACCGATCAAATTGCGGATCGGTTATTTACTCCCTCGCGTGACGCTGGCGATAACTTGCGCGCCGAAGGAATTCCGGAAGAGCGCATCTGTTTCGTAGGCAACGTCATGATCGATTCGTTGTTGAATCATCTCGAGCGCGCCAGGTCTTCGACGATAAGAGAACAACTCGGTCTCGCGGATTCAGATTACGCCGTGCTCACGCTTCATCGTCCTTCAAATGTCGACGAGCGGGACACATTTTCGCGCATCCTCGAGGCGCTCGAAGAGATCGCGCAACGCCTGCCCATCATCTTTCCGGCCCATCCACGCACGCGCAAGACGATCTCCGAACTCGGTTTGACGGATCGCATCCAACGAATTAACGGCCTGCGTTTGATTGAGCCGCTTGGCTATCTCGACTTTCTAAGACTCTTCAGCGGCGCGCGAGTCGTGCTGACAGATTCAGGTGGTCTGCAGGAAGAAACGACGGCGCTCGGTATTCCGTGCCTGACCTTGCGCGAAAATACGGAGCGACCAATCACCGTCGAGCTGGGAACGAATATCGTTGTGGGCACAGACCCGCAAAAGATCTCTGCCGCGGCATTGGCGGCGCTCGACCGGCCGTGCACTGACAACGCGCCCCGCGTGCCGCCTTTGTGGGACGGTCACGCGGCCGATAGAATTCTTGATGCGCTGGCAGCGACAGACCGCTGACTACTAATCAGTAATCCATCTTTATGTGCGGCATCGCCGGCATAGTCGGCATCGATCCAGACAAACGCATCGGCGCGATGCTGCAAAGCATGGAGCATCGCGGGCGCGACGATGAGGGTGTCTGGACGTCAGAGGCGATCGATAGCGACGGCCGTCGAGTTTGTCTCGGTCATCGTCGCCTGGCGATCATTGACACGACCAGCGCGGGCCATCAGCCAATGCTCTCCGCTGATGGCCGTTTTGTAATCACGCTCAACGGCGAGATCTACAACTATCGCGAATTGCGCGAGCAGCTCAAAGCCAAAGACCACAATTTCAGAACCCAGACTGACACGGAAGTTCTGCTTGCCGCATGGGCTGAATGGGGCGCGGACTGTCTGCCACGGCTGAACGGGATGTTTGCGTTTGCGATTTGGGACGAGCGAGAGCGGGCGCTTACGTTGGCGCGTGATCGGGTTGGAATAAAGCCACTTTATTACGCGCATCTGAGTGACAATGCGGCGAAAGGGGGGCGGGACGCCCGCGGTCCCAGCAACACGCTTGTATTTGCCTCGGAAGTGAAGGCCATTCTTGCTAGCGGGGTAATCGAACCCGAACTCGACAAAGAGTCGCTTCATCAGTTCCTGACATTCTTGTGGACGCCCGATCCGAACACTCTGTTTCGGGGCATCAAGACTGTGCCGCCTGGTCACGTTCTGACGTTGCGCGAAAACGAGGCAAGTATTCGAGAGTGGTGGGATGTTTCATTTGACGAGATTGATAATGGAAGGAGCGAAGCGTGGTGGCAAGAGCGTGTGCTCGAGACGCTCGATCGCGTCGTCAAGCTCGAAATGGTGGCGGACGTTCCGTTGGGCTCGTTTCTTTCCGGTGGGATAGATTCATCGGCGATTGTCGCGGTGATGAAACAACACAGCAACGGGCGACGCGTTGGCACGTACACAATCGGCATTGAACCTGAAGACCTGCGCTATGACATCATCCCCGACGACGTGAAGTGGGCCCGGCGAGTGAATCAGCACCTCGATACCGATTATCACGAGATCATGCTCAAAGCCCAGGTGTCCGAACTTTTGCCGCAGCTTGTCTATCAGATGGACGAGCCGGTAATCGATATGGCCATCCCGAGTTATCTCGTGTCGCGCGCGGCGCGCGAAACGCTGCGGGTCATGCTTTCAGGAATGGGCGGCGATGAAGTGTTCGCGGGTTACCCGCGGCAACTGGCGATGAAGATCGCCGGCGCGTTCGATCCGGTGCCTCAACTCTTGCGGCGACCGCTGATGAAAACGATCGACTTCGCACTGCCCGGCGGGCTGCCCGGCAAATTGACCGCGCCCCTGCGCAACGCAAAAAAGTTTGCGCGCAGTGCGGCGCTTGATTTTGAGAATCGTTATCTGGGTTATGGAACTTACTTCACCGACGAGGCCAAGCAACGCCTCTACACCGACGAGCTGCGCGCAGCGACACGCGGGATCGATGCTTATGCCGCGCATCGACGTTACTTTGCGCGCGCGCAAAATGCCGCGCCGCTCAACCAACTGCTTTACGTCGATCTGAAAACCTTTCTGCCGTGCCTGAATCTGATCACCACGGACAAGACGTCGATGGCGGCTAACCTGGAAGTGCGGGTTCCATTCCTCAACCATGAGATGATCGAGATGGCCGCGCGCCTGCCGCCTGAATTGAAGTTGCATGGTTTCAAACGCAAGTACATTCTGAAACGCGCCCTCGAAAAGCTTTTGCCGCGCGAAGTCATCTGGCGCAAGAAGGCCGGCTTCGGCGCGCCGATACGGTCGTGGTTGCGCGGGCCGCTGCGCCCACTCGTCGATGACTTGCTTTCTGAAGAGGCGGTAACCCGGCGCGGTCTTTTCCGTCCGGCGGAAGTGGCGCGCATCATTGCCGCGAACCTATCAGGCAGAGAGGATTACAATCTACAGGTCTTTCAACTGCTAACGTTCGAGCTGTGGCTGCGCACTTTCATCGATCGGAAATAGGACGAAACAACAGCACATCCGTCATGCATTTACTCGATCGAGCTGTAACGTGGGGTTCTCAAGACGCAGAGAATCCTCCTCAGAACACGTTCACTCGATCGATCATTATTCTCGGTGTTTCGCTCTTCATTATTGCCTTCGCCGTTCGGCTCTTGACTTGGCAAGACAACCGCTTTGAAGTAAAGAAGCTGGAAACGTATGTGACCGATGAATACCGAACGGGAGCGCGGCAGCTCGCCAGCGGCGACTTCAAAGCTTATGCAAGTAATCTCAATCACCTGAGCCACCCGCCCGGCTATTCCATTTTGTTGGCGTTGCTCATCAAGGTTTGGGGAGATTCGGATTCGCTGATTCAATTCACCCAGATGATCCCCGACTCAGCCGCCGCGGTCATTGTGTTCCTGCTCGTTTATGAAATGCTGCCACTCGGTGCGGCTATCATCGCGGGACTGCTCGCAGCGTTATCACCACAGTTTGCGTACTACTCGGTGGTCCTGTTGCCTGACTCTTTGTCTGTCTTGCCGATCATTTTGGCCGTCTACTTTCTGGTTCGAGCGTCCAAAAGGCCTCGACAACTAACGATCATAAGCGCCGGCGTCTGTGTGGGAATCTCGTGTTGGATGAGAGCCAATGCTTTGTTACTGGCCCCTTTTCTGGTGGCTGTTATTCCGATCCTATTCAGGCGTGGTCAACGGCTGCGCTTTTCCGCGGCACTCGTCGCCGCCACGCTGGTAGTCATTTCACCATTGACGATCAGAAACTATCTTCTCTACCGACACTTCATTCCGCTTTCGCTCGGCGCGGGGCAAAAGCTGCTCGAGGGGATCGCCGAGTACGATAAGGAAGGGCGGTTTGGAATTCCGAAAACAGACTTGGGAATTGTCCGTCAGGAAGCAGAAGTTTACAGCCGGCCCGACTACGCGCAGTCGCTCTTCGGTGCGGACGGTATCGCACGTGACCGCATGCGTGTAGCTCGCGGTCTGGCGGTTATTCGTGCACACCCGGCATGGTATCTCGGGGTGATGTTTAGGCGCGCCGGCACTTTCTTTCGGCTTGCCAGAGTTCCGATTGCCTCGCGGTATCCGCCTGTCACACATTCACTGGACGCCACGGAGCGATCACAGCCTGTCTGGTCCAGGTCTCCGGGAGCGTTGATTGACGAAGGCGCGGTTGCTTCAACGCAAGCTCGGGGTACACTCTCCGGCGATGGACAGACGCTCAAGCTTGTCGGTGATGACTCGAAATCCGGAGACCAGGTCGCCACCGCTCCAGTTGCCGTACGACGGAACAGCGATTACGTTTTCAGCTTTCCGCTACAGCTTCAGGAGGGACGGATGTTTGTCAGCGTGACGGATGCAGACACCGGGGATGTTCTTGTTTCAACGGTCATCGACCTGGTGGAAGGCGCGCCTCCGCAAGAGCAGCCACTGAACCTGTTGAAGATAAGCTTCGTTAGCGGAACTGCCTCGCGCGTCCAGTTGAAACTCAGCAACGGTGCGTCGACACCAATACGGCCGACAGCAAACATCGGGCGGACAGATCTGTTCGAACTGGGGCCGGCAAATTATTTGGGGACGCGGTTCCCTAGATTCCTGGTTCGCACCGTGCAGAGATTCTACTTGACGGCCTGGGTATTGCCGTTGGCCATCATCGGCCTGGTGCTGCTGGCTCACCGGCGCCAGAGCAGGATTATCGCCGTCCTGCTCGTCGTTCCTGTCTACTACTGTTGCGTCGAATCAGCCTTGCATACAGAGCGACGCTACGTGTTCGTCATTCAATATTTCCTGTTGATGTTAGCGGCCGCAGCCCTCTTCTGGATTGGAGCAATGTTTGGGACCTGGTCGCTTGGCCTATGGCAAAAACTGCGCCGCTAGGCTGAAAACAAATTCAGCGCTGATTTGGATCGCGCACGTATCCAGCTTCGCGAAGGTGAACACTTAGGTCCTAGAAAATGGGAAAAACATTGACAATCCAAGTCTCCGGGCGATAGTCTGTTTATGTCCGGCCCGCTTGTCGGATGCCCCGAAGTGAGACCCTCACAGGCCTCAGAAAGAATCCCGCGCACGAATGATCACGCACGAAGATTTCAACACCAGGGAATCAAACAACGCATCCATCTCGGCGGCGCGGACGTTTAAGAAACAACCGTGTGTCCTGCTGGCGGAGGACGATCGTTCGCTGCGACGTTATCTTGAAGTCGTTTTGCGGCGCGCGGGTTACCTGGTGGTGGCCGCCGCAGATGGATTGGAAGCGATGCGCGTGACGTTGACAGCGGAGGTTGACATCATTGTGACTGACGCCATCATGCCGAACCTGAACGGTTACGAACTGTGCCGCTTTGTGCGAAACACGCCACAGCTCTCACATCTGCCAATCGTGTTATTGAGCGCGCTGGAGCAAAAGGAATCGCGGCCCGAGGATCGCCAGGCAGATGCTTATCTGTCGAAACCGATCTCGCCAGAGGATCTGATCGCCTGTCTCGATACACTCTTGCTCCAGCCGATTTGAAAACCAGCGACTTGGCTGAATCTTCAGAACCAGACACAAACGCGGCGATCGGTTATCGCAAGCTGACAACTTGCTTTCAACCGATCGCCGCTTTCCATTTTTCAGAATTCCTATCAGGCAGTCGTTGCGTGGCTGCTGCCGATCAAATCATCGAGGAGGGTGTAGTCTTGTCCCTGGCGCTGGGTGGAGGCGTTTCAATCGAGGCTGTTTCAGCGCTTGCGCGAACGGGAAGCTCTGGTATATTCGGTGGGCAGTTTTGCCGAGCAGTAATCGGATTCGGGGTTGCTTGGTGTGTATCTGGTGACCGACCACCGGAAGCTGGGTCGGTGCATGGCGGTGCTGCGCGAGGAGCTGGATCCGTAGAGCGAACGTGAGAGGAATCGCATTGAGCAAAGTCAGACTTTCCAGCCGGGCGACTGAGATGCCGGCTTCTCCGATTCGACGGCTGGTGCCGTATGCCGACCGGGCCAAGGCCCGCGGCATCAAGGTCTATCACCTGAACATCGGCCAGCCGGATATCGAGACCCCGGCCGAGATGATGAACGGATACCGGAACGTCAATATCAAGGTGCTTTCCTACGGGCCGTCGCAGGGCTTGAAGGACTACATTGACGCGCTGGTTCAGTACTATGGCCGCGTGGGAATAAAGGTGCGGGCCCAGGACATTCTGGTTACGACCGGCGGCAGCGAGGCGATATCGTTCGCGCTGGACGCGGTGGCCGACGCCGGCGACGAAGTCATCGTGCCGGAACCGTTCTATTCCAACTATGCGGGATTCGCAGCAACAGCCGGCGTCAAGCTAGTCCCGGTGACCTGTCTGGCCGAGACCGGCTTTGCCCTGCCGCCCAAAGCCGAGTTCGAACGGGTCATCACTAGCAGGACCAGGGCAATCATCTATTCCAACCCGGGCAACCCCACCGGCGCGGTTTACACCCGACTGGAACTGGAGATGCTTGCCGGT
>JBGQJU010000159.1:0-9007 GCA_041499185.1 Pyrinomonadaceae bacterium | reverse complement strand
GCCGATGCAGAATGGCTTTATCGAAAGATTCAATCGCAGCTACCGTGAAGCGGTGCTCGACATGTTCGTGTTTCAAACCTTGAACGAAGTGCGAGAGCAAACAGAAAAGTGGCTCAAGGAGTACAACGAAGAACGACCACACGACTCTCTGGGAGACATGACGCCCAGGGAATTTCTACTAACCCAAAAACCGGAAGTCTCTACTTATGACTGGTCCTAAAGAGGGGAGGGTTACAGTAGGTGCCCGCATCGAGCCAAGCAAGTTGTCAAAGAGCATTTCCTCAAATCACGTGCAGTAGTAGGGATTACTCTTCAGCTCTTCCCTTCGATGTTCCAGGTCAAGATCGTCCCAGTACTTCCGCCAAAACGCCCAACCGATTGGTTCCTTACCTAGGGGCGTGTTGAGAAAAGTCAGAATTGCCGGAATATCATCTGTCGTTATGAGTTGATGATTGAGAGCATCCAATTGCACAAGTACCTCCAGTGGGATTGATCGGGGGTTTTCCTCAGCATAGGAAGGAAGCTCCGAAAGTTGCTCCAAGCATTCCTCTGCTTGCTCATGAACCTGGCGTTCATCAATGATGCCTTCTTCCCACTGGTGCAGGAGCGTAGTTATTCTATTTCGTTCGATTTCACTCATATTTCTTACGGCCTGAAGGAAATCTTTTCTAGGAACTTTTGTGCATTATCGACAATCTCGATCTTGGAAACCCCAGAACCGCTTGAAGCCCGGTAAACAACCTCCCTGGTGCCTTGAACCACACGGTCAAAACTGCCCGCAGGATCTCGTCCAGTTAGTTGTTTGAAGGTTTCCCTGGCAGCTTGATTCCCACCTGATAGTTCGGTATTGCCGCGAGTGAAACCTTTTAGGCGGCCGCTTCCGATGTCCCGCAGATTCTTAAGATTCTGACCGACTGTATTGAAACTTCCGGTCGGCAGAGCTATAGGAATTTGAGGAGCAGACGGAAGTTGGATCCCCCTGATTTGGTCAACTTGTTCCTGCGTGTAGTGCTTTACCCTTCCGTAGTACTCCGCGTCCCGGAGTTCGGCTGCATAGTGAATGACTTCATTCCGCGAAATAGTATTTGGATCGACGATGAAGGACTTTCCATCATCGCCAACAAAAACCAGCGTGCCGTTGAGCTCTTGCTCTTTTCTCAGGTAGTTGCGCCAATAGTCTTCGAATGCCTGAATCTGTTGGTCAGAACTCAATCCGTATCCATTCCAAGCATTTCTGATGCGCTGTCCCAAGCATATGCAGCGACCATCAGGATCGGTACTGTTGCATGGATTGTTCTTAACATAAGCATATCCATTCCATCCCTGCGGATCGTTAATGTCGTGCGCTGCTTCAGCGTTATCGGGATCAACGCTTGTGAACCTTCCCTGTGTCGATGAGTAGTACCTCGCCAGAAAGTAATCCAGGCCCGTTTCATTATCTCGTTCTTTTTGGGTGAACTTCTGGCGGATGCCGTCGTTGACGATGTAGCCCATTGTTCCGGTGCGCAGGCCCTGGTTGGCAAACAGCTCTTCACCGAACGGCAAGTAATCATGCCGCTTCGTATTCACCAGGCTGCCCGTCTTGTCAAAGATGATTCGCGGCGTGCCCAACTGGTCGGTCACCAGCCAGTTAACGTCGGCACTCGATGCTAACACTTTCACTTCCGCCAGCACCAGATACTGCGAATCATTCCGTTGCACGCGCACATAGCGGCCCGTGCGATTCACGGTAACGGTTGCCGTAGTGGCGTTGTTGCCTGGAACCCAATAGTTCGATACGCCAGACTGATTCAGTGTGGTGTTGAGATCAGTTGAGGTAAACGGATTGTCTGAGACCAGCACGTAGAAGTTGGCCGTGTGTTCGGGACAGCAATCCGTGCGCGGCCAGACTTGAATCTTTCCGATCGATTGGCTGCTGCCGAGATCGACTTGCCACCAATCCTGGTAACCATAATCGGCCGTGGCGCTGGTCATCCCGCCCCAGAAGTCCCCGTTCGTGTTGCCATCAACCGCCAGGCTGGCGTACATGATGTAGAACGTGCTCGATTGCGTCGCTGTCTTGCCCAACGCCAGATCAACGGCCGACGCAGTGACCAGCAATTGTCCGTTACGGTAACCATACTCTTTATCGGGTGTTGTCGCGGGCGCATTCGGCGCATACTCTGCCACCAATTCACCGCCGATGCCATAGACCTGCCAGGTCTCGACACCATTCACCTTGCGGCGCGCCCGCCGACCATCGCCGTCGTATGAGTAAACTTGCCACTGACCGTTGGCCCACGCCTGCGTCATCCGGTTCTCGGCGTCGTAGGTGCGCTGGCCTTGCCCACTGTACGTGTCATTGGTGAGATTGCCGGCGCTGTCGTACGCCATCGTGCCGCTATAACCACTGGGAACCGTCAAACGATTCGTGTTCGGGTCGACGCTGAATAACTGATTGTTGACTCCGCCCCAGGTGTTGGCTTGATTAATCGTGCGGTTGCCCCAGCGATCATAGACGTACTCCTGCTGCCAGTCATGAGTGCCGTCGGCGTATTCGCGCACGCGCTGCAAACGGTTCAGCGAGTCGTAGTCGAAATGATCACGCCAAGTAACATAACTCGATACTTGATCGTTGTTGGGAATGTAGATGTCCTGATTCTTCAGATTACCGTTGTTGTCAGTCATGCTTTGAGTGCTGTTGCTGCCGCCGCACATGCCCCAGCACTGATCGCTGTAATGATTGATGATCGCACCACGGTTCCAACTGGTATCGCCCCCAGTCGTGCTGTCGCGAATCTCCGCCAACTGTCCGCGTGAGTTGTAGAAGAGTTTGTTGTAGACAGCAGCAGGGTTGGTGCCGAACTGCTCCTGCGTCATGCGGCTGCCCGCATCGTAGCTCACACCAGTCGCGTAGGTGCGCGCCACGAAGTCGCCAAGATTGCCGGTGAAGGCTAAATTCTGAGCGTCCTTGTCCGCCAATCGACCGGCGACGTCGTAGTTGTAGGTGACGTTGTGTAGGGAGGGATAGGTCATCGACTTCACATGCCCGGCCAGATCGTAAGCGTAGCTCAACGAATAACTCTGGCTGCCCAGCGTCTGGGCGCCGCCACTCACTCGCCCAAGAGCGTCGTACGCGCTGTAGCTGTACGTGGAAACGCTCGAATTGACAGAAGCGAGTCGCCCCTTTCCGTTCGCGACACTAGTTGAATCGTAAGTGTAAGTAACCGCGGGTGTGCCGTCGGAATAGGTGCGACTCGTCGGGCGGTTCAATGCGTCGTAGACATAATTTGTAGTGACGGGCCGCGCATCTGTTTTCTGTGTCAGATTGCCGTTGTTGTCGTAGGTGTAATTGATTGTGCCGCTCTCCGGATTTGTCCCCGAGGTCAGGCGCTTGAGTGAGTTGTAAATGAAACTTCGGGACGGCTGGGTGTCTTGCGTGACTGTGGCGAGATTGTCGAGGGCGTCATAAGCGTAGCTCGTCAAATAATTCACGCCGTTTGGATCTTCGTAGACTTGCGAGAGCCGGCCCAAGGCATCCGTGACACTCTTTCTCGCTTTGCCCGCCTGGTCCGTCACCGTGACCGTGTTGCCGTTGTAAGATGTCGTGACCAACGCGCTATCGGGCGTCGTCACGGAAATCACCCGCCCGGCCAGATCGTAAGCCGTAGTCGTGTAGATCGCCGTCTCACCGAGGGACGGCCGGAAAGGATTACTTTGTTGCTTGACGCGGCCTAAGGCATCGTAGATTGTCGCGACCTTATCGTCGCCCTGCGGGTCGCGCGACCACGTTTCAACCGTGCGGCCAAAGCCATCGGTGTGCTTCCAGGAGCGCAGCGTAGCATCGTCGAGATTCGTCTGGTCCATGGCAGTGAGCACGTCATTGTTTGTCAGCGTTACGCCAAAGATAGTAATCGGCGTGGATTGGGCATAGTAGACAGCGGTGTGACTCTCAACGCCCGAAATACCAAGGGCCGCCTTAATCACCCGTGGCCGGTCAAATGGATCCGTAACGTTGGTAGAGGGGTCTTTATAGATTGTCTGGCTGACGATGTTGTTCCGGTCTCTGAAGCCGGTCAACAAACCGGTCGAGAAATCGTACTGGCTGCGCGCAGTTTGCACCGGCGCTCCAGGTGTCGGCGGCGGACTGGTGATCAATGTCGGCAGCGCATAGGTCGCCCCATTCGTCCCGCTTACTCCTCCGCCGGGATTGCTGCCGTCGCCAAAATCGTCCGTATAACTGAGGCTCGTAACATTGCCGTTCGCGTCTTTGGTGGCGACCACATTGCCCAGCGTGTCGTAGCGGGGATACGAGTAGATGGTCGTGTTATTCGTGTTCAGCCAATGGCCCAAAGCGGTTGGGTTGCCGCGCGTCAGCTTGCCCGTTCCGTAACTTGAATCATGACCGGTTACCGTAATAGGGGCGTAGTCCTGCAAGTACTCGTGATTGCCGTCATGCGCGTAAACATCATATTCATTAACCGTCCGCGCTACTTCCGTCGTTCCGTCGCTGGCGTAGACCGATTGTTGTAGCGGCAAACTCAACAGATGAATTGAGTCGTCGGTTTGATAACTACCCGTTACATAGCTACTCGTCGTTCGCCGCTTGAGCGACTGATCGTAATCATATTCCTTTACTTCGCTGACATTGTTTGCGCGCGGGTAATTGGCGTTGTCGTAGAAAGTGTCGGCCTTGGCAAAAGTTCCCGTATCAAGATAGCGTCGCGTCTCGTTGATGCGATTATCGTTGGCGATTTGTTCGCTTGGATAATAGGACCACGCGATCGATGCGCGTTGGCTCCAATCCTCTTCACTCGCGCCCAGGACTGCGGGCGTCGCATTGCGGGTTTCGGTGCGCCATTCGATGCCCGTCGACCAGAGCGAATACCCAGTGCCAACTACCTGGTTATTGGTACTTAACGAGAGAAACCGGCCTTTGGCCATGAAGAAGTGTCTCTGGCTCAGCAGCAGGCTGTTGTCAGCCGCGTGCGCTTGCACCTCCGTGCAGTCGTAGGTTCCGTTGGGAGCAGCCTGCGGGCCGTACGCATAGCTCCAGCTTGATTCGACAGTCGAGCCATTAGCGTAGGTCCGCTTTGCCGCTACGGCGCGATCGATCTCGCGCACGTCGCTGGGAATATGCACTGTCTGGGTTTCCCAGCTCGCGGAATTGCCCGCCGGCAACGCCGACGTGTAGGCGTAGTCGTACTGCACCTTGCCACCCGTCGGCATGACAACCTCGGCCACCTCGCCATATTCGTTGTAGTTGAAAGTCAGCGATCGTCCGTCAGGCAGCACAAGCTGAGTTAGCACAGCTTGAGTGTCAATGTTCTCCCTGCTGCTTCCGTACGACAAAGGGAACAAGGATGTGTGCGGCCCCGGGTAACTATAACCATAGCCGAGCGGATCGTTGTCTCCGTTAATCACCGGCAGAGTGGGATTGATCCCGGCGCGGTAATGCTGGTTCATGGTGTCAGTCTTGATCTTGTAGTAGTGATTCTGGCCGTTGTACCCAGGCAGTGTTACCAGCACTGCCAGAGTCTGGTTAGGAGAATCGGGATCCGGCGCGCCGAAGTCGATCCTGGTGGTTGTGCGGCCGAGCTGGTCTGTATACTGCACAGAACTGCCGCCTGGATAGTTGACGTTTAGGATATTACCATTGCGATCAGTCACCGAAATCGCGCGACCGAACTTCTGCAGGTAGGCCGACCCCCCGAAGAAATAATTACCCGGGTCCTGAATACGATAACGCGTGCCATCGCCGGTAATCACCGTGCCATTTAGATCCCCGTTAATTACACCATTGTCGACGTCGCTAATGAAGACGGCGCCTGAGCCATCCGTCGCGTGCCATCGCTGGCCGCGATAGCCATCCATGTCGCGACAACCCCACTGGTCCGCCAACGCGCCCAGCGGCGAGCCGTCGGTGACATCATCGCGCAGCTCGATCTCGCCTTTGTCCGGCAAGATCAACGTGAGCTTGACCAGCACCGACATATAGTTGGCGCCGCAGCCGTTCGCGATGTTAACCGTGTCTATGCCCATGCCGCGCACTCGCAGCACCGGCACCGAACCAATGGACCAGCCCGGCGCTACCCGCTGGTATATATCCAGCGCGGCGTTCGGGTCGTCGTAGAGAGCGACGGCGACGGGATAGTTTTGACCCCCACCGGGAGCATCGGGATCAAAGGCAGTGCTGCGCGTCGCCGACCAAACTTTGTTGCTGTAATTCAACGTCAACGGCATTGAGAAGCCACGGCCGCCCACAGTGCCCAACGGCAGCTTGAAGTTGAGCGAGCCGTTGCTGAGATTGATAGTCCCGAGCTCGGTGGAAAGATAACTGCCGATCGTCGAAATGCCCGTCGCATGTTGCGGCGGCGTGCCATGATCGTACTGGCTCTGATCCTGAGCCATTGCCGAAACAGAAACTATCAGCAACAAAGCGACCATGAGCGCAACGCGAGAAGTGGCGATTCGTTGTGGGAGGTGATTGTTCATTGTCTGCTCCTGCGAAAGAGTTGTTTCCAACCCCGCTCTCAGATTCGGTTCAGCGCGCAAGTTCAGTTCGGCGCTGTCTATGGTTCAACTACCAGCGTCGCGCGGTTGGAGGGACGACTGGAATCAAAGACTTCATAGCGGCCGGCGTTCAGCCGGATCTCGCTCCGTCCCCGCCAGTGATTCGCAAAACGCTCAACCAGACCAACCGGCAGGGGCTGTCCGTTAACGACTCGAGTCAAAGCTAGTCCCTGTGTGCCTCCCGACAGATCTTCGATCGCGACCGCAATAAGGCCCGCTCGTGCTCTGACCTCACGCGGATAGATACCGGCGTCATACAGAGTGAAGCGCACTACCTGGACTGGACCATGCGTGGGTATTAGCTGCTGCGGATTGCTCGCGACCGCTCCCGGATTGCGCCACACGCGCGCCTTAACTCCGATCGCAACCAGGACCAAAAGAGCGAGCACTACTACCGCTATAATCGGACTCCGAAGTGGATTTAAGGCCTTCTTGATTGTCATTGAGTCCTCCAATGTTTACTAAGCGAAGAGAATTCGTTGACGCGGGGCTCACGCGGCGTGGGTCGCACGTGAAACGAGGTTAGCAGTTCAGTGAAAACAACTTCGGGAAAGACTAGCTGTCCCTATCACAACAGCAGGACGCATTGCAAGAGGAGGAAGTGTTTTATTTTCTGAGCAACTGAAAGTGTCTGCCGGCATTCGTAAGCAATGGTCGCAGAGACTTTGACAAATCACAGGCATCAGTTATCTTTGCTCTCACACATTCGCTTCGTTTCGAGATCTTGGATGACTGCTACCGCCACCCCCAGATCTGACGCCATCAATTCAGGTGCATTGTCCGGACCGCAAGAGAACGGTCATCCCGGGCGAGACCCCGGCTCAGTGAAGATCCTGCACATCATCAACGATCTATCGATCGGCGGCGCCGAGATGATGCTCTACCGGCTGCTCTCGCAAAAGAGTCGGGACCGTTTTGATCCAGTTGTGCTGTCGCTGATGGATCAAGGTTCGTTGCGTCAACGCATCGAGGCGCTCGGGATTCCGGTTTACACGGCGGGCATGAAACCGGGCATGGCAACGCCCGCCTCAATCTGGCGGTTGATTCGTCTGGTCCGGAAAATTAAGCCGGATCTAATTCAGGGGTGGATGTACCATGGCAACCTCGCGGCCCAAATCGCCGGAATGTGCGCAGCGCGCCAGACCCCAATCCTCTGGAGCATTCATTGTTCGATACATTCCCTGACTTTTGAAAAGAGAATGACTACCGCCGTGGTTAGACTCTGTGCCCCTCTCTCAAAACTGGCGTCGAGCATCGTTTTCGTTTCCCGCACCAGTCAGGCACAACACAAAGCGAAAGGCTATCTCACCGCGAACAGTTTGGTCATTCCTAACGGAATCGATACGACACTCTTCGCGCCTTCAAAGGAAGCCCACGCTTCAGTGCGCTCGGAACTGGGCCTTCCTTCGGACGCTCTGCTGATAGGCGCGATCGGTCGTTCTCATCCAATGAAGGACCATGAAAACTTTTTGCGCGCGGCGGCTCGAATCTCCGAAGCGCACGGGGACGTGCATTTTCTTCTGGCGGGCCGAGGAGTCGATCGAGAAAACGCGCCGCTTGGTGAACTGATTCGTGAACTCAACCTGACTGATCGAGTGCATTTGCTGGGTGAGCGCAGCGACATTGCGCGCCTGGTAGCGGCTCTCGATATTTTTTCCTTGTCGTCTTCCTACGGTGAAAGCTTTCCCGTCATCGTTGGCGAAGCAATGTCGTGCGCAGTTCCCTGTGTAGTAACGGACGTGGGAGACTCGGCCTGGATGGTCAGCGATACGGGACGTGTCGTGCCTCCGCGCGACCCTGGGGCGCTGGCAGCGGCTTGTGACGTCTTGCTGGAACTAGGACCGCAAGGTCGACGCGCGTTGGGCCAGGCCGCTCGGAGGCGAGTGGCGGATCTCTTTTCGCTCTCGTCTGTTGTCGCGAAATATGCGGAATTCTACGAGAGCGCAATGACCCGGACGGCGGTAGTGACCGGTGGCCGCAGCGTAGCGTATCAACCACTGGGTCGAAGTTTTCCCGATGAAAAGGCCTGAGTTCTCCTGATCAAGGGGTCCGTCCCAACCACAAAAAGTAGATTCCCAAGTCTATTTGATTCCGCACCCTCGATAATCAAATACCGTAAAGAAATCGTTCGGTTGTTAAGGTTCAGACACAAATCCTTCGACCAATCTCTGGGCACGCCCGTCTAACCGTGGTAAGATGCAATTCGTCGTCGTGGAACCGACGCCTTGCCCCTCTACGCCCTCTTTGCAAGTTCCACTTCACCACAGCTCTCAAAAGGATAGCTATAACTCATGATTACGTTCAAGGGATTAGTTGTCCTCGCCTATGACTTAGTTCTCAAGTGCCATGACATCGTTTACACCGAGAAGTGCCACGACATCGTTTACAAGTAATGTTTACAGATCATAATTACTCTAAGTTTTCTGGGGCTGCGGAAGGAGCCCGCAGGGCGACT
>JBGQJU010000158.1:0-9111 GCA_041499185.1 Pyrinomonadaceae bacterium | reverse complement strand
GCAATGACGGCCCGATCAAGACGCGCGCCAGCTTCGATTATCACGTCGTCCCAGAGAACAGAGTGGCTCACCTTAGCGTCGGCGGCAATCCGGCAACGTGCCCCTGCATAACGGTTCCGCCCGTTTTCAGCCAGCATTATCAGACTCACTTCGAGATACCGCCGTATCGTGGAAAGCTCGTACCACTTGCCCTTCGCGACATGCGCCGCAACACGTTCGCCTTTCGCAATCGCTGGCGGATAAACATCCACGGTTGAATGCGAAAAGACGCCGCGCGGGATGTAATCGAATATGCGCGGCTCGAGAATCTGAATTCCAGTAAACATCAACGGCGCCCCTTCATCAGATTCCGTCGAGCCTGACGCAGGTGCGGGCATTCCGCCAAACCGCTCAACGAAACCGTCCGCGGTCTCTACCAGCGAAAAGCGTTCGCGCGCGACGTTTCGCAGCAGCACCAACGTCGCAAGCGCATTTGTCTTTCGATGTGATTCGAGCGCCGCGTTCAGATCGATGTCCGTGATTATCTTGCCGTTGATTACGATGAAAGTTTCGCCGTCAAGAAGCTGACGGGCATTGTCAAGCGCGCCGCTCGTGCCGAGAATCACTGGCTCTTCGATGTAATTCAGCTTCACACCAAACTGCTTGCCGTCACCGAGAGCGGCGCGCACCGATTCCGGCCGGTGATGAAGATTCACTACGATATCGCGGCAACCATAACGAGCAAGGTATTCCGCAACATAGCCCACTAACGGCTTTCCCAGAATGGGCATTGCCGGCTTGGTCCGATCTTCGGTCAGCGGCCACAGCCGCGTACCATAACCTGCGGAAAGGATCATCGCGCGCATGGTTCACATTCTATTAGGGCTGATCGACCGAAGGGAAGAAAAAACCTTCAGCGTCGCAGAGGTGGATTGATGCTGGGACCGCGGGCCTTGTCCGCCTTGAGCGGGGGCAGTAGCGCGACACATGCGTGATCACTCAGTCATCACAAGTTGGAAGCGTAGAGCAGCAAGGATCTCTGTTCGCATCTTGGTCGCGCTCAGCGCGCCGAGATGCCTCTTTAACCGCTGCTTGTCGAGCGTGCGGATCTGGTAGCAGAGAACGATCGATTCAACGTCTAGCCCGGCGCTTCCCGCAGGAATCAAGGCCTCGTTCGGATAGATGCGCCGGTTGCGTTTGCGCGAAGTGATTGGGAGGACATTAACGACGGGCAGAATCTGATTGAGTCGCGTGTCGCTCAAGACCAGTACCGGGCGCGTCTTTCCTTGTTCCGAACCCACGACAGGATCGAGGTTCGCCAACCAAACGCTCCAGCGTTCCGGTGTCATGCCGGAGTTTCCTCGGCGTCAACATGACTAAAGTCTTCCATGACTTCGCGCAGATCGGCTAAGAACAATTCGTCATTCATCGCTTCTTGCATTGCTCGGAACCTGTTGTCCGCCCCATTGTCGCGGCCTTTCTGAATACTCAGTTGCGCGACCTTGTCCACTAGAGCCTGCCGGTCCGCTGGGTTGAGTTCCGTTATAGCACGCGCGAGATCGTCAATAGATTGCATGTTACCTCCCCGCTGTCTGGCTCATATTATCGTTCCCACGCAAAACCGACAACCTCAAGATTCCTGCTCAGTGGCATTTCAGTTTTTTCGGGTGTTACTTCCGCGCGAGCGGAACGCTTAGCTCGAATCGCCTGTCTACTTCGATCTTTGTCGGGACCTCCTTGTTGTCCGGCGTACGCTTCGCGCGCACCATCCACTTCTGATTCAACGGGTTTTCCGCAATGTCAGCTCTGGCCCGACTCATCGGGTTTACTCCAAACCACACTTTGGCCGGCTCGCTGCCAATCGTCAGACGCTTTGCCACGGCTATCTCTACTTGAAGATGCTCCGGCAGATCTCCCCAGTACGATATCGGGAAAGACCTTAAACGAACCTCCGCGCGCGCAGGCAACAGAAGCGCGTAGAAGCCTCCCGTTCCCAGAAAGTGACCGACAATGACACGGGCTTTGCCGCGCGACGCGAACACCTCGACTCCGTCAACACCGCCTTTCGCGGCAATGGAGGTCGGCTCTGGACCGAGATTGCTGGGGAGCAGAAACCACCTTGGCTCAGAACGATCGTTGCGGAGCACCACGTCGAAATAGAGTTCGACCAACGGCGGCTTGCGGAAACGCATTTCACGGAACGTCATTTCCGCCGCGGGGCGGGTGCTAATCACTTTGGCCTCGGCCACGTCGAAGAAGAAGTGCTCGGGGACACTTGCTACGTCGGTTCGCGGCGTAGGTGAACCTGGGGAGTATCGGAGAGTGCCGGTGACCTTGACAGTACTACCATTGAAACTATCGAAAGCTTTCATCCTGGAGTTGTCGGAGTCCTGCACCGCGTAGATATAGATGCCCCAGTTCTTGAAGGTGACTATCCAGCCGAGTTTAGCTGAGGCCAGCACTCCCACTACTGTGATCTTGCGCCCGACCTGAGGCATCATTTTGCGTTTGAAGCACGCAAAGTCCGAACTGGGGCACCTCGTACCAGCCGCCATCACAGTCGTAGATAAGATGAGCGCTGCGATTGCGGATACGATTCTTAGCATAATTGACCTCATGTTAACGGACAGACGCCTCCCGCCCGCGAGCCGGTTGAAGGCATGCGAGGTGATTATCCAGTCTTTCTTTTGCCCAACCTTTTGCACGGAAGGTTCACTCATCATTCTGTCGACTTACAGGTTCTTCTCGCTCGGCGCTTAAAGCATAAAGCTTCTGCCGTTCGACATCAACGAGCGGATCGACAAGAAGCAGGTCGAACATGCTTCTTCCGATTCAAATGGCAGCGGATTGTTAGGAAGCTTTCTTCGCGTCGCGCATGACCAGATCAAAAGTGCCGGGTGCGACTTTGCGGAAACGGCCGTTGCGATTCAACGAAACGGCGACGCTGATGGTGGGATTCTGGCCGGTGAATTTGAATCCGCCTTCGAGCAGACGGTTGTAGATTTCGTTAACATGTAGAGGAGCGCCCTCTTCGCGCAGCAGCAATGTAACTGCCTGCGGAATAGTCCGATCCATAAAACGATCACTGATGGCCTCGATGTTGTTCCTGACCGGTGGGGCCGGTTGTCTTGTCGGTGAAATGGGTTGTTGTCTTGATACCGGTATACGCGCTGAGTGCGCCGAGTGACCCATCGCGGCCTCAAGCTCGGCATCGGATGGAAAACCGCTCGAAAGATTCCCGGTTGAGAGATTGTTGGAAGCCATTATCGATGACAAGAGACGGTAGATGGCGGCGTCGGTCTGAGTTGCCAGGGTGTCCATCTCGGCAAGTTCGGCTCGCACTATATCGGCTTCCCCCTCGAGTTCTCGGAGACGCGCCACCAGTTGCATGCGCACCAAACGCGATTCGCGCTGGTTCTGTTGCAGCCGGGAAAGCAGATTATTGCTGGTCCTGTCCATCGGGTGAATCTTAACGAGTATTTGCTTTTCGCACAATACCCAATTAGCGAGAAGCCCGAAATCGGCTATCTATCACGTTCGAGGACATAGGCAGGAATCGCTCGCAGCGCTTCGCAATGCTCAGACTCGGGTAAGTCATCGAGGCAGTCGCGCGCGGCTTCGGCGTACTCATCGGCGCGCTCTCGGGCCTGTTCTAACGCACCCGCTTTTTCGACGGCCGCAATCAGCATGGCGCGTGACACGCGGTGGTAGCTGCCGTCGCTGATTACCGTTTGCACCATTTCGCGAGCAGACTCGTCGCGCTGAATCAAGTAGATCAGTGGCAGGGTCAGCTTGCCTTCGAGCAAGTCAACACCCGCTGCCTTTCCCAGCGTAGCTCCGTTTGCCGTGAAGTCCAGTAGATCGTCGATGAGCTGAAAAGCGGTGCCGAGATTCATTCCATAATCCCGCAGCGCGGCCCGTTGTTCGTGACTCGCGCCACCAAGGATCGCGCCGACGTCGCAGCACGCACTAAACAGATAAGCAGTTTTCCGCTGGAGCACATCGAGGTACTGCTCTTCCGAAATGTCCGTCCGATCCAACAACGTCAACTGGACGAGTTCACCCTCGGTCATCTTTCGGGTGGCGGCTGTCAAAACATCAAGAATCGCCAGCGACCTTTCTGCCAGGCTCGTCTCAAAGGCCGACATGTAAAGCCAATCGCCCATCAGCACTGCGGTCTGGTTGCCGAAGCGCGCATTGACGGTGGGACGATTCCGGCGCGTCTCGGCATTATCGATGATGTCGTCGTGGACCAGCGTCGCAGTGTGCAGAAATTCCATTACCGCGGCCATCCGAATCGAGTTGTAACTACCGCCGGCTCCGCCAACCGCGTAATTCGATAGAAGAGTTAGTGCCGGACGCACGCGCTTGCCACCGGACGCGCGCAGGTAATCGCCAATGTAGGCGATCACTTGAATGTTGGAGCGAGCCTGGCGCTCGAACTCGGCTTCCACTTGCGCGAGTTCCGAGGAGATCGAACCGAAAATTCGTTGCGCCGTGAGCTTCGCTTCTTCGGCTACTGCGGTATTACTGGAAGTAGGCATTGCTAATCGTCTTAATTCGATCGATAGTTCGTAAACTGCATATGGATACCGAAGTCTTTGGCCTTCAGTTTGGCGATGATCTCTTGCAACGTGTCGCGGTCGCGGCCGGTGACGCGGACGACGTCACCCTGAATGGCAGCCTGCACCTTCGCTTTTGAATCCTTGATGAATCTCACAACCTCTTTGGCTTTCTCCTGCGGAATGCCCTGCTGAATTGCCGCGTGCTGGCGCACGGTGCCGCCGGCTGCCGGTTCAACTTTGCCATAACTAAACGCCTTCAGCGGAGCGCCTCGGCGCACGAGCTTTTGCTGAAGAATGTCATTCATGTTGCGCAGCTTGGTTTCGTCTTCGGCTGACAGGACAAGCTCGTGCTCTTCCAGCACTACACTGGCCGCGCTGCCTTTGAAGTCAAATCGTTGGCGCACTTCCTTCATCGTCTGATTGATCGCATTCATGACTTCCGCGCGGTCAACCTGAGAAACGATGTCGAACGAGTTCTGTTGAGCCATATTCTGTTCGCGCCGATCCGGTTTTTCGCTTGGGTTGCAGCATAGCATCAAACCGCAAGCATGTGAAAGTTCTCTCTAAGAAGGCTTCGGACCATGAGCCCGGGGTTTTTCAGGACCATTCAAATATTTTCAGTCCTTTAGTTCAAGGCCGAAGAGACGCGCAAAGTTCTTTGTCGTGATCGCTCCGATCTCTTCGATGTCCCTGCCGTGGATACCGGCAAGACAACGCGCGACCTCGACGACGTGCGCCGGCTCGTTACGTTTGCCGCGAAATGGGACGGGAGAAAGATACGGACAGTCAGTTTCGATTAGGAGGCGATCGAGCGGAACGTGCCTGGCGACTTCTCGGAGGTCGTCAGCCTTCTTGAAAGTCAGGATGCCGGCAAACGAGATCATGAAACCAAGTTCAATCGCTTTCTCTGCCAATTCCGAGCCGCCGCTGAAGCAGTGCATGATTCCCGGAAGTCCTGACGCCGTCCACTCTGATTTCAAGATGTCAATCGTGTCCCCTTCGGCCTCGCGCGTGTGAATGATCACCGGCAAACGCACATCACAAGCCAGTTGCAGTTGGCGCCGGAATACATCGCGCTGCACGTCGCGGGGCGAATTGTCGTAGTGATAATCGAGTCCGATTTCGCCCCAGGCGATTACGCGCGAGCTTTTGACTACTGTTTTGATTGTGTGCTCGGCGCGCGCATCAAAAAGCCGCGCGTCGTGCGGGTGCGTTCCAACCGCCGTGTAAATGTCGTCGTGCTTTTCTGCAAGCTCGACCGCGCGTTCGAGCGAACCGCTGTGAGGATCACCGGTGCCAACGTTTAGAATTGCGCCGACTCCTGCGTCTCGCGCGCGTTGGATCACCTCTTCGCGATCGGCATCGTATTCCGGACCGTCGATGTGACAATGAGAATCTACAAACATGACCGCAAAGATTTCACCGCGAAAGCTGCGAAATGGAGTTATGTGGAAACGCTTAGTCGTCTGAATCTGTGTCCGCCCGGTTCGACAACTACGAACGCTTTTCTTAGCTCCTCCTCCGAGTAAACTTGACAGGATTCGTTCCAGCTCGCTGTGAACTGCGTTCTGCGTGGACGGAAGGATGCGAAGAACAAGACACCTGGGCCCAGGCCGCGGACGAAAACAAGGTTGCCGAAATCTCTATCGCGAGTTACGAGCAGCCGGCCCCTACTCTGAGCCTCACGCAAGATGTCCTCGTCGGAGGCCGTACTGAGTCCCACCTCGGCAGCACGAATTACGTCATGCCCGAGCGCGGCGAGGAATCGCACCGTGATAACGTAAACGTCTTGATCTAAGAGAAACTTCAAACCGGCATAGGGGTGAGGTCGATGTCTTCGGCCGCGACCAGCGCAGCCGCGTAATGAAGACAAGCCCGAATATCTTCAACGGTAATGTCCGGATAGTAGTCTTTTATGATTTGTTCGAATGACAGTCCTTCGGCAACCAGCTCCAGCACATCCCGGACAGGAATCCTGGTCCCCTTAATGCAAGGTTTCCCAAAGTGGATTTCCGGGTTTACTGCGATTCTCTCAAGCATGTCAGCGCCTCGACCTCGATCAGTTCGTCGCATTCATCTTCGCTTTATCAGCCGCGAACAACCTGCATGATAACAAGTAGTAGATAGATCCGAAAACCCCGGAAGGACAGTTTGATTCAAGATTACTCAGGCAAGATCTATCTTATCACTGGTCTGCGTTGCCTACTTCAATCTCGCGCCGTTCGGCACATCTTCGGCAAACGTGGCGATCACGGGCTTCCCTTCCTCGCCGACTGAAGCAGCCAGCAGCATGCCTTGTGATTCGTAGCCACGGAGCTTGCGCGGTTTCAGATTCACGACAACTACAATCTTGCGGCCAACGAGTTTCTCAGGCTCGTAGTATTGGGCGATGCCCGCGAGAATCTGCCGCGGGTTCTCTTCGCCGATATCGATGCTCAACAGTAACAGCTTGTCTGCTTTCGGAACGCGTTCGGCTGTCAAAACCTGACCGACGCGCAGATCCACTTTGGCGAAGTCTCCTAGCTCAATGAAGCTGGTGACTCCCTCGCCACCGGAGACAGCGTCTGCCTCGGTGGCGCCCTTCATTGGCGGCAAGGGCTTAGTCTTGGCCTCGCTCGCAGCGCTGGCTACCGCATCAGGCTCAGTTGCATGTGTGCTCGAGCCCCCACTTTCATTCTTGATTTCAGCCATGGTCTTCGCCTTGTCAATGCGCGGAAACAGCGGTTTCACTTCGCCGATCTGTGTCCCTTCTGCCAGACCCCCCCACTTCAAATCGGCCGGATTGAGATGCGCGAGGGAGTCGGCCAAGCCCAGTTGCGTGTAAATCCCCTGGGTTGCTGCCGGCATGACTGAATTGAGCAGAATGCAAAGCCAGCGCAACGTTTCCGCCGCTCGGTACAAAACAGCGTTCAATGTCTGCCGTTGATTCTCGTCTTTCGCCAGATCCCAGGGCTTGGCATCGCTAATGATCTTGTCGACGCGCGCAATGATTGACCAGACCACTTCCAACGCGCGGCTGAAGGCAAAGTTGTCGAAGTCGTGCAAAAACTGATCGCGCGCGTGCTCGACAAATCCGGCAATAGTCGTTTCATCAGTGTCCACACCAACGCGCTTCGCAAAGAGCAGTTTATCTTCCGAGATCTTTCCCGAAGGAACCCGGCCATCACAGTAACGAGCAATCATCGTCAACGTGCGGCTCGACAAGTTTCCCAAACCGCTCGCCAGATCGCTGTTCGAGCGATCGATGAGAGTCTCATAGCCGAATCTGCCGTCCTGGCCGAAAACCATCTCGCGCAGACAGAAGTAGCGCACCGCGTCGGTCGCAAAGTAACGATGCAAAATATCGAGATCGATCGTGTTGCCCAGTGTCTTCGACATCTTGCGCCCATTCGGATCAAGCCACATGCCGTGCGCGAAAACCTTGCGCGGTGGTTCGATGCCCGCCGCCAGCAGGAACGCAGGCCAATAAATCGCGTGCTGGCGCAGAATGTCTTTCCCAACCAAATGCACTGCCGGCCAGAATTTCTCAAAGCCGACAACGCGCTCGCGCTCTTCATTGCCGAAACCAATCGCGGTGACGTAGTTGATCAGCGCATCGAACCAAACGTAGATTGAATGCCCCGGGTCATCGGGAACCGGAATGGCCCAGCTCACCGAACGTTTTTCGCGGCTGATCGAAAGGTCCTGCAAACCCGTGCGCACAAAACTGATCACTTCATTTCGTCTTCCTTCCGGCTGCACAAACTCTGGATCCTCGTAAAGCTTGAGCAGCGCTTCATCGTAATCTGAAAGACGAAAGAAGTAGCTCTCTTCTGAAACCCGATCGAGCGGTTTTAGGTGAACAAGACAACTCGGTGCTTCATCAGGTTGTTCCGGTTTCTGGTACTCATCTTCGGTTTTGTACTCGGCGCACGAAGGGCAAAACCATCCCTCGTAGTGGCTCTTGTAAATCGCAGGGTTCCCTTTCGGCGTTTTCGACACGGCCACGCGTCGCCACAATTCCGCGACTCCCTGATAGTGAAACGGCTCGGTCGTGCGCATGAAAATGTCATAGCCGCCGTGTTCTGTATCCAGGCTGAATAACGAAAACAGCTTCTTGAACTCTTCCACGATCTGGTCCGTGTACTGCTTCGGAGTCAGCCCTTTCCGTTCCGCCATGCGCTGAATGTTGATACCGTGTTCGTCCGTGCCCGTCAGGAAATAAGTCTCATAACCACGCTGCCGTTTGTAGCGACGCAGACAGTCGGCGACGATCGTGGGATAGAGGCTACCCAAATGTGGGAGATCATTTGCGTAGTAGATGGGAGTGGTGACGTAAAAAGTTTCCATTAGAAGAGTGCGGTGCCTCCCGACGATCCTCTGCGTCACCTCTGCGTTCTCTGTGTCTCTGCGGTGAGTGTTCTTACGGAAGCCTTCATCGCAGAAGCGCAGAGCAACTGTGTTTGAAGTCAAGCTGATATTGACTCAGGGTTAAGTTGCCAACGAGCATTGTTGCGGATCATGACGTTAACGATCGAAAGCAGTTTGCGCATGCAAGCGACGATGGCCACTTTGAACGGTTTGTGCG
>JBGQJU010000157.1:0-9246 GCA_041499185.1 Pyrinomonadaceae bacterium | reverse complement strand
TGCGGCCGGTCTCCATCGCCTCAATGATCACGTTGGTCGTCGAATTGAACGCGCCGCTGAATCCCCGCACCTTCACGGCCGGCAGAGTCTCGCGAAAAAGCGAGAAGACCGGTGCGCTATCGAGGACAGTCGATTCAAACAGAAAGCGCTTACCCGCTGTTTGCGCCAGCTCGTTCAACTCGTCGTAGGCATGAACCACCGTGCCCTTGTTTGCGGTGATCGCGTGCGCGCCGGATTGCAGCGCCGCGCGCAAGTAATCGATAGCGGGCTGGCCCGTCTCCACATTCAGCGAAGTGGTTTCGAGCACGGCATCGGGCTGAGCTTTTTCCAACCATTCGCGAATATCGTTCGAGCGCAACGCATTCGGCTGCATGGTATCGACGCCCAATAGCGTCTCGACCTTAAAGCCGCCCGCATTCGACAACCAGCCGATCCGCCGCGTTGCTACTCCGGTGACGCGCCACTCGATGCCATAAAGCTCGCGCAACTCCGCGCTCTTTACTACAAACAGGCGCGCCAACGCGCGGCCCACATTGCCGAAACCAAGAAAGCAGAGGTTGTATTGTTTCATTCGTCTTTATGATCCTCAGCGACGTATTATAATGAAGTTTACCGCGTGCTGTCCGACAAACTTGAGTTTGTCGTAATCGTTAAGATGATCCAATTGTAAATGAATACTTGGTTGGACAACGCACGACAAACTGAAGTTTGTCGGACATCATGAAACAATATCACGATCTGCTGAAATCAATTCTGGCGCAAGGCACAGCACACAGCGACAGAACCGGTGTCGGCACCATCTCGCATTTTGGTTATCAAACGCGCTTCAATCTGCGCGAAGGTTTTCCGATTGTCACTACAAAAAAGATTCCCTTCCGCTGGATCGCCGAGGAACTCTTCTGGTTTCTTTCCGGCGATACGAATGAAGCCAGCCTGCGTGCTAAGGGCGTGGACATCTGGGCCGAATGGGCCGACCAGGAACATACCCAGCGCTTTGGTCGCGAACCCGGCGATCTTGGCCCAGTCTACGGTTATCTCTGGCGATCGTTCGGCGGCAATTATCCAGCGCGCGATGGCATCGACCAGGTTGCCAAGTTGATAAATGAGATTCAAACCAATCCGAATTCGCGGCGCCTGATCGTTACTGGCTGGGATCCAAGATACGCTGACAATGTGGACCTGCCGCCGTGTCACACGCTCTTTCAATTCAAAGTTGAACAAGGCGAAGCCCTCCCTCACGGTCGGGCTACTGCCCCGCTGCTGCACTGTCAGCTCTATCAACGTTCAGCCGACGCGTTTCTCGGCGTGCCCTTCAACATCAGCTCGTACGCGCTGTTGCTGCACTTGATCGCGCATGTCTGTGAGTTGGAAGTGGGCGAGTTTGTTTACACGCTCGGCGACTACCACATCTACCAGAATCATCTGGAGCAAGTGCATGAGCTGCTTTCGCGCGAGCCGTTGCAACTGCCACGACTTGAGATCGTCGACGAAGCCGCGCGCTTGCGCGGGCTCGAAGGATTGCTCAGGATGAGTTACCAAAGCCTGAACCTGTTGGGCTATCAGTCTTACGGAAAAATCGCCGCACCCGTAGCTGTGTGAAAACGACTATCCGACATATTGAAGTAGTCGAAAGGCGATACGGCTCCGCCGCAATAACCATGATCATCGGCATCGTTGCAGTAGATCGAAACGGCGCCATCGGCAAAGACGGCAAGCTGCCGTGGCACTACTCTGCCGACATGAAGCACTTCAAAGAAACGACGACCGGCCACGCATGCGTGATGGGTTATCGAACCTGGCAAACTTTGAAGAAACCTCTGCCGAATCGATTGAACATCATCCTGAGCCGGCAATCTGAGGTTGAGCCCCAGAATTCGGTGGTCGTCTGCAGCGATGTACCGTCAGTCCTTTCACTCGCGCGAGGTCTGAAATGCGATCTTTTCATTATTGGCGGTGAAAAAGTTTATCGCTCGTTCCTTCCGCACATCGAAAAATGGATCGTTACCGAAGCGCCTTTAACTGTCGCAGACGCCGACGCCTTTGTTCCCGGGGATTATTTGGAAGGATTCAAGCCGGCGGGTTCAAAAGAAATCGGTGACGATCTCACCGTCAAGTTCTACGAACGGACCTAGAGCGCTCGGGATCAGGGAGCCCTTAGCTATTAAGCGTCATGTCCAGCGCATCATGTCGCGTGATGATGCCGATGATGCGGCCGTACTCTTCGACTAGAACGGCGGGGCTGGTTTGCAGGCGGCGCGTGATTTCGTTTGAGCTGGCATCGACGTCAACGGTTGGGAAGCTCCCTTCCATCACCTCGCTTACCCTTGCTTCTAATAGATCACGATTGCGCACGACCTTTGCGAGCGCTCGATTCTCGCGAACCGATCCGACCGGGCGCCCGTCCTCAAGTACGGGAACCTGAGTCAATCCCAGTTCATCCATTTTTGCCAGCGCATCCGCAACTGTGTCTGTCGGCGCAACCCAAACCAAAGCCTTTGGCGCTTGACGTTTCTTGGTACCGATGATCAAACCTGCCGTGATCTTCTGCGGCTCGAGCAGACGCTTCTCTTTCATCCACTCGTCGGAATGGAACTTGGTCAGGTAGTGTTCGCCGGTATCGCAAACTATGAAGACGATGATGGCGCTCTCGTCAGTGTCGCGAGCGACACGCAGTGCTGCCGCTAGATTGGTTCCTGTCGAGCCGCCACAGAAGATGCCTTCCGTGCGCCCCAACTGCCGGGCCAACTCAAACGATTCGCGATCAGTGACGTTGATAACCTCGTCAACGTACTTGATGTGCACGTTCGCGGGAATCACTTCCTGGCCGATGCCTTCGACGAGGTAAGGCGTAGCTTCGACCAGTTTTCCCGTCTCTTTGTAGGTCTTGAACACCGAACCGTAAGGGTCCGCGCCGATAACTTTGATCTTGGGGTTCTTCTCTTTCAAAAATCTGCCGGTGCCCGATATCGTCCCACCCGTTCCCAAGCCGGCGACAAAGTGTGTGATCTTTCCTTCAGTCTGCTCCCAGATCTCGGGACCAGTGGTTCGGTAGTGCGCTTCCGGATTCGCCGGGTGCGAATATTGATCGGGATAAAACGAGTTCGGTGTCTCGGAAGCAATTCGTTTGGCAGTGGAAACGTAATGGTCCGGCGTTCCCGGTTTTGCCGATACTGGTGTGATCACTACATCGGCCCCGAGCGCTTTCAAATAGCGCGACTTTTCGACCGAGGCTTTGTCGGTCATCACAAAGATGCACTTGTAACCTTTCACGGCAGCAGCCAGCGCCAGTCCGATGCCGGTGTTCCCGGATGTTGCTTCAACTATTGTCCCGCCCGGTTTGAGAATGCCTTCGCGCTCAGCCGCTTCGATCATGGCGACGCCAATCCGGTCTTTGACTGAAAAGCCGGGATTAAGATTTTCCATCTTCCCGAGCACCGTGGCTTTGATCCCTTTGGCCAGACGATGAAGTTTGACCAGCGGCGTGTGGCCGATCAGGCCGAGTACGTTTTCGTGATATTCCATTTGGGTCTCCGTGCCATCTGACGTCCGACAAACTTCAGTTTGTCGCTGGTTTTCACCACAAGCTCTTTCCGCCAGCCGCGACAAACTGAAGTTTGTCGGACTCTTTCACTCTGCCAACACTAGTAACGAGTATCCGCCTAAAATCCGGACGACAAGATCCTGATTTAGCGTTGATAGTAATCTTCTGGGCCAGCTTGCCAGTTTTGCTTTGATGCTGCGCGGGCTGGCAATTGCGCCGGGCGTATAGAACCAATCGCTGATCTTATATCCAGTGTCTTGCAACGTAGCGAGCGCGGTTTCTTTTGTGAAGTAGTGCAGATGGCCCGCCTGTTCTCGCTCGCGCATGATTGGCCGCCTGCGCGCCACCCACTGCGCCGACAGGTCCAACGGGATGTGAAATATCTTATGCGTAGCCTTGCCGCGCAGCTCACGGAGAAAGCCGAGATAGTTTTCCACGTGCTCGAAAACATCGATGCATAACAGCAGATCGAAATGCGCGGTTTTGTTTGCCAGCAAATCCGAACAATAGAAATGAAGTCGCTCGTTCTCGCGCGCCTGGCACAACGCAAACGCCTGCGGCGAGATCTCGTAACCAAAGAACTCGGTCCCAGCGGGCAAGCTCAACTGAAGCTGCTTCAAGACTTCACCCGCGCCGCAACCGACTTCGCAAAGCGATTGCGGCTTCAGCTTATGCTTCTCGATCATTTTGAGAATCTGTGCGGCCTTCCATGAAGAGTCTTCGACGTGGTACGTGGGATTTCGCTCTACATACTCGCCGGTCTGATAGATGCTGTCTGATTGTCCGACGAACTTTAGTTTGTCGCCTGCTTCCGCCATCAGATTCCTTTTCCATCAAACACGACAAACGAAAGTTTGTCGAACATTACTTCCTGGCCATCAGCTTCACGCCCAGAATCAATCGCAATGGTAACCCGCGCGCGAGTGTTTTTCCGAGTCTGCGTGGCAGCCTGGTTAACAAGACTTCAATCCCCTCGAGAAAAAGCACGGGCACGGCGACGTGCGATCCTCTGGCGCCAACGAGCGCCACGAGTTTGCGAAAGCCGGCTGCTCTGAACATCGCGGCCAGCTCGCGTGCAGTATATTCCTGCAAATGAAATCCAGTTGCGACCTCGTCGAAGTACCGCGAGACATCGTGTGGGCCTGACAGCCGGTTGGGCGTGATGCAAACATAAATTCCGCCCGGCGCCAGCGCCCGATAAATGTTGGCAAGCTGCTCGCGCGCATCGTCCGGATGCAGGTGCTCCATCAGTTGATCGCTGTAGGCAACATCAACCGAACCATCCGGGACTGGAATGCTGCAACCATCAGAGATCGCGAGTGCCACATTGTTCGGCAGGGCAACGCCCGCGGCAATCTCGGTAGACACATCAACTGCGAATACCTGGCGCACTCGTTGCGCCACGGCGATCGCCAGCGCGCAATCGCCCGGACCAATCTCAAGATAGGTCGAATTCGAGCGAAGATAACGACTCAACAGCCGTACGCGTTCCGCAACCAATCGTCGCCGAGTTTGTTCGTCTGTCTTTAAGGCCAACTGGGGATGGTCTGGAACTCTCCGAAAAAGCTCGTCATAAACTACCGTGTATAGACTTTGTCTTTCCCTCTTGGTGGCGTTGCGTAGTCGCGCCGCCAGCTCTTTCTCGATCAAGTAATGTTCTCTGATTCGCTCGGGCGATCTGGGGTCACTCTTGTGAATTGGAGCGGGCATCATTGTTGGAACTTCCGCACCCAGGCGGCAAAGCCGCAGGGACGCGGCTACTTCAGAACTCCCTGGCAAAGCTTTTGCGCAATGAACTCGCCCGCCACCCGATGGCCCAACTGGTTCCAGTGACCGTTGCCGATGTTGTTGCCAAAACCGTGCAAGAAGGCCTTGTTCTGTTCGGCGTATGTTTGCATCCACGGCGCGAGTGTGATCATCGCAATTTTTTCTCGCTCGCATAACTGTTTGATCCGGTTATCCGGATAGAAAAGATCGTTGACGCCCAGACGCTTCATAAAGAGCTGTCGAACATTCGCGTCCGGGTACGCTTGTATTCCATTGCTCAAGGTTACCACCAGCAGCTTTGCTCCTTTAGCCGCGACTTCATCGCGCATCTGCGCGACCAGTCCTTCGGTGACGTGCCACGCGTCGTTCCAAACCTGATCGCCCGGTTCCCGATAGACGACGTTGTCGATACCCAGTTCTTCTGAGGCTGCTGCGGCGTCAGTCTCGCCTTGACTCGCCGGTTGATTGCGCGCTCTCCTGGCTGCCAACCAGATCTTGAATCCATGATGTCCCTGATTTATGGCTTGTATAAGACGCGAATGATCGCGGATCCAACGGCCCAGTCGGTTCAGTGCTGACTGTCGCCAGCGAAACGCTCGCGTCTCTCTGAAAGAATCATCGATTCCCAGTTTCCCATCACGATAGACGAAGTACGGGACCTCGTCGGTCTTTTTCAGGGCGCGCACATTATCGCTCATATCATTATTCGTTGTGACCGCAAGCATCACAATGTCGGGCGAATATTCCCAGACGTGTTCGCGAAGGGTGATCAACTCTTGTGCGGTGCCGTAACCGGAAACTCCGAAATTGATAACCTCGATCTTCTTGTCGCCAAATGCGCCGCACTGTTGCAAATTCTTTTCCATCACGGCCCAAAAAGCATCCTCCATCGCGACCGGAAAGCCTTCCGGATAAGAATCTCCCAGAACAGCGATTCTGACCGTGTCTGGGGGTTTCGCCTTTGAGTGTTCGCTGTCTCGCAGGCCATCGCCGTTGATGCGCACGTACGCTTCGCCCTCTTTCCGGTACCAGCCTTCCATGTTTGGGCGCAGGGCGTAGCCGCGCGATTCGTCGGGTTGGTAAAACTCAGGATAAGAATAGCCGGCAACACGCAAAGCGATCTCGGCGATGAGCGCGCCAAAGAGCAGGCCCAAGAGGATCAGACCGAGCTTTCCCGACGCGCGACGCAATCCCCTCTGTCTGTTCGCGTTCATGAACCTGTCTAACTCTTAACCACCTCGTGAAAGATTGCGGCCAACTTCACCACATTGGTCTTCACTGAGTAATGCTCGTCCGCCACTCTTCTTCCCGCTAATCCCATCCGCGCTCCCAACTCTCGATTTTCGTAGAGACGTTCAAGGGCTTGATACCAATCGTCCGCAGAAGTTGCTGCGAAACCAAGCTCGCTGTGCGCCAGTATCTCCTGGTTGACACCAACAGGACTGACAATCACCGGCAGTTCTACGGCCATGTACGAGAGCATCTTGAACCCGCACTTGCCACGCGCCATTGCGGAATCTTCCAGGGGCATCAGGCCGACGTCCATCTGCCGGACGAGGCGCACTTCGTTCTCGCTGGACCAACGCGCAAACTGAAAGTATCTCTCCGAGAGCTTCTTGAAAACTGGTGGCCGATCGCAGACAACCAGCAATCGGCTATCCTGATGTTGCGCCAGGAAATCGGCCAAAGGCTCTTCAATAGCGTACAAGAACTTGAGATTGGTCCACGTTCCGGTCCAGCCTATCGTCCATCGATCACTGACTCCTTTGATTGCGGGCCGCCAAACATCCGTATCAACCGAGGTTGGAACCAACCAGACCTTCACGCCCAGTTTTTCATAGTGCTCAGCGAGAAAACGATTTCCCGCGACTACTCCCTCACAATGTTTGACGATCTCGCCGGAGAAATCCGAACCGTACGGCAACCAGATCGCGTCGTCGACGTCAAACACGCGTTTCTTACCCGCAAGATGTTCAAAAGAGAAACGTCCGGATAACAACTCGCGGCCCAACCAGGTGACATCGCTAAACCGCGACGCGACTAGCCCGGGAATGCGCATCGCCGTGACCAACCACGGCAGCGGCTCGATCTTGTAGCGGCTGATCAGCGGCCAGTGCTCGCTGACCTCGAACCCGAGTTCCCGAAGCGGCTTGATGAACTGACGAATGCGAAAGCGGCTGGAAGGGTCATGCTTGCTGCCGGTCAAAGCCGTTACTTTGATCATCTTCTCGAAACGCTCACGCGGGGCGTTACTCACAACGCCGTGCCTTGCTGTTGTCGCTGTCGTCGCGGTATCACGAATCCTTCCAGAAGCACTATCTGTATGAATAGATTTAGAAACAAGTAAGCACTCGTGACAACCGCCAATCCCATCAACCCATAATGCAGAAAACCCAACACCTTCGCGGGAATATAGAGAGTGTAGGTCACGATGGACATGCGCGTGGGCGTGCGCGTGTCGCCCATCGCATAGAAAGTCTTGGAAGTTATCACACCCATCGCTCCTGCCATGAAAAAGCCGACCAACGCCAACATGATCAACCACAACAGGTGAACATTGTCTGTGGTGACGCCGCCATGGCCGATCAAGAGATTCAAGATCCGCTCGCCTGCGACCAGGAGCACAAGGTAACCCACCGCGGTCAGGCCGCCCATCGCGAGCAATCGTCGCTGATAGATACGGCGAAACGCCGGCCACTGTGCCGTGTCCGCGTGAATTGCGAGCGTCGGCACCATCGGCGTGGCAATCGCTTTCTCAGCCACCAAGTTTACTGCGCCATAAATCTGTTGTCCGATGTAGAGCAGCGATAAACCACCAGTCGGCGCCATCGACGCGAGAAACCGATCGACCAGCGGATCGGTGCGATAGTATGACGTGCCAATCAACAGCGGGCGAATGCGGCGCCAGGCTTCGCGCATTGCCGGCGAGTTCCACTCCGGCCATTCCCAACGACCAAGGCCCGGCAATAACCAAACTATCTGCAGGCCCGTCCGCAACACGATGAGCAAAGCCGCGCCGGCAACTCCGTAAAGCGGCAATATCTTGATCAGCAGAAACAAACCGATCAAGCTCGAGAGCAACGTGGAAAGCTCGACCCAGATGAATCGTTGCCGCGCATGATAAACCGACCAGAGGACCGACACCGAAGCTGTGAAGATCATGCTGACCAGTTGAATGCGCGTCAGACTAACGGTCAGGGACTGACCTGCTTTGGAAAATCCGGGCACCAACCACGGCACCCAGTACGAGGCCGTGACAAATAGCACCAACGCGAGCATCGTAAAAATGCCTGAGATGCCGAGAAAGAATCCCCAGGCATTCCGCCCGAACGTGCTTTCGTCCTCGGTTGTCAGCAACGGTACCAGCACGTGCGTCAACGAACTGCTAACTACCAGCAGGATCAACTGCGGCACGGCCATGCCGGCAAACAGCGCGTCTGTCTCCATTCCCACGCCCAGTTGTGTGATCACGTACCACTGGAAAATCAGCGTAACGAGAATGTTGGTACCGGCCAGGAAGGCAAGGGTGATAGTCTGTTTCATTAAAAATAAAGAGAATCGGACCGGCGAGCCGTTCGCGTTAAGCAAGCCGAAGTTAAGAGCTTATATTTGATAATCAGTTTTATTTCAAACCCCACGCGTTTTTGGCAGAGTCAGTGACGGGAGAACACGCCAACGATGCAAGTCACCGTCAATGCTTAGCGTCTTCTTAGACCCAGGATGCTAAGGAAGAAACTTGAGAGAAGAATCTGGCAGCCCAGCGTAAGAAAAGTCACCGCCGGAATCACGATTCTCAGAGTACGCGATGGGTCCAGCTTCCCAAAAGAATGTACATCCCAGTAGCCTACCGCGTAGATTGATCCCGCGAGGCCCAGCAGGACGAGAACAATACCAACGATCAGCCCGACTTCGAGAGTTATGTATTCCATGACACGGTT
>JBGQJU010000156.1:0-9331 GCA_041499185.1 Pyrinomonadaceae bacterium | reverse complement strand
GATACGACGACGCGGCGATCAAAACGCCCCGGCCGTAACAGCGCCGGATCCAACACATCCGGGCGATTCGTTGAGGCGATCAGGATCACGCCGTCATTAGATTCAAAGCCGTCCATCTCAACGAGCAACTGATTCAATGTTTGTTCGCGCTCATCGTGGCCACCGCCGAGACCTGCGCCGCGATGACGACCGACCGCGTCAATTTCATCGATGAAGATAATGCACGGCGCGTTCTTCTTGCCTTGCTCAAACAAATCGCGCACACGCGATGCGCCCACGCCGACAAACATCTCGACAAAGTCGGAACCGGAAATTGAGAAGAAGGGAACGTTTGCTTCGCCCGCAATCGCGCGCGCCAGCAAAGTCTTGCCCGTTCCCGGCGGACCCATCATCAGGACGCCTTTGGGAATGCGGCCGCCGAGTTTCTGAAACTTCTGTGGCTCTTTCAGGAACTCGATGATCTCCTGCAGCTCTTCTTTCGCTTCTTCAACGCCTGCAACGTCTTTGAACGTCACACGTTTCTGCTGGTTGTTGAGCAACTTCGCGCGCGACTTGCCAAACGAGAGCGCCTTGTTGCCGCCTGATTGCATCTGCCGCAGCATGAAGACCCAGATGCCGATGATAAAAAGCAACGGCGCCCAGGTGATCAGCATCGGCAGGATTAAGCTGGTCCCTGATTCGTCTTCGACCTTTGCGACGTGTTCCTTGCCGTTGCTGTCCTTCTGGGTCGCCAACGCCATCAGGCGATCCTTCGTATGCTCGTTGGTGAGCGCGACTCGATATTCCTGGCCGCCCCGGTCAATGGCCACTGTCTCGTTCTGCCTGAACGTTACCTGGTTAAGCTCGCCGTTATTGATCTTTCGTTCGAGCGCGGCCAGATCGATTGCCTGGGAATTCTTGCTGTTTGGGTTGACGAGTTTGTAGAGCAGGAGCGCGCCCGCAATAATCAGCAACCAGAAGATGATTTGTCTAGCAGTAGAACTCAAAGCCTTCAAAGCCTCCGAAGCCGATCATACCTCATGTCGGCAGTTCTTGTCGCTCCCATAAGTCACGAAAGCCTTTGCAGGAGAAGGAGCGTCTCGGGTTTTCCCAGCAAAATCGCCGCGGTTTATGATGCCGAGGAACAACGGATGGGTTGTGCCTTGTGCGGTTCCGCGCGATGACGACACCGACAAGACTAAAAACCACCGGCGGTAAAGCGGCGGGGTCCAACCACGTTCGATTCTAGAACTCGGCGCAGCCCATTTCAACTCTTTTTTGTCCGGAACTCGATCCATCCGTGCTGCCGCAAAACCGTGGCGCCGCCTGGCAACTCCGCAATCCGACCGCCGCGATTACCCTCCAGTAGTCTCTCTACACCCAACAGATGCACCATTTCAAAGCGCCGCAGGTCGCCGCGACCCTCCGAGATCCATTTCCGCAAAGCGCGCCGGCGAATTGCTGCTGGCGCGCGCGCCAGAACATCTACGCTGAGCAAACGCGATTTGGTTTCAGTTTTGTTTTTCCGGAAGGGGTCACTGGCTTCACGAAGCAATTTATCAGCCTCTTCATTCAGCACGCTGACGTCCTCACGCAGAAGTCCGGCAGTGCGAGCCAGCCCCTCGACGACCTTGTCGTTGAAAGACTGCAGCAACGGCACGAGCTGCTGGCGCACTCGCACGCGAGCGAACCCTTCATCGTAGTTCATCTCATCAATGCGGAACTGGATCTTGCGGTGTTCACAGTAGCTCTCGGTGTCCGCGCGTTTCGCCCAGGTGACCAGCGGACGCACGAGCGCAACGTTCGACTTCAAATCAAGAAGTCGCACCGGCTCGATTCCGGTTAGACCATCCGCGCCACTGCCGCGCAACAGGCGCAGCAACACCGTCTCTGCCTGATCGTCCATCGTGTGCGCCGTGAGAACCAATTGAGCTTGTTTCCTCTTTGCGGTCTTTGCGAGAAATTCGTAACGCGCGCGGCGCGCAGCCTGTTCGAGATTGTCGGCGGTTTCTTTTGCGCGCCTCGCAACATTGGCGCGGCCCAATTCGAATTCAAACCCGAGTTCGCGAGCCAGTTTTGCGACCCACTCTGCATCTTCCCTGCTCGCTTTCTTGCGCAAGCCATGATCCAGATGGGCGACCGTAATGGTCAGCGCCAGACGCCCAGCTCTTAACAACTCGTACAGAGCCAGCATCAGCGCGGTCGAATCCGCGCCGCCGGATACGGCGACAAGGACCTTGGCGTTTACCAGCGGAAGCCGCAAACGTTGCCAGGCGTCCAACAACCGCCGCGAAAAAGCCGTTAGTTTGGCGCGCGAACTTCGAACCGGCCGGTTGCGCTTTACGCGACGCTGGTTCTTCGGAAGCGTAGGCATCTGATTCAGATTGTCAGGCTGCAGGCGCAACGCGTCAACCACGCGCGGTTGGACGATACGCAATCAGGGGCGCCGCCACATTTATTGTCACAAAGCTCGCGGGCGCGGTGTTTACTCTTCAGAACCAGATGTCCTTCGCTCGGATTTAGTTACAACTCAATTGGAGGCTACCGATGAACCGCAACGTCGCGCACGCTTTTTCTCAGAGAATTCGGCAAACATTTTCTGATACCCGCTTTAGAGTGATCGGAATTCTTGGACTAGCAGCACTGCTTTGGGCCTGCTACCCAGTGACCAGGACAACATATTCGATCCCGCAAGACTCGGTCAGCCAGTGGCTGATCGAATTCCGCACCGGCGAGGACAAGGTCCAAATAACGCTGCGCTACGACCAGCACAATGAATCGCACTGGGGATCCCACAGTACGTCATTCCAGATTGCGCCCGACCAATTGATCGGCCTGACCCGCGAACAGTCGATGTCCAGCGGCGCGCACGTTCAGTTTCAACTAAAGCGCGACGCCGGCACTTTCAATTGCGAAGGATGGTTCAAAGACGGCAATGGCTCGGGCCATTTCACGTTCGCGCCAAACGCTGCATTCGCCGCCGAGCTGAAGAAGCAAGGCTATGGCGAGCCGACTTACGAACAACAATTCTCGATGGCGATGAACGATACTAGTCTCGCCTTTATCAAGGAACTACAAGAACAGGGCTATGAAAAGCCAACTGTTGATGAACTAGTGCAACTAGGGAATCACGGCGTGCGGCTCGAATACATACAAGGGTTGAAGTCGCTTGGCTACATGGTAAAGTCGACTGACCTGCTGCGCCGCATGAGGGATCACGGCGTCACTGTCAACTTCATTCGCGAGCTGGCCGCCAGCAGTTATGTGCGGCTGGAGCCGGACGAGCTGATCCGCGCGCGCGACCACGGCGTCAATCCGAACTTCGTCCGTGATCTCGCGGCGCTCGGTTACGATCATCTGGCGATGGATGATCTGGTCCGAGCCAGGGACCACGGCGTTAATCCGGATCTGATTAGAGCGTTTGTGGACGCCGGATACACGAAACTGCCGCTCGGCGATTTCGTCACCCTAAGAGATCATGGTGTGAACCCGAAGTTCATCACCGAATTGAAAGAGCTGGGTTATACGCGGCTGCCCGTAGAAGATCTGAGAGACCTGAGAAGTCATGGCGTCAGCGCGCAGTTCATTCGCGATCTGAAGCAGGCGGGCTATGACAATGTTTCCGTCGATCAGTTGGTTCGTCTCCGCAGTCACGGCGTCACCGCCGCCTACATTCAGGGGATGAAAGCGAAGGGTTACAACGGCCTGACGCTCGACGAATTTGTCCGCATGCGCGACCGCGGCGTGCGCGATTGATTTCAATGAAACGCAGGCGTTCCACCGCGCCTACGTTCAAATGCGCCTGCTCGCAAAATCCATATCCTCATAACCACGTCAGATAATACGCCTTCGCCTTGATTCTCCTCCTCTATCTGGACCAATATGTGCTCGCTCATTTCTGAATTACGGTATCTTCAAAAGCGGGGGACACTGGAGATGAACCTGGTAAGAAGACAATGGCTTGCTGGAATCTGCAGCGTGGGCGCGGGCGCGGTGTTGCTGGGCTGCGAAGGAAAGAATCCGGAAGAAGAGCTTTCGGAAAAAGCGGGCAAAGAGAAGGCCAGCGCGGAAGTGACAGCGACTGAGGACTTGATGCGCGAGCATGGCGTGCTGCGCCGCGCGCTTTTGGTTTATCAGGAGACGGCCGTCAAACTCCGCACCAACGCCGGCTCGATTGCGCCCGATGCCTTGCAGAAAACGGCAAAGCTCTTTCGCGCCTTCGGCGAGGAGTATCACGAGAAGAAACTCGAAGAGACGCACATCTTTCCGGCGGTGAAGAATGCCAATGGTCTGGCAGCCGCTTATGTTGGCGTGCTGACTGCCCAGCACCAACGCGGACGTGAGCTTACCGACTACATCCTCGCGGTGACGGCCGCCGCGAAGCTCGCGACCGGCAATGTCGAACCGCTGGCGCGAGCGATGGAAGCGCTGGGGCGCATGTATCAACATCACGCCGCGATCGAAGATACGATTGTGTTCCCGGCCTGGAAAGAGACGATGACCAAAGATCAGATGGACGAGATCAGCGACAAGTTTGAAGAGATCGAGAAGCAGCAGTTTGGCAAAGACGGTTACGAGGACGCCGTGAAGCAGATCGGCGATATCGAAACCACTCTGGGACTCGCGGATCTCGGACAGTTCACGGCGCCCGCGCCCCCGGCCCTTCCAGAGACCAGGTCGCAAGACAAAACAGATTCCGAAAAAGGTCGCCAATGAAGCTTAAGAAGGAGTCGAGCAATGTTTGACATTGACGATGAGCCCGATCAGGAAAAGCGAATTGAAAAGCTGCGCGCGGAACTTGGAGAACTGGGCGGCACGTTTTCAGAGAGTTCTGACATGCCTGCCGACCTCGAAGAAGAGTTCCTGAAGCAAGTGCTCGCATTTGAAACCGCCGAGCCCTCAACGGTATTGCAGTGGCTGGAAAACGCCGGTCTGGAAGTGCCGCCGCCCAATCAGCTTGATGACGAACAATTGCGCGCCAAGCTGTGGGAGGTAATCAAGCGGATGGCTTCGCTGGGCGCTTATCTGCACAGCACGAATCATCTAAGCGATCGTGAGCTTTACGAAACACTCTACAACGACAGTCTGCGTGAAGAGGCCATTCTCTTTCCTGAGAATCCCGGCTTCGTTCACGGAATCGATCTGGTCGGCAGCGGGAGCGACGAAGACATGTTTCTCATGATGAAGTATTACGCTGACGAAGAGACGCGCCAGCACTGGCTCAAAGACTTTCCTGATTTCCAGATGCCGGCGCATGAGGATCCGCCCTTCGATCGCGACAAGGATTTGCCAAAATCACCGTTCGGATGACGTGAAGGCTTATGTATTCGCGCCGCCCGGTCAACCTGAGCGTTGGGCACTTCCGGTTAGAGAGGAACACTATGAAATATTTAATGGTTGTCGTTTTAGTCGCAGTTGTTTGTGCCAATGCCGCGTTAGCACAGGAGCAGTCACCAATTAATCCGGCGAGCATTTTTAATCAAGTCGGAGTGACTGTAGTGTCGCCGAATCAGCCGGGATGGGTGCTATTAAAATCAAGTAAGTCGGAAACAGTCTTTGAAAAACGAGGCAAGGATGAAATCTTAATTGCCAATGTGAAAACTTTCAGAACAAAAATCTTTGATAATGACAAAGACCTGCTGACTAGCTTGGAGACTCTAAAAAAAGAAGAATTGAGTAAATTAAAGAGGGATAGTGTTCACTTTAATTATGTCAGGTTCAAGGGTTCACCGTGCGTGCAATATGATGGGATATTCAAACTTGACGAGGCATCTTTGCCCAAATTTGAGTATTTCAACCTCAAGGGCTATCTTTGCCGTCATCCAGAAACTAGAGATTTAGTTGTCCAAATGGAATTTTCTAATCACTCGAATTTGAGAGGGTTCTCGGAAAACTTGTTTGCCCTGCGCGACGAGTTTTTTGAAAAGATAGTATTTCTAAAGTGGCAAGTAAGTAGCGTTTTGCCCTTTGCGCAACGGCTGCCCTACCAATCCATCTGTTCGAGTCAAGGGATATGATAATCACCGGCGGTTGTGTCGATATCTCAACTCCCGATGGCGGTTCGATGCGGACTTTCGTGGCCGCTCCGAAACTGGAGGGCAAGTACCCGGGCATCCTTTTCTACTCAGATATTTTTCAGCTCACCGGGCCGATGTTACGGTCGTGCGCTCGTTTGGCGGGCTATGGTTTTGTGGTAGCCGCGCCGGAGATTTACCATCGCCTCGAGCCGCCGGGCGTGGTAATTCCTTTCGATGATGACGGCCGCACACGCGGGTTGGAAAATGCCAGTCACACTTCGGTGGCGCATTTCGATCTGGATTGCCGCGCGGCGCTTAACTATCTAATAGAGCACCCGAACGTTGAGCAGGGACAAATAGGCGGGGCGGGTTTCTGCCTTGGTGGGCATTTGGCGTTTCGCGCCGCACTGCAATCGGAAGTGCGCGCTACGGCCTGTTTTTACGGCACCGGCATTCACAATGGCAAACTGGGCGAGGACGCCGACGCCGGCTCATTGCAACGAGCAGCAGAGATTCGCGGCGAGCTATTGCTTGTGTGGGGGATAGACGACCCGCATATTCCTGAAGAGGGGCGCGAGACAATAGAAGCCGCGCTGCGAGAGGCCGGCATCAGCTTTTCGCAACGACTCTACCGGGCCGAGCATGCTTTCATGCGCGATGAGGGCGCCCGCTATGACGGGGAAGCAACGGACCAGGCCTTTGGCGAGATGATCAGCTTTTATCGGCGCGTCTTCCCGAGCTAGTCAGGAACAGTTAACTACCAGTCCGCCACGGGTACATAGACGTGCGGCGGTTCTTATCGTTCACCTGAGCCTGCCGACACCAGTTGCTTGACCGGCAGCCCAACCTTACTTGGCTGCTTCCGCGGGTATGATGCTCAACTCGGGCACGAACCGGGCGAACGACCGCTCCACATGCATTACCGTACCGACCGGCAGCTTTTGTAAAAGCTTGGCCGCCCCCTCTGCGCCCAACACCTGCACAATCACCGGCCCCTTGTCGATGTCGGCGAAGCTCTCGCGCAGCGTCAGCGTGACGTACTCGTTCGCATCCCCGCCGAAGACCGTTTCGGCCACGCGATAGGTCGCTTGCCCCTGCTTCACCACTGGCAGGAATTCGTTCTTGGTGTAGTTCTCGAAATCCTGCCCGCGGCCCGGCGCCACGTGAACGTGAGTGACGACGGCCAGCTTGGGCGGGCCCGTCCTCTTGCCCTCGTTGCTCAGGTCGGGGCGCGTCCGTATGACGAACCGGCGTACGCTGTTTACGTATCGGCTCGCCTTAGCCTGCCACGCGGCGAAGCCGTCCTTCCCCAGCCCCTTCTCAAGCGGGCTCGGGCCGTCGTACTGTGCGAAGTTGTCAATCGGAGCGACGATGACGTACTCGAAAGCGTCACCGGCGGCGGCGGTGGTCTGCCACACCTCGCGCCACGTGGCGCCGCCCTTGCGCAGCGCTGGGTTGGTCTCAGTCTTCACGAAGTTCTGGAACTCGGCCGCCATCTCCGGTTTGACGCTCAGTACGGTAATGGAAAGCCACCGGCGCTGGTCGGGAGTTGGGGCCGCTGTTTGTCCATTGGCGTTCGCGTTTTGCGCGAAGCTGAGGTGCGACTGGGCGGCGGCGAGCAGCAAAGCAATAACAAAGAGTGCATGAAACACTCTCGCGGTAATTCGTCTCATATCTTTTCCTCCTAGTTTCTGCGGAATGTGGTTAAAGAATGCTTCAGGGCCGAAATAGTTAGACTTCGCGACAATAGACCACCTTGAAAAGCTGCCGGTGCACGGTAAACCTGACAGAGATAATCTGTAACCTAAGCCAGCAGGAGGCCGGGATACTATACCGAGTTCAGTTCTGAATCAAGATAAATGCTGGTTTCGTATTGGTAATGCTGGAAGGCGCGAGTAGGAGCTTCGCGTTGGATTCTTAGTCGGAGTAGGTTTTTTCTACGACTCCAATTGGCAGGTTTGGCTCGTCAGTGGTATTTTTGCCGCGAGCGGTGACGACCGATCCAAGTACCGGTGTTGAGGTCATCGAGCTGGGGCGTCAGGATAAGGCCTTAACGGCCATTGAATCCTGTTGTCAGGAGTTCCAACCTTCATTGTCGCACCGCTCTCTCTCTCTGTATTAGAGTTCCACTCGCTGCCTGATCGCCTGGTTTCACTGCCGCTATGACGATATGATCATCGTCCCCGTTCCTTTGTCGGTGAAGATTTCCGAGAGCAAGGCATTGCGCGCGGTGCCGTTGATGATGTGAGCACTGTGCACGCCGCGGCGCAGCAGTTCGGTGATGCTCTGAAGTTTGGGAATCATGCCGCCGCTCGCACTGCCATTGTTGATGAGCGCCTCAGCCTCAGCCGCGGTGAGACGTGAAAGCTTCGTTTCCGGCTCCCCCGCGCGCAAATAAATTCCATCGACGTCCGATAGCAGGATCAACTTTTCCGCCTGTAACTGCACGGCGATCTCCGCCGCGATCGTATCGGCATTAATATTGAAGACCGTGCCTTCGGCATCGGCGCCCAGCGAAGAAATAACCGGCAGATAGCCGTGATCGAGCAATACTGCGAGCAGACGCGTGTTGATCTCCACCACGTCGCCGACGTGACCAAAATCCACGTGCTCATGTTCACCCGTCTCGCGATTGAGGATCTGTTTGGGGGGTCGACGTTCAGCGTGCACGATGTTGCCGTCAACGCCCGAAAGACCGACAGCCTCAACCCGGCGGTGACGCAGTGCCGAAAGAATATCGGTATTGATCTTGCCCGCGAAGATCATCTTGGCCATTTCGAGCGTGGCGTCGTCAGTCACGCGGCGGCCATCAATGATTGTCTGCTCGACGCCTAGCTTCAATGCCAGCTCGGTTAACTGCTTGCCGCCGCCGTGCACGACGCAGATGCGAATGCCGACTTGATGCATCAGCGCGAGTTCTTCGGCAAGAGAGATCAGATTCTGATGATCTTCAGTCGCCTTGCCGGATAGTTTGACGACAAACGTCTTGCCCTTAAAGCGCTGGATGTAGGGTAGCGCCTCGCGCAGAAGATCGAGTCGCAATTGATTGCCAACTTCGGTGGTGTCAGTCATTGTGTGTGCTTACTCGAAGTCCAGGGGCATTTCCCGCAAAGGCGCAAAGGCTAGTAACCGTAGAAATAGAATTACTGCAATTAACGATTTATTGATCTGCCCGTTTGTATCTCCTTGTTTCACTTTGCGTCTTTGATGTCATGAAACAGGCACCTCCCGCCGAGAGCGGTTACACTCAAGGCGTTTTGGGTTTGCGATCACAAAAGGAGGTGCCCGATGACAGTATACTGCGGAGTTGATTTTCATGCGCGGCAACAAACGGT
>JBGQJU010000155.1:0-9397 GCA_041499185.1 Pyrinomonadaceae bacterium | reverse complement strand
TTTCTGAGACCGCACCCTGCACTGCTTCACGGCGCGACTGTCCGCGAGCCACATGCGTGTAGATGTTCTCGACGACGACAATCGCGTTATCGATAACTAACCCTATGGATGCCGCAACGCCTCCCAACGTCATGAGATCGAAGCTGAGCCGAGCGACGTACATCGCCAGAAACGTCGCGAGCACCGTCACCGGAATCACCAGAATGGCGACAAACGTTGTCCCCCAATTCCGCAGAAAGGCGAAAAGGATCACAACGGAAAGCAGCAAGCCGATGAGGATCGAATCGCGCACTGAGTTCATTGAGTCACGCACCAGCAGCGACTGATCGTAATAAGGAGCAACACGGATGTCTTTGGGAATCTGCGCGCTCATCGCAGCCAATTCCGCTTTCACCTCATCAACTACGGCGACAGTGTTCGCGTCGGGCTGACGATTGATATTCAAGAGCACCGCTGGCTTGCCGGGGTAAGCACTGACGAGCGTATATTGCGGCTCAACTCCGGCTCCCACAGTGGCGACGTCGGCAAGAGTTACGGGCGCGCTGTTGACGGTGGCAACCACGATGCTGTTCAGCTCTTCGGGTTTCTTTGCCTGGCCGCTGATCAGGGCGAGTTCGAGCTGATGATTTTCATCGATCAGTCCGGGCGAGACGATGATGTTTGAGTTGTGGAGTGCATCGACGACTTGCTGCGCCGAGACGTTGTGAGCGACCAGACGTTCAGGGTCGAGCGTGACGTGAAACTCCCGCACCTTGCCGCCGGCGACTCCCACGGTGGCAACACCGGGCAGACGAGCCAGTTGCGGCCGAATGGTGTAGGTTGCAATGTCGCGCAGACTGGCCAGGTCGCGCTTGTCTGAGGTGAGGCTGTAACCCGTTACGGGAAAAACGGCGAAGGTGAGACGCTCGACGTGCTCAATCCGGGCCGTTGACGGCAGCGTCGATGCAAGCTGCGAAAGACGCGCCTGTACCAGTTGCAGCGACTGGCGAATATCGACATTCCAATTAAAGAAAAGACTTACCTCCGAAGAGCCGCGCGAGGTCTTCGACTTGATGCGCGCGATGCCGGGAACGCCGTTCATCGCCTCTTCGATCGGGCGCGTGACGGAGACCAGCGTTTGCGCCGCGGGCGCGACGCCATTATCAACGATGATCACGATCCGAGGAAAATCGGTCTGTGGAAAGATCGCGATGGGCAGTTGCCACGCGGCATACAGTCCTGCCGCGCAAAGCAGCGCGACCATCACGAGTATTGCGCGCGATTGGTCCGAGACAAGACGGGCGAGTCTCACGGCTGCTCCTCTTGGTTAACCATGGACACGTACTCGAAACGAGTTCCCTCCGTTAACAAGCATTGCTGAAGATGCCTATCATTTCTCACCCGCCGGTTTATCGCCTTGCTTTTCATTTTCGCTCTGGCTGATCTCGACCTTGGTGCCGTCGGCTAAAGAGAAGTTGCCCTCGATCACAACGGTCTCGCCCTCCTTCAAGCCTTCTACGATCTCCATCTTGTCGCTGGTGCGAATGCCGATTGTGACCTTCGTTTCATGAGCAACGGATTGGGCATCGACTACCATCACGGTACCGTCATTGGCATTACTAGCGTCAAGCGTCACGGCCGACGCGGGAACAACAATCGCATCGTTCCTGGAATTTGCTGAGACCGTAATCTGCGCCGCGCCATTCGCGCGCAGTCGTCCGCCTTCATTCCCGAGCGCAACCCAGACTTCGACCGTGCGATTGGCTGCGTCACTCGAGCGGCCGAGAAGCGAAATCTGTCCCTTCACCTCTTCACTCGACGTATCGGTCGGCAGTACGGTCGCCGGGTCACCGACTTTGAGTTGAGCCGCGACGGTATCGGCGAACGGAGCTTTGACGATCACCCGGCTGATGTCGGCGATGTTAACCAGCTTCGCTCCCGCCGCTGCGAACTCGCCTTCGTATTGAAATTGATCCGTGACGATGCCGGTAATTGGCGAACGTATCGTGGCATAGCCAAGTTGCGCGTCCAGGGTCGCGAGGTGCTGTTGCGCTTGCGCGACCTTCGCGGCCGCAAGCGCGGTGTCATTGGGATTGAGCGACTTCGCGCGAAGATTTATCGTTTGCTCGGCCAGGCGCAACTCATCTTCAGCCGTCGTTAGATCCAGTTGCGAGGCTTCGAGATCTCTTTTCGAGATGCCCCCGTTTTGATAGAGCGTAAGGCGACGTTCATAGGTGGCGCGCGCAGTCTTAACTTTTGCCTGGGCATCAAGCAGCGTCTTCTGATCCTGTGCATTTGTCTGCGGAATAGTGCCAGTGGTGACACTGCGTTGATTGGCGAGGGCTTCGTTTAGTGCCGCGACAGCCTCGGCGCGTTGCGCTTGAAGGTCGCGCGATTCAAGCATGGCGATCACTTCGCCCGCCTTGACCACTCTGTTTTTCAAAAGCGCCATCTGTTTGATCTGCGCGCTGATCTTCGCGCTCACTGTAGCCTGCTCGCGCGGGAAAATAGTGCCGACTGCCGCGACCTGAGCGGCTATCGCTTGCTTCTCAGCTTTAGCCACACGGACGCTAACAAGCGGCGTCGTTTTTTCCTCCGTCTCCGTCCCAGACTTTCTCCATTTCCACACGGCGAAGACAATCACGACCAGAACCAGCACGGCCACTGAGGCGCCGATGATTAGATCGCGCCGCTCCCGCCGTCGGCCAACCGGTCGACGTGATTCGTCAGAGATCTGCTGATCCAAATCTTCGCTAGACAGCCTGTCCGAATCTTCCTGTTTCATTGTCCTGCCGCCTGTCGTAGGCGCGCGAGCGCCGTTTGATATTCAAAGATTGCTTGATAGAGAGCTGACTTTTGCGCCACGAGCGTCGTCTGCGCATCAGTCACTTCAATTACTTGAGCTTCACCGGCGCGATAACGCGCGATCGAGGCGTCGAGGTTGCTTTGCGCTTGGGCAACACCGGCACCGGCCAGTCTGATGCGCGTGGCGGCGGAAATCACTTGCGCCTGGGCTGCGTAAAACTGCTGGGAGAAACCGCGCAACGCCTGCGTGCGCTCGTTCTCGACGATTTGCGCGCGCAGACTGGCCTGCCGCTGTCTGCTGCGGCTTGCTCCCCAATCGAATATCGGAATGGAAAGACTGAATGCGGCGGACACGCCGGTGTGTTCCTTGAGGCGAATCGGCTTGAACGAGTCAGTGTCGAAACCGCCATTGAATGAATAAGAGAGCTGCGGCAGGCGCTCAGCTCGCGCGATTCTCATTTCCTGTTCGGCAGAGCGTCGTTGGGCTTCGAGCTGCGCAAACTCGGGTCGTTGAGAGATGGTGGCGGCGGTCAGTCGCTGGAACTCAGAATCAACAGGCATGGCCAACGCAAGATCGGTCGTCGCAATGGGCCGCAAAAAATCATAGCCGACCAGCACGCGCAGTGATCCTGCCGCGACTGCTTCATTGGCGCGCGCTCGTTCGAGCTCGTCGCGTCGCGTCGTCGTTTGCAATTGCGCGCGCGTGAGATCGACTGAAGCCACTTCACCTCCGCTTAACAGCAACGAAGTGATACGTTCAAACTCTTCTGCCGCCGCCAGGTTTCGTTCAGCCGCGCTACGCTGCGCAGTCGCCAGTGCCAGTCCGTAATACGCTTCAATCACCGCCTGGGCCAGGGCTCGGCGCGCCACCTCAGTCCCTGCGTGCGCCGCCGCAAGCAGTGCGCGATTCTTTGCCAGCGTCGCGCGCAGCCGTCCGGCAATGTCGATGTCTCCGGCCACATTCACCAGCGCTTCGTATTCATTGATAGCGTTGTTTGCGATAAAGCTTTGGGTTCGTGGCTCGCTCAGAGGCAGGCCCAGGGCCGGCGAGGTGTAGATGTAACTCAGCGGCGCGCTCACGCGCGGCAGAAACGCGGCTTGCGCTTGCTTGACGTCTTCGGCGGCTATGCGCTCGTTCAGCGCCGCCTGTTGATAGATCGAAGACTGAACATTCGCTAGTCGCAGCGCTTCATCCAGCGTAAGCGGATTCAAGTTCTGATCAGTCTGAGTCGCCAATGAAACAGGCGAGGGAGACGCGCCAGGAGACGGAGTGGCAGCAGGAGCCGGTGAAGGCGCGGACGAACTCGGCACGAGAAATGGAGTCGGTTGCGAAGAAGGCGTTGCTTGCGCCGATGGCTTTTGCTGTGGCGTTTGAGGGGAAGCAGGCGATTGCGCTGATTGGCCGCGCGCGCGTAATCCTGCCGCAAAGAGGAGCGATATCGCGAGTAAAACCTGTAACGAACGTTGGCACGCGAAGTGGCTTATGCTATCCACGCAAGCGACACGATTCATCAAGGCTCTACCCATAAGTAGCGTTCTTAAAACCAGTCGATATGAAGGAGAGGCCGTAGTCTAACACGGGAGTATGCTGGAAACGCCAGTCTAATCCGGCTCGCTTTGGACAATCTGGAGCGAATCGTCTAAGTTAATCAGTTCTCAGTTGGTTCGTGAGGAATGACTTTAAGGGCGAGGTTCGCCCTGCCCAAACTGGTAGATGGCTCTGTTAAAGCAACTCTGGAAAAAGTGGCGCGCCTTCGGCCAGGTGATGGGCGACTTTGTCGCGCGCATCTTCATGACTGCCTTCTATTTCACGATTGCGATACCGTTTGGCATCGGCGTGCGAGTCTTTAAGGACCCTTTGCATTTGAAGTCGCAACGGACGAGATGGCTGAAGCGCGAAACTAGGGCGGAGACGATCGAAGACGCGCGACGGCTGTATTGACGGGCTAAGGGCTAAGGGCAAAGCGCCAAGAGCAAAGCATAGGCCAAAGATCGAAGATCTAAAACTTAAGCATGAACATTCTCGGCATTTCCTGCTTCTATCATGACGCGGCGGCGGCGCTGATTCGCGATGGCGATCTGATTGCGGCGGCAGAAGAGGAACGCTTTAGTCGCAAGAAGCATGACTACAACTTTCCCGAGTTGGCTATCGATTTCTGTCTCGAGCAAGGCGGCATCAAAGGCGGCGATCTCGATTGCGTCGTATTTCACGAGAAGCCGCTGGTCAAATTTGAGCGCATTCTGATGACCGTGCTCGGCGCTTACCCGAATACTTCGCGTGTCTTTCGTGAAGCGATGGTGGCTTGGTTCAACGAAAAGCTTTGGATCAAGGGCCGTATTCTCAAGAAACTTAACGTGCCGCAGGATCGAATTCTCTTCAGCGAACATCACATGTCGCACGCGGCCAGCGCGCTCTTCTGCTCGTCGTTTGCAGAAGCCGCCATCATGACGGTCGATGGCGTCGGCGAGTGGACTACAACAACTCTGGGACGCGGACGCGCCGACTGGAATGGCGGCGGCGAAAATAGAATCGAACTTTTCGAAGAGATTCAGTTTCCGAATTCGCTCGGGCTGCTTTATTCCGCCTTTACCGCGTTTCTCGGTTTTGAGGTGAACGAAGGCGAGTACAAGGTGATGGGCATGGCGCCCTACGGCGAGCCTCGTTACCTGGACAAAGTTTATAAGCTGATCGACGTGAACGATGACGGCAGTTTTCGTCTGAACATGGACTATTTCGCATTTCACAAATCCACGGAACAGACGATCAACTCGCGTTTCACCGATCTGTTTGGCGCGCCGCGCCGTAGTGACGTTGATTTCTACACATTGAGTACGCATCCCCTTCGCGATCATCCGCAGTGGGACCATCGGGTCGCGGAGCAGAATCAAATGTACGCGGATGTTGCGGCCAGCATTCAAAGGGCGACGGAAGAAATCCTGTTGAAGATGGCCAACCATCTTCACGAGAAGACCGGACTGAAAAAATTGTGCGTCGCCGGCGGCGTGATGCTGAACAGTGTCGCCAACGGACGAATCCTGCGCGAGACTGCGTTCGATGACATGTTCATTCAACCAGCCGCCGGTGATGCAGGCGCGGCTCTCGGCGCGGCGCTTTGGGCCTATCATGTCGTGCTGCAGCGGCCGCGCAAGTTTGTGCTGGATCACTGTTACTGGGGCGAAAGTTTTTCCGACGGCGAGGTTGCCGACTTCCTGCGCGCCGCCAACATTCCACATGAACGCATCGACGACGAAGACCGGATGCTGGATCAAGTTGTCGACTACTTGATGCAAGGAAAAGTTTTTGGCTGGTTCAAAGGCAGATTCGAATGGGGACCGCGAGCCTTGGGCAACCGGAGCATCCTCGCTGATCCGCGCCGCGCAGAGATGAAGGGCATCGTCAACGAGAAGATAAAATTTCGCGAGCCGTTTCGTCCGTTCGCGCCGGTAATTCTCGACGAACGCACCCGCGAGTACTTCGATCTGCCGGAGGCAAAGAACCATCACGCGGCGCGGTTCATGCAATTCGTCACACCGATACGCGCAGACAAGCAGGCGTTGATTCCCGCGGTGAATCATCAGGGCACGGGACGGTTGCAGACGATTCAGCGCGAGGTGAATCCGTCATACTATGGCCTGGTTGAGAGATTTGGTGAAGCCACGGGCGTCCCGGTGCTGTTGAATACCTCCTACAACCTACGCGGCGAACCGATGGTCTGGAGTCCCGCGAATGCCTACCGCACGTTCAGCAATAGCGGGCTGGACATGCTGGTGATGGAGAACTTTTTGATCCGGAAATAGCAAGAATGTCCGACAAACTTCAGTTTGTCGATAGTTCTTACAGCGCCGCTCTCTTGCAACCATCGACAAACTGAAGTTTGTCGGACAGCGCAGCGGAATTTGACAGACAGGAGTGTCTGTCTTACAAAGAGAACTGATGAAGAAATGGTTTCAGCGTCTTGGCGCTAACGCGGGTGTGCTCGGCGAGTTGTTAGTCTTCCTCTGGAAACGGAAGATGTGGTGGCTGATCCCGATGGTCACCACGTTGCTGCTTTGCGGCGTGCTGTTGATCTTTGCATCGTCGACAGGCCTTGGTCCGTTCATCTACTCGCTGTTTTAGGGTTCCCGGCAGCCCGTTTGAGTGGAAGAGCCGTTTCGGAATGGCTAACTCAATCTTCAACAAGGTTCGCGGCAATAGGAGTCGCCTCACTGCCGGATTCCTTGGCCGTTCTTATTAGCCGTTCAATCTTTTCTTCCTGGTCTTCGTTTAGGTCTACGAACTGCACACCGAACCCGCTTCCGCGTGTGTAGTGCCTGACTTCACCTTCCAGGTACAACCAATCGTCGTCGGGCAGCAACACTCTGAAAGCAACAATCTCACCGGACATTGTTTCGCCGACGGTGTCCAGGTAACAACCGCCGGCCGACAAGTTGGTAATCCGCGCAGGGTGGTTACCGGTTGTGCCATCCCATACTGCCTCAAGGCTGACACTCAACCTTGGTTTAGCTCTTCTCTCGTCCATTGTCAGCAGTCCTTCCGACGAAGTTTGCAAAGGGAGGGCAAGATAGTGGGGACGTTCGTTCGGGCCGGGTTACGCGACAACAATTAGTTTTGGGCCTCGTTGGCGAGAAACTGTCCCGGCCCGGGCGCAGATACCTTTCTTCTATACCTTGAATATCTTAGATTAAAAACGGGCCGCTTGCCAATGCCATTAAGGGCGCGGGAAGTGAACTGGCAGGTCGATCCGCGCTGGCACATCTGACATTGGGACGTTTATGATTAGACACGAATAGTCATGGCAGGGCGCGCGCGAATTCCGCGGTGAATGGCGGCGCTGCGGAAAAGGATTGCAAATGTCATCTCAAGCTTCAGCGGCCACAATGGCTTCAATCGCCGAGATACGCGCGCATTTTCCAGCCCTGAAACGAGTGCACAACAATCAACCAGTCGCGTACTTCGATGGGCCAGGCGGAACTCAGGTGCCGCGACAGGTCGTCGATGCGATGGCCGATTATCTTTATCATCACAACGCCAACACTCATTGGGCTTATCCGACCAGCGAAGAGACGGACGCGGCAATCGAAGATGCACGTCAGATTTGCGCTGACTTTCTAAACGCGTCGCCTGAGGAGATCGCTTTCGGCGCAAACATGACGACGCTGACTTTTCATCTCGCGCGCGCGTTGGGAAGAAACTGGGGACCCGGCGACGAGATCGTTGTCACCGAGTTGGACCATCACGCTAACGTCGCGCCGTGGCAAAGACTCGCACGCGAGCGCGGAGTGACGGTGCGCATGGTGCGATTGTTACCGGAAACGGGCCAGCTTGACTGGGACGATTTCGAACGTTCAGTTACCGAAACGACGAGGCTGATCGCGATCGGAGCTGCGTCAAACGCGCTGGGAACGATCAACGATGTGCCGCGCGCGATCAGAATGGCGCGTGACGTCGGCGCTCAAGTTCTCGTCGATGCGGTTCACTCTGTGGCTCATGAGTTGGCGGACGTGCGCGCCCTTGATTGCGACTTTCTCGGCATGTCGGCTTACAAGTTTTACGGGCCGCACATCGGTGTGTTGTTCTGCAAACGCGAATTGCTGGACACAATCGATTTTCCGAAATTGATTCCTGCTCCCGACGTTGGGCCGGAGCGAGTAGAAACAGGAACCCAGAATCAGGAGGGCATGGTCGGGACGGCAGCGGCGATTGATTTTCTCGCGTCGCTCGCTGATGGAGATACTGGCCACGAGTCAAGACGCTCGCGACTCGAGGCCGCTTACAAAGAGCTGCATCGTCGCAGCGCCGGACTCACACGCGAATTGTGGGACGGGCTGTCATCGATCAATGGCGTTCGCCTGTACGGTCCACTCCCTTCGCTGCCGCGCACGCCGACGATCTCGTTCACCGTCGACGATTGTGCTTCAACTGATGTCGCGCGGCGTCTTGCTCTGAAAGGACTGTTTCTGTCGCACGGAGATTTTTATGCGGCCACCGTGATCGAGCGGCTTGGTCTCGTGCCTGAAGGCCTGGTGCGCTCCGGATGCGCGTGCTACACGACTAGGGAAGAGATCGAGCGGTTGATTGAGGGCGTGAGTGAGATTGCCAAGGATAAGTCTCAAGTCTCAGGTCTCAAGTCTCAAAAACCCGAGACCTTGAACCTTGAGACCTGAGACTCACTGCCTCACCGCATTGATAAAGTCCGCCAACAATCCGTAAGCAGTGCTTTGCAGATTCGGCCGGTGCGACATGATCGTTAGACCCGGCATCATGTCCAATTCGAAATGAGCGGCGAGCGAAGTGCCGCGTACGCACGAAAGCGGATCAGTCAGCGCCAGTTGTTCGGGTCGAACAGTCGCATTTAGCGATCCGTCCTCAGCAAGTTTCGCCCTCGCCACCAGTTTGAAAGGTTTTCCTTCAGCGCGCGCCGCCCGCAACGTTTCAGAGTCGAGCCGGCGAATTCCTTCTCGGCGCACATCGTCCGGCTTGAGCGGCACTTTCATCAAGACCCTCGCGAGCGCGCAAACCTTGACCGTCGTATCCCAACCGTCGACATCATGGCTCGGGTCGGTTTCCGTGACGCCGAGTTCCTGGGCGGCTCTGACCCCTTCTTCAAATGTG
>JBGQJU010000154.1:0-9535 GCA_041499185.1 Pyrinomonadaceae bacterium | reverse complement strand
ATATGTTTACGAAGCTCTGCGCGGCCGGCCTAACGGCGTTCTTCGGCTTTCAGGCGATCGTTAATATGGGAGGAATAACACGCGCTTTGCCGATGACCGGAATTACTCTGCCGTTCGTGAGCCATGGCGGCTTTAGTTTGATCACCAGTTTCGCCATGCTGGGAATGCTGATGGCGTTTTCTCACCGCAATGCGCGTGACAAAATGCTCGCCAGCCGCGTCACCTCGCGTTCAAAAGTTCCGGAGGCGGTCTCATGAGCCAAAGCAAGCTTTACTCTTCCTCGGTGACAGATCGGGGCCTCAACGAAAGACGACCGCTGAACGAAGACTCGTTTCTCGAAGACGCGGAGCGTCGCATCTTCGCGGTCGCCGACGGCGTTGGCGGCGCTGAGGCCGGCGAGGTCGCTTCGCAGACGGCGATCGAAGTGCTCGACGAAGCTTTTCGTCATCAGGTGGATGGCGCTGACATCGAAGACTTGATGGAGCTGGCGATTCAGCGAGCCAATGCCTCGATCCACCGCATGTCGCACGAGCATCAGAAACTTTCGATGATGGCGACCACGGTCGTCGTACTGCATCTGAGAGGAAACATCGCCACTATCGGACACGTCGGCGACTCGCGCCTCTACCGATTCACTCCTGAAGGCAACCTGATTCGCGAAACAGAAGATCACTCGATCGTCGAAGAAGAGGTTCGCGCCGGCCGCATGACGCCAGAGCAGGCCGCCAATCATCCGAGCAAGAACGTGATCAGCCGTGCGCTGGGCGCCGAGGAGACTGTCGAGGTCGATTTGAAGACCATAGAAGTTGCCGACGGCTCGTGTTTTCTTCTTTGCAGCGATGGCATCACGCGGCACATATCTGACAACGAGCTAAGGCTGCTGTTGATGGGGAACGACGACCTCGCCTCGGTCTGTGCGGAATTGAAACGACGCTGCTACGAACGCGGCGCGGAAGACAATTTGACGGCGGTAATCGTTCGCCTCGGAGAGCCAGTGTCGGACCGAAGCGAGTGGGAAGATCAGCGCACGCTTTCGCTCGACGAGCGCCCGCGGCCGGCCCGCGCGATCGTCGCCGAAGAACCGGTAACACGGTTGTCAGATCCTTTTGATACCACCGAGGACGCGCTGAGTTCGCCCTCACGCGTTTTGATTCCCGCGTCGGGTGCGTCGCCTGAGGCTAAACAACCGGCCGCCCAGGAGAGAACCTTGAACATTTCCGATTCGCGTCCTTCAGAAGGCGGCGCCGGAAGAGCGTTCGCGCGCTTTCTTATCTTCCTCCTTTTCATCGCTGTGGTTGGCGCGGCTTTTTATGGCGGCACACTGTACAAGGGCCCGTTGCCTTTTGGCTTGAGCAGAACACTTGAGATCCCGCCAGTTTTGCCGCCAATGCCGGTTGAGGCGGATCCGCTCTTGGAGTTCGAAAGGGCGCGGCGCGAGGTCGACCAGGCGCCTGAGGCATGGTTGGCCAACGAATTGCCGATAGAGTTGGCGCGTCAGAAGATCACGAATGCAGTAGATTCAACGGATCCTGAGTTTTTGTATCTCTATGGCCGGGCCTTGTTGCTTAGCGGCAAGAACGACGAGGCCGGCAACGCGCTCGAGCAGGCGATTAGCCACGCTACCCGGTATCCGACTGCGACGAATATGACTATCAGAAAGGAGGCGACTCTGGCGCTGGCAGTGGTGACTTTGAAATCGAAGAAAGAGATACAGCGAGCGTTGAAGCATTTCGACGAAATAGTGGCGAAACCGGCAAACAGTAACGCCAGGTAAGGCTAATGGCGGAACTCAGACTCCAACAGTGCAGACTCGATGGCCGTTACGACGTCCTTGAATGTTTGGGACGCGGCAGCTACGCGGAGATCTACAAAGCCCACGACAACGCCGCGCCCGAAGACGCCCCGGACACCGTAGTCATCAAAGCGCTCAATCTCCTTTTGCAGGAAGCGCCTGACGCCGAACTCGAACGGACGCTTGTCGCCAACTTTCAAAACGAAGCCGTGGCTCTTGATCGCGTTCGGCATCCAAATATTATCAGCCGCCTCGGTCACGGCACGGCCATCGACCTGGATGGCACGACGTTCCACTACCTTGTTCTGGAATACCTGCCGGGCGGAGACTTGGCGGCGCTTTCGCGTGGCAATCCCCTGCCAATCGATCGCGCGCTGTTTTATCTCGAACAGGTTTGTTCTGGTCTGGCGCACGCGCACAAGTGCGGCGTGATTCACCGCGACATCAAACCGCAAAACCTTTTGCTCACAGCCGACAAAGAAACGGTGAAGATTGCGGACTTTGGCGTCGCGCGTTTGGAGTCTACCGAAGGCGCGATCACGCGCGTGGGCACCAACATTTACTCGGCTCCAGAGCACAACCCATTGATGCAAACAGACCAGTTAGACACCGCGTCTCTGTTGGCGGGACGCCAGCATCTTACTCCGGCGGCCGACATCTATTCGCTTGCGAAGACCACTTACACACTGCTTGCCGGCGAGCCGCCGCGTCGATTTTCCCAGCGTGCGATAACCGAGCTGCCGAAATTAGTCGGCGATCATTTTTGGGTTACGCGCGTGTTGAGTGTGCTTGAGCGCGCCACCCAGAGTCGCGCAGAAGATCGCTACCAGACGGTTCAGGAGTTTTGGGAAGAACTCTCAGACGCAACTCTGCCGGACACCCAAGAGTTGCCGGCGTCGATGGATGCGGAAGCGCCGCGACGAATAACCGCGGATTTGAATGTCGAGCCGGAAGAGATTACTCAAGCTCCACCAAGGCCACACTTCGCGGTATCACAAGTCGCCGAGCCGTTGTCCGCAGGTGCGCCGTTTATTCAGCGACCGCGAATCGTTGTGCCCTTCAGCCAGGCCCAGATGGCCCAAGCGGCCATAGCCGATGTTGCTCAGCGACCGACCGCCAATCAGATTATCGCCGCGTTTCCCGATCAGCGGTCGGCACGCGCTGGTCAAGCTTTGAATGGAAACGCGCGCCTGCCGCACGGCCAGCCCAGGGTCGCCAGCCGAGGCAGACGTTTCCTCGTCGCCGTGTTCCTTATACTCGGTTTTTCCGGAATGCTTTTGGCGACGCACCGTTATGTTACTTCGCATTGGAATCCTTTGATTGATATACCGGCGCTGGCGAATACTTTCATCGTCGGACGCGAAGGCGTGACGACGACCGATCTAAACTTGCGCGGCGATCCAAGTACGGACAATCAACCCGTCGGTTTGGCCGAAAACGGTTCGCGCGTGCGCGTGCTGAGCGTGAACAACAACTGGTACGAGGTGCAGGTGCTGCAACATGCACGGCCGAAATTGGATCCATACACGGCGGATCGCGGCTGGGTGAACAAGAAGTATTTGAAGTTGGATTAGTCGTGTAGGGGCGGACCTATGTGTCCGCCCTTGGTTGAAAACGGGCGGACACGCAGGTCCGCCCCTATCTGCGGATTCTCTAATGGGACTGCTGGAATCAATTCGCAAATGGATCGACGGCGAGACTGGCGAGGATCTGCTCGAAGCCGCCGACGAAAAGGTGCGTCCGCGCCGCGTCTGGGAAGAGTTTCTCGTCCGCGTCGCGCGCGAGGTCGAGGCCGTCATGCAGCACGAGATGTTCACCCCGCCCGGTGGCCCAACTTACATTCCCCGCGAGTACATCGTCTATCTCAGCACCGAAGACGACAAGGAGTGGCAAGGCGACAAACGCCGCGGTCTCGAGCAGGGGCTCTTTCACGTGCTTTCGGAAAGGGCGCGCGAGCTGGGCGGCTCGACGCAGTTGGCGGCCAAGTCGTTTGCCGTTGAGCTGCGCATTGACGGCACGCTTGAGAAGGGACAGTTCCGCGTCCAGGCAGTTTGGGACGAAACCGAAAGCGGGCACACGATGGTGACGCCGCGCGCCGATCAAACGCTGTCGCAATCGCAATTCGCCATGCTCCCGAACGAGGCGGTCGCCGAAACCACCGAAGGCGAGCAAACAGTCGTTCGCCCGCGAGTCATCACTCTTTTTTCGATGGAAGTGTGGCGCAACGGCGTGCGTGAGGCGGTGGTGCCGATTACCAAATCCGAGATTACGATTGGCCGCGGCTCGAGAACAATTTCAGTTGATCTGCCAATCAAAGGCGACCCGGAAGTCAGCCGTGTTCACGCCATACTGACGCTCGATGGCGACGGCAGTTACTGGCTGGTTCCCAAAGGTCGCAACCCGACTTTAATCAACGGCCAGGAAATTCCCCGCGGCGAGCGCGTATCAGTCGCTCCCGACGAAAAGATTGCCATCTGCAGCTTCGTCCTCCGCATCCAGCCGAAGTAGCCAGACGCGGTTTTGTATCAACCGTTCGTCGTTGCAACCACAATCTGCGTCCTAAGTGATTTCCAGCTTCCGGTCGGTTCGCCATACGGTGCTCAACGTCGCGACTTTGACCTAAGATTTGTCTTCGGCATCGCTTCATACGCCAGGCCCTGGACCAGAGACTAACGACCTAACCGCCGCCGCTTCGTCGCCCAATTCGGCATACAACAGTTCGCGCTGCTTTGTGGTCAAAGCGCGCAAGCTGATAATCATCTGAGCGAACTCTTTGCCGGCGGCTTCTTTGAGCGCGGCATCGATGGCATCGTTGGCGACGTAGGGCGTGTACAAAGAACCAAACCGCAAGACATCTAGCGCCACCGCCGGCCAACGCTGCAAATCCAGCAAGGTCATCAGCCGATAACGCAACGTCTTCAGCAGCGCAGGCATGATCCAGAACATGTTCAACTGTTCGACACAGAACGTCTGCGCTTGAACAGACTTTGCGTAAAAGGACAAAGCCGCGTCCCAATTTTGTTGCCCCTCAAGCACAAGAGCTGTGTTCAGGTAAGCCGTAGCCAAGACATTGGCGAGATGCACTTGCTGCTCGACGTTGACCAACCGCTCAAGAATCGCAATCGCTTTGTCGTACTCCACCACTGCTTCAGCCGACCTGGTTAAGCCGCGAAGCGCAACGCCCTTGTTCAGGTAAGCCTTTGCCAGGTGGTTGGCCAGGTGCGCTTGCTGCTCGACGTTGACCAACCGCTCAAGAATCGCAATCGCTTTGTCGTACTCCGCTATCGCTTCAGTCAACCTGGTTAAGCTATCAAGCGCAACGCCCTTGTTCATGTAAGCCGCAGCCAGGTCGTTAGCCAGGTGCGCTTGCTGTTCGACGTTGACCAACCGCTCAAATATCGCAATCGCTTTGTCGTACCCCGCTGTCGCTTCAGTAAACCTAGTTAAGCCGACAAGCGCAACGCCCTTGTTCAAGTAAGCCGCAGCCAGGTCGTTAGCCAGATGCCCTTGCTGCTCGTCGTTGACCAACCGTTCAAGAATCGCAATCGCTTTGTCGTACTCTGCTACCGCTTCAGTCAACCTGGTTAAGCTATCAAGCGCAACGCCCTTGTTCATCAACATCGCGGCGTAATTGTTAAGCAGATTTGCGCGTCTGAGGTCTTTGGTCAGATGCTCGTAGAACTTTTCGGCACAATCGAACAGTTCGACGGCATAGAGGAAACGGTTGACCTCGTAAGCCGAGTAAGCGCGCCTCCAGCATTCTTTGGCAGCGGTTTCGTAGAGCACCTCCTTGTCCGGCAGCTCGTCGAAAAACTCGTTCTCGCAGATGACAGGGTGCAGCCCGTAGAGATTGATTGCCAGGGGATCGTTTAAGTAGCGCGTATGAGCGTCCGGGGATTCTTTGCGGGTGATGAGCTTGTTGCGCTCGAGCCGCGTCAGGGTCCGGTTCAATTCAATCTCGCCCAGCAAATGCGCGAACGCGCCTTTAGGCACGGCGCGCCTGAAGAACGCTAACAAACGCAACACCGGGAGACTGTCGCTGGTTTGAATCTTCAATTGCTCGTAGTGCAGCCGTTTCAAACCCTTGTTCTCGTAGCGTTCGGCTTCTTTCGCCTGTTCCTGATCGAAATCCGCGAAGAGGTCCTCTCTCTCCAGTATTTGTTTGAGCGTGAAGCCCGTTTCGCGCGAATAACCGACGGCCCACACTAACGCCAGCGGAATGCGATGGACTCTCAGGGCAAACTCTTTGAGAACCGCGTCGATCTCTTCAGCGCTGCCGCCCAAGTCTTTCCCCGCGCCGTTCTTCTTTGAATAAGCGAGGCAATCATCGAGCGGTAAGCCCTGGAACAAACTCCTGCCTACGGCTTCGAGTTCCAGGACCTTTTCGCGCGGAGAAAACTTTGGGACCTCGCGCGCGGCAATCAGCGCGTAGACACTGTGCCCGCCCGCGAAAATGGCGCTGAAGAAATCGCGCAACTCCGCATCGCCAACTTCGCCTTTGCCATCGAGCAAGGGCTCGAAGTTATCAAACACAAACCAGGCTCGCCTTTGCCCATCCGCCGAGAGACGGCTGAAGATCCCCTGTAGTTTTTCAGACAGAGCACCATCCGAGTTGTAGATGTCCTGGAACGCTTGCTCCTGTCCGACGAGCCTTCCCGCGTTTGCAAATAGCGCGCTCAGCTTTACGTCATTCCGACAGTCAACGTGCAACAACGCGCCCACGCGCGGTTCGATTGTTTCGCCACTGGGCAAGGTCACGATGGCAAGGAAAGTCTTGCCATCGGCGGAGATTTCCCGGACCACCTTCGCCAGCAAGGCCGTCTTGCCAAAACCACCCGGCGCGGCAAAAGCCAGGATGTGTTGTTCGCTCGCGCTCATCGCCCGCAGGATTGTCGCGCATTCTTCTTCACGTCCCTCGATGTCCTGCTGGGTTGGCAGCGTATGAATGAGCGGTTCCGGGGCGCTGGAGGTATGGAAAGATGGTGGCAATCGTTTTTCAAATTCTTCGGCAACTCTTTCGACAACGCTATCGCCAACGGCCTCAACTTTCTCGCTAACTTCATCGATCACGCGGTCGCTTTGGGCTTCAATCAAAATCATCAGAGTTTCTTTTCGCCTTGCTTCGTCGCTGGCAAAAGACAAGAGCGGCAGAAGCAAAGCCACTAAAGACTCGATGCGTTCAAAGCCTTCGCGTTGTTCCTGGAGCAGCCATCCTTGCGCCGCTTCGATTCGTTTCAACGACTCGCCGCCAAAGTCCGTGAGTTGCGCTTGCCACTCACTGCGAGCGACGAGCTTTGCCAGCATGCGAGTCTCGAAGGCATTGGCAACTTCCGGTTTGTGATTGACGTGAAACTGAAATGCCGCGCACAAGAATTCAAACCAACGCTCTCTCACCAGCGCAGAGAATTCTTCCGGGGGCGGGCCGAATTTAAGCTCAAGGTCATTCAGGACTCGGTTAGCTAATGCCGCGCGAATGGCTCGCTCGCGGTCTTTTGCTTCCTCCGCCTGCATTAACAGCTCGATTTCTTTGATCAACACGGCGAACTCTTCGTGCTCGTACTCAAACGGCGGGTCAAGCTTTTCTTTGTCGAGGAGCTTTAGCCTGCTTATATGATCGCGGCTGACGGCTTCGAGCCATTGTTTCGCGGCGTCAGTGAAAACACCTGCCGGCGCGTCGCTCAATAGCGAGCGCAATGCATCGCCCATCTTTTCAGGCAGTGTGCCGAGTTTGAACCATGCTTCTACCTTCAGACCTTTCCGTTCGAGCAATGCGGCGCAGGATTGCAGCGTGGCTTCCAGATAAGCGCGATAGGCCGTTCGCTGTAGTTCGTCGTTGGGGTAAGGGCGATAATGTACGAGGTTGCGCTGGAATTTATCCCGACCTGCTTTGAAGGCTGCTTCCTTACCCTTGCTTTTGACAGCATCGATGACTGCTGACCCCACAAAGATTAAGGCTGTGACTGGGTCGGGCATGCAAGTCTCCGCGCGAGATTGAATTGATGTGATGACGCAGTCCGAGTGTAGTCATTCCGCGAAAATGAGACAAGCCGATGATCAAATGGCACCCGCTGCTGCGGAAGACTTCTGAGGATCCAACTCGGTGATCAGTTCGGTGAGCAACGGAATTATTTGTTCCGGTTCGACGTAGTTCTTGCCGAGGATCTTCATGATGCGGCGTTCTTTCGTCTGACCGTTGATCTCGTTCAATAGCGCGCGGCAGAAGGCGGCAACCACGACGCCATCAAACTGCTTGCCCGTATTCTGACGAAAATCCACGATCACATCTTCGAGCGAACGGCGCCGCCGGTAAGGCCGATCGGTCGTCATCGCGTCGAACGAGTCCGCGAGGCAAACAATCCTTGCTCCCAAAGGAATCTGTTCGCCAATCAACCCGTCGGGATAACCGTGTCCGTCCAGACGCTCGTGGTGATACTTGGCCATCAGCGGAATGTCCGCGTAAGGATGATGAATGGGCGAAAGGATGTCGTAGCCGGCCATCGGATGACGGTTTAGCTCGCTCGATTCCTTTGCATCAATCGCGTAGGGCGCATTGATGATGTCGCGCTCGACGACCAACTTGCCAACATCGTGCAGGTAGCCGGCAATGGCGATGCCCTCGACTTCGTCTTCACCCCAGCCCATCTCACGCGCAATGATCTCGCTGTACTTTCCGACGCGCTCGGAATGCCCTTGCGTGTACTTGTCCTTGATATCGATCGCCGCGGCAAATGCGCGCACGGTGTCGCGATAAATAGCGCGCAGCTCTTCGTAGAGCCGCCGGTTCTCTTCCGCTCGCTGCGCCACCTGCTCCAACAAACGGTGCGTATGAATACCGACGCCGATGTGGCGGACCATCGAAGAAATAATCTCCCGATCATCCTGCGTAAAAGGCTCGCCCGTTGCTTTGTCTCCGAGTAAAACAACCCCGACCAGTTCGCTACGCACAACCATTGGCACTATTAACTGAATTCCAGTTGGGGCCGGGCAATGCTCCAGCAACTGATCGAGCGCCGGTTGTTCGCCTTTCAACGTTTCAAAAGTCAGCGCCGACAATCCCAAACCCAGCAAAGCCGTTCTGGCCAGATCGTCAACAGCGAGCGTCTCCGGAAACTCTTCATCCAATCCGCGCGTGGCCACAAACTTCAGCGCGCTTTCGTCGCCCGCGTACTCGGCAATGGCCCCCCGCCGAATTGCCAGCGCGCCCAAAAGCAGATGAAGCGACGTCAGTACCATGCGGCTGAAATCGCTCGAGTCGGTTATCTCCTGGCCCAAATCCGCAAGCGCGCCATACGTGTGAACAAGCTTTTGCGTCGTTGGTTCCATGGGCAAAGACTTAGTGACCGGTCGGTTTGGGGAATGTCGCGAACTCCGTTATTGAGGATAAGGCTTCCTGTTCGTCTTTTGCCAGCGCGACGTGACGCGTGAGACCAAGCATCTCAAACAATTGCACCGTTTGATTATTGACGTCGGAAAAGATTACCTGCGCGCCGTTTTTTTCGGCAACGTCGATGACGCCCAAAAGAATTGAGACACCGATGCTGTTGACCAACTCTGTGTCGCGAAAATCAATTACCAGCGCGCGGCAGCCTGAGTCGAGTTGACGCTTACATTCGCGCTCGATGCGTTCGCCGCTCAGCTTGTTGAGATAATCGCTCGCGTAGATCACCGCCGTTGTGCCCACACAACGCGAGCGTACCGATAAACTGGTTGGGTCTCCCACGCAGTAGCTCCCTCCTGCTACGT
>JBGQJU010000153.1:0-9839 GCA_041499185.1 Pyrinomonadaceae bacterium | reverse complement strand
GCTATCGTCCGCAAGCATAGTTGCTTCTGCTTTTCCGTCGATGCTCGTGAAATATGCGTAACCCTTGAGATACTGCTCCGCTGCCGCGTGCATCTCCCGGTTTGGCTCAACGCCGTAAACTCTGTTTCCGTGTTGCAGGAACAGTTCCGAGAGTATGCCCGTCCCTGACCCGATGTCCGCGATCACTGATTCAGGTGTTAGAGCACACTGCGAAGCAAGCAGATTAATGATTTCGCCTGGATAACCGGGGCGATACTTGATGTAGTTCTCGACTCTGCTTGAGAACCGCTTGATCGAATCTGCCATAGTTCGACCCAAGAGTAACCCATGAGTCTGCTAACGCGGAAAGAGGGAGGCGCCTGACTGTGGACTTGCCGGTGGACTGTATTTGACCAACAGTCTATAACCAAGCAATAACGCCAGAACGAATGCAAATGTCAGAGGCAAGCGTGTGTCTGACTTGACCAGCATCCAGTAGTGAAGCACACCGCCAACTCCGGCCAGGTAGACTACCTTGTGCAAACGGTTCCAGCTTTTTCCACCGAGCCGTTTGACCATCTTGTTGGTTGAGGTGATCGCTAGTGGAATCATCAGAAAAAATGCGGTCATGCCGATAGTGATGAATGGGCGCTTCACGATATCGCTCGGGACGGTCTTCAGATTGAAGCCCCGGTCATACCAGAGGTAAGTCATCAGGTGGAGAAACCCGTAGAAGAAAGCAAAGAGACCCAGCATCCGACGGAATTTTATCAGCCAGTTCGCGCCTGTGATCTTTCGTAGAGGGGTGACCGCGATCGCGATCATGAGGAAGACCAACGTCAGCATTCCGGTCGTGCGCGTAACAAACTCCAGCGGATTCGCGCCGACCTGCTTGTGATACCAGTCCCACAGCAAAAGCGTCAGCGGCACGAGCCCGTTGATGAAGATAACGAGTTTTGCGAAGCGTGCGTCTTTCATTGCCTTTGGTCGGTAGTCCGTGGTTAGCAGTCAGTGGTTGGTTAATGCTGTCTCCGACTTGCAACGCACTACGGACGACTGACCACGGACCAGTATCAGTAATTCGCTCGCAAATCCATTCCGTCATACAAATGCGCCACCTGTTCGGCGTAGCCATTGAACATCAGCGTATCGCGTCTGCGAAATTCACCGATGCGGTTTTCCGTCGCCTGGCTCCAGCGTGGATGGTCGACATGCGGGTTGACGTTTGAATAGAAACCGTATTCATTCGGAGACTGAATGTTCCAGGTCGTGGGTGGCTGCTCGGCGACTAGACTGATCTTCACAACCGACTTAATGCTCTTGAAACCGTATTTCCAAGGGACCACCAATCGAATAGGAGCTCCGTCCTGCGGTGGCAGCGTTTGGCCATAGAGTCCGGTCGCTAGGATTGTCAGCGGATGCATGGCTTCATCGAGACGCAACCCTTCGACATACGGCCAATCGAGCACGCCTGTGCTTTGGTTGGGCATGCGACGCGGATCAAGAAGCGTTTGAAATGCGACGTACTTTGCTTGCGACGCCGGCTCGAGCTTGTCCAGCAGCTTCGACAGAGGAAAACCGATCCAGGGAATCACCATCGACCAACCTTCAACGCAGCGCAAGCGATAGACGCGCTCCTCTTGTTGGAACTTCAGCAGCTCATCGAGATCAAAAATTTTCGGCTTGTTGACAAGGCCTTCAACGGAAACGCTCCAGGGCCGCGTAACAAAACCTTTCGCTTCCGCAGCCACCTCCTGCTTGTTGGTTGAAAACTCGTAAAAGTTGTTGTAGTTGGTGATGTCTTCGAGCGAAGTCGGTTTGTCGTTCAACGCGAAACCACTGTTGGCATCACCAGCATTGGGCTTTACGCCGGGGAGTTTGTCGCCCTTCGGAATCTCTGTCGGCGGCGGATTCAGTCGCCGATAAATCAGGCCCGTCGCCGTTACTGTCGCCGCCAATGCTGCTCCGCGCATGAACAGCCGCCGGTTTAGATAAACCTTTTTATCTGTGATTTCGCTCGATTGGATATCGTCGGCCTTCTTAATCAGCATGTTACTTCGGATCCGCCGCTCAAAGTCCTTCGGGATAAATACGGGCTTAGCCCGGTCAATGGTTTTACGCTAAGCAGCTTCAGGCATTGTACCGCACCAAAGCGTTAGTCGCCTGTCACCGCCAATCCTTACGAATCACACACGTGCCATTCGCACATAAGTCTTGAGTAAGTGCCCACAAAATAATAGTATCCGGTTCGCTTTGCCATCAGTGTTCGAACGCGAAGGACCAAGAGATGAATGTCGCAAAGGCGGGGATGCCGCACGAACAAACTGCGATAGCAACAGATCATCGCGCCGCCTTGCTCGCGGGTTTCCTTGGCTGGACCCTGGATGCTTTTGATTTCTTTCTGGTCGTGATGTGCCTCACGGCGATTCAGACTGAGTTCAAAACAGATGATAAGCACATGGCTCTCACGCTCGCAATCACACTGGCGTTCCGTCCGGTAGGCGCTTTGATATTTGGCTTGCTTGCGGACCGTTACGGACGACGGCTTCCTTTAATTATCGACCTGATCTTTTATTCTGTGGTTGAGGTGCTTTCCGGCCTCGCGCCGAATTATACGACTTTCCTCATACTGCGCGCGCTCTTCGGCATTGGTATGGGTGGCGAGTGGGGTGTGGGCGCATCGCTGGCGATGGAGAAAGTGCCACCACGATTAAGAGGAGTACTTTCGGGACTGCTTCAAGAGGGTTATGCTGCTGGTTACTTACTAGCAGCGGTATGCTATTTCTTCGTATTCCCGCGTTGGGGCTGGAGACCGATGTTCTTCATCGGCGGGTTGCCGGCCTTGCTTGCTATCTATGTTCGCGTTCACGTGAAGGAGTCAGAAGTTTGGAAGAAGACTCGCCACGAAACCTGGGGACAGCTTGGGCGCGGCATTGCGTCGCACTGGAAGTTATTCATTTATCTCGTGCTCCTGATGATGATGATGAACTTCGTCTCGCACGGAACGCAGGACATGTATCCTACGTTACTCAAACGCGCCTGGGGTTTCCGCCCTCAGAAGGTGGCGGTCGTTACTGCGTTCACCATGGTTGGCGCAATTGCGGGCGGATTGCTTTTTGGTCTCTTGTCAGATCGCTTTGGCCGTCGCCGCTCAATGATCGCGGCACTTTTGTGCGCGATGGTGGTCATTCCCATCTGGGCGCTCTCGCCCTCATTGTCGCTCTTGCTTGCGGGCGGATTCCTTATGCAGTTCATGGTGCAGGGCGCGTGGGGAGTAATACCCGCGCACCTCACAGAGCTTTCTCCTGATTCGGTGCGCGGCTTCCTGCCTGGATTCGCTTATCAATGCGGCGTCTCAGTGGCGGGATTAGTTGCTTACATTCAAGCAGTTTTCGCGGCGAAGACTAGCTATCCTGCGACGATGGCACTGACCACTGTTACCGTGCTTGCCGGCGCCATCATCATGACCGCGGTGGGTCGCGAGAAACGAGGCATTCATTTTGGCGGCGCTACGACGTCAATTCCCGCGATTGAGCCGAGTCCTGTCACCAAATGAAATCTGAAAACGTTAACAACCTGGCCGACGACATCATCACTCGGCTGACCTTGCTGTCTGAAAGGAACACGAAAAGCATTCGGAATGTGCGGCGCGAGTTCTCGAAGCGCCTCGCAAATGCGCCGGCTGACTTCGTTTTCCGCTTATCGTTGCAATTGCTGAAGCGAGCTGAAACAGTACCGCGGTTTCTAGCTTACGAATTAATCCAACATCATCGTGAAGCGCTGCGCGGTCTGAATTCTGCAAAGCTCAAACTATTAGGCGAAGGAATTAACGATTGGGCTGCGGTCGATACGTTCGCCTGTTATTTGGCCGGGCCTGCCTGGCGAGAACATCAAGTTCCGGACACACTGATTGCTCGCTGGGCGCATTCAAAGGATCGTTGGTGGCGCCGCGCGGCGTTGGTCAGTACCGTGCCGCTTAACAGCAGAGCGCGCGGCGGCGCCGGCGATACCGCCCGCACGCTCTCGATTTGTGAAATGCTCGTGAGCGATCGAGACGACATGGTTGTGAAGGCCCTATCATGGGCCTTGCGAGAACTGACGAAGCGTGATCCCCCGGCTGTTCGAGGATTTCTCAGAACGCATCAGGCAGTGCTTGCGCCACGAGTGATCAGGGAGGTTCAGAACAAACTGCGAACGGGATTGAAGAACCCGCGGTCATAACTTTTTCACGAGCATCAAAGCACTCGCTTAGACTAGAATGGTGGCGGAAAATGATTAAAAGACTACCAAGCGCTGGCTTGATTGCCTTCGTAGCCGCAACCATTGTGGTCGGACTTTCCGGCTGCAAACAAAGTCACACCAGCAGCACCCCGGAAACTTCGTCGGGAACGCCAACGACTCAGCCTTCAAAGGAGCCAACCTCCGGGACAACTCTCGAGCAAGGCCTAAAGGACGTCCGCAACAGTCAGTACACTTACGTCTGGGTCTTTTCGCGCAAAGATGGCAAGCCCTTTGACAAAGACGACGGCGATTTTCTGCACAAGAATGCGCCGCACGTGGCCGACTGGGTCGGCGCCGACGGCGGCAAACGCTACATTGCCGGCACCAACTTTGATCTCGAGCCGGAGGCCTGGAAGCTGCTACGGAAGCGATTCGTCGTCGAGGATTATTCAGGGAAATAAAACGCGCGGTGGGGCCTGCTTTCCTTCGCGTCTTTGCGACTTTGCGGGAAACTTCTTCCTGGAGGGCCTGAGCCTTACGGAATTAGGACCAGTTTGCCAAACTGCGCCCGGTCTTCCATCAATTCGTGCGCCCGGTGAGCCTCAGAAAGCGGCATGCTCTGATCAACCACCGCGCGAATCTTTCCACTTTCTATAAACTTCATCGCCGCGAGCAGTTCACCTTTCGCGCCCATGAACGAACCGAGAATTGTCAGATGGCGATAAAAGATCTGGCGAATGTCGGAGCGCGCATCGAAACCGCTGGTGGCGCCGCAGGTTACCAGCCGACCGTTGTTTTTCAGCGACGCAAGCGATCCGGGCCAGGTTTCCGCGCCCGTGTGTTCAAAGACAACGTCAACTCCTTTTCGATCCGTCAGTCGCTTCACCTCTTTGGGCCAATCATCACGCGTGTAATTGATCACTTCGTCCGCGCCGAGTTCTTTTGCCTTCGCCAGCTTTTCATCTGACCCCGCCGTGGCAATCACGCGCGCGCCGCGCAGCTTGGCTATTTGAATTCCGAGCGAGCCAACGCCGCTGCCCGCCGCGTGAACGAGCACATCTTCGCCAGGCTGCAACCGAGCGCGCGTCACGAGCATGTGCCAGGCAGTTAACGTTACCAGCGGCAACGCCGCAGCTTCTTCCCAACTCAGGTTCTTCGGTTTGGGAATTACATTGACGCCGGGAACAGCGACCAACTCCGCATAACCACCATCGCGCCGATAGCCGATGATGTCGTAGTCGCGACAAAGATTGTCCTGACCGCGCAGGCACTCGGCACAGCGCCCACACGAGACGCCGGGTTGCAACATCACCTCAGCGCCGGGCTTGATCCAGGTGACCAGTTCACCGACCTCGCGCACGACGCCGGCGATGTCGTCACCCAGAATGTGCGGCAAAGGAATTTCAACATTGGGCAACCCGCCGCGAACCCAGACATCGAGGTGATTGAGCGCGCAAGCGCGCACCTCGACGAGCACTTCGGTTGCCTTGATCTTTGGCTCGGGCGCATCGGTGTATTGCAGCACCTCTGGCCCGCCGTGTTGACGGAAGATGACGGCTTTCATAGGTTCATAGCCGCTGATGACGCGGATCAAAGCGGATGAAGAAAGCGAAGGACAACAACAGACTCTCGAATGGATCTATCCGCGCGCATCTGCGTAAATCCGCGGCTGATTCTCCGCTTGCTGCCGGGCGTGATATGACGAGCGCGTCAGTGGGCTCGATTCGACATGACGAAATCCCAGGTTCATGCCGATTTCGCGCCAACGCGCAAACTCATCGGGAGTAACGTAGCGCTCGACCGGCAGACGTTTCTCGTAGGGCTGCAGGTATTGACCTATGGTCATGATGTCGCAGGAGACGGCGCGCAGGTCCTTCATCAGCTCGACGACTTCGTCGAAGGTTTCGCCTAGGCCGACCATGATCCCGCTCTTCGTTAGCATGCCGCGGCGTTCGCGATCGCGTCGCGCCGCCGCGCGCGTAAGCAACGTCAGGGATTGTTGGTAATCAGCATCGGGGCGCACGCGGCGATAGAGCCGCGCGATCGTTTCCGTGTTGTGATTGAGTACGTCCGGCGCGGCGTCCAGTACGGTGTTCAGCGCATCTTCATCACCGTTGAAATCAGGAATCAGAACTTCGACTTTGCATTCCGGATTGAGCGCGCGCACCTGGCGAATCGTCTCGGCCCAGTGCCCCGCGCCGCCATCAGGAAGATCATCGCGATTCACAGAAGTGATGACGGTATGCGCCAGATTCAAATGGCGCACCGCTTCCGCCACGTGGCGTGGTTCTTCCGCATCAAGCTGTCCCGGTTCGCCCTTGCCAACGGCGCAAAAGCCGCAATGGCGCGTGCAGATGTCGCCTCCCAACATGAACGTTGCCGTGCGATCGGACCAGCACTCAAAGATGTTCGGACACTTCGCCTCCTGGCAAACCGTGTGCAGGTTCAATCCCTCGATCAGCTTGAGCAGATGGTTCTGATTCGTCGGATCACCCAGACGAATCTTCAGCCACTCAGGTTTTGGCTGCCGAGGTTTTGTCTTGAGAACTCGAAGTTCGCGGGTCACTCATTTACCTCACTCAATAGAAACATTCTAGCATCCGCTAATCAATTTCGGCATCTAAGGGAACGCTTTTGCGCTATACTGCGCGGAATTTGAACGACCTGCTGACGCATACACGGCTGAAGCCGAAATGGAGGAGTTTATGAAACGAACCCTGATTCTTAGTGCGGCGATTTGCGCGTTGCTGGCCAGCGCTATCTACGCCTTCGGTGACATCGCGCGACCGAAGCCATCGCCGGTTGAAGGCAAGACAATTTTCTACACGGGGCTAACAGTCATGCCTGATTCAAAGGCATCTGAAGCGCGCCTGCAAATTTCGCGGGAGACGCTGAAGCACATCCAGGAAGCCGCGGCTAATAATGGCGGAACTGAGTCGATGACCCAACGCCTCATGCATAGCTCTACGCGAACGATCATGGCCGGGCTCTTTATGTTTCTCGCCGTTTCTCTCGCCGGTGTTTGGTTCGGGAGGTCCGGCCAGCGCCGCAATCAAAAAGCGATCGCGGCGGTGCTCTTGACCGCGTTCGTTTTCGGATTAGCCACGTTGATTGTGCGCGCGAACGCAGGCCCGCCGGGATACATCCGCTGGCAGAATTTGCCGCAGGCCTTGAAAGACGGAAAGGCGACCAGCGGCGGTCTTAATATTGAGATCGTTCCCGGTGACGAGAATATGAAACTGATCATTCCGTTAAGGAACACGAGCAGACCGGGCGAGTAGTAGTTGTGGCGCAAGTTGCCAACTTGCGCTACCTGCCTGCCTGCGCTTCATACTCATGGAACGAGCTGCAAACATTTCCCTTGTCGGCTGGCGCAGCACGGACATGCGCGCACGCACAAGAGTATCGGTGCGATCGTTCGCGCTGATACTAATTGCGAGCGCTTTAATATCAGCCGCGTTGGCGAGTTGGGTGCCGCTGCAGTTTTCGATTGTCACGGTGTTTCTCTTCGCTGGTCCGCACAACTGGTTCGAGCTGCGCTATTTTATGATGCGCCTGCCGGCGCGCTTCGGCCGGTCGCGCAACTTTTTCGTCGTCGCGTTCACGGGAATAGGGCTCCTTACAGCCACTTATTTGTCGCTGCCCGCGCTTTACTATTCGAAGCTCTGGTCAGGTAATAACTGGCCCGACGCGATCGCCACCTGGAACACGTTCTTGATCTTATGGATCGCCGCGCTCGTGTGGCTGCGTGGAAAGCAACGACATGCGCGCGACTGGCGCTGGGTCTGGCCGGTCGCTTTTGCTTTGAGTTCATTGAACTGGCTCGCGCCTGAGCTATTCAGTCTGGCGATTGTGTATCTGCACCCGCTCGTCGCGCTGTGGTTTCTCGATCGTCATTTGCGCCGCACGCGGCCCGAATGGTTGCCGGCGTATCATCGTTGTTTGGTTTTGCTGCCGCTCCTGATCGTGGGAATGTGTTGGCAGCTTGCGCGCACGCCATCGCTCGCGGACGACAATGGTCTGGCGTGGCGCATCACGCAACATGCGGGAGCACAGATTCTGCCAAACGTCTCAAGTCACATGCTGGTTTCCCTGCACGTCTTTCTGGAGATGCTGCACTACGGGGTCTGGCTGGTTGCGTTGCCGCTGATCGGCGCGCGGGGCGCAGTCTGGGACGTAAAAACAATTCCGCTCTTCCGCCATCCGCGCGGCTTTCCGCGTTTGATCGTCGCTGCTCTCATTTGCGGTTTGTTCCTGGCAGCTGTGCTCTGGTTCGGCTTTTCAGTCAACTATGCCGTGACGCGCGACATTTACTTCGCAGTGGCCATCGCGCACGTGCTGGCCGAGGCGCCATTCCTGCTGCGAATGATCTGAACGGATAGGAGGCAGACGGCAGGAGCAGAAGCAGGCGGTTGGATGCGGCTTGAGGTCTTCCTGCTCCTGCCGACTGCCTCCTGCTGTCTGATCAAAATGTCCTCAATTGAACTCTGGCATTTCCTGCCTTTCGGTTACCTGCTTTCGATCCTGATTGAGACGCCGATCTTGCTGCTGGGTCTGTCGGCGCGACATCCTCTGCGAAGAAGATTCTTTGCGGGCGTGTGGCTGACGGCGTGCACGTATCCGATCGTCGTCCTTGTGCTGCCGCTCGCGCTCGCTAACGTTTCGCGCGCGATCTATCTGGTTGTCGCCGAAACTTTCGCTCCGCTGGCCGAATGCGCTCTGTTTTGGTTGGCTTACGGCGAGGCAGAGCAACTAGGAAAGCCTTCAATGTGGCGTGACTTCGCGGCGATCATCGTGGCCAATCTTACCTCGTTTGTCGGTGGTGAAGTATTGAATGCCTACGGTTGGTTTGGACTCCTGGGTTGAAAGAACTAGAACTGCGAGATCTGGATTCTTACTACTGAAATCATGCATAATTCCAACCATGTTAACCTTACGAAGTCTCCCAAAAATGACGAAGTTAGAGTGGCTCGCTCTTTTCGTTTTCGGATCCTTGACCTGCGTTGGAGTAGGCGTCGGTCTATCTAGATTTCATATAGCTGACTTAAAACCAAGCGATGGGGTCCTGCTCTTAGCAGGTCTGTTACCTGCAGCGGTGGTTTGGTGGCAGGGTCACCTAATTAAGCAGCAGATGCAATTACAAGCAATAATTGAGTTGGGCAGAGAATGGAACTCGTGGGATATGCTAGAGAATCGGAGAATGGCGTGGAACAGCCAGAATGAGCCGGACATCGAAAACATAGAGAGTATTCTAGAATTCTTGGAGAAAGTCAGCACTTTTGAGAAGCAAGGTGTCATCTCAGCCGAACTTATCTGGGACACGTTTGGATGGTACGTTTCGCGCTATTACCATTACAGTAAAGATGCAATTACGCAACTCAGAAAGAAGTGGACACCGAAGGGGTTTGACCGAACCCTTTACAAAGATTTGGAGGATCTGGCCAACCGGTTGCTAAAACAAGATATTAAGAAGAGGAATAAGTGCAAAGACAAAGGCCTGGACTGAGCCCCAAATTTGAGACCACGAGTTAAGCTACAGTTTTTTAGGAGGAGGGCGACTGTGGGCTTAACACAAAGAAAGTTTACGCGGGAGTTCAAGCTGGAGGCAATCAGGCAGCTGGCATCGGGCAAGTCATTCG
>JBGQJU010000152.1:0-9943 GCA_041499185.1 Pyrinomonadaceae bacterium | reverse complement strand
GGCTTACTGCCAGAAAGATCCGGCAATGTCAGCCTTTTTTATTTGCCAATATTTTTCGCGCAGCGTTTATAGCTATCGCATTGCACATCCCGGCGACACGCAGTCGATTGCCAGTCTTGTCGCGGGAGAAAAGTTGAACTTGTCTGAGTGCCTCGACAATATGCGGGTAATGTTCTGGGTGAAAGACCGTGCTGCCGCGCAAAAGCTCAGCCCGCAAGTTACCAACTGCGCTGTTCAGAATGTAATCGCCACGCTTTCCAAAAAGCCGCAATTCAGTCGCATGAAAGAGTTCTATGACGAAGCGGTTGCTGCGTGTAGTAAGTAGTGGCGGCGCCACAAAAACCCGCGCGATGTAAATGTAAGAACGCTCGCCAGTTGATTGGTGCCCCCGCAGGGATTCGAACCCCGAACCAACAGATTATGAGACGGGTTCGAGGGGCATCAACAAGGTGAGACGAAACGAGATGAAGCAGTATTTACCGAATCCGCAGCCGTCAAAGTTCGCTACATCTCGCTACGTCTCAGCACGCCATCGCGCCATAATCGCGCCATCGGCCTAATCGTTGCGATCGCGCGCCATCGCTGCTTGCCTTCAAGGACGCGCGTAGATATCCATCGTTTAGTTCTTCTCGCGCTTTGAATTAATTCCGATGATTCTTTTTGTTGTTTGCAATCCGAATAAATGCGTCGACAATCCCTACGAGTGCTGCGCACAGCATAATCCAGAAACCGATTTGTTCGATCATTGTCTACCTCCTCAAAAGAAGATTAGACAATTCAGAACTGAAATTTATGGGCAATTTCAGCCGGATTTTCCCGCATTGGACGGGCGGGGCTTGACGGACTCGCGTACTTTTTTGAGCATGTAGTTCTGATAACGCTGAAATGGTTTCGGATAGGAACGCTTAAGGAGGGCCTCTGCCTTCGAAATCACCTCGTCGTTTTTGGCGGCAATTTCGCTTACGCTAACTGTCGCCGTCTTAGGCGCTTCCTTTATAACAATCTTTCCTGATTCAAGATCTCTTTCGAACTGTCGTAGAGCTTCCCGGACGCGTGCCGCCGTAACAGGACCCCGGTCGACGCTCCATGGTGCTTCACCTCGCTCAATAACCTCAACACCAGCCGCAAGCCATGAGCGTATATCGCTATCCTTCATCCGCATAGTCTTAAGAAGTACATATGCTGATACATAGCCCTCCTGACTGTCAGGTGTGGCACCTTCGGGCACCTGCGTTACTGCGCGTACAAGATTAACAAGCACGTCAAAATTGATATCCTGCGCGATGAATTCGTAACTCCACTTGCCGAGAATTCTCATTTCGCCGTAACTGAAAATCAAGGCATTATCGATCCTGTTCATCGGCGAACCTTGAACCTGTCGAATCTCCGTCCTAGCTCTGTCGATTATCGGCCAGGCCTTCCTCAAATCTTCGGCCGTCGCTGCATCACCGACAATAATTGCCAGCTCGGCTTTCGCATTCTTCGATCTCACAAGCCTTAAAGAAATTCCTTTCCCGATTGACTTCTTACTGGTTGAAATCAATGTCTCGAAGTCTTTAGTCATGAAGCAGTCTCACTCCGAACCTGAGTCTCGCCCATCTCTTTCAGTTTTGTTAGCAGACTATCGTCTAACTTAGTCTGTACGGCATTGCGGGCGGCCACGACAACTTTGGCTGCCTTCTGAAGGCCTTCCGCATCGGAATCGCATGCACCGGATATTGCGGGTACCGTCAGGTTTGGAGAACGCAAAGCGAAACGTTGATGCTTAACGGCTCTCAACCAAGCCTCACAGATCAATTTGGCCAAAAACGTCTCGATATCGTTGGACCACACGCCGAAAATGTTCGGCGTCGTAAGCAATGCTACGTTAGCGTAAAAGAGATTCTCTGGATTTGTATCCTCGCCCGCCGTGAGTAAAAGAGAGGCAAGAATACGTGTCTCGGTCTTTTCTTCAGTGTTCTTCATCGCCGACGCCAACTCTGATTCGTCAGCCTGCGACCAACGCTCAAGCCTTTCTAGCCAGTTTTCTAAAGTTGGACTGGTCAATTTCAGACGTCGAGCATTGTCGCCCCACTCCTTTATCACTGAGGATGTTGGATAATTGCCCGTCGAACACGCGACTACTAAGGACGCGAACAAGAAGGGTTGAACCATTTCCGAATAGGATTGCCAATCCGGAGGCGTCCTGCCGAAGGCTTCTCCGCACGCACTTAGTTTGGTATCGAAGTCTGCTAGTTCTGTAACTAGTGAGGCCTGAACGGGCTGTCCTCTTAACATGTGACCTAATCGAAGTTTTGCGACTGCGGCCTGTTGAAGTGGTCTTTTGGAGGCGGCTTGCTCGAACCGTGTGAAAGCGGTATCTCCCGCCATATTTGCATATTCGATCTCCGCTAAGTGGTACCAAACATTCTCTTCAGGATCAGCTTCTTCCGTTTTCTCAGCAGTCGAACCCGGATCGCTAAACCAAGCTGCTGGCGGCTGAGACACTTTGTCACCGCCTTTGATTTCCTGTTTCATCCAAGCGATTGCATGTGAAACTTTGCGTCGAAGTGTGTAAGCGTCCAAGTCGTCTTCGATCGAGCCAAGACGGCTTATCATATCTACCGTCTCAACGAACACTGAGGTAGAAAGCTTCCGATTGCCCTTCATCCATAACGCGAACGCGTAGTCCGCGTGGAAACCTATGGCGAGCGATTCCTTGAATGAAGCAGAACGCGCAGCTTCCTCAGCTTTAACAGCGAACTCTGCAACCGACGCCCAGTCGTTAAGACCGGCAGCGGCGACCTCGGCGTCTCGATAGGTAAAAATACGAGATGGATTTTTGTTGCGTTCGAGGGAGGGCGCAATTGAATTCCAAATCGAAATAGCCTTCTTAAAATCCTCATCCAAAGAGAAAAGCTTCGCACGATAATCTTGAAGTATGAGATGTTTGCTTCCCAATTTGGTTTCGCCATCATCCAATGCTTCGTGAGCTTTTGAGGAGTCTTTTAGATATTCGCGCAAGACAATCGCCTTCCCTCGGTAAGCGGCGGCCACAAGCGAAGCGGCGCGATGTTCAAGAGCTAGACGAGCTACCTCATCAAACGTGGTCAAGCACTGGCGCCAGTTTGGTAATTCCAACTTACTTTCACTGAGCCAGGCGGAGTCTACCAAGAGCATTGCGAGATGATCGTCTTCCCCCAATTTAGCCCAGATTTCATTCCCCTCTTCGGGCGACAAGCTGGCAAGCGCCGAACTGAATTCCGAAAGGGCCTCCACTGTTCTGCAGCGATTAACAGCAACCGCAAAATACACACTTTTGTCACCCCACAGCTCGGCGTAATCGCCGAACGTTTGGCGAAGTAGCGGATTTTCGCTTTGCTTTTCGAGGCCTTCGTGCAGAGATGAGAGAGTCATCGCGAGATTCTTGACAACTCTGTGCATCGGTAGAACTACATCGACGTTGATAAGCGTGAGGTTCGCAAAGCTAAATCTCGCCACAATTTCTGAACCAGGATATGCGCCCTTTCCGTCAAACTCCTCCACCTCTTCAGCCCATCGCTCAACAATCGTCGGCGCAACTTCAATAGGCTTAACTTCGGCAGCTATTCTGAACTGCAACCAACGTAGCATTAGGCTCAGAAACGCATCGCTCGGGAGGAGCTTCTCCTTAGGCAGGATCTTCATGAAACAAAGAAACTCCAACTGGCGACTGACAGAAGGCCAGTGTTCCGTCGCTACTTGCAATGAGGCCGAGATTGCCATGATAAGAGCCGGCACTGCCTCACCGAGAATGCCGTGAAACAGGGCCCCCCACAGTTCCTGCGGACTCCACGACTTTTCTTTGAGATAGGATACGGCTGCGTATTGATGCAATTCACTCGCTCCACCTGGTAACATATCATCGGCAGAGCCCGCGAGAAGTGGCGATAATCGATAATAATTGTCGGAGACTCGCTCAAGCCAAGGTCCAACCAGAAGGTCAAAGGCTTCGCCAGGATTCGGAATAGGCGAAGGATGTTCTCCTAGATAGAGTGCGTTGCTCTTCCTAAAGTAACCAGTGAAAATACTCAGTCTATACGCAAGCGTCCGTGCCGCCTCAGAAGGAAGCAAGTCTTGGAGGCGACGCCGAACCTCTCTGCGGATGTCTTCAACGCTCTTTGGTGGTGACAAGTCCCTTATAGTCGGGTTAGGCCACCCCGCGACTTGAAGGTTCTTGATCTGAGCGTGAACCAGTAAAGGGTGCCCACCTGTGTTCGCAGCGACTAGCTTAGTCCAACCATCGAGTTTTGGTCCTGGAGGGCATGCGTACTTCTGAGCCACCTCTCGAATTTCATCTTCCGTGAGAAGCGGTACGTCATAGGAACAATCTTCAGGCAGGTCAAATAGTAAACGGATTCGAGTAGGTAACTCTCCTTGTGTAGTTATCACGATCTTGCCGCTGCGCTTTCTGACCACGTAGATCAAAGCGGCCAAGGCGTTCTCGTAAAGATCTGGAGTATGCTCAAAATTAAGATCGTCGATTAAGTAGTCCGCAGCCGGCGTTTGATCGCTGTCCGTAGACGCGGCTACGAAGGCAAGTCGGTCCCGCACGATTTCTGGCTGCAGACCGCGAAAATCCAAACGCTGCCATTTTTCGTCCTTTATTAGCGTGGCTATCAGTCCTGCCAGCGTTGATTTGCCGGTACTGGTCGAGCCCCGTAAAACGAGCAACCCATTCACCAGAAGACGCGCTCGCAACTCACCCACTAGCGTCGTTCGTTCAGCCAATCGCTCCAGTGGCGGGATGATTACGCGATCGGAAGTTGCTAGCGTAAATGAGCTGACTGTGGAGCCGCCAGAAAAAGAGCCGAAGCCCATCTGCCCAACAGTTTGAGCAATTCGCCTAAGCTGTCGCAATTCACTCGAAGGAACGGACTCGCTAGTGACTTGTTCAAATAGACGTGCAAAGTCCGAATAATTCAACATTCGATCTTGTTCTTCACAAACAACGTCCCAGATTCGTGTGAAGAGGTGAGGAACAACTTTGAGAGATTCGGAAGGAGGTAAAGAGTGCACTCGAGTGCCGTAGTCTACTAGTATTCCTTCAATCAGCGTCTTCAAATAAGACTGCGACTCGCTATCAGTTTCCCACAGAATTCTCTGAACCAACTTCTCGCGCAATTCGTCATCAGTCGCGGTGTTCAGAAAATCGAGTAGTCCAGAGGGAAGCTGAGTCTTACCCTTGAGAAATGAGCGGAGAGAATCAAGGCTAACGTCGTCACGCTTGCATGCGTCCCAATGATCGAGCCCCTGGTCTTCACCAAAGGGTTTCTCCTTCTCCAGCCCGCGCGGTGAAGTAGTTAGAAAATGAAACCAGATTTTTCGCTGAGGATTATTCTCTTGATGTTCCCAAAAATGACCAATCGCTTTTAAAACGTCGTTGCGATTGAGGGTAACAACCGCCGCAGTATCCTTAACTTGAATGGTCGTTGCTTCTCTTGCATTCAGAAGATCGATGTCTTCGCCACCCTCCAAAAACAGAGTTTCATCGCCCTTGAGCGTGATCCACTGATACACACTTTGCCAAGCTTGATAGCCGTATCCGCGCTGCGGGCCGATTGCCTGCCGCTTCGGATCAGCTACGATGGGTTCAACCTTCTCACTCATAGCGCGGCACAGAGGCAACTCTAAATCCTTTAAGTTTCAAGCAGCACCTCGGGATGTCTTTTTGCGATTGTTAATAACTTGAGCGCAGCGTCACCCGGTTCTCTCGAACCCTGCTCCCAAGCCTGGACCGTCTTGGGGCTGATGTTCAGCATCATTGCAAACACGGCCTGAGAGCAGTTCAGCTTTTCCCGGATTCGAGCAATGTCTTTAGGTGACATTGCCTTCGGCGGTCGGGGAGCCTGAATTCGAGTCACCTTCAAATCGCGACGCTCGCCACGCTCAAAAGCAAGCGCACCCTCCAAGGCTTCCTTAAGGTCACCGAATGCCTCGTCACTCATATAGTTCGTTTTGTTCGTCTGAACCGCTCTTGCTCGCCAACTGCTTACTGATTGGAAAATGCCCCCGCAGGGATTCGAACCCCGAACCAACAGATTATGAGACGGGTCGGAGGGCACTAACAAGGACAGACGAAACCAGATGTAGCAGTATTTACCGAATCCGCAGCCGTCAAAGTAATTCATGTCTTGCTACGTCTCAGCACACCGTCGCACCATAATCGCGCCAACGAGAAGGCGTCAGATTCGGCTTCCTTAGATCCCGCCAAGGTCTCACCAGGAGTGTTTGTTCGATAATCATAATTCATCAAATCAACCAAAATCGTCACTCGGACAATTCTTCATTACAAACTCCCGATAAGCGGGGTTATGACGCTCAAAGATTGAGGTTACCGTTAGTCGCAGGGACGAATTTGTTCTGACGGGAATTCTCCTGAGAAGAAGACCGTGAAACCATTGACCCAAATCAAGACTTGGCGTATTGTTCGCTCGCTTAGCAATTAAACAGGCTGGACCTCAGAGCCTGCGACTACCGCCTCGGATCGTCCCAGCCTATGAATTTTGATTCTTAATTACTAGCACTCAGGGCAAAGACGTTTCTTAAGCCACCGGTTTCTCATTGAGTCTTCGATCCTATTGAAGCGATACCAAATAGGAGGTCAGCTTACGTATGAAAGAATTCCCGGACGAGCAATGGGCTTTGATCCACAAACTTAATGGACAGCTTATTCAAGCGTTGGGGGAGTTATTAGTCAGAGAAATCAACTGGGATCCTCAACAATGGATTGTAACCGTGCTCGTACTTCAAAGGAGTATTGAAGAAACTGAAGAAGCGGTTCTCAAGACCAGTTCGACGATGCTTAACGGGAAGGTTTTCGACGCAAAGGAAAACTGCGACCTTCAAGCAGGTGTTGGAGATCTCAATCGCATAGTCCCTCTCGTCAAATCTTTCGCTGGATATTGCATACGCTCCGGAAACATTCTGTGGGTTGACGACATAGAGAGTCATCCCTTGCGCCCTGAATATCGTCTGTACGAATACGTCAACGTTCGTCCGAAAGGAAAGTTCATCGCTGAATACGTATTTCCTATTCGGGTGAAAATAGGCGTCAATCAAACAATGTTAGGCGCGCTGAACGCAGAAACGACTCGAGAGAACACTAACGAATTCAAGGAGGCTGGTTTGCATCATGTTTCAAAAATCGTGCTCCGGCTTCTCGATACTCACGGTCCATTCCTATTGCTATCACAGTTGAGAATGCCAGATAACAAAGCAACGAAGAGTCTCTTAAGAGCCCACAGCAAGCTGCTTGAATCGACAGTGCAGGATATGGCAACGGAATAACGGCGTCTTAACTATCTTTGAGGGTTGCAATGAACGAAAATCACACTCTAATCTCAATGCAAGAGATATTTGAGGCGGTGCGAAAGTGTCGCTCGGGGGATCTGTCTAACGAAGTCGCGGAAACCCTCATCGCAGCCAACCTGCTTCGTGGCGTGATGCATGTAGGATCCGCACCCGCGATGAGAATAGTTTTCGCGCGCGCGCTCAAAAACAAGTGGCAGGAAGCCGAAGCACATATCAGGAACAAACTGGCGCCGCACGCATCGCTTCGGTATACGACAACTTTTGGGGTTGACTTCATTGTTAGTGGACAACTGCCGGACACTTGGGCTGAGGATGAGATTGCCAAAAAATCCAATCTGTTTGAGGACCTTTATGAAGCAGAGGTGACCGCTGTGAAGCGATACCGCTGGGCAACGCCAACACGTACCTCCAACTTGCGTAGTCGTGCAAAGCTAGTGCCGTTGACTGTGACGGATGTCGCGAACTTCTTAACGGAGCCTAAACAGGTAACGCGCCTAGTCTATGATTCCTCACGACTTCCAAGCCTTTCTTGCTTGGCCGTGATTACGCCCGCCGAGGGAAGAGACTTGGATTACATTTGGGACCATTTAGACGAGAAAGATCAACAACCGGTGAGAGACATGTTCACAAACGATGGAGATAAGGCCAGGCTGGATACGGGAGCGATGGATAGGGCAATCCGAGCTATCGGCTACGCCTTCTGTGAATTTGATAGCATCAGCTCGACTGGAAACGGCTCGTTCACGCCGGCAATGAATCAAGCTTACCACTGGCGTCGCAGAATGATGGATCGGCACTATATCCAACAAGTGCGGTTGATTCCATGCGCCGTAATAGTTGAATCAATTGATTACTATGATGAGCTGGACGAAACGAATGATCGAATGGAGCGCTTCAAGCCGACAGTGCGCTTACCCTATGGGACTCGCCAGACAGGGGCTAAGGAGAGTCAGATCTCATTTCCGATTTGGAACGCGGCTATTTGTGGAGGACCAGGATCGGGTAAATCAGTTTTTGCTTATGTACTCGCTGCCGCTTTGTTAAAGGAAGAGAAATACGATCTTGTGTATGTAAACTACAAGAACAGCGACGACACCGAAACTTTGGACCCTCAACCGCGCAATGAAGCGCTGGAGTTTGCCAAGGTCATCGAACATATTGCGCAAACCGGCATCACTCTAGTCGCTCCCGACGCGATTGAGAACTCAATAAGCCGCCAAGCGACAGACAAACCCACGGCCTGGTATACCGAATGCGCCAAAAGCGACCGCGCCAAGCCGATATTGAAAGCGATTTTTGCGGCGCACGAAAAAAGGTCCAAGAAGCCCCCAGGTATGTTTGTGATTTTTGACGAGATACTTAACCAGAAGGAGAACCTAAAGGAGGATATGGCTAGCTTGCTGGTTTTCGTCAATGAGAAGCGCTCATCAAACATTTTTCTGGGGATTATCCATCAAGATCTGACGGAATTTTGGGCCGATGAATCGGCTAGGACTTTCATTGAAAAGAGTACGGTTGTCCTGGGATCAAGCCTCTCAGGGAGAGATGAAGATCGCTATAAGTGGCTGTCGGCCAGAGCCGAGAGCATGCCTCTTCCTATCTCCCCAGTGACCTTTGACGAGGTTAGACGTTTTCAGAAACATGATGGTAAGTTCGTTTTCCTTCCGCACAAAGCCGGGGACTCAGAACACCCATTGCGCCATATCCTACCAGAATACGCATTCCTCAAAGCCCGTGAACCCATACCTCATGAGTGGACGTGGGGTTTTACTACAACAATCTCTACCTCTAGCTAGCAACAGAGGTCTCTCCAGTGATTGTCCGCTGGCTGCGTTCGGCGGTTTACGACACGTCCCCCTTGCCAATCTCACGGACTTGTCACGGCGACGACGGTGAAAGCGCGTACGAGCGATCACTGCGCCGCCACATGTGTCTAATGTTCAAACTTCTAGCAGAACTTCGGGGTGCTTTTTGGCGATCGTCAGCAACACAAGCGCACCGCTCTTGCTCCCACTGCCGTCTGCCAACTGCCTACTGATAAAGAATGCCCCCGCAGGGATTCGAACCCCGAACCAACAGATTATGAGTCTGCTGCTCTAACCGTTGAGCTACAGGGGCACATGTAGGGCAGGCTTAACCGCTTGTCCTGACAGGCCAGACCACCCCAACGGGGCTGACCCGTTGGGGACCCCGGTGAATATGCCAGTCCTACGTTTAAGGATTACCGGAAGATTCTAACGGAAATGTCAGCGCGCACCAAAATCTGTTCGGACGGGTCTAACCTGCGTGTTAAGATTTCCGCGACCCGATCTCAGATCTCAAATCTAAGGTCTCAGATCGATCTTCAGTCTCAGATTTCAGATCTGAGATCCCGGATCTGAGATCGCAAACGGGTGATTGCTTTTCCTATGGCTACATCGAGCGCTAACGATCTTCACCTGGTGCCTCTGGGAGCGGGCGATCTTATCGACCGCGCGGTCCGGCTTTATCGTCGCCACCTTTTCACCTTGATGCGGATCGCGGCGCCCCCGGTAATTGTCACGGCGATCGGATCGGTTTTATGGACAATCGGTTGGCGGAAAGTTTTCAGCACGCCAGACACCGCCGCGCT
>JBGQJU010000151.1:0-10124 GCA_041499185.1 Pyrinomonadaceae bacterium | reverse complement strand
TGCAACCATTGTTTGCCGACGCGAATGTGCAGCCAATGTATCTGGTGACGCGCACCTCGAGCGAGCCACTGTCAGCGGCCGCGGTCGTGCGCAACGAGGTCGCGGCAATCGATCGCGACCAGCCGGTTTCGAACCTGCTGACGATGGAGCAGCGCATTGCGGACTCGGTCGCTCCGCGGCGCTTCAACATGTTTCTGTTGGGTCTGTTCGCTGTTTTGGCTTTGATTCTGGCGGCGATTGGAATCTACGGGATCATGGCGTTTTCGGTGGCCCAACGTACGCATGAGATCGGCGTTCGGATGGCCCTGGGCGCGCGGCGAGCGGACGTGCTGAGCTTGGTATTGCGGAATGGTTTTAAGTTGGCCCTGATCGGCATCGCCCTGGGACTGGCCATTGCCTTCGCGGCGACTCGTTTGATGTCCACGCTTCTCTACGGCGTCAGCCCTACCGATCGGACGACATTTCTGATCGATGCTCTGGTGCTGGCAGGGGTCGCGCTGCTTGCTTGTTACATTCCCGCGCGGCGGGCAACGAAAGTCGATCCGCTGGTGGCGCTGCGCTACGAGTGAAGGCATTGCCAGTTCTCGATGAGTTCACTCCCTTCTCCAGTTGGGAGAAGGGCTGGGGAAGAGGGACTTAGCTGGGGCGGTTTTGCGATACTCAAGCCCTCTCCCCGACCCTCTCCCAAAAGGGAGAGGGAGTTGAAGAAATTGGCAATCGGTAATTGGAAATTGGCAAAAGGAAGTGACCTGATGGAATCATTGATCAAAGACATCCGTTACGGCGTCCGATCGCTCTGGAAACATCCGGGCTTCACGTTAATCGCCGTGCTTACGCTCGCGCTTGGCATCGGCGCCAACACCGCAATCTTTAGTCTGGTGAACGCTGTACTGCTCAAACCCTTGCCATTCCCCGAGTCTGACCGCCTGGTCATGCTGTGGGAAGACATGTCGTCCCTCAGCACGCCGCACAACTACAGCGAGTCGGCCCCCGGCACTTACGCCGATTGGAAAGCGCAGCAGTCGGTCTTCGATGATATGGCTGTGCTCAATTGGAAGCCCTTGAATCTCACCGGGGACGGCGAGCCGGAAAAGATTCCGTCGTTCGGTGTCACGGCAAACTTCTTTCCGTTGATCGGAATTCAGCCCGCGCTGGGCCGCAACTTAACACCTGACGAGGACAAGCCGGGCGGCGCCAAAGTCGCGATACTCAGCGATGCTTTGTGGCAGCGGCGTTACGGCGGTGATCGTGGCATCCTGGGCCGTGACATTGTGCTCAACGGCGAGAAGCACACAGTCGTAGGCGTGATGCCCGCGGGCTTTCAGTTTTTGGTGAGCGACGTTGGCGTCTGGGTCCCTGCGGCGCTCACTAAGGAGCAACTTGCGGATCATGACAATCATTACGTAGATGTCGTCGCGCGCATGAAGCGGGGCGTGACTATTGAACAGTCGCAGGCAGACCTCAAGACAATCACCCAGCGGATCGTGCGGGATCATCCCGATGAAATGGAAGGCGTAACCGCGGCAGTCGTGTCGCTACGCGAACAACTGGCAGGTAACGTTCGCCGCCCGTTAATGATGTTGCTGGTGGCTGCCGGGCTCGTACTACTAATCGCCTGCGCCAACGTGGCCAGTCTCCAACTCTCGCGCGCCGCTGGTCGCGGTAAGGAAATTGCGGTCCGTGCCGCGCTTGGCGCGAGCCGCGGGCGCATCGTGCGGCAGTTGCTGGTTGAAAGTATTTTGCTGGCGGGCGCGGGCGGCGCTCTCGGATTGTTGGTTGCGCTGTGGAGTTTCTCGTTGCTGAAGCAACTCATTCCCGGTGGTATGAGAGTCTCCACCAGTTTGAAAATCGATCTTCCCGTGCTTGGGTTTGCCATGATGATCTCGCTGGTGACGGGAATCATTTTTGGACTGGTTCCCGCCCTGCAGGCATCAAAAGTCGACCTAAATCGAGCGTTGAAACAGGGTGGCCGCACGGCCTCGAGTGCCGGCGGAAATAAACTTCGCGGCGCGTTCGTTGTTGCCGAAGTCGCGCTGGCCCTGGTTCTACTGGTAGGCGCAGGGCTTTTGATGCAGACAGTTTTTCACATGCGCAACCAGTATTCAGGTTTCCGGCCGGAAAAACTGTTGACTCTGCGCACCCAGCTCCCAAGCTACAAATATGGTGAACATCCCAAACGCGTCGCTTTCTATGATCAAGTGTTGGAACGAGTGAAGGCGCTGCCAGGCGTCGTCTCTGCCGGTTACACCACCTCAGTTCCTTTGCAATGGCCGGGCGGAGCGAATGGTTTCACGATCGAAGGCCGCGACCAAACGGGCAACGCTCCAAACGCCATCCACCGGCAAGTAAGCCTTGATTACTTTCAGACGATGGGCATTGATCTGCGGCGCGGACGTTACTTTGACGAGGGTGACCGGAAAGATTCAGTGCCGGTTGTGATCGTCAACGAAACATTGGCGCGCCAATACTGGCCCCATGAAGACGCGTTGGGTAAACGATTCAAGTTAGGAGTGCCCAACGCGCCCTGGGTCACGATCGTCGGCGTCGTCGTCGATGTGCGCGAGATGGGAGTGGATGATCCGGTAAGAGCGGAAATGTATTTTCCTTACCGGCAGATTACTTCGCATTTCGGATACGCGCCGCGCGACCTGGTCATCCGTACAACCGGCGATCCGCTGAGTCTGGTTGGGGTGGTAAGCCGCGAGATCCATGCAGTGGATCCGGATCAGCCAATCTCGAACATTGCCACCATGGGCGAAGTGTTGACCGAACGGGCCGGGGCGCGTCGCCTGGGAATGATCCTGCTGATGGTCTTTGCGGCCTTGGCTTTGTTGCTGGCTTCGCTCGGAATTTACGGAGTGCTTTCCTTCTTCGTCGCCCAACAGACTCGAGAGATCGGAGTAAGGCTGGCTTTGGGTGCGCAACTGCGCGACATCCTGGTTCTGGTGCTGAAAAAAGGCATGGGCCTGGCTTTGCTCGGCGTTGCGACCGGGCTGGTCGCAGCTTTTGCGTTGGCACGTTTGATGGCGAGTTTACTGTTCGGCGTGAGGGCCACCGATCCAATTACGTTTGCCGCGATCGCCCTCATCTTGACGGGCGTCGCATTGCTTGCGTGCTACATCCCGGCGCGGCGGGCAACGAAAGTCGATCCGTTGGTGGCGCTGCGGTACGAGTAATAACGAGGAGAAATGAGATGCACACACTGTGGCAAGACCTGCGCTACGGGGCGCGCATGTTGCTGAAGAACCCGGGGGTCACCGCAGTGGCGTTGATCACGCTGGCGTTAGGTATTGGCGCGAACACGGCAATCTTCAGCGTCGTGAATGCAGTGATGCTGCGTCCATTACCTTACAAAAATCCCGATCGACTGGTCTCGTTGTGGGCGAATGTGCCGGAGCATGGGCGTTGGCGCACGACACCCGCGAACTTCTTTGACTGGAAGAAGCAGAACACAGTCTTTGAAGATATGGCCGCGTACGGCGCCTGGACGATGACCTTGTCGGGCGATGGCGAGCCGGAACAATTGCTGGGCACGCTGGCCGGCGCCGGATATTTCTCCGTCGTCGGCGTTGAGCCGATGTTGGGGCGCTTGTTTCTTCCGGAAGAGTACGAGCCGGGCAAAGGGCAGGCAGTGATCCTGGCGCATGCTTTCTGGCAACGCCGTTATGGTGGCGATCAAAAGATCATCAACAAGACGATTACCTTGAACGGCACCAGCTACAGAGTCACGGGTGTGATGCCGCCTGGAATCTATCCAGTATCGCCCACCACATCGGGCCGGATCTCCTTCGATCAGAGCCGGCAGCAATTTTGGACACCGATGTCTTTCACTGCTGGGTGGGCGGCCGTCCGCACGGCGCACGTGCTCGGCGTCGTTGGCCGCTTGAAACCCGGCATCACAGTCGAACAGGCACAGGCGGAGATGAACACGATCGGTGCAAGACTCGCGCAGGAGTACGCTGTCAACAAAGGCGAAGGGATCATTGTTAATCCCTTTATGAGTGAGGTTGTGGGGAATGCCAGACCGGCGTTGCTGACATTGCTGGGCGCAGTCGGTCTGGTGCTCTTGATCGCCTGCGCCAACATCGCCGGCCTCTTGTTGGCGCAACACGCGGCCAGAAGCAAAGAGATTGCTATTCGAGCAGCGTTGGGCGCGGGGCGCGCTCGGCTGGTGCGCCAGTTCTTCCTCGAAGGTTTGTTGCTTTCTCTGCTAGGGACGGCGGCGGGCATTGGGCTCGCCAAATTTGGCGTGGACGCGATTGTGAAGCTCATACCGCCGGAGTTTCCGCGCTTCAATCAAACGCAACTTGATTTGCGCGTACTCGGCTTTACCCTTCTGCTCTCGCTCCTCACTTGTTTGGTATTTGGTCTGGTGCCGGCGTGGCACGCCTCAAAGCCCGATCTTCAGATATCCCTAGAACAAAGTGGCCGCACTTCCGGTCCAGGAGCGGGGCGCCAGCGCTTACGTCAGTTGCTGGTTGTCTTTCAGGTCGGTATGGCGGTGATGCTGGTAATCGGCGCGGGATTACTGATCAAGAGTTTCTGGCGTTTGCGACAAGTCGATCCGGGATTCAAGCCAGACCATGTGTTGTCACTGAGCCTGACCCTGCCGCAATCGAAGTGGGGCGACCCACAGCAGATCAATAACTTCTACAGCCAACTGATCGAACGCATCTCTGGCCTGCCGAGCGTGCAGGCTGCGGCGATTGGTTACGATCATCCGCTACAGACCAACTGGGTTGACAGCTTTAGCATAGAGGGAAGACCCGCTCCCGCGTCAGGTGAATCGCCTTCCGCCAATTTCAATCCAGTAAGCTGGGATTACTTCAGAACGGTCGGCACGCAAATCGTTGGTGGCCGGCAGTTCACCGCGCAAGATGATCAGGATCATCCCGGAGTTGTGGTCGTCAACGAGGCCTTCGTGCGTCGATTCTTCCCAAACGAGAAGCCGCTCGGACAACGGCTCAAGCTGAGCCCGCCCGCAAGAATCTGGAAGAACCAGCGACTGACCTCATTTGAGATTGTCGGCATCGCGCGCAACGTGAAATCCGCCGGCTTGAATGCGGACTCTGAGCCCACTTACTACGTTCCCGCATCGCAAGCGCCTTTGCCGGACATGACGATTCTGGTGCGCACGCAAAACGATCCAAGCGCGCTTGTCCCGGCGCTCCGCAAAGCGGTGTGGTCGATCGATCCCAATCAGCCGATTGCTGAAATCAGCACCATGGAAAAGATTGTCTCTGACAGCATCGCGCAACCGCGGCTAAGCATGTTGCTGATGGGATTGTTCGGAGCGTTGGCATTAATCCTGGCCGCCGTAGGCATTTACGGTTTGCTTTCTTACGCGGTAACGCAACGCACGCAGGAGCTGGGGATTCGGATGGCACTCGGCGCCCAACTCAAAGACGTGCTCACGCTGGTTCTGAAACAGGGGATGACGTTGGCGCTGATCGGTGAAGCGATTGGGCTGGTCGGAGCCTTTGCGCTCACGCGCTTGATAAGAACGTTGCTTTTTGGAGTGACGCCTACCGATGCGACGACCTTTATAGCCGTTGCCGCAGTGCTGACTACCGTGGCGCTGCTTGCTTGTTATCTTCCCGCGCGGCGCGCAACGAAAGTCGATCCGCTCGTCGCCTTGAGATACGAGTGAGTTCATTGCGGATTGGAGATGTAATCATGGAGACATTATTCAAAGACGTTCGTTACGGCGTGCGGATGCTAGTCAAGAAGCCGGGCTTCACGATCGTTGCTTTGTTGACTCTGGCATTGGGCATCGCTGCGACTACAGCAATATTCACGGTCGTCGACGCAGTGCTCCTGCGCAAGTTGCCTGTCAGCGATCCTGATCGCGTGGTCGTGATACACAACCAGTTGCCGAAGCTCAATCTGCCACGCACACAGGTGTCCGCTCTGCATTATCTCGATTACAGCCGCCAAACCGATGCGTTTGAGTCGACGGCGGCAATGACCGGGACAAATTTCAATCTCACCAGTACGGGTGCTCCCGAGCGCTTGCAGGCAGGCAGAGTTACCGCAACTTTTTTCCCTACGCTCGGGATCAATCCAGTCGCCGGACGCTTCTTCAATGTGGAAGAAGCCAAAGTCGGAAACGATCGCGTCGTCGTGCTGGGCAACGCCTTGTGGAAGCGACTCTTCAATTCAAGCAGCAGCGTTCTCAATAGCCCGATTCAACTCAACGGAGACAACTATCAAGTCATCGGCGTAGCGCCGGAGGGAATTGAAGAAATCTATCCGCACGTCGATCTTTGGATCCCGATGGCTTTCACGGCGCGAGAGCTGTCCGAGGAACGCCGCCAAAGTCTTTCGTTCACGATGCTCGCGCGTTTGAAGCGCGGAACCAACATAGCCCAGGCGCAATCGATCATGAGTGGCGTCGCGCGCAGTATTGCAGGCCAGAAACCTGACGAGTTCAACATCGAGGTTCGTTCTTTGACTGATGAATACGTGAGCGACGTGCGCCGTCCGCTCTTCGTATTGCTGTGCGCGGTCGTTGCCGTTCTACTGATCTCGTGCGCGAACGTTGCCAATCTTCTGCTCGCGCGCGCCAGCGTGCGCTCTCACGAGATCGCGGTGCGCGCGGCTTTGGGCGCCGGCCGCAGTCGCATCATTCGGCAACTGCTTACTGAAAGCGTCATGCTTGCCGTTGTCGGCGGCGCTCTGGGAATTCTGCTGGCATCGTGGGGCACGCGGGCATTGCTGGCGCTTGCGCCAACGAACCTGCCACGTCTGAACGCGGTTCACCTGGACATAAGAGTGCTGTTGTTTAGCTTCGCGGTCTCGCTTGCTTGCGGCGTGATTTTTGGTTTGATTCCGGCGCTGACAGCCTCGAGAACGAATCTGGTGAATTCGCTCAAGGAATCAGAAAGAACTGACTCAGCAGGCATGACTCGGCAACGAATGCGACGAACATTCGTGGTGGCGGAGGTTGCGATCGCGTTGGTGCTTTTGATTTCAGCCGGCCTCCTGGTGCGAAGCTTTTCAAAACTGCTCGACGTGCGGCCGGGCTTTGATCCGCACAACGTTTTGACGCTGCGTCTTTCGTTGCCAGGCGCTCAATACAATAGTGCCGCAAAGGTCGCCGTGTTCTACGACAGTGTGCTGCCGCGAATCGCCGGCTTGCCGGGCGTGACGCATGCCGCCGCCTGCTTCCAGACTCCCTTCACCTCAGGCGGCGACAACTCGATATTCGTGATTCGCGACTGGCAGCGTGGGCCAAACGATCCACCGCCGCATGCTGACTACGCGTTCGTATCGTCTGATTACTTCAAGTCGATTGGACTGCCAATTCTCAAAGGACGCGACTTCCAACCTTCAGATATGCGCGTGAATAATTACTTTGCGCCAGGCTCTGTCGCGATCGTCGACGAAGAGTTAGCAAAGCGGTTCTGGCCCAACGGCGATGCGCTGGGCGGCGGGATCAGTTGGGGCAGGGAAGGCCCGTGGGCCACCGTTGTCGGTATCGTTGCCACGGCGCAATTGAAAGACTTGGCCGAAGAGTCGAAAGGCACCTTCTATCTGCCGGCGTACTTCTCGGCTTCGACACTTGTAGTTCGCACATCCAGCGATCCGCGTCCTCTAACCCAAGCTATTCGCGAGCAAGTCTTCGCGGTCGATAAGAACCAACCGGTTTACGACATCAAGACCATGGAAGAGCGCGTAGCCGTCACACTCGAGACGCGGCGCTTTGCAGTTGTGCTGCTCGGCATCTTCGGCGGTCTGGCTTTGCTGCTGGCAGCGATTGGTCTGTACGGCGTGCTCGCCTTCGCCGTAACGCAACGAACTCGTGAGATTGGCATCCACATGGCCCTCGGAGCGCAAGCGCGTGACGTGTTGGGCATGGTGCTTAAACAAGGAATGTCGCTGGTCCTGCTCGGCGTTGTCCTCGGCCTGGCTGGGGCGTACGCGCTGACGCGCGCGATGCAGAGTTTGTTGTTCGAAGTGAGCGCGACCGACCCGGCCACGTTCGCGCTCGTTCCGCTCCTGCTCGCGATCGTCGGGTTCGTCGCCTGCTACATCCCGGCGCGACGCGCGACAAAGGTCGATCCGCTGGTGGCGTTGAGGTACGAGTGAAGGCATTGCCGATTTCCGATTGGCAATTGTCGATTTGAGCGACGTCGCAACTGGCTCTTGGACATCGCCGGTTCAGAACGATCGGAACTGCAAATCGGCAATCGGCAATTGGCAATTGGAGATGACATCATGGAAACATTACTCAAAGACATTCGTTACGGCATCAGGAGCCTATTGAAGCGACCGGCGTTTACGTCAATCGCCGTGATCACGCTGGCGCTTGGTATCGGCGCGTGTACGGCAATCTTCAGCGTCGTCGACGGAGTGCTGTTGCGGTCCCTGCCTTATCCCGAAGCTGAACGCCTCGTGGAACTCCGAGAAGTGAATGCGGCGGGCAGGCCAATGTCGTTCGCCGAGCCGAATTTTCTCGACGTCCACGACCGCAGCCGCACGCTTGCGGGGGTCGCTGAATACAGCGGAGGCACTGCGACCGTTACTGGAGGTAGTGAACCTGCCCGCGCGATTACCTTTCGAGTGTCAGGCGACTTTTTCCGTGTGCTCGCAACCCAGCCGTTTCTTGGCCGCACCTTCGCCAGGGAAGAGAGTAAGGCGGGCGGCGTGCCGGTGGCCGTGATCAGTTACGACTTTTGGCGCCGAGTGGTGGGTGGAAAACAAGACTTGACCGGAACCACGCTGAAGATCTCAGACAAGGGTTTCACCGTTGTAGGAGTAATGCCTCCAGGCCTTGGCTTCCCGCAAAACGCAGAGGTTTGGATCCCGCGAGAAACATCTTTGCCCGAAACCTCACGCTCGGCGCATAACTGGCACGTAGTTGCCCGGGTGCTTCCGGCCATCAAGATTGAGCAGGCGCGCGCCGAGCTCAGCGCCATCAGCAAACAACTCAAACAAGAACACGGCAAGGAAATGGACGCGGTGGATTTTGCCCTGATTCCACAGCAGGAATACATGGTGGGGAATGTTCGCGGCGCGCTAATGATGATTTTCGTGGCGGTCGGGTTTTTGCTGGTGGTGGCCTGCGCAAACGTAGCGAACTTGCTGCTGGCCCAGGTGACAGCGCGCCAACGAGAGTTTGCGGTGCGCTCAGCGCTGGGTGCAACTCGCCTGCATTTGGCGCGGCAGTTCATCACTGAGAACCTGCTGCTGACTCTCGCCGCCGGTGCGCTAGGCGTTTTGCTTTCGTTTTGGGGGGTTGACCTATTAATTGGATTGAATCGGCAGAGCCTGCCACGCGTGAATGAGATCGGAGTTGATGTGAGAGCGATTGCTTTCACCCTGGGCCTTTGCTTGTTGGTGGCAGTCGTGCTCGGACTGGTGCCGTTGCTTCGCTTCTCAAGCAGGGACCTTGAAGGAAGTCTCAGGGAAACCGGGCACGGTCGGTCTGGTCAAGCGGGTCAGCGCTTGCGAAGTTTACTGGTTGTCGCGCAGATGGCGTTGACGCTGATCTTGCTGGTAGCCGCCGGGTTGGTCGGAAAAAGTTTCTACCGTTTGCTGCAAATTGATCCTGGCTTTCGCACGGAAAGCGCTGTGGCTATGGAGCTAAACCTGCCCAGGATTGGCTTCAATGAGAAACAGTACCAGGATTTCATGCAAGCGTATCAACGTTTGAAGGAGCACGGCATCGCTCCTGACACAACGGTCCAACTCAGCGCGGAAGAGGAAAGACAAAGACTATTTCAGGAACAATTACTCGACCGACTGGGCCAACTGCCGGGCGTGAGTGCGGTCGGGACTATTAGTTTACTGCCCTTGAGGGGAGATGGACCCGACGGAACTTTTTTCATTAATAACAACCCGGCAAAGAAAGGGTCTGCGGATTTTCGCCTAGCCAGTGCGGGCTATTTTGCAGCGATGGGAATCCCGGTCCTGCGGGGCAGAACATTCGATCGGAGCGATCAGCCTAACTCGCCACCTGCCGCTCTCATTAGCGAGTCAATGGCCGGGAAGTATTGGCCAAACGAAAACCCAATCGGACAAACTATTCAGTTTGGAAACATGGACGGAGACTTGCGTTTGTTGCACGTCGTGGGAGTGGTGGGTGACGTGCATGATCGTGGAGTTGATGCCGCCACTAG
>JBGQJU010000150.1:0-10352 GCA_041499185.1 Pyrinomonadaceae bacterium | reverse complement strand
TAAGGGAGGGCTCAGCAATTTCTTTGGAGCCCTCCCTTACGGTCGGGCTACTGCCCCGTTCCGCGCTCCCGACTCCGCGCATCAAGAAAGGGATCGGTTTCGCGTCGTTCATGCATGGCGCGGGCTTTACCGGATCAGGTGAAGTCTATCTCCAGTCAGTCGTCGGCGCGGAAGCGACTGCAGAAGGTTATGTGCGCATTCTGGCCGCGAGCACGGAGATCGGTCAGGGCACAAATACGATCTTCGCCCAGATTGCCGCTGAAGCTCTCGGCCTTGATTACGATCTCGTTGAAGTAGCTCAGCCCGACACTGCGAACGTTCCTAACAGCGGCCCAACCGTCGCGTCGCGCACGTGCATGGTTGTGGGCAAGCTCGTCGAATCCGCCGTCCTCGGATTGAAGCAGACGCTCGTGGGCAGCGGCTTATTGAAGGGGCAATACACTCAAGCGGAGTTTCGGAAAGCATGTGGTGATTACATCGCGAAGTTTGGCCCCTTGAAGAGTTTCAGTCAGTATCAACCGCCGCCGAACATTCATTGGGATGACGACAAATATCAGGGAGATGCGTATGGCGCGTTCGCGTGGGCAGTTTATGTCGCGGAGGTGTCGTACGATCCGCTAACTTATGAGGCGCAGGTCGATGATTTCGTCGCGGTGCAGGAAGTTGGCAAAGTGATCAATCCGGTGCTGGCCACCGGACAGATCGAAGGCGGTGTGGCGCAGGCGATTGGGTTCACGCTTTTCGAGCACGTCGTCTGGGAGAATGGCAGGATGATAAATAACCAGATGACCAACTACATCATTCCCACGCCGGCTGACATTCCCCCGATTCGCGTCTACTTTGAAGAGAATCCATATGCGTACGGGCCCGCAGGCGCGAAAGGCATCGGTGAGCTGCCGATGGACGGGCCCGCGCCGGCGATCCTGAACGCGATTGAAAATGCAACGGGTGTGAGTTTCAATCATGTGCCGCTGATGCCAGAAGCGATGATGGAGAAAGCGCTGGTCACTTCAAAGTGATCTCACGATATTCGCCCGGTTTATCCGCTCAAGGGCGGCTCAACACACAACGAACGTGACGGAAGGAGTAGCCCATGAAGAATAGTTCCTTAAGAGCCTGGGTCATCGTCATTGCGTTGGCGCTCGCACTAGGTTCGCTGGGCGTGACCGGCGCATCGCGGCAGGCCGGCGCACAGGTTAAGACGGCTCAGGCGAAAGGAGCGGACGGACCGTGTCCGTCTGGCAACGAAGAGGTTAACGCCGACGCCGCCCTGGAAAAACTAAAAGCCGGAAACTTGCGTTGGCAGTCAAAAATGGAAGAACGCAATTGGAGCGAGGAGCGGAAGGAAACCGCTCGTTGCGGCCAACACCCCTTTGCAGTTGTCGTAGCTTGTATGGATTCCAGAGTGCCGCCGGAATTGATCTTTGATCGGGGACTCGGCGAGATCTTTGTAATTCGTGTGGCCGGGCCGGTCCTAAACGGCGATGAGCTGGCTTCGTTGGAATATGCCCTGGTCAAAAAGCATGTGAAGCTTGTAGTCGTCCTCGGCCATACGGATTGTGGCGCCGTCAGAGGAGCTGTCGACAGAGAGAACGGGACTTACCTGCCTGCGCTGCTACATAAGATCGAGCCGGCCATTACCTATGTTAGTGATCGTTATAATGGTGGGGCTCGGATAACTTCGAAAGAACAGAAGGACCTGGATCGAGTATCGATTGCCAATGCGAGGATCGTTCATTCTGAAATCCACAGGAAGCGTGCGTTGCGTCAGCCGGGCGTTCGAATCAAGTGGGGTCTTTATTATCTGAAGGATGGTAAGGTCGCTTTTGAGCCAAAAGACGTCGAGCTGTAGAAATGGAAACTTCGATCGCCTGAGACTGAAAGAAAGAACGATCCTTAACACAGAGGACGCGAAGGATTTCGCAGAGAACGCAGAGGAACACTCTTGTCAGCCAAGGTAGAAATTAACTGTACGGTCAATAAGCAACAGCAAACACTGCATGCCTATCCCATGGAGCGCTTGCTCGACGTGCTGCGCGAGCAATTGCACCTGACCGGTACTAAAGAAGGCTGCGGTGAAGGTGAGTGCGGTGCTTGTACCGTCTTCATCAACGGCGAGATTGTCAACAGTTGCCTTGTTCCCGTCGCCCAAGTTGAAGGCGCATCAATTCAAACAATCGAGGGCATCGCCAGTGATGATCAACTCCATGCCGTGCAGCAAGCATTCATCGAATGCGGCGGCGCGCAGTGTGGCATCTGCACGCCGGGAATGGTGATGGCGGCGGTTGATTTGCTCGAACGCAAACCGAATCCGAGTGGGGAAGACATTCGCACTGGTCTGGCGGGAAATCTCTGTAGATGTACCGGCTACATGAAGATCTTCGAATCGGTTGTGCGGGCGTGCCGGAAGTGAAAGGGCGCAGTGATGTTCGACCTTTATGACGAGTTTCGAAAACTGATCGCGGAACTCGACAAAAACCAGATCGACTATGCTCTTTGTGGCGGTCTCGCGATGGCCGTTTATGATCATGCGAGGGCTACAATTGACATCGATCTGTTGATTCTGTCGGAAGCGGTTGAGACGGTAATTGCCATTGCCAGAGACCTCGGTTATACGATCCGCGGGTTGGATATGTCGTTTGCGAACGGAGCGATTGAGATCAGACGCGTTTCAAAAATCCACCCCAGCACTGGACATGTGCTGTCTTTAGATTTACTTCTTGTCACTCCGGAGATTCGCGGCGTTTGGGACTCCCGAGTAGAAGCGGAATGGGAAGGCGGAGAGTTGTCGGTTGTATCCCGTGACGGCTTGATTGCGTTAAAGAAACTTCGCGGCAGCGGCCGCGATATTGATGATATCGCTGCGCTGCAGGAGGATATTGGTGATGCGTAAGGTCGACATGTCAGCTGAAGCAGTTACGGCTCGACTCAAACTTGTTTCTGAATTGCGGCGGTTATGTCTGGCGCTTGGAACAGCGAAGATAAAGCCACGCACCGAGAAGAAACGAAGCCAAAACGGTGACAAGGTTCGCCCAAGCACACGCCGATGAGAGCCTACATCCCCTCTTATCACATCGTTTCTCCACCCAGACTTAGCGAAGCGCTCGATCTGCTTGCGGCCAGTGAAGGCGCTTGGAAACCTTTCGCCGGTGGCACGGATCTAATGGTGCTGCTCGAGGCAGGGAAACTGCCGCACAAGCACTACATAAATGTTTGGAATTTGGCGGAGCTGCGCGGGATCGAGGTAACAGAGACGTACCTCTCACTCGGCGCGCTGACTACTTACACTGAAGTTCAAAGTCACGAGGTGCTGCGGGCAGAATTTCCGATGCTCTGTCAGGCGGCGACCGAGACCGGCGGACTCGCAATCCAGAATCGCGGCACGCTGGGCGGGAACATCGTCAACGCTTCGCCAGCCGCCGACTCGCCGCCGGCATTGCTTGCCTACGACGCGGAGCTTGAACTCGTCTCCGCGCAAGGCGCTCGTTGGGTTTCGTATCACGGCTTTCACACGGGCTATAAGCAGATGAACATTCGAAGCGATGAACTATTAGCGCGCATTCGCCTGCCGCGCACGACGAAGGGTCTGAAGCAGTACTATCGCAAAGTAGGCACGCGCAAAGCGCAAGCGATCTCGAAGGTATGCATTGCGGCGGTCGCGCGAATCAATGGCGATCGGATTGACGAAGTTCGGATGGCTTTCGGCAGCGTTGCGCCAATCCCGCTTCGCTGCATAAATACTGAAGGAGCGCTGCGAGGTCAGAAGTTAAATCGCGAGATTATTGAAAGAGCAAAAGCAGAACTGGCTCGCGAAATCGTGCCCATTGACGACCTTCGCTCTACCAAGAATTATCGTTTGCGGGTTTCGCTGAATCTCTTGGAAGATTTTCTCTCAACGGACACGTAGGCTCAGAATGCTATGGACTATCGAGTTCGAACAAGGTTGACCTAATGCCGGAAGATTTCCGAAAGATCGCGCCGCGCCTGGCAGAGATTGGCCGGAGCTTCTATGCTCGCGGCTGGGTCCTGGGAACCAGCGGGAATTTTAGCGCCGTAATCAACCGTGATCCGCTGCAATTGGCAATGAGCCCGAGCGGCGTCGACAAAGGGCAGTTGGTTGCCGAGCAGATCCTGTTGATCGATAAGCAGTCAGTCATTCTCAGTGATCATCAGGGCAAGCCTTCGGACGAGAGTCCGCTGCACCTCCGCATAGTGACAGAGCGCGACGCCGGCGCGGTCTTGCATACGCATTCGATCTGGAGCACAACGCTTTCCGACCTGCATGCGGCTGATGGCGGGCTGGCGATCGCAGGCTACGAAATGTTGAAAGGCCTCGAAGGTGTAAAGACGCATGAGCATCGCGAATGGCTGCCGATCATCGATAATTCGCAAGATATGACAGTCCTGGCTGACAACGTCAGTGAGGTTTTGAAGGAGCACGCAGGAGCGCACGGCTTTCTTCTACGACGCCATGGGCTTTACACTTGGGGTAACGACCTGGCGCAGGCAAAGAGGCACATTGAGATCCTGGAGTTCTTGCTCGAAGCGATCGGGCGTACGCGGCTGATGATTGGGGGTGGCAAACGTGAGGGGGCTTGACAGTGGCAGTAGTCAGAATTCCTGAAGCAGGGCTAACAATAAGCGACCAGCAGGCAATCGCCGATCGCCTGGAGACGTGCGGCATCCATTACCAGCAGTGGCGGCCCGAGCATCACGTCGCGGCGGACGCGCCCGCGGAGGAAGTGCTGCGCGCCTACGCGAAAGAGATCGAAGAGCTGAAAGCTCAAGGTGGTTATGTCACCGCCGATGTGATCGACGTTAATGCGCAAACGCCCGGGCTTGACGCGATGCTCGCAAAGTTTAATCGTGAACATTGGCATAGCGAAGACGAAGTGCGGTTCATCATCGCGGGCCACGGACTGTTTCACATCCGTCCGAAGGATGGCTCAGTAGTGGCGATTGAAGTCGAAGCGGGCGATCTGATTCGCGTGCCGCGAGGGACCTGGCACTGGTTCGACCTGTGCTCGGACCGGCAGATTCGCGCGATCCGTTTGTTTCAGGACCTGGCCGGCTGGACGCCCTACTACACCGAGAGTGGTGCGGACCAAAAGTACCAGCCGGTTTGCTTCGGCGTTTCTTACATCGCCTCAAGATCCAATCTCTCCTCGGCCGTTTAGCGAGCGGACTTGGCAGGCAATAGCAGTTACTCGTCGCGCTATCGGTGAGCTGCATCTTACGAAAATGGTAATGGCGCTTAGTCTTTCCACCTTAAACATTCAAGCAATTCTTCTCGACATCGAAGGCACGACAACGCCCATCTCGTTTGTTTACGACGTGCTGTTTCCCTTTGCGCGCTCGCACGTGAAGGAGTACCTCATGGCAAACTTCGACCAGCCTGAAGTGCGTGTAGACGTATCGTATTTGCGCGAGGAACACAGAACGGACGTTTCCCGCAATCTAAATCCGCCTGCCTTGCTTGCCGGACCAGGTGACGCCGTCATCGACTCGCTGGTCGCTTACGTTCACTGGCTCATGGATCGCGATCGCAAGTCGACCGGGTTGAAATCGCTGCAAGGGAAGATCTGGAAACGCGGTTATCAGGGGGGAATCTTACGAGCGCAAGTTTTCCCGGACGTTCCTCCAGCCCTCGAGCGCTGGCACAGAGCCGGTCTTAGAGTCGGCATCTTTTCCTCCGGCAGTGTGCTGGCGCAAGAGCTGCTTTTCGCCCACACCGAAGCAGGCGACCTGACGCCTTTTCTCGCTCAATACTTCGACACGACTACCGGCCCAAAGGCAGCCGCAGACAGTTATCGTCGCATTGCTTCGGCGCTTGCTGTTCCTCCGGCGCGGGTACTTTTCATTTCGGACGTTGTCGCCGAACTCGACGGCGCGCGCGCCGCTGATATGCGCACGCTGCTTAACCTCAGGCCCGGGAATCATCCGCAGCCGGCAACAGAGGCCCATCCGATCATCGAGACGTTTGACGAGATAAATTGACGCGTACTGCAACGCGCGGGATTGCTAAACGCCTGATCTTGTGGTTTAAGTTTGCGCCATGACTTTTCCTGACTTCGTAATTCGCGGTCGGCAAGTGGTGACGGCCGAAACAGGCTCGACCGCGCAAACGCTCAACGACTCACCAATCGCGCCCGCGTCGATTCACATCAAGCATGGCCGCATCGCCGAGATAAAGCCGTTCGAAGAGATCCCGGATAATTGCAGGGTTTTTGCCGCGGACGACAAGTCGATCGTCATGCCCGGGCTCGTGGACACGCACGTTCACATCAACGAGCCGGGACGCACCGATTGGGAAGGTTTCGCGACGGCAACGCGCGCGGCGGCTGCGGGCGGCGTGGCGACACTCGTCGATATGCCGCTCAATTGCATTCCGCCCACAACGACGCTTGCTGGTTTCCAGGAAAAACTGGAAGCAGCACGCGGGCAGTGCTACGTTGACGTTGGATTCTGGGGCGGGGTCGTGCCGGGAAATACGCGAGAGCTTGCGCCACTATTCCAGTCAGGAGTGGTCGGCTTCAAATGTTTTCTGGTTCATTCGGGCGTTGATGAGTTTCCGAACGTGACGGAAGAAGATCTTCGTGAAGCGATGCCTGAGCTGGCGCGTCTGGGAGCGGTGCTAATCGTTCACGCGGAGTTGCCCGGACCGATCGAGTCGGCGTGCAGCGCGAAGCGAAGCAATTCAGATCCGCGCCGTTATGAGACGTTCCTTAACGCGCGGCCACGCGCCGCCGAAAACGAGGCGGTTGAGTTGATGATTCGCTTAAGTCGCGAAACCGGCGCGCGCGTACACATCGTTCATCATTCGTCAGCGGATGCTTTGCCCATGCTGCGCGAAGCAAAAACAGAAGGTGTGCAGATCACCGCGGAGACCTGTCCGCACTATCTTTGTTTTGCAGCCGAAGAAATTCCTGATGGGGCAACGCAGTACAAGTGTTGTCCCCCAATTCGCGAGCGCGAGAATCGCGAGCAACTCTGGCAGGCGCTTGGCGACGGCACGATCGATATGGTGGTCTCGGATCATTCGCCCTGCCCGCCCGAGATGAAGTGCCGTGACTCGGGTGATTTTCTCAAGGCCTGGGGTGGTATCTCTTCTTTGCAGCTTCGCTTGCCGGTGATGTGGACCGAAGCGCAAAAGCGTCGTCACACGATCAGCGATCTCGTTGAATGGTTGTGCCATGCTCCGGCAAAGCTGGTTGGTTTGGATCAGCGTAAGGGTGCGATCGCCGTTGGTTACGATGCGGACATTGTGATCTGGAATCCTGATGAGGAGTTCCGCGTCGAACCTGATCGCATTCATCACCGTCACAGGCTGACGCCTTACGACGGCGAGATTCTTCGCGGCGTGGTCCGAAAGACTTTTCTTCGCGGTCGGTTGATATATGATGAGGGGGAGTTCGTTGGTGCACGGGGAAAATTACTGAAGCGAATAATTAGCCACAAAAAGGCTCAAAAGGCTCAAAATGAATAGCGAAATCATGATTAGGTCGCTGATGAAATCGAGACGCGATCGACCCGATGACATCAACCTGCTCTGTGATGTTGTGCGCGAAACAAGCTTCCAGATTCACAAGTATCTTCGCGGTGGACATCTTGAGAAGATTTACGAGAATGCGCTAGCGCACCGACTAATGAAAAGCGGGATTGAAGTTAAGCAGCAACATGCGCTTGCGGTATTCGATGAGGATGGGACACCGTTGGGAAGTCTTAGTGCAGATCTGCTGATCGAGAATCGATTGATCGCTGAAATCAAGGGCTGTCGCGCCCTAGTCGATGAGCACGTCGCACAGCTGTTAGGATACCTGCGGGCTTCTCGAATTGAACACGGGCTCCTGATCAGTTTCGGGAGCGCTCGTCTGCAAGTGAAGAAGTATATTTTGTCTCGTGATGCCTGATTCGAGAAACGGCGCGAAGAGTCGAGAAAGGAATCCCAAGCTTTAGGGATTATTGCTTCTGTGCCTTTTGAGCCTTTTTGTGGCTATCCCGTGATTGAGATTAACCATGGACTTCACCGAGCTAATAGATTTGGCGGCGGAAAGATTAGGGGGCGCAGTGCTTGTCGCCAACGACGAGTTCTTTGCGCCGAAAGAGAATCTGCTCAAGGCGAGTGCGCCGGTTTTCATCGAAGGCAAATATACCGACCTCGGCAAGTGGATGGACGGTTGGGAGACGCGGCGGCGCCGCACGCCGGGGTTCGATTGGTGCATCATCCGTCTGGGTCTGCCCGGAATCATTCGCGGAGTGGTGGTTGATACAAGTCACTTTAAAGGTAACTATCCAGAGCACTGTTCAATTGAAGCCTGCACGATCGACGGTCACCCTGATGCAGAAGAACTCTCAAGTGAGTCGATTCAATGGCAAGAAATTTTGCCGTTGTCGCGGCTCAATGGTGATTCGCAGAATCCGTTCATAGTTCAAAACGATCAGCGATTCACGCATCTGCGTTTCAGGATCTTTCCGGACGGCGGCGTCGCGCGTTTGCGTGTGTACGGCGAGGTTGCTCCTGATTGGCATCGACTGAGATCCGCCGCCGGTGAAATAGATCTTGCGGCGGTCGAGCATGGAGGTTTAGTTCTTTCGTGCAGCGACATGTTCTTTGGTCACCGGCACAATTTGATCATGCCCGGCCGCGCGGCGAACGTGAGCGACGGCTGGGAGACGAAACGTCGCCGCGGCCCTGGTTACGACTGGGTCATCATCAAACTGGGAACGGCGGGACACGTTCGACGCGTTGAAGTTGATACGTCCTGGTTCAAAGGCAATTTCCCGGAGAGTTGTTCGCTTGAAGCTTGTAACGCCCTTGGCCTGGCCGTCGAGACGCTCTCCGATCCGGCTTTTTCGTGGAAGACACTGCTGCCGCGTACCAAACTTCAAGCGCACACGCGCCATTACTTTGTGGATGAAATCCTGGATGCGGGTGCAGTATCGCACGTGCGCTTCAATATTTTTCCGGATGGCGGTGTGGGCCGTTTGCGGGTTTATGGGACGATTGAGTGACATCATTTCCCGTCCCCGTTGGTGAGGGATTAAGGGGTAGGGTCCAGCAACTCGTCAAGCCCTCTCCCCAACCCTCTCCCACGGGGAGAGGGCAAGAGAACGAACCTTCGCGTTGCGGTTAATTGAGACGTTGACGATCGGACTCAATCGATTGAATTCGCTTTCGTCCGGGGACGCCGAGGCCGAACTGCTAAGATGCTGCGGCTCTCGCAATTGGGTGCGGTCAATGAGCGACGCGCGGCCTTTCCACAGTCTCGATGATCTCTTAGCGAAAGCTGATAGCATCTGGTGGTCGTTGGAACCGGCAGACTGGCTGGAAGCTTTTCTGAGCCATCCGAAAATCGGCGAGAAGCAAGCCGCGCAAACAACTTCCGCTGAGGCGCGAGTGTGGTCGGAGCAGGAACAAGCGGGCGTGCAAAGCGCGGCGCATGATACGATGCAGGCGCTCGCGGAAGGCAATCGCGCCTACGAACAAAAGTTCGGCTACATCTTCATCGTCTGCGCCACTGGAAAGAGTTCCGAAGAGATGTTGGCGATTCTTCAAGAGCGTTTGCACAACGACCGGGACAAAGAGTTACGAATCGCTGCTCAAGAGCAGTCGCGTATTACCCAATTGCGGTTGAAGAAGTTGTTGGATAGTTTAGAATCATGAGACCGTTAACTATCATTTGACTTCAGACTCGCGACTTCAGACTCAGGACTAGTTAAGAACCATGAGCACAATCTCCACACACATTCTCGACACGGGTTGCGGCAAACCTGCCGGCGGCGTGCATGTCGATCTCGAAGTGCGAAACAATGACGATAGCTGGACCGCGCTTGCCGAAGCCTGGACCGATGAAGACGGGCGGGTAAAGCCATTTTTCCTGGTGGAAAGCCATTTGGATGCAGGTGTCTACCGGCTGATCTTTGATACGGAAGGCTATTTCTCGACGCTCAAGGTCAAATGTTTCTATCCGCAGGTGACCATAGTATTCGAGATCGACGACACGACGCAGCACTATCACATTCCGCTCCTGCTTTGCCCTTATGGCTACTCCACCTATCGCGGGAGTTAACGGGTGACCCTTAATCCAACCGTCAGCGAATGGCTTAATCTGATCTTCCGCTGGGTGCACGTCTTCGCCGGGATCATGTGGGTAGGCACGACGTACTACTTCACCTGGCTGGATGCGCGTTTGAGCGAAGAAGAGAAAGCGGTCGGCGCGACGGGCGAGCCGGCGCAGATCTGGATGGTCCACAGCGGCGGCTTTTATGTTGTCGAAAAACGCAAAGTCCCGGACATTCTTTCGCGCACGCTCCACTGGTTTCGCTGGGAAGCGGCGACGACGTGGTTGAGT
>JBGQJU010000149.1:0-10449 GCA_041499185.1 Pyrinomonadaceae bacterium | reverse complement strand
CCTTGCTGATCGTTCAGCCAATCAAAGATCAAGGGGCTGTTGGCAGCGCCGTCGTAATCGCCCGAGACATTTCACAACTGCGGCGGGCCGAAGCCGAAGCCCTCGAGCACAAGTCTTTCATGGCCAGTATCGCCGACCGCACGCCCGATGAGATCTACACGCTGGACATGGAAGGACGCATCACCTGGATGAATGAGCGCGCCGAGCAGGATCAGCTACTGATGCTGGCCGGGCGCTACTTCAACGAATTCATTGCCGCCGAGTCGCGCGACCTGACGAACCAGAATCTTCAGCGCACGATTGCCGGTGAAGAGACGCAGTTTGAAGTTCGCGCCGTTAGGACCGACAGCACGGTCCGCAATGTCGAGGCGCACACGTCGCCACTTTGGAAGGACGGGAACGTCACCGGTGTTCTGGTCTTCCTGCGGGACGTGACAGAGCGCAAATTGGCTCAGGAACTGATGGCCCAGTCTGACAAGCTGCGCGCGGTCGGTGAGCTGGCCGCCGGCGTGGCTCATAATTTGAACAATTCACTCACGGTAATAAAGGGACGCGCGCAACTGTTGCTCATGCGCAGCACAGACGAACCCACGGTCAAAAGTCTCAAGGTGATTACGAACGCTGTCGAAGATGGATCGATGACGCTGCGACGCATCCTCGAGTTTGCCCGCCGTGAATCCTTCAAAGAGTTTGCCCCCGTCGAACTTGGCGAATTGATCAGCTCCAGCATCGAGATCGCGCGTCCTAAGTGGCAGAGTCAAGCGGTGCCCAACAGCAGCTACGAGATCAACTTGCGGATGGATAATCATGGGCCGGTCTACGTCTTTGGCGAAGCGGCCGAACTGCGTGAGGTGGTGCTCAACCTGATCTTTAATGCGGTGGATGCGATGCCCGACGGTGGCACGATGGAGGTTGGCGCGCGCTCCGAGCTTGAAAGCGGCTGCTTTTGGGTGGCAGACTCTGGATGCGGAATGGCGGCCGAGACCGTCGCTCGAATCTTCGAGCCGTTCTATACCACTAAAGGCAAGCAGGGCACGGGTCTTGGCTTGTCCGCATCTCACGGCATCATCTCGCGCCACGCCGGCGAGATCATGGTCGTCAGTGAACCCGGGGAGGGCACGCGCTTCGAGGTTCGGCTGCCGCTCTGCAACGGCAATGCGCGATTCGTCCAGAAGAATGAAGAGCCGAAGCCCGCAACGGAAAGCATCCTCAGCTCGTATCCTGATCGTTGAAGACGACGAGACAGGCAGCAGCATCCGAAACCTTCGACGCCGCAGGCCATCATGTCGCTATCTCGACTTAGCTTGCCCTCATAAGCGCGAGTGTTTCAGGATCAGGCACGTCAGGCTGGGCTGAGGGTAGAGTTGTCGTTCTTTATCCTGGCTTACTCGGTGACAGAAGCGCGCCTGAGTGACAAAATGTTTCGGCTTTTATCTTGAATACTTCAGCTTATCCTAACTGGTTCATTCTTGAAAATACTCCACATCAGTTCGGCTCAAACACTCGGCGGTGGAGAAAGACACCTGATTGACCTCGCCAACGCACTCGTTGCTCGTGGTCATGAAGTGTTTGCAGTAGTCCGGCCAGCTTCTCCGCTAATAGCGGAGCTTACCGGACTGCCGCGCGAAAATATCGTGACAATGCCCTTGCGAAATGCCCTGGATGCGCCCAGCGCGCGCAGCCTCGCCCGTGCGGCGCGCAAACACGAGATTGAAATCGTTCACGCACATATGGCCCGCGATTACCCGCTTGCTTCATATGCCGTGCGGCGAAATCCTGGCGCTCGGTTGATCATCACGCGCCACGTTCTATTTCCTCTCAATCGGCTCCACACAATTACACTCTCTCACGCCGCGCGCGTTATTGCCGTTTCAGAAGCGGTAGCGCGCGAGCTTCGCGCGCAAGGCTTGGTGCCGCTTGAGCGAATCGTTGTTGTTCCGAATGGGATCGACGTTCAGAGGTTCGACAACGCGAAGTCACAATTCGATCGCGCTGCCTTTCGCCGGCGATGGAAGATTTCAGAGGATTGTTTGCTGGTAGGCACGGTCGGTGAAATCAAATCGCTCAAAGGGCCCGAAGACTTCGTGCGCGCTGCGGCAATCGTCGTCAATCGCTTTCCCAACGCTCATTTTTTGATTGCCGGACAGGATTCTTCGCGAACCGGAGAACAGCGTGCCGCGCTGGAAGACCTAATCGCCAAACTCGATCTTGCGAAACAAGTTCATCTGCTTGGCTGGCTTGACGACGTTGCGCCGTTTTATTGCGCGGTCGAAGTTTTTGTGTCGGCGTCGCAGAGCGAATCGTTTGGTTTGGCGATCGCTGAAGCAATGGCTTGCGGCACAGCCGTGGTTGCAACTGAGACTGAAGGCGCTAAAGAGATCATCGAAAACGGAGAAACAGGTTTGCTGGTTCCTGTCGGCGGGATCGAAGCTCTGGCCACGGCCATAATAGGTCTTCTTGAAAACAACGATAAGCGAAACCGTTTGGCAACCGTCGCTCGCGAAGTCGTACAAGAACGGTTTCGTCTTGAACGAATGGTTGATGTTACGGAAGAGATTTATCGAGAGGTACTGGTCGAGAGATCTGATGGCAAGTAGCTATTTTAGTTATGATCGTTCTTCGCTGGTCGTTGGTTGGCCGAGAAGGCGCAGCATATCTGGCTTGTCCTTGACGAGCAGATATACGACGCTGCGTAACCGGCTAAGCTCTGTTTCGATGGATCCCATGCGAACCGAGAGTGAACGATCAACGGAGTCGAAGCGAATATGCACTTGCTCAAATTCGCCCCGCATCGTGGTCTCGAGCCGAGCCAAGCCATCTTTTGTGGCCATCTGTCCCTGGATGGTTTCCACTCTGTCGCCTAATGTCTCGACCCTTGAGGCGATAAAACTAATGAGGTCGTCGTGATTGGATGTCTGGTCGCTCATCGTGTCGTAATGTTAGCACAGAACTGTTACGTGGGACCGTAACATTCAACAAGCCACCCACGTTTAATTGATCGAAGTCCTCTTCATATCTTCGTATCTACTGAGATCATAGCTTGTCGATTTTTGCCGCGAGAATGAAATCGCTTTCAGTCAGGCCGTCGATCTTGTGGGTCCAGATCGTGATCTCGGCTCGGCCCCAGCCAAAGCAGATGTCCGGATGGTGACCCTGTTCCTCGGCGAGGTCGCCGACGTGGCTGACAAACTCCTGCGCCCCGCGGAAGTTCGGAAACTTGTAAACCTTCTTCAAATGATGTTCATTGACCACTTCCCAGCCGTCCAGTTGAGCGAGCAGGTTCGCGATCTGTTCACCCCTCAACGGCGGCACACCACCGCGGCACGGAATGCATTTACGACTCGCTAAGTCTGCCATTGTCAGTCCTCCACAGTGTCCGACAAGCTTTAGCTTGTCGCTGGTCGCCGCTATTAAATCCTCTTCGATAGTCTACGACAAACTGTGGGGTTTGTCGGACTCACGCCTTCTTCAAAAGGGCAATCTGTCCGGCATGATAAAGATCGTGCTGAATTACGCCATGCAGCGTGATGTAAACCGAACGCATGCCATCGAGAATCGGTTCATCCAGCCTTGATTCATCCAGACCAGCAATCGCATCGTACAGTTTGCTGTGCCCACTCTTTAACGCCCCTATCGATCGGACGAGCTGCGGCTTGCTTTGCGGTTACATCGCGCAGTAATTCGAGCACGGCCGGCCCGTGCCACGCCTCGCCTTCGAAAGCGCGCTGCAACTCTCCCTGGATTCTTTCCACTTCACTTGCCATTCGTTTACCCTCCCGTTTGATCTGGAGCAATTAGTTCTTCCAACGCGGCTTTTATTTCTTCACGTTCCGCAAACAGTTTCGCCAGCACCGAAGGCAACGCGACGTTGTCTGCCTGCGCTGGATCGAATCCCCGCTTGCGCATCTCATCCGCAAACCGCGTATCCAGCTCGCCTAGTTTCTTCTCAAGCTCGATCCTGTTTTCAAGGGCTGACATGCGACCAGTATTCTACCGCACTTTGAGGCAGAGTTTTCGGGACTTGCTAAGACAATGCACAACCGGATAATCTTTAGCGTTAAGCCTTAATTGAGCGATCAAATTGGCATTCATCGGGAGGATCTGTGGCGGTCATACGTCCATTTCGCGCTGTGCGTCCGGCTGCTGACCGCGCGCAGCAGGTAGCCAGCGTTCCTTACGACGTCGTCAACACCGAAGAAGCGCGCGCCCTGGCGGCAAATAATCCGTTGAGTTTTCTGCATGTCTCGCGTGCTGAGATAGATTTGCCTGACCACACCAACATCTATAGTGACGCCGTCTATCGGCGGGCGCTCGATAATTACGAGAAGCTGATTAAAGATTGTCCGCTTGAGACAGAAGAAGTGCCGAGCGTCTATCTTTACCGCCTGATCATGGGTGAGCACGAACAGATCGGAGTCGTCGCTTGTTGTTCAATCGATGAATACGACAAGGATTCGATCAAGAAGCACGAGCGCACGCGGCGAGACAAGGAAGACGATCGCACGCACCACATGCTGATGCTGCGCGCGCAGACCGGCCCGGTTTTTCTGACCTATCGCGCGCATCGTGACATCGATACTATGGTGATGGAAACGACGATGACCAAGGCGATCTTCGACTTCGTCGCCGACGATCGTATTCGGCATACTATCTGGCGCGTGCCCGATCCGGTGCGTTTCGTTCAGGCGTTCCGCGACGTTCCGTTCCTCTACATCGCCGACGGCCACCATCGCGCCGCCAGCGCCAGTCGCGCGCGGGCCGAGTTAAGGGAACAGAGTTTTGGTCACACGGGTGGCGAGGAATACAACTTTTTCCTGGCGGTAATCTTTCCCGACGACCAGTTACAGATACTTCCATACAATCGCGTCGTTCGCGAGTTGAATGGGCTATCGAAAGAAGGGTTTCTCGACAGCGTCCGAAAGAGCTTCGCCTTGAAGGAAGACGCGAGTCCGGTTCCCGCAGAGCCCGGACGTTGGAGCATGTATCTTGATGGACGATGGTATGGACTGAGTCTATCTGACGATACTTCGAAGCCAGAGGGAGTCGTGGCTTCGCTTGATGCCAGCGTGCTTCAGGAACGTTTGCTCGATCCGGTCCTGGGCATCAAGGACATTCGCACCGACAAGCGCATAGACTTTATCGGTGGGATTCGAGGAACAGCGGAACTCGAGCGTTTGGTCAATGAAGGCCAGGCGGCGATTGGGTTCTCGCTCTTCCCAACGATGGTGGCGGACTTAATAAAAGTTTCCGACGCCGGCGAGATCATGCCGCCAAAGTCAACGTGGTTTGAACCCAAACTTCGTGATGGGTTGCTAATACACACTATCTGATTGTTGATCGCTCAAAAATCGGCAATCGGCAATGGGCAATCGGAAATGACAAAATGCTGGTGCTAATCGCCGACAAATTCGAACAGTCCGGCCGCGATGGTTTGCAGGCCGTCGGCTGCGAAATCTCTTATCAGCCCGATCTGAAAGATGATTCACTCGTTAGCGCGATCGCGAAGGAAAAGCCCGATGTGCTCGTGGTGCGCGGCACAAAAGTAACCGAACCGATGCTGGGCGCTGGCCCAGTCAAGCTGGTCGTGCGCGCGGGCGCGGGTTACAACACGATCGACGTGGCGGCAGCCTCGAAGCGAGGTATCTACGTTGCCAACTGCCCCGGCAAGAATTCGATCGCTGTAGCCGAGCTCGCGTTTGCGCTCATTCTGGCGCTCGATCGTCGCATCGCCGACAACGTCATTGCATTGCGGCGCGGCCAGTGGAACAAGAAAGAGTTTTCCAAGGCTCGCGGGCTTTTCGGTCGCACACTTGGGTTGATCGGTGTCGGTAAGATCGGACAGGAGATGATTCCGCGCGCGCGGGCTTTTGGTATGCCGGTGGTCGCGTGGAGCCGCAGCCTCACCCCGGAGCGTGCTGCGATTCTCGGCGTTGAATACAGAACGACGCCGCAGGAAGTCGCCCGCGCGGCGGACATTGTCAGCGTCCATCTGGCTCTGAAGCCGGAGACGAAGTTGTTCATCGGCGCGGACACGTTCAATTCAATGCGCGAAGGAGCGTACTTCATCAACACCTCGCGCGGCGAAGTGGTGGACCAGGCCGCGCTTGTCAGTGCCTTGCAGACGCGCGGCATTCGCGCCGGGTTGGACGTCTACGCGGCAGAGCCGACCTCAGGCGCCGGCGAATTTACCGACGACATCGCGAAAGAAACAAATCTCTACGGCACGCATCACATCGGCGCCTCAACGGATCAGGCGCAGGAAGCAATCGCCGACGAGACCGTGCGTATCATTCGCGAATTCAAGGAAACTGGAAAGGTTCCGAACGTAATCAATCTTGCCCGGCACACACCAGCCACGCACCGTCTGGTCGTGCGTCATCTGGATCGTCCCGGCGTGCTGGCCAGCGTGCTCGACGCGATCAAAGCGGAACAGATTAACGTTCAGGAAATGGAAAACATCGTCTTCGAAGGCGCCGCCGCCGCCGTCGCGCGAATCAATCTCGACAATGCGCCTTCGCGCGGGATGCTCGATCGTGTGCGTGCTGAAAATACGGACATAATCGAATTAGATCTTTTGGAACTCAAAGGCTAATGAACAGCACACTCATCACCGGCGCGTCCTCGGGCATTGGCGAAGCCTTCGCGCGCAAGCTGGCGGCGCAGGGTCGAAACGTTCTGCTGGTGGCGCGCTCGGAAGATAAACTGATCACACTCTGCAACGAGTTGGGTCGACTCAATAGTATTCGCGCGCAACACGTCGCGATGGATCTTACTGTGCCCGAATCGCCGGCGCGTTTGTTCGACGAAGCAGAAAAACGCGGGTTAGTCATTGATACGCTGATCAACAACGCGGGCTTTGGCGCGATGGCTGAGTTCGACGAGATTGATCTCGCACGTCAGTTGAATATGATCGATCTGAATGTAAAGGCAGTAGTCGAGTTGACGTATCGTTTTCTTAAGCCAATGCGCGAGCGCAAACAGGGCGCGATCATCAACGTTGCGTCAACCGCCGCGTTTCAGCCGGTGCCATTCATGGCCAACTATGCCGCGACAAAAGCTTTTGTGCTTTCGTTCTCCGAGGCTTTGTGGGAAGAGAACCGGCCTTACGGAATCAAAGTCATGGCCTTGTGTCCCGGTGTCACAAATACAAACTTCTTCGAAGCCGCCCATGGTCGGAAGCCGCCGGCGCGTGTCGCTCAGACTCCCGAAGAAGTTGTGGATGCCGCACTCAGCGGCCTGCGCCGCAGAAAGAGCCACATCGTTTCCGGTTGGACCAATTATTTCATGGTTGAAGCAGAACGTCTGGCGCCGCGTTCGCTGATTGCGCGCGTCGCCGGACGCATGATGCGATCGCAGTACGGCAAGATCAGCGGAGGAAAAGAATGACGGAGCGAATCTTTAATTTCAGCGCGGGACCGGCGGTGTTGCCGCTACCAGTTTTGGAAGAAGCGCAACGTGATTTGCTCGCGCTGCCGGGCGTCGGCATGTCGGTGATGGAGATCAGCCACCGCTGCAAAAGCTTCGAAGAGATCATCAGACAAGCCGAGGCGGGAATTCGCGAGCTGCTCGGCATTCCCGAGAATTATCACGTCCTTTTCCTTCAAGGTGGCGCGAGCCTGCAGTTCTCAATGGTGCCTGTGAACTTTTTGTCGAATAACGGCAGCGCTGACTACATACTGACGGGCAGTTGGGGCAAGAAGGCGCTGAAGGAAGCTAAGAAGTCAGGGAGCGTAAACGTCGCCGCAACAATGGCCGACGGCGGATTCACTCGGGTGCCCGCGGCAGACGAAATCAAACTCGATCCGCACGCGGCTTACGTTCATATCACTACCAACGAAACTATTGAAGGCGTCGAATGGAAACAGGAACCTGAGGTTGGTGACGTGCCACTAATGGCTGATGCTTCTTCCGACATTCTTTCGCGTGTAATGCCGGTCGAGAGGTATGCACTCATCTATGCCGGTGCGCAAAAGAACATGGGCCCAAGCGGCGTGACGCTCGTGATCATTCGCGGCGATCTGCTGAAGCGCATACCCGACGGCCTGCACACGATGCTCGACTATCGCACGCACGTCGATGGCAAATCACTCTATAACACGCCGAATACGTGGGGCATTTACATTCTCAACCTCGTCTGCAAGTGGCTGAAAGACAAAGGCGGCCTCGCCGCGATGCAGCGCGAGAACGAAGAGAAGGCGAGAATGCTCTACGGGGCAATCGACGCCACAGACTTTTACCGCGGCCACGCCGATCCGGATTCTCGTTCAATCATGAACGTGGTCTTCCGCTTGCCATCTGAGGAACTCGAAAAGAAGTTTACTGCCGAGGCGACTGCCCAAAGCCTCGAGGGCTTGAAGGGCCATCGTTCCGTCGGCGGTATTCGCGCCTCCATATACAACGCGTTTCCCCGCGCCGGCGTCGAAGCGCTAGTCTCGTTTATGAAAGAGTTTGAGCGGAAGAATGGGTAAGTCTGCTGCCGATTATGAGTCAGCCAACAGGCGCCTCACCAGATCACGAAATCGTTACGTTTCATATCGATGAAATCGACGCCGGAATTCGTCTCGATGCCTATCTCGCGGCGCACATCGAAGGCTGGAGTCGCGCTCGGCTGCAACGACTGATTGAAGATGGCGACGTGCTGGTTGATGGCCGGACGGCAAAGCCGTCGCACAAACTGCGCCCTGATGACGAGATCGAAGTCGAGCTGACACCGCCACCCTCAACCGCTTTCATTCCAGAGAATATTCCCGTCGAGATCGTTTACGAAGATGACGATCTGATCATTGTGAACAAACCCGCGGGCATGGTCGTTCATCCGGCGGCCAGTAATCAATCGGGCACGCTGGCCAACGGTCTTGCTTATCATTTTCAACGGCTCTCTTCGCGGGCAGGCCCGATTCGCCCCGGCATCGTGCATCGCCTGGACAAGGAGACGTCAGGGCTGATGGTCGTTGCCAAAAACGAAGACACTCACGAAAAACTCGCGGACCAGTTTCGCGCGCGCGAGGTTTTTAAGTCTTACGTTGCGCTCGTCCACGGAGTTGTCGCTAAGAACACCGGGCAAATCGATCAACCGATCGCTCGCGATCCGCGCAATCGCACGCGCATGGCTGTGGTGCGCGGCGGCCGCACGGCGCTTTCGATCTATCGGGTTCGCAAAAGATACAACCGGTTCACGCTGCTTGAGGTTGAGCTCAAGACGGGGCGGACGCATCAAATTCGGGTTCACCTGGCATGGTTGAAACATCCGTTGGTGGGCGATGAGATTTACGGCGGTGGGCGCGACAATACTGTCGCCGAGGCAAAGCTGCGGGCTAAGATTCGCAAACTGGGCCGCCAGTTCCTCCACGCTGAACAGCTCGGGTTCCGCCATCCGCGCACAAACACGTCCATGAGTTTCAGCGTTCCCCTTCCAGACAAGCTGACGGACCTGCTTCATGAGCTGGACGCAACAAATCCATAAGCCAGTGCCCGGTACCAGATCGCCCCAACCGGTCTCGCTCGATTTGTTTGGCAAGCTCGACTGTGGTTTCATAGACTTTGTTGACGCTGACCGAAATCAAACACGGCTTCAAAGGGCAACAAGTGTGACGCCCATGGCATCGAACCGCCGCCCATCAGAACAAAGGGGCGACACCGCTTATCACGTTTGCTGAATCGATTATGAAATTTTTAGTTTTTCACCGAGCTTCCATTATTGCAGTGGCTTTCTGCGCTGCGATTGCGTCGTTGACTGACATTCGCGGTCAGCAGCCCAAGCCAAGTCCGACGCCCCCGGCGGGGGAACAGCAGGGGCCGGTGGAAATATTTATTCGACGCGTGCGGCTCCCGATCACAGTCGTCGACAAGAAGGGCGTGTTCGTCTCGGGTCTCAATAAACAGGACTTTCAGATTCTTGAAGACAGAGTGCCGCAGGAGGTTGAGACTTTCGCCAACGACATCGGCCAAACGGAACCGCTTTACGTTGGTGTCCTGATGGATACTTCTCCGTCGATCGCCGGCAAACTGAAGTTTGAGCAAGAGTCCGCGAAGAATTTTATCTACACAGTGGTTCGTCCGCGAAAGGACCGCGTCTTCTTTGCCACGTTTGACGACCAGATAAACCTGCGTCAGGACTTTACTGACAGGCTCGACCTGCTGGACAAGGCAGTCAACGGAATCAAGAAGACCGGCAATCAGACCGCTCTTTACGACGCGATCTGGCAGTTCTGCGACGAGAAGATGCGATCGGTTTCAGGCCGCAGAGTTCTGGTCATAATCACCGATGGCGAGGATACCTATAGCCACGCGAATCTTTTGGACGCCGTCGAAATGGCCCAGCGAACGGAGACAACCCTCTTCGCGATCTCTACCAAGGCTGGATTTTCGGGCGCAGTGCCCGGCGTGGAAATGGGGGAGATTAAGGACGCGAAAGACCGCGATCTGGTGAAGCTGGCTGAGGACACCGGG
>JBGQJU010000148.1:0-10750 GCA_041499185.1 Pyrinomonadaceae bacterium | reverse complement strand
CATTATCCTCGGGACCAGTTACAGCGACTGGCGCCCGGTTGAAAAACTGACTCTTCCCTTCCACATCACAGATCGTGTCGGTGGCGCTGTGCAGCAGGATCTGCAAACTTCGTCAATAACCTTAAACACAAATCCGCCCGACAGTCTCTTCGCCATGCCGGAGGGGTACGCGAAGATCGATCCGGTACAACCCACGCCCACCGTCAAGAAATTGGAAGACGACGTTTATGCGATCCTTGGGCCGTACAACAGCGTCTTTGTTGTTTTCAAAGACTACGTGCTGGTCCTGGAGGCGGGTCTTAGTAATCGCTACGCCCAGGCATCGATCGCGGAGATCAAAAAGGTCGCGCCTGGCAAGCCCATTCGCTATCTGGTTTCGACGCACTTTCACTTTGATCATTTGAGTGGCGTGCGTAGCTATATTGCGGAAGGTACGACGATAGTAACAACGACGACCGCAAAGACCATTATCGAGTATGCCGCCGGTGCTTCACACTTTATGCGTCCCGATGCGCTGTCGCTCAATCCGAAGGCCCCTATTGTAGAAACCATGAAAGACAAACGCGTGTTCGACGATGGCTTGCACCGGGTCGAACTTTACCAGATTTCCAGCCCGCACGTAGGCGAGATGATTATCGCCTATTTGCCCAAAGAGAAACTTCTGTTTGAGGCCGACATGCTTGACATCCATGAAGCTGGCACCCAGCCGGCCGGAAATGACACCGTTGATCTCGCAGAGCAGGTAAAGAAGCTCGGGCTGAACATCGAGCGAATCATTCCGGTGCATGGACGGATGGGAACAATGGCTGATCTGGAACAGGCGCTGGCAAATTGGTCTGCTTACAAATAGTGGTTGCGGCTTCGGAACCTATCAATCTTCAAAGGAGACAATACTATGAGAAAAATCTTGTGCCTCGCGGCGTTGCTTATGCTCGCATTGCCTTCGGTAACGGTCGGCCAGACGACTGGTAGTAAGTCGACCGGGAGCAACAAATCTGAACTAGAGATTTTGAAGTTTATTGACGACTGGATTGCCGCGCTACTAGGCAATGATAGCGTCGCAGTAGACCGGTTGGTGTCCGACGATTTCCACATTGTCCTCTCCAACGGCGGATTTCGCACCAAAGAACAGGAGTTGGCGCCAATCAAATCCGGTGACCTCAAGTTTCAGCATCTTTCAGCCGAGGACGTCAAGGTATTTGTTTCTGGTGATACTGCCATCTCGACCGGCATCGGGATTTATGGCGGCACTAGTAAAGGTCAATCATTCGAAGGTCGCGAGCGATTCTTCGACGTTTTCCAAAAGCGGAAGGGTCAGTGGAAACTCCTGGCCTCGCGTTCAACACCGGCGCCGGTGCAAAAGTCGGGATCGACGGCTGCCCCGAATTGAGACGAAACAGCGTTCATTAGGCTGGTGCGTTCCATTCACTAGCGTTCCATGCCCCCTAACCAAAGCACCATCGACGGCGCCACTACTAAGCAAGGATGGCCCTCGGCTACCAACTCATCATAGAGCCCGAAGCCCGTGGGCCCAGCTTCGTAAGCAAAGACGAGTTGCCGCTCCGGAAAATGCTTCCGGACATAATTGAGCAACTGCGCCGCGCTATAGGGCAGCCGCAGCGATTGCATCAATCCTTCGTGATTGCAAAAAGTCACCGCGATGCTATGCTTGTCCACATCGAGCCCCGCGAAGATCTGGTAGTTGCGGGCAATGAACGTCGAAACTTGAGATTGAATTGTCATCATCGATTTCCTCCTCGGCCATGCGGCTCATTTTAGAGGCTCGACCTGACATTCAACATACATGTCTCAGACGTTGGGCGGCTTCGCTCTAAATTTCACAGAATTAAATTAGCCGTAGAAGAATTTGCGGAGACGAATTGATGAGATTACAAGATAAGGTCGCTGTTATCACCGGTGCTAAGACAGGAATCGGATTTGCTACGGCCTCACGCTTTGCCGCCGAAGGCGCAAAAATTATTGTGGCTGATGTCAAAGATGCTCATCAAGAAGTTGGCGAATTAATGGGGCAAGGAGCAGAGGCGCGCTTTATCCAAGTAGATGTGAGTAATGAATCTCAAGTGGCAGCCTTAATAGAGCAAACTGTTGCAATCTTTGGGCGCTTGGACATACTGGTTAATAACGCTGGGGTAGAACTCGCCAAGACAATTGCAGATACGACCGAGACCGAATGGGATCGCCTCATGAGTGTTAACTTGAAAGGCGTTTTCCTGTGTTCCAAGGCGGCCATCCCTGTCATGCGGCATCAGGGTGCGGGCGTCATCGTCAATGTCGCCTCCGAGCTGGGTTTGGTTGGCGGTTCAGAGATTGCTGCCTACAGTGCCTCAAAGGGCGGCGTCGTGCAAATGACCAAATCAATGGCTATTGATCATGCTGCCGACGGGATTCGCGTTAATTGTATCGCACCCGGCCCAATCTCAACGCCGCTGCTGGAATCCATTATCGAGAGTTCTGCAAATCCTGAAGAGGAGCGTCGAAGCATTGTAATGAAGACAATCTTGAAACGTCTGGGGCGGCCAGAAGAGATTGCTAATGTGATTGTCTTCGTGGCTTCTGATGAAGCATCCTATATGACAGGCTCAATAGTAACAGTTGATGGCGGCTGGACCGCTCAATAAGAAAAAGGTTTACAATTGCAACCAGCCGCCCAACAAACCAGATGAAGCGGACGCGCAATTAGCTTGCATTTTATCTTCGGCGATCTCAGCGCGCCGCTTATCTGGGGCGTTGGGCGCTAAAGCGTCGGTGGCAAGCCTGTAGCAAAGGAGCATCGTAAGTTGAGTGAAAAAGATCTGCGACCGCCAGTGTGGGTAGGGCACGTTGTCCTGGAGACTGATCGGCTGGAGGAGACCGAGCAATTCATGCGCAAGATCGGTATGCGCTCGATCGTGCAAAGACCCGAAGTTGCCGTACTAGAGCTTCGCGGTGGAACGCATCTGGTCTTAATGGCTAAGCCAGAGATCAACGCAGGCGCCGCTTCATTTGACCTTATGGTTGAAGATCTCCGCGAAACCCACAAATCGTTTGTCGATCTGGGGCTGACCCCGACAGCCATCGAAAGAGTGTCACCTGAACACGAAGGCTTCACGTTACAAGAGCCGGCCGGGCATCTCATAACCTTTTACTCGAATCATGTTTCCGGCCAGCCGGTGTGAGCATGGCCCGAGGGGCGATTTTGATCCTTAACGCGACGTTGAGCCGCTTGCTCGCAGATGGTGTGTTGGGCCGCAACAAACCAAGCTCGCTAGCCTGACTGGTTTGGCGACCGCAACGAGGCGCGTGATGAACGCTAAACAGGCACTTTCATTTATCCGGAAGCACGGTGTAGTTCTCGCATCGGCCAAAAGGTCCTGTTCCGCGGCTAACAGAGGCGATCGTCAAAGAGCCGATCAAGGGGAGCTGGTGGTCTCATCCGAAGAGCCGGCAGATCTTCAGGGTCTTAGGGGCGGTAACCGACTCCGAGGACGTGCTCGTCTGCCGTCTTGTGAATGGAAAAATAACTTTCGTTCACCGCCGGCTTTGGCCGGCATTGGTTCGAGCAGCAAAACGATTTCCCTCCCGTCGGATCGCGCAGGTACATGAAGAACACACGGACTCTGGCCGGCACGTTACTCGAGAGGTTCCCATTTCCGAAGTGGGTGCCGGCGGGAGTTGTGGCGCAGGCGAAAAGCATGAGCGAGCAAGAGGCTCTTGCTGCGCTGGGTACCTGGGCTTTGCGATCCAACAAGCGATTCGAGCTCCATCGTTCGACCATTCAAAGATCTTGAAGTTGGGTCAACGGACTCAAAGTCCGTTGACTTTTTCATATGCAATTACTGTGTTTGTCTGTAACTTATTGAAAGCAAGTGGTGCCGAGGGTGGGAGTCGAACCCACACGACCTTACGGTCAACGGATTTTAAGTCCGTAGCGTCTGCCATTCCGCCACCCCGGCATAGAGGAGTTAAGTCTCACGTTATCAAACACTTTCAAGCTTTTCTCACCTTACATCAAACCGGTAAAGATGATGTAATGATGTAAGATGATGTAATTATTTTTAACCCGCCGCCCGAAATTCAACAACTCTCGCGGGCGTCCCTCTCAATCGATTGACCGCTCCACGCATAGCTTCTGGCGTGCCATGCGCATAGTTCGCCGTGACTGAAAGGGTCTTATGGCCCATGAGTTCTTTGATGTCGAACGGATGAACGCCTTGCTCCCGTAGGCGGGTTGCAAACGTATGTCGAAGCCCGTGCCAAGTCAGTCCACCGACACGAGTCAATCCATAGGTTATTCCCGCGCGAGTACAGGCGATCTCAAAACCACGTTTGATCGTGGCAGTGCTAACACCATTGCGTGAGAAGGTAAAGACAGAGTCACCCGCCGGTGCGTCTGCAACCACCGCCTTTAGAGCCTCATGCACTTCTTGATTCATCGGTATCACCCGCGTTTCCTTGTTCTTACTCTTCGCAACCAACAGACAACCGGGACGGATTGTTAGATCCCGGCCATTGACTCTATAGAAGATAGGCAGTTGTCCAAAGTTAATCTCGCCAACTTTCAGCGAAAGCAACTCTGACTTCCTGAGTCCAGTACCTAAAGAGACAACCACTGGCACGCGCAGATATTCCAGATCACCAGTAAGCACCTCCATAAGTCTGCCTTCTTCCTCATACGTCAAGAATCGTTCGCGCTGGCCTCCTTCCTCAAACTTGCGGACGTGGCTAAATGGATTGGTGTTAATCAGGCCATTTATCCTGGCCAGAGAAAGAATTCTTGAGCCCAGTGCCAGATAGCGGTTGATCGTTGATTCTGATCGAGGCGTACCCCGAACTGTCTTTACACCGATTAGCGAAGACTTAAACTTCTCGATGCGATACGGGGCAATGTTCCGCAGCCGTTCGTTACCGAAAAAGTTCTTTAGCAGTTTTACTCGTCTTCGATCATCAGCGTGAGACTTCTTATTAGCTTCTGCCCAAGGCAAGTATTCATTATCGACAAACTCTGAGAATAAGGCTGGCGTTGAACAGTAAAATCCACCGTCTATCTGACTTTGGATCTTGCGCTGCTCTTCTTCAGCCTCCGTTTTGTTCCGCGCGTGCGGAACTGCTCTGAGTATTCGATTACCCTTAAGCATAAACTCGACTACCCACTTTCCCTTGTTCCATTCTTTATCGCGCGGCTTAAGCCTGCGACCTTTGTAGCGTTTGTAAACCATCAGCTGCTCTCCTTTCAGATCGCAGCCGTCAAAGTAGCTGCAATTCTAGTTCTTGATCTGATCGGTGTCACGCTATTTTTAAGCGCCGCCTCTCGCTGTGGACTCGTCGTCGCTCCGCTTCTTCCTTCGCCCACTGGTTAGCTTCATCGCGATTGAATCGCAAAAGGTCGCCCATATAAGCGTGAGGCAAAGGGAATTGATCCGGTGATCGCTTGGCCCACTTCAGAATTCCAGCCACAGTTGGATCGCCTTTGTCGTTGTGCAGATGCCAATAGTCGGCCAACTGTGTTGCGCTCATCCACTCCGCGCTCGCCATAGCGATCGGCATGGGTGGTGGTTGCGAGGCAATCAATGATTCCAACTCCTGACGCGCACGTTCGCAGATGCGTGCTATTTGTTGTTCAAGCCCTTCGCTCATCTCAAATCTTGCTATACCGCTACTCCTTCTCGCGAGCCGACAACCATCTTGCCGTCTTACATTGGTCGGTTCGCTATTGTCGTACCGGGTCTAGCCCTCCTTTCAAAAGTTAAGTGCGCTCATCGTTCAGCCCAGTGCGAATTCCATTTCTTCGTCTTGCTCGATCTCACTTGCGCGGCTGCTGCCATTCGACTGTTCGCTTATTTGCTCTACATAGTCTTGCTCGGCCCGCACCGCGCGTCGGTCCAAAGTCTCGTTTGGGTTCTGGTCGTCGTGAAGGTTGCTCCGGCGCTCGTCGCTTAACTGGACGGCTTCAACAGCCATTTCCTTATCGACCCTTCGATCCAAAGCTCCTCTCAACTCTTCGATTGAATTCGTGTAGATGATCGCGTCTTCTCGGGCTCGCGATACTGCGACATAGCCCATGCGGTCATTTAGCAAGACACGCGATTCGCTCGTGTCCGCGTTGATGAGAACGCGGTCAACCGTCGTTCCCTGCGATGAATGGCTGGTCACCGCGTAGCCGTGATCGATATGACGGAAGCGATCCCTCTCGAAGCTGACTTCGCGTCCGCTGTCGAGCTTTACCATCAGTTCTTCATTGCCGATCTTCGCGATGGTGGCTAACTCGCCATTGGCAATTCGCTTTTCAGTAAACGGTGCGCGGAATTGAATGCGGTCGCCTTCGGCGAATTCGCGCTGGGCTTCGCGATAGACGCTCACGCCAGACAGTCGCTGCGGGTTGTAGGTGAGTTCGCGTGCATTTTCGAAGTGAACTGTGATCTCGTTCTCTTTGTGATTCTTTGCGGTCACGAGGGCATAGTCACCAACTTCAACGTCATAGACCTTGCTCGCGCGGTTGTATCGGATGATGTCCTGTCCGGGGACGTAAGCGTTGGCGAAGGTGCGCTCCGTCCCTGTCATGTCCTGGCGATTCACGTAAACGGTCATTTGGTGATCGTCTCGGCTGACTTTGCCGTCGTGCTGCAGCTGGCGATGAATGAGGGAGTTGAGTTGAACTCTCTCCCGGTTACGTGGTGAAACGACGAGCGTATTCTCTGGGCTCTCGCAGTAAGCACTAGCGATGACCTCCAACCGTTGTCTTGCACCGGCGATTTCCACGATCCGTCCTTGTTGTTCAAGGCTATCGATCGCTGCGCGCATTTCCCTGGCTGAAAGCTTTTCGACGGTGTGCTTCAGTTCGGGTTGGCGCTGACGGACGATCTCACTAAGTTTGACGGTCGCCATTCCGTGCTTTTGAAACTGCTCGAAGGGTGTTCCAGCTTCAACGGCTTGATGCTGACGGCTGTCGCCGACGAGTAACACCTTGTCAGAGGTTTCAAGGTGCGCAAAGAACTTGTGAAGATTTCTTGTGCTGGCAAGTGAACTCTCATCCAGCACGAGAAGCCGATTGTGGTTCTCGGGTGCTTCCGGTCGCCGGCGGATGAACTTCTGTAACGTCTCGCTCTGAATTCCGCTTTCGGCAAGCTGCTTTGTCGCGCGTGTGGTGGGGGCAAACCCGCGAACCTCATAACCCTCTTTTTCTGCTACTTCGCGCAACACTGACAAGGCGGTGGTCTTGCCGGTGCCCGCGCCGCCTTGCAAACCGATGATCTGATCACGACTGGTGAGGATCTGCTCGACCGCTGTGCGCTGGTTGTCATTTAATCTGAGTTGTTGTTTCTCTGCGATGGCGTCAACTGTCTGCCGCGCCTCGTTGGCAACGATCGGGAGATGTCGCGCTTGTCCCTCAAGCATGGTTTGAACGTTGGACCTCTCCATCTCCAACATGCGCTGTGTCGTTGCCTCTCGTGGTTTCCGTTCGCGAATGATCTCAACAAACTCTCCGCGCTCGATTCGTCCATGAAGCTCGGTCGCGACTGCTTCGTATGTAGTCAATCCCATGTTGCGCCGTAACGCATCAGCCATCACTTTCCGCATATCAGTGACCGCCTCGCGTTCGGTAGCATTGTCGCGAGCAAAGGTGACGGCTTCCTGAGCGCGTTTGGTGATCTCATCCTGAGATAATTTGATTGGATCGCGCTTTCTCGCCTGCTCAACCGAACGCTGCGCCTGATTGTCATAACGCGCATCCATTTCCAGCGCTCGTTGCCTCATCTCTGCGTGGTCATAGTGTTTGCTCGCTCGGTCATTGCGTGCGGCAGCCTGGTTCAACCCTGCACCTTCTTTGACCGTGATCCCTTGTTGCTCAAGGCGCTCCTTCATTGCCGCCGCTTCTTTGCGAAGCTCTTGACTGCGAGGGCTGCTCTCTTGCAAATACTCCTTGCTGAATCCTTTGATCTCCGGCGCGCCAGTGCGCGAATCAATCTCGATTTCATAACCGAGCTTCTGAAGTCTCTCGGCCAGATTCACTCGATACAATGCTGTCGCGTATTGCTGGCTGCGATATAGCTCAAGCGGCTGTAATGGCTTCGTCCTTCCTTCGTCAGTCTTTGTGACATTGAAGATGACAACATGCGTATGAAGCTGCGGTGCGGCGTAGCCCGTATCGTGATCTGGCCGCGCCGCCGTGTGCTCGAACTGCGCGGCAACCATCTTTCCCGTAGTGACTGCGGGCTTGTTGCCGCCCATACGCGCTTGTGTGAATTCTTCGAATACTTTAAGTGCTTCGTTGACGGCTTCTCGATGTGCGACTCTGATTCGTTCGTCGTTTCCAACGAGCGCCGCAAGCGATACTGACTTAGGCGCGCTGAAGGTCGCGTCCCAACCTGCTCGATGTTCACTGGTAGTGATTTCCTCGCCGTATCTGTTGACCTCTTCTCTCGACTTAACCGTGCGTACTAGCTGCTCGCCGGTGTTCGGGTCTTGTCCCGCAACCAGCCTTTCGTATTGTTCGCTTCCGACTTCTCCTTTCAGTCCCCACTCCTCGGCCAGTCGGCCATACCACTGTCCACGGACTTCGCCCGATTCGCTGTAATAGTTTTCCTTTGCGCTGGTGAACTCCTGCTGGTAGTAATCCTTGGCCTGTCCAGCGGAGAGCGCTTTACTCATCGTCATCATTGGCTAAACCTCGTCCCAATCGAGCTCCTCGGTTGTCTCGGGTACGATCTCCTCAGACGAAATTACTAAGTCGGTTTGTTCGTGGATCGGCGGTTCCGCCGCTACTGGCACTGGTGGCGGTTCAACTGACTGCTCAACGACAGACCGAACATTCCTTCTTACGAACGCATGAGCAACCTGCTCTCGCTCTACAGGCTGAATTCGAAAGGGCACAACCGCATCCGAGTATTTCCAGTAGCCATGAAGGTTTCGCAACGCCATGATCTGTTCCTTGCTTACAACCGAACGACGTTCTGTATAAGTCGAGTAATTGATTGAATCTCGACCGTTGGCTTGCACGGTCGCCGTTGTTCCTATTCTTGGTCGTTCCTTTTCTTCTTCGCCGATCATCTCGGAAACCCAACGCGCAGACTCCGGCTCGTTGCAACGGAAGAGAATTTTCAGGTGAGGCGCGGATAACATGGTCGCCGCGTTGCGCCCGTAGTGTTCTTCGAGCTGCGCCTTGTTTTGTGTTCCTACAACGAGCTTAAGTCCATACTTCCGTCCTTCGACCAAAACGGCTGATAACGCAGGCAATCGCTTCAGCGAATGAACCTCGTCGACGACGATCCAGCATGGCCACTCTCTGGAGGCTGCAGGCGGCGTGGCCATGAGCCTTTTCATCAAAATGTTGATCCAAGCCGCTTGAAGTGTTCGGAGCGCGTCGCGCGTGTCTTGAGTGGAAGTAATGAAGATCCAGCCGCGTCGTTGTCTGGTCCAACGCGTCAAGCTCAGTTCTCTTGAACAATCATCTGCCAAAGGCAAGAGCTTCAGTGACTCGCCAATCTCAGAAAGCGTTGCGAGCACACCTCCGCGCTGTCCTTTTGCATCTTTGTCAATCAGGTGAGCATGCTCGGTTCCCTTAACGATCTCGTCGATGAGTTTTTCATCTGTGAGCATTTCGACGATGCGCTCCGCGTCAGGTTTGAATTCCAGCATCCGCGCAAAGATGCTGCGGGCTGACTTAATGAAGAACTGTGTGTTTGGTGCGCTCTGGTCTCGATCTGGAAAGAAACTTTCGGCGATGAATTGCCTATCAGTCGCTCCGGCATTCGTGTTCTCGTAATCAACTTCCAGCGTCGGGGACCAATAAGGACACCGCGCGTCAAGCGGATTCAGAACGACGTCTTGTCCTGGCTTGAAATAATTCGTAATGAACTAGCCTGCCGGGTCATAACAAACAACTGCTTCCGGTGGATGGCGTTCGGCGATCTGCGCTAAGAGTTGTTGGATTACCTGGCTCTTGCCAGTTCCGGGATCACCTAGCAGTAGCAGTCCTTCAGCTTCTTCCTCGCGCGGCACTCTCAACATGTAACAGCGCGCGTCCATTCCGATCATTTGTCTTATTGCGTCGATCATATTTCACTCCCCTGGTTGTAGCTCTTGAGTGCTACGCCTATTTCTCTCCGACATTCGCGGGCGTACTTCTTGGGCGCAAGCTCTCTGGTCCCTCTGATTGGTTCACCCTTTAGGTATAGTCGCTGTGCAACCATATCGAGTGTCGTCAAGGCAATCGTGCCGACGATGAAAATCACGATTGCGCCCAACCATGCGGGACGCCACATGTCGAAGATGCTTTGGTCGTCGTAGATGTTCGCGTGGAACCAGTTGTACGCGGTGACATCCGGCACGATGATTTCCGACCAGTAAAAGTTCTTGTGTTCAACGCCGCCCTTGAGGAAGAGAATCGGGTAGTGTCGCTTGTCGTATTGGAGACGATTCGCATCGTCGAGAGCGGGAACCACGTCGTTCTCCAAAACAGACAGCCGTTTTTCTTTCTTCGTCTGCGGATCGATGGCGGTTCTTTCCAGAACGGTGTAGTGCGATTTCGAATTAAATAACGAACTCCGCCAATTGCATTTCGTGTACTGTTTGAAGTAGATTCGTTGGAGCAATGTGAGATTGCCGCTGACCCAATAACGGTGAATACCGTAACCGCCAGCTCCGGCAACTAAGAACATCACTACGGCATAAGCGCAGAATCTGCGGAAGGCATTCTTTGATCGTGTTCGTCCTTCTTCGGTCAGAAATCCCAGTGTCGTTTTCATGGCGCACT
>JBGQJU010000147.1:0-10780 GCA_041499185.1 Pyrinomonadaceae bacterium | reverse complement strand
GTGATCCCAAACCCAAATGCCAGCGGAACTTGGAACAACATTACGGACGTTATGCGCCACGTCGCTAGTAGTGCGCTCTGCAGCCGGTTTCAACGTTACTTGACTTACGTGCCTGTTTCATAGATGCGCCTTTGCGGGAAACACTCGTCCGTACTCGCTCACTCACGAACAAATGAATCGACTTTGAGATTCCTTCCATCGGTCGTCACCGTAATCGTTCCACGCCTACCAGTGGTCAATACTTCGGCGTCACTCGCGCGCCAACGCTCGACCACTTCCTTGTTCGGATGACCGAAGATCGAGGTAAGGCCAACCGAGATCACCGCAAGACGCGGATGAGTGGCCGCAACGAAGCTTTCGGTAGAAGAGGTCCTGCTGCCGTGGTGGGCCACCTTGACAACATCTGATCGCAGATCACCCTTCGCATTCAGCATCGCGGCTTCGCCCTCCTTCTCGACGTCGCCGGTCATCAGGATTGTTCGTTCACCGAATTGCAGACGGAACACGATGGAGTCGTTGTTTCGCGACGGCGCGTTGCTGTCGGCGCTTGGCCTGGGCCAGTAGACAGTTGCCGTCACGTCTCCAAAGCGCAAGATGTCTCCCGCGCCGATAACGTTGAGTCGGATTGATCTTGCGTGCAGAGTCTCAGCAAACTTCTCATATTCAGGATCGTTGCGAGGCGTTCGCGCCACAAAGGCGGCGCGTACTTTGAAATTGCGCGCCACGTCGTTCAAGCCATCGATGTGATCCGCGTCAGCGTGCGTGGCCAGAATGTAATCGACTCGATCCAATCCGCGCCACCAGAGATATTCCGAAACAACTGCGTCGCCGATGCTGCGTGTGTCGCGTTCAAACGCCTGTTCTTCTTCGTCTGATTGCGCGCCGGGATCTTCTTCCGAATTCCTCTTGCGTTCGCGGAAACTCGGCCGGCCGCCACCGTCAATCAACAGGGTAGTGCCATCAGGCATGGTCACAAGCGCGCTGTCGCCCTGACCCACGTCGAGAAAGTCGACGCGAAGTTTGCCGTCAGGCCTCCCAACACTCAGCGGATGGATCACGATCACGATTAGAAAGATCAGTTGAAGCACGGCTGCGATCCGAGTCGCATTTTTCCGCCGCCCATTTCCCGCTTTTATTGCCGGTGACAGCGGATTCCAGCGTGCGAGCGCCAGAGCCAACAACGCCAGCGGAACGTAGTAAAGACCGTAGACCGCCGCGGCCCAACCTGAGTATTCCGGCAATCGCAAAGACGCCACGCCGGCGCGTGAGAACGGATCGACGCTGTGGGTCATCAACCAGTTAACGCCGTTTGCAAACACGATCAGCGGCGCTGCGAGTGTCGAGCTGATGTGCGCGACAACAATAGCCGCCACTGAGATCATCCCCAACAGGGCCATCAATAAACCCACGCCGATATTCAAAACAACCGCTGCGAGTGAAAGGCGGTGAAAATAGATGACGAGCAGCGGCAGTAGTCCAAGCTGCACGCTGGCCGAAACAACCACCGCGCCGGCGGCGTAGCGCAGCGGCCGTTGGATGTGGTAGCGCTCGAGTCCCGCTGCGAGCGGGGCCTTGAAAAGTTTGTAACTGTAGTTTGCGCCGGCGATCTCCTGTTGCCATTCCCGCTCGCTCCAAAAGAGCGTTTCACATAAGGCCCGTAACCAGCGCGCGCATGTGGGCGGATGCGGCGTTTCCTGCGACGGCCGCCACGCTCCCGTCGCTGCCATCTTTTGCAATAGCGGCCACGCCAGAACCACGATCACCAGCACCGAAAGAAAGGTTAATTGAAACGACGGATCGAACAGATCGCTAGGGCGCCAGACCAGCAGCAGCAAGGCCGCACCTCCAAGCGAATTCAACGAACTGGCACGCCGCGAGACCACCGGCGCCAGCGCCACCAGCGTGAACATCAACGCGGCGCGAACGACCGAGGCTTGCCCGCCAACCGCCACTGCATAAGACCACAAGACGATCGTTGATAACGCAAACTGCCAAAGTCGCTTCTTCGTTATCCTGCGCGCGATTAGAAACACCAGCCCACCGATAAAACTGATGTGCAACCCGCTGATCACCAACACGTGAAAAGTTCCGCCTTCGCGAAAGCGGTCCGCCGCTGAGTGCGAAAGGTTGTAACGATTCCCCAGCAGGGCTGCATCCAACACGCCGGCCGTCTCGGTCGAGAACCGCGTCTTCATTTCCGTTTCCAATTTCTGGCGCCAGTTGTACAGCCACGCCAACGGCACAAAGACGCGTTGATCGTCAAGACGTTCGACAAGCAGCGGACTCTTGATCACGCCGGCCGCGTCGTAATGTTTGCGTTCGAGATATTCAGTGAAAGAAGACACGCCGGGATCGCGAAAGGTATCCGCTCGTTCAAGTGAAGTCATCACGCGAATGCGCGCGCCGTAGCGCAACTCGAGTGAATCGTATTCGTTGCGAAATGCTTGATCGTGCGTCGGCGCCGTTAGCTCAATTACACCCGACGCGTCTCGCTCAATTTGTTTGAATCTGACTCTCTCGACGCGCAGGGTCAGATAGAAACTCTCGGGCGCAGTCTCCGGCGGCCGCTCGAGCACTCCGGTAAGCTCAACCGGATCTCCTGAAGCGATGACCCCTTCATCCAGTAAGCGCTTTATTCCATCTGGCGCCGGTCGTCTTTCAATCGTTTCCAGAGTCGCACCCGCGAGGAGAGTGGCAAGAATAAGACAAGTCGATGCAGCCGCCATGCGGTTGATACGCACCGTCCAAATGACAAGCAGCGATGCTCCGGCAGTGCATACCAGCAGCACTACCAGTGGAAGCGAAAGAAAGTGCGCGACCAGAATTCCAACCACCAGCGCGGCGGCAAGCAGCGCGAGCGGATGAGGCGCGAATGACTGATTGTGAGGGACCATCGATCACCAGGGAGCATTTGCTCGAAGTAATAAGTTACGACGGAGGTTCGCTCAAGTGGACCACTGTCTCCACGTGATGCGTCTGCGGGAACATATCAAATGCCACGATGGAGTCAAGCAAATATCCGCCGGCGAGCAGCAACTTGAGGTCGCGCGCGAGCGTGGCCGGATCGCAAGAGACGTAAGCCATCCGGCGCGGCTTGATTGCCAGGATGTCTTCAATTGCGCCGCTTTCTACGCCCGAACGCGGCGGATCGAGCAGGAGAAAATCAACCGGCCCGGACGAAAGCGCGTGAGTCTTTAACCATTCGCCGGCGCGCGCCGTGACTACGGTCGCGTTTGCCAGTTGCGCCGAACGCAGATTGCGGCGAGCGAACTTTGCGGCGCTCGCATTCGCTTCGATTCCGGTGACGCTTGCGAAACGGCGCGCCAAGGGCACAGTGAACAGCCCAACACCACAGTACAGATCGACAGCCGTTTCGCCCCGCGCATCTTTCACTGCTTCGTCGATGAGTGGCGCGAGCAAAGAGTGATTAGTTTGAAAGAAGGCGGCGGCATCAAGCTCGTAGCTCTCCGCGCCAATACGGCGGGTGACATTGCGCGTGGGCCGGTCGGACAATGGCGGCGCTACCGACACGGCTTCATCCCCAGCCAACGCGTCGATTTCGCGCAAGTCTTCGCTTAGCGAGCGATCGCGCGCGTGTTGGCGTAGATCCTGCAAAGTTTGCCCCAACTCGGGAACCAGCACAGCGCATTCCGCCACATCACAAACGCGATGAGAGCCACGCTCAAAGTAACCCAGCGCATTTGTACGAGAGTCGTATTGCCAGTTGGCCCGCGCGCGATAATGCCATTGCTGCGGAGACGGCGTGACGGAAATTTCCGGCAAGTGATCGAGGCGCGCGATGCGGTGCAGACAGTCGCGAATGATCTCGACCTTTGCATTGAGCTGTGCTTCATAACTCAGTTGCTGAAAGTCGCAACCGCCGCACCGACCAAAATACGGACAGGGGGGCTCGACGCGAACCGGCGACGGTGTGACGATCTGTTCGATGGAGGCGAACGCCAGCTTGCCGCGAATCTGATCAATCCGCACGCGCACAATGTCACCGGGCGCCGCGAGCCCCACAAACAGCGTCCGGCCTTGCGCGTGCGCGAGACCAACGCCGCCTGGCAGAATGCGTTCGATGGTGACCTCGATCGGCGGTGTCGTTTGCATTCCTGATCGGATTTGTTAGAGCCAATTCGTGAGGTTAGTCACATCCAGTTGAATTGACTTTCTCTCCGCGCATCCTCGGCGCTCTTCGGCGCCTCTGCGGCAATTCTATTCACGGCAAGCTCACCGCGGAGGCGCAGAGTTCGCGGAGGCTGCGCAGAGAAATTCCTCATGGGAGACTTGGTCAGTCTCCCACGCGAACCATTATGGCTCTAATGCCCCTACAGCTGCCGGCATTAATTCGGACCCCACTGCTGTGGCGGCGGTGGCGGCGCGTATTGCATCGTCGCGCCTTCCAGGTCGAGTTGGATGCCACCCACAATTCCGGCCGCGATGTTGTAGACAAAGCCGCCGATTGCGCCGGCGATGAATCCTACGATCCCGTAGAAGATGGGGATCGCAATCATCAAGATCAACCCGATCACGATAGTGCTGATCCCGCCCATCGCCTGAGCATCGCCTCTCGGCGCCAGCGAAGACATGGCCGCGCCAAAGAGCATGAAAATCAGTCCATAGATCACGCCGATGATCAGGCCCATTACGAACATCAACAACCCTTGCATCTTCGCCAGCGACAATACACCAATGCGTCTAACCGTCATTTCAGCCATGACTGTTCTCCTTCGCCTTGAAAGGCCGCTTATAGATAAAACAGACTGAGACGCGGCACGCCAAACTGCTCGCGCAAACGTTTCAGCAGTAAGTTTTCAAACGTCTGTTCGTAAACTGCCGGGTCCATGTGACTGCGATACGGGCGCAACTGTTTCTTGATCTCGCCGCGAATCGTTTCGAGCTCATCCGGCGAGGCCGTCGAGCGCAGCACGTCGCTCAGCATTCGCTCGATTCCGGTCAGCGAGTCTTCCAGCTTCTGGGCGTCGGGACGCGGTAGATCAGCAAAATCACTTTCCAATTGTGCAACGAGCGACGCCGCGCGCGCCAGCGATTCGCTAAAGTCGTCTTCGCCGGCGGCTCTTCTTTGCTCGCAAGTCTCGACGAGCTTAGCGCGTGCGCGCCTGAGATGATCGAGAATGGCGGAACGAGCAAACGGGAGACTTGATTCCTCAGCCGGCTTCTCCGCCTTTTCATCCTCACTCGCGCTCGCGCCGACGCGCGACTCCAGCCATTCCGCGTATTGTGCCTCGACCTCTTCCTGGCAGTACAGCAGTGTTTTCACGCTGCGCTTCCGCAGTTTGGCTTCCCACGAATCAAAAGCCTTCTCGATCGCGCGCAATGCGACGTGCAACGGAATCCCCGTCTCTTTCCAGCTTTCAATCAGCGCCCAGTCCATCGGACTCAAATGGAGATGCTTGCCGCGACGACGAACGAACGTGTCTTCGATTTCGGTAAAGTAGTTGAAATAATTCAAGTCTAGAGTCGGGAGTCCGCGCTCCGGTCCAAAGTTGTTAGCCCGCCAATCATTGCATCGTCGCTTTCGCGAGCACGACCCATATCAACACTCCGACCGCTACACCGATGATGACGCCCAGGCATCCGAACATCTCCAGGGGACGGCCGATTCTTCGCCCGAGGGGTGTCACGACAGACTTGGTGGCCAGCAACCAGCTGACAAGCAGGCAGACCGCCAGAATGCACAGAAAAGTAGGTTCCATCTCCGGATACTTACCCCCGGATGACACCCATACATAGCCCTCTGGTGCCCGGTCCAGTTCTTTGGCACCGAATACCTCATAGAGGAGCCGCGAGCCTACGTACGCCATGGCACCAAAGAACGAGCCGCCCAGCACGGCAAGAACGGAGACGGTGCCGCGATAACCTTTACTCATGTCCCCTCGTCATCGGACTGTCTGTGCGCATCGAGATCCGATATGCGGTAGTGGAGCTACCTCAGCTTCCTCGCTCGCTCACGTGTCGGGCTAACAAAGAATTAGGAGCGACAGTCGAAGCAGACTGGCGACTCTAGACTCCAGACTCCCGACTTCTTTCGTAAACCAGTCTCAATCCTTCCAGCGTCAACGTGTCGTCGACCAGCTCGATCAGTTCTGAACCCGTCGTGATCAACGGCGCCAGTCCGCCGGTGGCGATCACGCGCGCGCCACCCAATTCATCAAGCATCTTTCGCAGCACACCGTCCACCAACCCCACGTAACCGTGATACAGACCAGACTGCATCGCCGTAATGGTTGACGACCCGATTACTTTCTGCGGTCTTTTGATGTCCACGCGCGGCAGCTTGGCAGTGCGCTCAAACAGCGCGTCGGTCGAGATCATGATCCCAGGAGTGATCACGCCGCCAAGATACTCGCCGTTCTTGTTAATCGCATTGAAGGTAGTGGCCGTGCCGAAATCGACGATGATGCACGGCGCACCATACTTGTGAATCGCGGCCACGGCATCAACAATGCGATCGGCGCCGACATCTCCGGGCGGTTCGTACAAGATGGGCAGGCCAGTGTCCGTCGTGTTGTCGACAAAAAGCGGCGTCAGATGAAAATAGACTTCAGACATTCGCTTCAGGGTGTAGTTCAGAGGCGGGACCACGGACGCGATCGCGATCGCATCGATCGCTTTGAAATCGAGACCTGCCAACGCAAACAGGTTGCGGGCCTGAACGCCGTATTCGTCTCCCGTGCGCGAGTGCTCGGTTGTCAGCCGCCAGTGCGCGACCAATTCCTGGCCTTTGTAAACACCCAGCGAGGTGTTTGTGTTTCCGACGTCAATGACCAGAAGCATAGACAAGCTCTTCGTTTTCGTTTATATCGTCACGTTGCAACACTGTTTCAATCAGATCGCTCGCAACGGCAGCGCCATTTTCACGACGTAGCTGTTGGCCCATAGCGCTTGCCTTGCTGGCATAGTCAGGCCTGGTTAACAAAATGTCTAGCTCTTTTGCCACGCGCGACGCGCGATATTTCTTTCGTGGCAGAGTGCGACTGGCGCCGAGCCGCTCGGCATGCGCGGCATTGTCGGGCTGATCGAAAGCAAACGGCACGATCAGAGTGGGCACTCCCGCGCGTAATCCCTGCGACGTAGTGCCAACACCCCCATGATGGACCACCGCGCAGCCGCGCGAGAGCACTACTTCGAACGGCGCGTAATTGACTGCGATGATTTCCGGCGGTAGCGGCTCGGCCGGTAGGTTGCGATCGTCGCCGATCAAGAGCACCGCGCGGCGTCCCAGCAGTTTCGCCGCTGCGATGCTCTCTCGATAGAAATCACGCGCCACCCAAACGGCTGACGTTCCCAGGGTGAAAACAATCGGCGGTGGTCCTTCATCAAGAAACCGCGCCAACTCGGCGGGCATTTCCCGCTCGTCCCGACCATCATAGAAAGCAAAGCCAGTGATGCGCGTCTGCGGCGGCCAATCAGGCTGCGGCACGCCGAACAGCGATGAGAACAGCGCCAAGACCAGCGTCGGCGAATGTTGACCTTCAAGGATAGGATTACCGCAATCGGGCAGACCCAACTCTCGGCGTAAACGCTCGACCGGCTCAGCCCGGTATTGGTTCCTGATGAACCTAAAGAAGACTTTCGTGAATTGCGGGCCGAGTGCATACAAGTGGGCCATCCAATACCAGAACGGCGGCACGGGCGGATCGTAGACGGAGAGAAACGACATGGGAGCGAGCACGGTGGAGATCCACGCGATGCCCGTCTTTCGCGCCACCAGTGGTCCGGCAAAGTTGATCGGATGTGTGACCAGAAGGTCGGCCCCGACAACCAGAGCGAGCAGATCTTCATAGCTCTCGCGCACACCGGGAAGGATTACCTCATTCAGGAGAAACTTCGGACCGGACTTCGGCTCCATGACTTTTTCCATCAAGCCCTGATCCTGCTCTTGCGGGGGCGGAATGTCCGGACGGATCGGAACAAAGTTTAGTCCGGCGCCCAGGATCTTTTCGCGATACAGTTCACTCGTGGCGATCACCGGTTGATGGCCGCGGCGTTGCAGCTCGAGCGCGATCGCCATGTACGGATGGATGTCGCCGAATGAGCCGAAGGTGGTTAGGATGATTCGCATAAGAGGTCAGAACCGCCTGCGGTAGCGGGCGGATTTGGCTGAATCATTAGATACCGATAGGTCACCCGCCCGCTACCGCAGGCGGTTCTGACCTGACGCTCGTCACATCGCCCGCTCGCACGACCCTGATCTCGCCCGCGTCCGTTTCTACACGTAAAGCGCCGTCGCTTTCAAGCCCGCGCGTCAAACCCGCAAACGTTTCACTGCCATTGGAAACGCGAACTGTCTTGCCGGTTGCATAACTTGAACGACTGGACCACTCGCGAATTATCGCCCCTGGACCACCGGCCGACTGAAGCATTTCATACCGCCTAGCGAACGCTCGAACCAACGACTGCAGCACAGCTTCCGCATCCGGCGTCTTTCCCGTCGCCGCTTCCACGGAGGTTGCTACTTCGCGCAGCGCAACCGGGAACGCTTCCGTGGTTAGGTTGATTCCAATCCCGACTATGGCACTGCGGCCGCTATCAGTATCGATTGTCTCGGCGAGAATCCCGCAGAGCTTCCTTTCGGCGAACAGAATGTCGTTGGGCCATTTGATATCTGTTTCAACCTCGCAAGCTTGCATCAGGACATCATGCACGGCCAGCGCGGCCATCAAAGGAATCAGCGACCAAAGCGACGGATCGATTCGCGGACGCAGCACGATGCTTAAATAGACTCCCGCGCCAGCCGGCGAAATCCATCGACGCTGCAAACGTCCGCGTCCCGCCGTCTGCTCGCGCGCGACGATGCACAGCCCTTCGTCCGCGCCCGCCATCGCTTGCCGCGCGGCTTCGGTGTTAGTTGACGGCAGCGAATCAAACCGCAGGATCTTTGGTTGAAGACTTTTCATCGGCAGGCGCATCGCGCCCCAACTCGCTTGTCACGAACGACAGATAGCGAGAGTAAACGGGCCGATTGTAGCTGCAAGGAAACGCATTCACCAGCAACAATCGCGTGGCGAAGTGATCGCTGCCACCGCGCGATTTCTTGAACTTTCAGCGCCCGGTGGCTGCTTCAGGCCGGGAACGCTGTTTGCTGAAGACACCGGCATCATTGGAGGATCTGATCGATGAGCCAATTTGTACGCCGCTTCCAACTGCCGATTGCGGTCGCGCTCTTTCTCGCTGGATCGGCCTTTCTGCTAGAGATGTGCTACCTCTCGCTGGCCTTCAACACCGTGTTCGGGGTCACTTATCTCACGGCCTTTTACGGGTTCGTGCGAGCGCGCTACAACCTCGTGGTCCCGCCGCTGCTGTTGGCGTTCGTCCTGGTCGGTTTGGAAGTCGACGCGCTGGGAAACTATTTTCATATTTACGGTAGCCAGTTTGGGCCGCTGCATTACGACGAGTTCGCGCACCTGACGATTCAGGTACTTGCGACTCCAATCATTGTATGGCTGATGCGCGAAGCGCTCGAGCGGTTTGGGCACCAACTATCGCTTGGCTTCACGACATTTTTTGCGGGTACGACGATCTTCAGCCTCTCAGCATTTTACGAGGTCATCGAACTCTGGGACGAACTCTACTTTAACGGTCACCGCATCTGGAGCCTGCACGACACCGCAAACGACCTTCAATTCGATCTGTTCGGGATAATTCTCGGCGCTCTCCTCGCCTACGCTCTCTTGCGTCGCACGGTAACCAAGGCCGAACGTCCGCGCAGACAGCCGCTGACATCTGTCTGAGTTTCACTGCGCTGCAGCCTTGCGTTAACATGATTCGTCCCTAGTCAGACAATCAAACAACTTCGAAGCAGGAGGACTCGATCATGAAAAGGTTCGCCCTTGTCTTTCTTTCCGCGCTCCTGATTCCTTTGGTTCCACAGAAAGCGCCCGTATTTCCATCGGGAACAATCATCGATCTTTCTTACCCTTTCGATTCCGAGACGGTCTACTGGCCCACCGCGGAAACCTTCAAACTCGAAAAGGATTTTGAAGGTGTCACTGACAAAGGCTATTACTACTCGGCGTATCGCTATACTGCCGCTGAACATGGCGGCACGCACATCGACGCGCCGGTGCACTTTGCGAAAGGCCGAAACAGTGTCGATCAGATTCCGCTCGAGCAACTGATGGGACCGGCAATCGTAATCGACGTGACACAGCAGTGCGCAGGCAATCCCGACTATCTTGTCCGTCTAGATGATTTTCAGCAGTGGGAAAAGCAGAACGGAAAGATCGCGAAGGGAACGATCGTTTTACTGCGCACCGGCTACGGCAGGTACTATCCTGACCGCAAGAAGTATTTAGGCACGGACGAGCGTGGCGCCGCCGCGGTTGCCAAGCTTCACTTTCCCGGACTCGATCCCAATGCGGCGCGTTGGCTGACGGAGAACCGATCGATTAAAGCGATTGGACTGGATACGGCCAGCATCGACTACGGCCAATCGACTCTGTTCGAAAGCCACCGCACTCTTTTCGCGCATGACATTCCCGCTTTTGAGAACGTCGCCAACCTCGACAAGCTTCCCGTAAAAGGTTTTTCGGTGATTGCCTTGCCGATGAAGATCAAAGGCGGCAGCGGTGGGCCATTGCGGATAGTGGCAATCGTGGGACACTGAAAGTTCACCACAAAGGCACATCTATGAAACAGGCACGTAAGTCAAGTAACGTTGAAACCGGCTGCAGAGCGCACTACTAGCGACGTGGCGCATAACGTCCGTAATGTTGTTCCAAGTTCCGCTGGCATTTGGGTTTGGGATCACCTG
>JBGQJU010000146.1:0-10969 GCA_041499185.1 Pyrinomonadaceae bacterium | reverse complement strand
TCAGGTGCGGTCGTCGCTGTTGATGACCCGGCGTTGATAGAAATGCTCGGTGAAGGATTGCGCGGTGAAAATCACCTCACGCTCGTGCGTTCAGACCGCGCGTTGACCGACTGTCGCCCGGTTTCGTTGATTAGCCTGCAAACCATCCGACAGGTCGAAGCGGAGTTGGGTATTCCGATTGATAAACGACGCTTTCGGGCAAACGTCTATCTTAGTCTCGCAACGGATTACGGCTTTGCCGAGGATGAGTTAGTCGGTCGCAAACTGCGTATCGGTTCGAGCGCGGTGATTATGGTTCTGGAACGCGACCCGCGCTGTAAGATGATTTCGCTCGACCCTGACTCCGGCGAACACAACCCGGGAGTTTTACGCAAAGTCGCCCAAGCACATGGTGCCTTTGCAGGTGTTTATTGCGCCGTTTTGGTCGAAGGAATATTGACGAAAAGCGATTCAATCGAACTGTTAGACTAAAAGCGCGACGCGACAAACAAAATATTGCGCTATCCAATTGACGTGATTAATGAAATTCGGAATCGAAAACAAAGCGCAGCGGAAAAGGAAAGAGTATGTCACACGGAGTTTTTGTCGATCGCGGGAGGACGAGGCAACCGATGTTTCCGAGGACTCTGACTGCGTCAGTGCTGGCGTTGTTGCTGATCGCTGCTCCACGCACCGTCCACGCTCAAGAACCTGGATTCGGTGACGCCCTCCGGCTGCTGGATACGTGGGTGACGACGACCGTCGCTCAGCGAGGCCAGCCCGGTGTATCGATTGGCGTCGTCCTCGGCGATCGGCTCGTGTGGGCTAAAGGCTACGGCTATGCCGACCTGGAAAAGAAGGTGCCTGCCAGTCCTCAAACGTTGTATCGGATTGCGTCAATCACAAAGACTTTCACTGCCGTCGCAATTCTCCAACTGCGGGATGCCGGAAAGCTACAGCTTGATGATCCGCTTCGTCGGCATCTTAATTGGGCGCGGATTCGTGCATACGATCCGGCCGCTTCGGATATCACGATTCGTGAACTACTCACGCACAGTTCAGGACTTCAACGTGAAGTGCCGGGCACGGTGTGGACTAGCCCAACGTTTCCGCCCGCCGCAGCGCTCAGAGAGGAAATTGAAGAGACAAACTCGCCCGGTGTCACCTGGAAGTACTCGAACTTAGGATTCGCGCTTCTCGGCGAAGTTGTGAGCGCAGTAAGCGGAGAGCCGTGGGACCGTTATGTCCAGCGCCACATCCTGGATCCTCTGGGCATGAGAAGCACGCGGACCATGCCACGTGCGGATGAACCCAGCCTCGCGGTCGGGTACGCGCGGCCAGCGCCAGGCGAACGCCCCGTCAACGCGCCCACATTTGGCAGCCTCGAGGCGGTTAGCGCCGCAGGGAATATGGCGTCCAGTGTCGAGGATTTGGCAAAGTATATGGCCTTCCACTTGTCGGATAGCCCTTCAGCGTTCGGGTCGGTGCTGAAGAGCACGACTCTGCGTGACATGCACCGGCCGCAGTGGATCCTTGACGATTGGCAGAATGCGTGGGGTTTCGGGCTGCGCGTTCGTCGCGTGGACGGACGCGTTCAGGTGGGCCACCCGGGCAACGTTCCTGGTTTTCGCACTCAGATCGAATTCGTGCCGACTCTTCGTCTCGGCGTAGTCGTTCTCACCAATGCCGACGATGGCAACCCTGCCAGTTATGTCGACTATGCCCTTCAGCTTCTCAGTCCAATCGCAGCGAAGGCCACGGCGCGTCCAGTCGCGCCACTGTCATCGAGCGCGGCGGGTTATGTCGGGCGGTACCGATCGCAGAATGGAACCACGACCATGTTCGTAGGTGTGCTCGACGGTCAACTCTCGCTCGTTGTTCCCGATGCGGCCAATCCGTATACGACGCGAATTATTCTCGAACCCACGTCGGATCCGCGAACCTTTGTCATGCGTTCAACCGGTACGTTCGCGTTCGACGCTTTCGGTGAACTCCTAACATTTGATGTGAGACCCGATGGACAAGTCACCGGCTACCACACGCCAAGTCTTCGTTACACGCGATTGGCCCAGCCGTAGTGAACGGGAATGGCAGGCCACACGTAGGATGCGGCCTAACATTGGACCGGAGTCCCGATGCATCGGGATGTTTCACAATTGGGTATGGCGCGCGGCAAGGCTTGAAGCCGGCAAGAAGACTGGCCGCCCGTGCATGACCATTGCAAAAGCGCTCCCATAAACAGCCCACATAACACGTCGATCTCCAGCGTTCAAGGATTTGTCGGGTGTGGAGAAGAGCGTCTGCCCTTGCGGAAAAAAGCAGTGAAGACCTAAATTAGTTAGTCAGGGCGAGCTTGGCGGTTTCTTTTCGCTGTTCTCTGGAGACTCGAGGCGCGCAACCGCCATCATTCACTTCGCATCTTACAAACGGCTCGTTTTTGCGAGCGTAAATTCATGAGGTAGGAAAAAGGTATGTATAAAATCTCAGCACGTCAAATCCTGATTATCGCTTTGGTCTCTGGCATTTTCGCAGCCGCAACGGTTGCGATCCTTGACCGTCTGTCCAGTCGTTTTCAACCTTCGGGGTCCGCTTTCTCGGAAACGGCGCCAGCTGGAATCACTGACCCAGCGGTGGCCACGGACGAGCAGAACAACATCGAGATCTACCGCGCCGTTGCTCCGGGTGTCGTCAACATTAATTCCACATCATACTCGCGCGACTTTTTTGGGTTCGTCGAACCGCAAGAAGGCTCAGGGTCCGGATCGATCATCGATCAGGAGGGCGACATTTTGACTAACTATCACGTCGTCGAAGCCTCCCAGAAACTTACCGTGAGCCTCGGCGGCGAAAAGACTTACGCAGCCAAAAAGATCGGAGAAGATCCGGATACAGATCTCGCCGTCATACGCCTGGTTGAGAAACCGCGCGAGCCTTTGACGGTTGTAGCGCTTGGTGATTCCGATAAGTTGGAGGTCGGCCAGAAAGTTCTGGCCATTGGCAACCCGTTCAGACTCGACCGCACTTTAACGACTGGCGTCATCAGCGCTTTGCAGCGCCCGATTCGCGCGCCTAACAATCGTCTGATCGAGGGCGCAATTCAGACTGACGCCGCTATCAATCGGGGAAACTCGGGTGGTCCCCTGCTCGATTCGCATGGACGGATGATTGGGATCAACTCGCAGATCCTGTCACCCTCGGGCACTTCCGCTGGTTTGGGCTTTGCCATTCCAGTGAACATTGCAAAGCGCATCGTGCCGCAACTGGTCCAGCATGGCGCAGTACGCCGGCCAAGGCTCGGAATCAACACGCGCGATGTTGAATCGCTCAAGAACCAGGTCGAGCTACCCGTCTCAGATGGCGTGCTGATCTGGAACGTCCTTCAGGGAGGCGCGGCCGCCAATGCGGGCCTGCGCGGCTTGACGCAAACCGAAGAAGGCAACATTGAACTTGGCGACATCATTGTTGGTATTGACAGCGAAAAGGTCGGCAACTCGGATGATCTTTCACGCCTACTCGACAAGCATCAGGTCGGCGACACGATCAGTGTAGAAGTTGTGCGCAATGGCAAGCGTGTAAAAGTGCCGGTGCGTTTGACGGAAGCTCCCGACGTAAGACGCGTGGTCCGATAACGACCCGGCGCCGGCGCCAGTTGCGTGAGTCCGACAAGCTTTAGCTTGTCGCTGGTTAAACGCCGAACTACTTTAGCCAGCCGCGACAAACTGAAGTTTGTCGGACATTCAACCCTCAACCAATCGCCGCAGTTCAGCAATCCTCTTCTCCGGCTCGCCAAACTTCTTCCGGTAATCACGCATACTCCGCGCGATCACCTCCGCAGCTTCCGTTCGGTCGTACACCTGCGCAATCTCCACGCGCCGGGGCGCCTCGCCGGGAAACTGTTTGTAACTGAGAAAGTAATGCTTCAACCGATCGACCAGCCCGCGTGGGCACTCGTTGATGTCTTTGATCTGGCCGTAGGCAACATCCGATTCGAGTACGGCAATGACCTTGTCGTCAGCCTGTTCACCGTCAATCATGCGCAGTCCGCCAATCGGCTGCGCGCGCACGAAGAGGCTGCCGTGCGCGAACGCCTTTTCCGTCAGCACGCAGATGTCCATCGGATCGCCGTCGCCCTGAATGCCCGTTGCGCCTGTTCGTAGCGCGCAAAGCGCGGCCACCTCTTCGCCGCAGTATGTCTGCGGAATAAAACCGTAGAGCGTCGGGCACATCGAAGAAAATCTCTGCGGCCGGTCCACGCGCAGATGGCCCGACGCTTTGTCGAGTTCATACTTCACCGCATCCGTCGGCACGATCTCGATGTAGGCGCTGACGGTCTCGGGCGCGTCCTCTCCTGGCGACACGCCGTGCCATGGATGCGCCTGAAAAAGCAGATGCAATAGATCGTGAAGCGCAGTGTCTTCTGCTGACATCGGTGTGGCTCCCTCCCTTGGCGCGGTTCTTTTCGCGCGACCTGCTGTCGATGATAGAATCCTACTGTCTACGGACGATCGTTTTCAACAGGACAGTCCGACAAACTTTAGTTTGTCGTTAACGCTTGAGGATAAGCTGCTAGCAAGCCGGCGACAAACTAAAGTTTGCCGGACAAATTAAGTGCCTGATGGCTGCAACCGCAAACGTAATCGCTGAAGCGCGTCCACGCGCAATCTCGCTGCGCTGGATCATCTCAGCCCAAGACGATCTCGTCTGGTTCATCGGTTCAGTGGCTTCCAGCTACGCGCTGCTCGCGCTTTACGTCACGGGCATCGTGCCGCTGGTGCCAATGGTTGTCGCCTGGGCGATTCTGATTGACGCGCCGCATGTCTTCGGCACCTTCTCGCGCACCTACTTCGATCGCACTGAACGCCACAACCGCGCGCGTTTGCTGTGGGGCTCGCTGCTTTTCTTCGTCGTTGGGCCATTGATGGTCTGGGCGGGGGCAGCGTTTGTCTTCTTCTTTATCGCCGCGCTGTGGGCTTACTACCATCTCGTCAAACAGCATTACGGCTTCATGGTGCTCTACAAAAAGAAGAACGGCGACCTGGCGCCCGTGGACAACGCTCTCGATCGCCTGCTGCTGCTGTTTGCTTTCAACTACCCGTTCGTCGCTTTCATCGCACAGGATCCGCAAGCAATGGCTCGCGTCCCGAGCGTACTGCAATCAAGCGTGAACCTGGTGGCCACTTTCTTACTTGCCGGCACTGTAATCCTCGGCATCGCCTGGCTGGCGCGTCAGGTGCAACGCGCGATGCTTGGCCAACTGCTTGATGTGCCGAAATATTTGCTGCTGGCCGCGTCGATCCCGATGCACTGGATCGTTTTGCTGACGCCGATGCCCAATAAACCGATTGCGATCGTCGCAATCTTGACCATCTACCACAACCTGCAATATCACCGCCTAATCTGGTTTCATAATCGGAAGTATACAACGTCGAGCGCGAGCATGAGGGGCAGTAGCCCGACCGTGAGGGAGGGCTCTCTTGATCGCGGAGCCCGCCGGGAAACATACGGCGCCGCCGAACTGATCAGCCGTCGCCTGCTCTACTACATCGCCTTCGGAGTTCTTTTCGGACTGATCTATCAGGGCCCACGTCAATATCTCGGCTACCTCACTCTGAAGAACCACCAAACGATTGGCGGCGCAAACGAACAATCATTTGCCGTGCAACTCGGCATCTCGTTCCTCTGGGGCTACGCCTTCATCCACTACTATCTCGACTCAAAGATCTGGCGCGTGCGGCGGGATCCGTCGGTGGGCAAAGCATTGAATATGAACTGATCGACGTTGGGGTTACGTTGGACCGACATCGCCGACTTCAACACCGGATGATGGACCATCGACCATGGACGACAGCTGATCTTTGTCCATCGTCCGCGGTCTATCGTCTGTCGTCCGATTGCCGCCGCAGAAATCGGCAATCACTTCAGTGAATCCCAGCGGATACTCTTCAGGTGGGAGGTGGCCGCAGTTGCGAAACACGATCAAACGCGAGTTCTCGATCTGTCGCTTGAGGTACTCGCCGTTTCGCACTGGTACTTCCCTGTCGCCCTCGCCCCAAACCAACAACGTCGGCTGCTTAATCAGATGCGCGTCGCGTTCAATTCGATCCGCGTCCCAATGCCGCACCGTCCGGATGATCGCGCGATGCGTATTCGCTGCCCGCAGAGGCAAATGGCGCGCTTCCACTCGTCTCTCGTCGAGCACGCAAGAGTGCCGGTCGTAAACTCGCTTCATTCGCATTCGCAGCAAACTACGCGACCCAATCAACAGCGGCGAAACGATGTCGCCAATCACTGGCGACCCGAATACACGTAACAGCAGATACTTCGTTGGCTCGTTGTTGGTGACCGCGCCCACCAGGACTAACTTCTCAACTCGGAGAGGATAATCGAGCGCGCAAGTCGCCGCCACTGCCCCGCCGTACGAGCTGCCGACGATATTTGCGCGTTCGATTCCCAGCGCGTCCAGCAGACCGACAATCATGCGGGCCTGCGCGGCGATCGTGTATTCGCCCTTTCGCGGCTTGGCCGAGTAGCCATAACCAAGCAGATCCGGCGCAATCACATGAAAGCCTTCGCCGGCTATCTTCAAGAGCACACTACTCCACACCAGAGTGGACGAGGCGAAACCGTGAATCAGAACCACTACAGGCGCGTCTTTGTCGCCGGCTTCCTGATAGTGCACCCGCACACCATCGACTTCAGCGAAGTGTGAGTGATCGGAATGAAATACGACGCCGCGGTTTTTCTCCCAGTCAACATCGCGCGGCCGCGCGAGTAACTTAGTGGCCACAGCGGCGGTAACCAAACCCGATGCGCCGGCAATCCAGTAACGTTTCTTCATTGAACGAGCCTTGCCTCCAAAGTCAGAACATCTATTCTACTCCTGCAACAACAACTCCCGGATGCAGCAATCGTTTTGTCGCGTCAAAAAAGCCGACGGCGATCAGGCTGCCAGCTTCGTCGCGCATCCTCACTCGCTCGCCCTCAGTCCATTTCGCCCCGACCTCAACACTGACGGAAACGTCCATCCCGTTCCGTGCCCGACGCGCGGCGGCAATATCCAGATCCACGGAAGGCAGGCGCGAGAGCGCTGCGTCAGGAGAAAGTAGAACGAAAGCGAGCGCGCCTGCCTCCGCTCTCCTTTGCAAATCGTCCAGCGTGATCGCGGCCTCAATGCGGAACTCGCCTGCCCGCGTGCGGCGCAGGGCGGCCAGATGCGCTCCCATGCCCAATTGTTTGCCAAAGTCTTCGGCCAACGTGCGAACGTAAGTGCCGGCAGAACAGACAACCCGAACGGCAAGGTCGCTGGCGGCGTCGCTATTGGGTGTCTGCAGAGGGCCGCTGCGCTCGATGACTTCGAATTTGTGGATGGTAATACGCACCGGCTTTCTTTCAATTGCTTCGCCGCGGCGCGCCAATTCATAAAGTTTGCGCCCTTGCTGCTTCTTCGCCGAAAACATTGGCGGTACTTGTTTGATCTCGCCGCGCAAACCGGCGAGCGCTGATTCAATATCTTCTCCGCTCAGACTTTGCGTGCTTTGCGCCTTTGCGTGAAATTCGCTTGCATCATTCACGCGCTTGCCCGTCGCGTCTCCGGTATCGGTTGCGAAACCCAGCCGAATCACCGCCTGGTATTCTTTATCGGCGCCGCTGAGAAATTGAGCCAGCCGCGTCGCGCGACCCACCAGCACAACCAGCACCCCGGTTGCAAACGGATCGAGCGTGCCGGTGTGACCGACTCGTTTTTCTCCGAGGATTCTCCGTACGCGCGCTACAACGTCATGCGACGTCAGTCCCGCGGGCTTGTCGATAATCAGTAAGCCATCCACGATTTGCATTTTAGAGTTTTGATTTCCGATTTACGATCTTTTTCTCTGCGTTTCCTCTGTGTCCTTCGTGTCCTCTGTGGTTAAATGCCGTTTCATGCAAAGACGACGTGCCAAGAAACGAGAAGACGAACAGTCTGCGAGTTCTGTCAGCCCGGAACAGATCCGCGAGCGCACTTTCCAACGCGCGGTAAAAATGCTCGCGGCGAAACCGCGTTCGATTGCCGAGTTGCGCGAACGACTGTTGCAGGGCCGGGGCTCGAACAAGGGCGTAGTTGAAACCGTCATTGCGCGACTGCGCGAATATGGCTATCTCGACGATGAGCGCTTCGCCTTTGGCTACGCCTCATTGAAAGTACGCCAAAGACCCGTCGGTAAGCGACGTTTGCAGCGCGATCTCATGCTAAAGAAAGTTGACCGCGCGGTTGCTGATGAAGCTCTGGATCTAGTCTTTGCCGAAACTTCCGAAGAGGAACTGATCGATCGCGCGATTGAGAAACGAATCCGCATTCGTGGCCGTCCCACGAACCGAGCCGAAGCAAAGAGTCTCTTCGATCATCTGCTGCGACAGGGCTTTCCTTTTGAATTGGTAAGTGAAAAGGTTCGCGCGGTATCGAAGAGCGACGTTGATGATTAAGAGGAACGCGACTGATGCGGGGCGCTAGCCCGCGCGTTAGCAAGGGCTCATCGCTTTGAGCCCTCCCTGACGGTCGGGCTAATGCCTCGGCCTGACGGCATGCTAAACTCTTGATGAATCGGATCGAAATGGTAGGAAGTGTCAAGTGCCACGTAAACGTAAACCATCAAGACCAAGAGTACTTAGCGGTTCCGAGATTCGCGAAAAGTTCTTGGAGTATTTCGAGCGCCACGGCCATACGCGTGTGCGCTCGAGCCCACTGCTGCCCGCCAACGATCCGACCCTGCTGTTTGCCAACGCCGGCATGAACCAGTTCAAAGATACGTTTCTGGGCCTCGAGAAGCGCGATTACGTGCGCGCCTGTTCGTCGCAGAAGTGTCTGCGCGCCGGCGGCAAGCATAACGACCTCGATGAAGTAGGAAAGACCGCGCGGCATCAGACGTTTTTCGAGATGCTCGGGAATTTTTCGTTTGGCGATTACTTCAAAGAAGACGCGACCAGGTTTGCGTGGGATCTGCTGGTAAATGAATTCAAGCTGGATCCGGCGCGCATGTGGTTCACAGTATTCGGCGGTGATGATGAAGTGTCCGCGGACGAAGACGCCGAAAGGTTTTGGGAACAGGTTGGCGCGCCGAAAGAAAGAATTCTGCGCTTTGGCCGCAAGGACAACTTCTGGCAGATGGGAGAGACGGGACCGTGCGGCCCGTGCAGCGAAATTCATTATTACATGGGCGACGATCCGAACGACGCGGAGAACTGCGCCGCCAACGTCAACGGTCCCGGCGACACCATCACCGAGCTTTGGAATCTGGTGTTCATGCAGTTCGATCGCAGCGAAGTCGAACCGGGTAAGTATGTTCTGACACCGTTGCCTGCACCTTCAGTAGATACGGGCTTGGGATTAGAGCGTACCGCCGTCGCGCTGCAAGGGGTGAAGTCGAACTATGAGACTGATCTGCTGAAAGACATCGTTGAGTTCACCGCGAAACTTGCCGATCGACACTACGAGCCCGAAACTCAGGCAGGATTTGCGATGCGCGTGATTGCCGACCACGCACGTGCAACTGCTTTCTCGATTGCTGACGACATCTTGCCCGGTAATAAGGAGCGGAACTTTGTTCTTCGCAAGATTATGCGAAGGGCTATCTATCAAGGCCGTCACACCCTCGGCTTTGAAGATTTGTTCTTTCACAAAGTGACAAGCTTCGTCGTCGACCAGATGCATCAAGCTTATCCGGAGTTGGAAATCCAGCGAGACTTCCTTGAAAAGATGGTGCGGCTGGAAGAAGAACGCTTTGGTTCAACGCTAACCACTGGCCTGCGAGAACTCGATGAACTGTGGACGCGAACTCCAAAAGGCTCGGTACCTTCCTACACCAAGTTGGCGCGGCTGTATGATACTTTTGGCATACCGCGGGATCTGATCCGTGTCAGCCTTGAAGAGCGTGGCTTTCGAATATCCGAGGAAGAGTTCAACGACCTTTTTGACGCAGCACTTACGATTGTCCAGCCGGGGACAGCGAATCTAAAACTTACTACGTTTGCCCCAACCGTCGTGCTTGGCGTCCAAGTCCAACCGGAGACAGCGAATCTAAAACTTACTAGTTTTGCCCCAACGGTCGTGATTCGGCCGAGCGGTGTTCATGGTCAAATTCGCAGTCGAATCGATGCGACTCAATTCAGGGGTTACGAAAGCACGCGGCTTGAGGACTCGAAAGTTGCTGCCCTGATCCAAGGGGATCATGAAGTTCAGTCTTTGAACGAAGGCGACGAAGGCGAGGTCGTTCTGGATCGTACTCCATTCTACGCCGAAAGCGGCGGGCAAGTCGGAGATGTTGGGAGACTTGTCGGAACCGCCTGCGGTAGCGGGCGGCTAACCGAGGCAAACCAGGATCGTGAGAACGAAGTACAACCACCCGCTACCGCAGGTGGTTCTGACTTGGTCGCCGTCGTCCAAGATACCTACTCACCGGCTCAGGGCCTGATTGTTCACAAGGTCAAAGTCGAAAAGGGAACTTTGAAAGTCGGTGACACTGTCACGGCTGAGGTCGATGTCGAAAAGCGCGACGCAACGCGGCGCAACCACACTGCGACTCATCTTGTTCATGCGGCACTGCGTGAAGTGCTGGGCGGGCATGTGAAGCAGGCGGGTTCAGTGGTCGCGCCGAATTATCTGCGGTTTGACTTCACGCATTACCAACCGATGACGGAAGACGAGATCAAGGAAGTCGAGCGGCTGGTTAATGAACAAATCCTGCGCAACGTGAAGGTTGAAACCGACATCATGCCGGTCGAGGACGCGATTCGTGCGGGCGCGATGGCGCTGTTCGGCGAGAAGTATGGTGGGCTAATGCGCGTGTTGACGGTGCCCGGGTTTTCGAAAGAGCTTTGCGGCGGCACGCACGTGCGGGCGACCGGCGACATCGGCGTCTTTAAGATTACCAGCGACGAATCGATTGCTTCCGGTGTCAGACGAATCCGTGCCGTGACTGGCTTCGATGCTTACGAACGTTTTCGCGAAGACGAGTTG
>JBGQJU010000145.1:0-11046 GCA_041499185.1 Pyrinomonadaceae bacterium | reverse complement strand
TGATTGGCCGGGGACGCACTTTCGCGCTGCGAGTGCGCGGCGATTCAATGATCGAAGAGAACATCCAGGACGGCGACATCATAATCGTCTCTTCTCAACCGACGGCCGAGAATGGCCAGGTCGTGGTTGCGCTCATCGACGGCAACTATGCGACGGTGAAGAAGTTTTATCGTGAGCCCGACTTTATCCGGCTCGAGCCCGCCAATCCGCAGTTCAAACCGATCTTCATCAAGACAACTGAACGACTGCAGATCCAGGGAATCGTGCGCGGACTGATTCGTAGATACGATCATCCCCGCGAGACCAGGATCTAGTCTCACTCAAAGTCACGAAGCTCAGGAACCCGTCACCAACTCAACTTCATCTGCCGCTTGTTTCCTGGTGCGCCGCAGCACAATCAGACTGATGCCTCCAATGATCATCACGCCGCCCGCAAGAGTGCGCCAGCTCATTTCCTCGTGCAGCACCAGCATACCCAGTGTAACGGCAACGACGGGCGTTACCAAGGCAATCAACATCGTCTTAGTCACGTCCATGTGATGAACCAGCCAGTAATAAAACAGAAAAGCGATTACCGTACCAACAATTGCGAGATAGAAGAGGGCCAACAACGACATGGGCGTCCAATGAAACTTCAACGGGTTTCCCTCAAACGAGATGCCAATCACCAGCAGAGGAGCAAAGCCGAAGAGGATCTGGCCAGTAGCAATAATCGAAGAATCAATATTTCGACCGTAGGCCTTGACGAGCACGTTTGAATAGGCCACGCAAACCGCACTCAAAACCAAAGCAGCACTTCCTGCCAGCGCCTTGGAACCAGCAACCGCCAATTGATGGGAAAAGATGACGCCCACGCCGACGACCCCCATCATTACTCCGGCAGTTTTGGATAACGTTATCTTTTCGCCGGGCAAGTAGTAATGAGCAATGATCAATCCAAACGCCGGAATGGTTGATTGAAGCAGCGCGGCAAGGCCGGAGGAGATATATTGTTCGCCCCAAAACAGCAGACCGTAGTTGAGACTGAAAGCAATCACACCCGTGCCAGCCAGTAACAGCCAATCTCTTCTTCGACGCGGCAACTTTGTGCGGCGCACGGCCACTATCGAGATCAGTATCGCGGAAGCGATCAGAAATCTAATACCGGCAAACGTGAGCGGAGGCAGATCCGCAAGACCAAGTTTGATGAAGAGCCAGGTAGAGCCCCAGATGCAACAAAGCAACAACCAAACAAGGCGTGATTTCATTATCGCTCATCTATACGTGAGGTCGAGCGCTTGGTCAATTAGCAGCAATAGTTTTGAATTCTCGGGTGGAGTTTCGGGTTCAAGCTGTTAACTCGGAACCCGAAACTCCGAACTCGGAACTACTTCACTAGCTTGGCGCGTTTAATTTGATAACGGCGAACGCAGCGCCCTGCGGATCCAAGAGAATTGAAAACCTTCCGACGGTCGGGATATCATCGGCCGGCTTCATTATTCGGCCTCCCAGCGAAGTAGCCTTCTCAACGGTAGCGTCGCAGTCGGCGACGGCAAAATAAACCAACCAGTGCGGCGGGACATTGCCCATTTCCGGAGTCAGTTTATAGGCGCCGCCAGCAGGCCGCTCGCCATTCTTGAACATCGTGTATTCCATTGGACCGAACTGCTGGACATCGGCGGTCCAGCCAAAAACATTTGTATAGAACTGACTAGCTTTTGCTGAGTCGTTCGTCCCGAGTTCGTTCCAGCAAAACGAGTTCGGCACATTCACGATGCCCGCGCCCTGGTGCGTGCCAGCCTGCCACAAAGCAAACACGGCGCCAGTTGGATCTTGCACGACGGCCATGCGTCCGACATCGAAAACGTCGAACGGTTCCTTCATCAGCGTGCCAGCGGCTTCCCTGGCTTTTGCCGCAGTCTCATCCGCGCTGGTGACTGACACGTACGACAACCAATGTGGCGGGATGCCTTGCGCCGCCATTTCCGGAGACAACTGGTAAAGCGCTCCGACGTCCTTCCCGTCCTGCTTCAGCATCGTGTAGACCATGCCGGGGCCGATGGGATTGTCAGTGAAATCCCATCCGAAGAGTTCGGTGTAAAATTTCTTTGCGCCTTCGCCGTCGGTCGTTCCCAACTCGACCCAACAAAATGTCCCGGGCGCATAGTGCGGTGACTCTTGCATTCTTGCTTCGGTCATTTCTCTGTCCTTTCTTCTCGTTGTTTAGGTTGGGGGGAAGGCGCGAACAATATCACGAGTCGCGCGAGAACACACAGGCGAAAGACAAAGACAAGGCTACGGAGGATATAAAGGTTCTTGAGGACACAAAAACGAAATGCGCTACTCCCAGCAAGCTGAAAGCAGCGCAATCCGTTTTCCTATAAATCGCCGAAGCTACTGCCCCGACTTGCGCCAGAACTCTCGCTCCAGCTTTCTATAGGATGGCAGCTTCGCATGTACACACAGAAGCTGCCGATTTTGTATCCCGATGATAACTTGCGGTAAGTTTGTCACCGGTCAGCACACGATAAGTTTTCACCAATCTCGCACTCTTGCGAATGCGGTGCCTTTAGGTTTTTGTTGTGGTGGCTTTTCCTCCACCGCCGGTTACGCTCCGGCAACGAAGCTCAACTTTCGTCGAGCCGCTTCGCCCCCTTCGGCGGGTCCTCTTCCAAAGGGTACCACTCGTTTTTATCCGAGTGGCTCGGGAAAGCCTCGCGACTTTCTCAAGCTGAGCCTTTCGGCTCCGACTCAGGGCGTCATTAAGACTAGCAGCCGCCTGCTCTTCCTCTCTCCCAGTGCGTCACCGCACCGTTCGCCGATCCCTTTGTCGGTCTCGAAAGCCGTAACCTTCGTGACGGAGGCTTTATACCGCACAGGAATTTTAGCGTCAACTTTTTCTGTGTTTTATTTTTTGTGAGTGTCGGAAAAATCATTTTTCGTACGGCTACGGCGTGGGAATCCTCAAGCATTCAACGACTTAGCTTGTTTCCGCCGATTGAGATTGTCGCGAACGATTAAGATTGACGCGAAAAATATTTCGGTTCGAGATTAATTTTTGTGTTTTTCCACAGCCTTTATTCCTTTTTGCTGTGGTCATATCTCAACTTGGTCGCAAATATTTTCGCGAAAAGATCCGGATTCAGAACTGTCGATCACTTTTTGAGTTCCGAAACAGCGGCCTTGATGGCTTCTTGAACTCTCTGCATCTCCTCGTCACTCTCATAACGCCGACGAGGCCAAAAAAAGCCCCGTAAACCGTCTTTTCTGCGGCGCGGAACAATGTGGACGTGAAGATGCGGAACGCTCTGGCTGACGCGATTGTTTATGCCAACAAACGTTCCTTGCGCTTCCAGCGCCTGCTCCACCGCGCGCGTCAGTAGCTGGGTGGTTGAAAAGAATAGACCTACAAGGTTAGCCGGCAGATCCGCGAGCGTTTCAAAGTGATCCCGGGGAACCAGCAAACAATGACCAGGAAAAACGGGGCGATGATCGAGAAACGCAACAGATGACGCGTCTTCAAACACGATCGGCGCGGCCACATCGCCGGTGATAATTCCGCAGAACACGCAGTTTTCACTCATTCGCACCTCGAAGAGCAAACGATTTGTACGGCTGTGGAGGCAATTCTAATGTACCATTCGCTTCCGTGAAAACATTTGCGCGATAGCGTCTTAGGATTGCTACGCAAAGATTGGACAACGACGGCACGTTTTGAATGAGCGTTCGGGGCTTCCGAGCTTCCCTGGAGCAAGACCGGGTGAGAAATCGAAGTTACTACTTGATGCTGCATCTCTTGCTGCTGCTGATCACTTTGGCGGCTTGGCCCGCTTCGGTCATCCTCGGCCAGGAATCCACTAAAACAGAGTCTCACTCAAGAGAAACTCGAAAGGCAAACAGCTACGCGTTTGTTAGTCCAAACACGCGCGAGAACTTGACGATTCGGGAAGCGATCGCCCGTCTCAGTTCGCTCGATGAGCAGCGATTAATCGACGAAGCGGTCCTGGTTACCTGTCGCCTTCATCTGGCGTCGCGCGTGCAAAGGGCGGTGGGAAGCTGGTCGGATGGCGCGCAGCATTCAACTGTTCTTCGCGCCAGGGCCGACGTAGCAACAGTGCGTTACGCGGCTTCGTGGCTCGGAAAGTTCGCCCGGCAAAAGACCGTTCTGTACTTTCACCGGAGTTTGTCTGGCGGGGCGAGTATGTATGTTCTGATGGTGCCGCGCGGAAATTGGGATATGGCTGCAGTCGCCGCCGAGTTGGATTCAGACGGGCTCGCGAATCGAACTCTCGTGCCAGGGAAAATGCAAATGCTGATTTACGTCGTGGATCTCAAGAATGAGCTACAGGCGAAAGTTCAGACCGCGGCGCAACGGCTGCGCGCGCGAATATCGTCCATCAGCGGTGACGGCGGGTTTATCGGCGACGAGAACGATCGAGACAAGGCGCAGGCGATCTTTGAGCAAGAGCTTAGAAAGTATGAAGTGGGACATCCTCGTGCACGACGCGCCTGTCGAAAAAAGGGCGCCGCTGGCCCGGGTCGAAGCGGTGTTCCAACGCAATCTGTCGAGTTGCGACGGTGACGGAAGTTAACACCTGCGCTGCTCAAAGAATCATTGACTCCGTGGCCGCTTCTGTCTTAGAAGTGTTCCGCATGAACGAAAAACCATCTTGCAAACAACTCACCGTTGCAGATGCGCTTGCTCATCTCCCTGGTCCTGAAGGCGAGCGCTTTGCAACTCTTTTCAAACACGGCACTCTGATGGTTGAAATCTATGCGCCGCGCGGCACTGATCCGCAAAAGCCACACACACGGGATGAACTCTATTTCGTCGCATCAGGCCGCGGCGAATACGTTTGCGGCGATACTCGTCAGCGGTTTGGCCCAACCGATTTTCTGTTTGCCGCCGCGGGCGTCGAGCATCGCTTTGAGAATTTCACTGACGACCTGGCTGTTTGGGTAATCTTCTATGGTCCGGAGGGTGGTGAAGCCGCCTGAGAGGAATAACGATGCCGCGCTTGTGCTCATCTGCACCATCTTTTCCCGTTGCCGACGTTGGCGCCACAGTGCGCTGGTATGAAGAACATCTCGGATTCACGAGCTATCCGTTTCCCAAAACCGAGCCATACGCCTTCGCCAGTCTCGTTCGCGACGATGTCGAGATCGTGCTGCAACGGATCGAGGGCTATCAAAAGCCCGATCTCTATGCCTTGCGTGGTGGCAGTGGTGTTTGGGACGCTTACATTCGTATGGAGGGCGTTAAAGAATTTTACGATCTCGTTCGCGAACGCGTCTCTGTCATCCGGCCTTTAAAAAAACAGTTCTATGGCGATTGGGAATTCGAAGTGAAAGATCTAAACGGCTACGTGCTCGTCTTTAGCGAGTTGATCGACTAAGCGAACGAGGTCCAACGGAGTCCAGCGATGATTGCAACCATCAATCCCGCCACAGGCGAAACACTGAAAACGTTTGATTCGCTCACTGAGGAGGAGATCGATGAAAAACTGAAGAGGGCATTCGAGACATTTCGTTCCTATCGCCGCACCTCATTCGAGGAACGCGAATGGATGATGCTGCGTGCTGCCGAGATAATCGAGGCTGAGAAGAAGGAATTCGGCCGGTTGATGACCACGGAAATGGGCAAGCCGATCAAGGCTGCTATCCAAGAAGCTGAGAAGTGCGCCTGGGTCTGCCGCTACTATGCCGAAAACGCCGCGCATCACCTCGCGGATCAAGTACTTCAAACGAACGCGACGAAGAGCTATATCCATTTTCAGCCGCTGGGCCCGGTGCTCGCCGTGATGCCCTGGAATTTTCCTTTCTGGCAAGTGTTTCGCTTTGCCGCGCCGACACTGATGGCCGGCAACGTTGGTCTGTTGAAGCACGCTTCGAATGTGCCGCAGTGTGCGCTGGCAATTGAAGACATTTTTCGTCGTGCAGGCTTTCCTGAAGGCGCGTTTCAAACTCTGTTGATTGGATCGGATCTGGTTCAGCGAGTGTTGGAAGACCGCCGGGTCATTGCCGCAACACTGACCGGCAGCGAGCCCGCGGGTCGCAACGTGGCCGGCATCGCGGGAAAACAGATCAAGAAGACCGTATTAGAACTGGGTGGCAGCGATCCGTTCATCGTCATGCCTTCCGCCGACATGGACGAGGCCGTCAGCGTCGCGGTCAAAGCAAGAACCATCAACAATGGCCAGTCATGCATCGCGGCCAAGCGTTTCATCATCGCATCGGAAATCTACGATGAGTTTGAGCGCCGCTTTGTTGAGGTGATGAAAGCGCTCCGTGTGGGCGATCCGATGGACGAGGCCACCGATATCGGCCCATTGGCGACCGAGCAGATCTTGAAGGGCCTCGATGAGCAAGTCCGCACGTCGGTCGCCGCCGGGGCGCTTCTTTTAACAGGCGGCAAGCGTCTCGCTGGTCGCGGAAACTTCTACGAGCCGACGGTCCTGGCAAACATTCCCAGAGAATCGCCCGCATATTGCGAAGAAGTCTTTGGTCCTGTCGCCTTGCTCTTCAGAGTGAAGGGCATCGATGAAGCCATTCGTCTGGCCAACGACACGAGCTTTGGTTTGGGCGCTGCTGCCTGGACCAATGACGCGCAGGAATCCGCCGCGTTCATCGATGAACTCGAAGCGGGCTGCGTTTTTATCAACGGCATGGTGGCGTCCGATCCGCGCCTGCCATTTGGCGGCGTGAAGAATTCTGGTTATGGCCGCGAGCTGAGCGAGTTTGGCATACGTGAGTTTGTGAATATCAAAACGGTTTGGATAAGGTAATGGAAGAGCAAATCAACTTGGGACAATCAAGCCGCCAATGACTCACTCCTGGCGATTGCTTTGGCAATATCTTTCTTGCTCGCGCCGGTGGCGAGCAAGGCACGAATCAACAGATCGAGCGAAACCGCCGGATCGCTTGTTTCCATTTTCGCTACACGCGACTGACTGGAGCCAAGCCGTTTTGCAAGTTCGTGCTGTGATAGCCCTCGACGTTTGCGGTGTTCTTTGAGTCGTGCGCTCAAGCTCAGCTTCACCTCGACAAACGCCGCCTCTTCGGACGATAGACCAAGAAGCTCTTGCGCCGATCCAACCTTCCAGCCTGCTGCTTCCAGACGTTTGCGCTTAGTTGCTTTCATAACTCTTGCTTTCGATCCGCCAACGATGCTTCATACTGGCTCAACCGGCGTTTGCAATCGGCGATCACGCGCTGAGGCGTTTCTCTTGTGGTTTTGCGAAAAACCTCGAGGATGACGATAGCGTCCGTGTCAACACAGTGGACTATGCGCCAGCTTTTATCCTCGTCCTGTATCCTCAGCTCGTGGCAGCGCCGCCCGATACTAGGCATCGGTCTTGAATGAGGCAAGGACCAGCCTCTCGCCGCGCTGTAACCGCCTCAACAAAACGCCAGCTTCAATGCGAGCCATTCTTGTAAACGGTGGCGTCTTAATTTCTCCGCGCAACCAGACCAGAGGTTTGTCGGCGGCTGACATGCACCAATAGTCTATGTCAGATGCGACATACCCGCAAGGACTGGGAGCGGAAGTTGAAAATCAGAAAAGGCATGCGGTCCTAGATCGCCGTAGTGGACGTGGACGCGGGGCGCTGGCGCGTCGATTCGAACATCGATTAGAATGCCGTCCCGTAAAATCACTCGAAGGATTGAAAGCGGTCGACTCTCCAAGCGCGCCGCTGAATAGTCCATGAAGATAGCTCTCAAATACGGACTGCTGATTACCGTCGGCATTATCTTGTGGGTGGTGATCGCGCACTGGCTGGTGCCAAACCCGCAGTCAGCGGTGCACACTCTTGGCGCTTTGGTTTTCTTCAACCTCGTTGAGATTCCGGGCATCTACTGCGGCATCAATGCCAGGAGAAATGCGAGCGCGGGCGAACTGAGCTTTAAGGACGGCATCAAGACCGGAGTTGCGATCGCTTTCGTCTACGCCGTTTCTTCCTGCCTTTTTTTTCTCATTGAGATCCTTGTGGTTGGTACAAAGATGCTGAAAGGCGAGCAGGGCGCGGTGGTGAAACCAATGTGGCAAGTGGCTGTGGGAGCTTTTGCCGGCTTATTCATTTTCGCGATCTTCCTGGGACTGATCTACTCCACCGTCATCTCATTCGTCTTTGCCAGGCGGCGCAAGGTCTGATCCGACGCGCTCGCCTCAATCCCCACCTTCCCTTTCGTGATGCAGGAGAAGCGGCTGATCGGGTTGCTCTACGGTTCGGGGCGTCCGCCGCTGGACATCCCTGCGCGTGGTCACGCTCAATCAAGCGGGGCTTTGCCCAAGAAAGTAGCCATGCTTGTCGTCCGCGGAGCGGACGACGTGAAAGTAGCCCAGCGATTTATCGCTGGGGTTCGGTCGGGTGATCGAATCAGTCCGCGAAGCTGACGGCTGAAAACAGATTTACGATTGCGATTACGGCTGAAAGCAGAATCGGAGTCCGCCGAGAAACGCTCAATCTCAGTCGTCCGTTTGACGGACTCATTTGTAAATCTCGACTTGATCCCAGCACTAAAGTGCTGGGCTATTCTCATCTTGTCCGCTCCGCGGACGACACCAATTCCGCCTTTTTGGGCAAAAAGCTATCAAGCGGGTGAACCGAAAGCTCCGCGAACGCAAAGTGCTAAGCGGTAAGCGCAAAGAGCTAAGGCGCTAAGCGCGAAGAGTCAACCCTTTGCCCTTTGCTCTTGGCCCTTTCAGCGCTGGCCGCTGGCGAAAGTGCGCGTGGGATCATCCGCTGGTGACACGGTCACTCTCGCTTGTTTCGTTATCCTTCTCCCAGCAACGAGTGAAGCATAGCCGGCTAACGATACAGCTCAGCAGCGGCGGCCGCGCTGTGAGACTGTGAATTTTGAGAAACCAGGATCGCGGGCCGCCGTCTGCTGCAGCGTTTGGTTCGGCCTCAGCGATCGGCAACGATCACCTCACCTCATCAACCGGACCACAGTATTCTGAGGAGCCAAGGATTATTCCTACACCGATGCCAACACCCGCAGCAACCGGCAGGATCCAGAGAGCGTGATCCTTAACCCAGCGCCGCCAGGTCTTGCGACGCTCGAGCGCCGCCATTGTGAAGATCCCATTTCGCCGGAGCCACTCTATGATCGCAGCCTGCGTGATTTCGTATAGGATGCGACACGCCTGATCGAAGGTCGGATCCTGGAAGCTCGACATCATGGCGTGCTGGACGAATTCGGAGCCGCGGAACTCGCCACGGTGGAGGTGAGCGCTCCGGACGTCTTGCGGTCGGAACCACTGCTCCCGGAGCAAGTCAGCTTTCGGCTTGCCCAACAACGCCTCTACCACATGGTACATGTTGTGGTACCTGAATATAGTGTCCTGGGGCTTGAGCACTTCGCATGCCGCGACCATCCAGGCGAACCGGGCGGTCTGGTACTCGTGGCCAAGGGAGAGGGCTAGCTGCCACATGCTGCCCACTTGCAAGAACTGCCGCCGTCGGTCAGGAGGCAATCGCTTAAAGGCTTGCCACAGGTCTACGATGTCCTCGGGCAGATGTAATTCAGTTTCAGTCCCGTCGATGCCCCGCAGAGAAAAGTCGGGCCGCTGAACTGCCTTGAGCGGAACAGGCTGGATTTGGCCTCTGGTTGGCATCTCCTCCGGCGGCTGCTTTTCCCAGTATTCGACATTGCGGACATCGGTTTCGACTTGACCATTTGAGCTTGTGGTCCAGGTCCAGCCGAGTTTCCCGTTGGTCGAAGCCCGAACCTCTGCGCCCAAGACGACGCTAAGAAACACAGACAACTCGCGAAGAGCCATATTGAAGGCCGATTGAGCATGCGACCAGTCAACGCCATTGACTAACGCATTGACGAGGATGATCCGCGGGCCGATCAGAGCCCTTTCGCCTTGCCGTGAAGGCGGACCAAGTCTCAGCGTATCATCCAGCCAAAGCTCGCCACGCCAAGGAAGCCCATCGTAGCAGAGTTGCCAACCGCGATGGAACTGCTGTGTTACACGCGCCGCACTGCGCTCGTTGACGTGCTGGAAAAGCTCGTTGGCCTGGTCAAGAGGGAATTGAGGCGTTCCGGCAGACCGTGCCCGGACTTTGATCGGGCCGTCACGCTTCCGCTCCCAGACAACAGCCAACTGCGGCTGCCCGTTACCACCGGTGTTCACGGTAATGCTGCCGCTGTTCTCCCTAGCCTCCAGTTGCGCGATGCCGCCACTGCTCCACCCGCGCTTCTGGCACTCGGCCGAGAAGTACTGCAACCAGGTGTCCGCCTGTTCGACTGGGACTTCAAAGCGGATCGGCCAGTCACCCTGCTCGAAACGCCTATCTTGGACCTGCGCCATCCCGCCGGCACCGTCGGCTGCCATCATGATCGCTTTTGACTTCGCTTTCGCCATCTGCAGTATCCTTCGGTTGTTGCACCATAATACGCCGGTATGGAGTATTAGGCAGCAAATGCCAGAACGAAAACTCCTCGACCAAGTCAGTGATGTTGCACGCCTGAGGCACTTGAGTCTAAGGACTGAAGAAACCTGACCGCAGTTGGATTAGAACTTTGCACCGGTCTTTCTCCCTGATGAAGCGGGAATCAAAACTACAGGAAACTCTGAACAAGTTATGCGGGCTTACCTTTCCAAACCCGCTCAGCGGGTGGAAGCCTAAAGTCTAGCACCCCAGCCGAGATGCTCGGCCGGGGACCCCGCCCTGGGGTGGAGCGGAGCGGAACCCCAGGATGACGAAGGGTAAGAAAACCGAGCGCGCGAAGCGTGCGATAGCGCAAAAGCTGCGATACTCGTGATGAACGGCTGCCGCCCACTTCGCGGGCTCATTGAAAACACTTCACCAACTATGTTCAGAGGTTCCTAGAATAGGAGCTGAATATGAGGGCACGCGTGGGGCGAGACTTGGTTGCGCTTCGGCCGCTGACTAGTCTTCGCGGCTCCGCCGCCTGATGTGCGGAAGTGTCTCCGACCTTCCGAAAGACGGCCACCAAACTTCTGGGGCTACGCCCCGCGTCTCCATTCGATGCGATCAATATCGACCATGCTGGACCGGCGGTAATCAAACTCACAGGTCACTTTCTTAATAG
>JBGQJU010000144.1:0-11216 GCA_041499185.1 Pyrinomonadaceae bacterium | reverse complement strand
GGTAGACACGCGCAACGGGCTCATCCAGGGACGCGTCTCGCGCATCGACCCAGCCGCGCGCGAGGGCACTTTTGTCGTTGACGCTGAGCTTACCGGGCCGCTGCCGCCAAGTGCGCGTCCGGACTTGAGCGTTGACGGCACGATTGAGCTGGAACGTCTCGAAAATGTTTTGTCCGTGGGCCGGCCAGCGTTCGGACAGGGACAGCAAACTGTCGGCATGTTTCGCCTGAGCCCTGACGGTCAAGAGGCCACGCTTGTGCCGGTGGTGCTGGGCCGAAGCTCGGTCAGCACGATCGAAATAGTTAGCGGGCTGCGCGAGGGCGATCAAGTCATTCTGTCTGACACCGCGACGCTAGGAGATGCCAAGCGGATCCGCGTGCGCTGATTGGTTCCGCTTTTCAACCGCAACGCGGTTGCGAATCACAGCCCAGAGTTGCCGCGAAAGCGGCTACTCTGGGAAAGCTAGTTATTGAACGACCAACCCCCACGGGGTTGCGACACGCCGCGTTTGCGACAGAGTTCGCGGTGTCGTTGACGCTGGTCGCAACCCGTTCCGGGTTGATCGTTACGTTGCGTTACCCCAGGGTAGCGCCCTTTGGCGCAACCCTGGGCTAGAGGACGCAGCCTCGTTGGGGCTAAGCCAAATGCGAAGTTGCCATACAAATCGAACCAGCGGTGTTCACTTTAGTACGGTCTTGTTCAAATTAATCCGAAGGAGACTAAGATGAGTTCATCCGACCCCCTTATTCACCTCTCTGACGTCAAGAAAGTTTTCTATACGGACGAAGTCGAGACGCACGCGCTTTCGGGTATCCATCTGGACATCAAGAAGGGCGAATATCTCTCGATTGCCGGCCCCTCGGGTTGCGGCAAGTCGACCCTGCTGTCGATTCTGGGTTTGCTCGATACGCCGACCGATGGCGAGTACGTTCTCAATGACAAGCCGGTTGAGAATCTTTCGTTGTCGCAGCGCGCGCGCATTCGCAACCGCGAAGTGGGTTTTATCTTTCAAAGCTTCAATCTGATTGGCGATCTCACGGTCTATGAAAACGTGGAGCTGCCGCTGACCTATCGCGGCATGAATTCGAGCGACAGGAAGCAACGGGTGACTGACGCGCTGGAGCGCGTCGGCATGGGCCATCGCGCCAAGCATCTACCCAGTCAGCTTTCGGGCGGCCAGCAACAGCGCGTCGCGGTGGCGCGCGCGGTCGGCGGTCAGCCCAGCATCCTGCTCGCGGACGAGCCGACGGGCAATCTGGATTCGACCAACGGCGAAGCGGTGATGGAACTCCTGCGCGAGCTGCATCGCGGCGGCGCGACGATCTGCATGGTGACGCACGACCCGCGTTACGCGCAGCATGCCGATCGCATCGTTCATCTCTTTGATGGCCTCATCGTTGAAGAAGAAGCCGGCGCCAACCGGCGCGAAATCGAAGAAGCAAAGCGCGAGTTGAAAGAAAGCGGATTCGGGGAGATTGCATGATCAGTCTGCGCAACGTCGAAAAGTTTTTCTCGCACGGCGTGATGAAAACCTACGTGCTGCGCCGCGTCGATCTTGACATACAGCCGGGCGAGTTCGTCTCGGTCATGGGGCCATCGGGCGCAGGCAAATCGACCTTGCTGCACATCCTCGGCATGCACGACCAGTCATGGGGCGGCGAATATTACTTTGACGACGTCGCGGTCCATGCGCTGGACACACGAAAGCGCGCCGGCCTGCGCAATCGCAACATCGGCTTTGTCTTTCAGAGTTATCACCTCCTCGACGACCAGACGGTCTTTGAGAATCTGGAATTGCCGCTCTCCTATCGCGACGTCGGCAAGAAGGATCGGCAATCAATCGTCTGCGACACGCTGGATCGATTTCAGATCGTCGGCAAGAAGGATCTCTTTCCCAGCCAGCTCTCCGGCGGACAGCAACAACTGGTCGGCATTGCGCGCGCGGTCGTCGCGAATCCGCGCATCATCCTCGCGGACGAGCCGACCGGAAATCTCCATTCGAGCCAGGGCAAAGAGATCATGGATATGTTCAAGCGTCTGAACGACGAAGGCACCACTATCGTGCAAGTCACGCACTCCGAAACCAATGCCGCCTATGGCAACCGGATCGTGCGACTGGAAGACGGCTGGATCGCAAAAGAGTAGTTCTCTGCTGCTGTTGCTCTTGATCTGATTGAAAGTCGACGCGGACTTGTTCCGGGTCGGCACTGGTTTTTTGTGGCAGGCGCACACGTCGCGTGATCACGGACCAGACGGCATGCCAGCGGGCCGCCCCGCCGGGCGCCCGTGCCGCTTTTTGATTCGAACTTCAATGACGGCTGGGAGAACCTTCGATGGATTCATTACTGCGGGATCTAAAGTTTTCCACTCGCTCTCTCTTCAAGCGTCCAGCACTTACGATCATTGCCATTCTCACGCTGGCCATCGGTATCGGCGCCAACAGCGCCATCTTCAGCGTCGTCAACGCGCTGTTGCTTAAGCCGCTGCCGTTTCCCGATCCTGAGCGTATCGTCGCGCTATGGGATAAGGTTCCGAGTCGCGGCGTTGAACGAAACGAGGTTACCGTTGCGAACTACCTTGACTGGCGCACGCAAAATAAGACATTCGAGCAACTCGGAATCTATCGTTGGTGGAGCACGAACCTCACCGGAGTTGACTCGCCAGAACGCGTGCAAGGCTTCCAGGTCACGTCTAATTTTCTCGATATCGTGGGCGTGAAACCCCTGCTTGGCCGCGGTTTTTCCGCAGACGAGAATCAGCCTGGCAAGGACGCTGTAGTTCTGCTCACTTACAACTTGTGGCAACGTCGTTTCGGCTCCGATCCAAATATTGTCAACCAGACCATCTCGACCAATGGCATTACCCGCACCGTCATTGGCGTCATGCCTCCGGACTTCAACTATCCAAAAGGCGCCGAGATTTATTCGCCGCTCGCGATCACGCCAGAGTTAGCGCGCAGCCGCGGCAATCACAGTTACCTGGGGATTGGCCGGCTCAAGTCCGGCGTTTCGCTCGAGGGCGCACAAGCCGATCTCGACACGATCGCCAGCCAGCTCGAAAAACAATATCCCGAAACCAATACCGGTCGGGGCATCGTGATCTATCCCATCCTGAAAGACACAGTGCGCATGTACTCGACTGCGCTCTGGGTGATGATGGCCGCCGTCGGCTTCGTGTTGCTGATCGGCTGCGCGAACGTTGCCAATCTGATGCTGGCGCGCGCAACCGGGCGGCAACGAGAGATTGCCCTGCGCGCGGCGCTGGGAGCGAGCCGCTTCCGCATAGTGCGGCAATTACTCACTGAGAGTGTGCTGCTCGGTCTCGCCGGTGGGGTCCTCGGGATATTGGTCGCCTATTGGGGCGTGGATGCTATTCGCACCGCGAGCCCCGGCGAGGCGGCGCGCTTCGCGCCGGGATGGAATCATCTGGGAATCAATCTTCCGGTGCTGGCGTTCACCTTTTTGCTCTCTGTGCTGAGTGGTGTGCTGTTTGGGTTGGCGCCGGCGTGGCAGCTCTCGAAACCTGATTTGAACAGCGCCCTCAAAGAAGGCGGGCGCCAGGGCACATCAGGTTCGCATCGACTGCGCGGCCTGCTCGTGGTTTCCGAAGTGGCGCTGTCGCTCATGCTGCTGGTAAGCGCGGGTCTGTTGATTCGAAGCTTTCTGCAATTGGTCAAGACCGATGCTGGATTCAATTCCGAGAATCTGATGACGATGAGTCTCGTCCTGCCGGCGGCAAAGTATAAGGACGAGCCACAACGCGCAGCTTTCTATTCGGAGCTGGTGCGGCGCGTCGAGGCACTGCCGGGTGTGACATCGGCTGCGCTTGTGAATCACTTGCCGCTCGGTGGTAGTAATTCGTCCACCAGCTTTCTGGTTGAAGGCATTCCCGAACCACCGCCCGGCCAAGAGTTCGACGGCCGCTATCGAGTCTGCACTCCCAATTACTTTCAAACGATGGGGATCGCGGTGCTGAAAGGCCGCAGCTTCAGTGAGCAGGATAAGGCCGGCTCGCAGCCGGTCATCATCGTCAACGAGACTCTGGCGCGGAAGTATTGGCCCAACACTGACCCGATCGGCAAGCGCATGCGGTACACCGGACCCTTGGAGCAGAACCCCTGGATGCAGGTTGTTGGTGTCGTGCAGGACGTGAAGCATGAATTGAATCTTCCTGTTACGGCAGACTACTACGTGCCGCACGCCCAGGATGCGTGGCAATCAATGGTGCTCGTAGCGAAGACAAAGGTCGAACCGGCGGCCATGGCCGCGCCGATTCGACAGCAAGTATGGGCCATCGATAAGGACCAGCCAGTCTTTGATGTGAAAACGATGCGGGAAGTGCGCGCGATCTCCCTGGCGCTCCACAGCTTTTCTTCCGTCATGCTGAGCATCTTTGCCGGTGTGGCTTTGTTGCTCGCAGCGATTGGCATCTACGGCGTGATGTTCTATGCGGTGACACAACGCACTCAGGAAATTGGTATCCGCATGGCGCTGGGCGCGCGTGCCGTGGACGTTTTGAAGCTGGTAGTCAGAAACGGAATGTCGCTGGCCCTGATTGGTGTGGTTGTAGGTTTGGCCGGGGCATTCGCGTTAACGCGTTTGCTGGCGAGTCTGTTGGTGGGGGTCACGCCAACGGACGTCGGCACGTTTTCAATCGTCACGCTGGGTTTGCTCCTGGTGGCGTTGTTGGCTTGCTACATCCCCGCGCGACGAGCAACGAAAGTCGATCCGCTGGTGGCGCTGCGATACGAGTGAAAGGCACCAGTCAATCTGGGTGCCACCCTGGCGCTATCAGACATCGCAGCCAAGCGTCAGTCAGGAGGGAGAATGAAGATGTTAACTCATGTAGTTCAGGATCTAAGATACGGCTTTCGGACGCTGCTCAAGCATCCCGGCTTCACGGCTGCGGCAGTTCTTACCCTGGCGCTGGGTATCGGCGCTAGCACAGCAATCTTCAGCGTGGTTCATGCGGTCGTGCTGCGGCCCTTGCCGTTTCCTGAGCCGGAGCGATTGGTAATGGTGTGGGAAGCAGACAAGAGCGGCGCGGATAGTAACATGGGATATTCGACCTTTGCTGACTGGCGCAGCCAGAATCATTCCTTCGCGGCGATATCAGCGCTCGGCGACTGGAGCCCAACCCTTACCGGCGCGAGCGAACCCCAGGCACTCAACGGCCAGAGGGTAACCTGGCACTTCTTTAGCGTGCTCCAGGTTAAGCCGATGCTGGGGCGTGACTTCACTGACGAAGACGATCGTCCCAACGCTCCTCGCGTTGCGATCATCAGCTACGATCTCTGGCAGCGAAGCTTCGGCCGCGATACTTCACTGCTGGGAAAATCGATTCTGCTGAGCGGAATTGAGCGCACTTTGATCGGCGTAATGCCGCCCAATTTCCAGCCGCTGCTAAATCCGATTAATAAGCGCGTTGACGTCTGGCGTCCGCTCGGCTATGCCGGAGAGGCGCCGCCGGCCTGCCGATCGTGCCGGCACCTTCGTACGATCGGGCGCGTACGGCAGGGAGTTCCGATCGCGCAGGCTCAATCCGAACTCGCGACGATCCAACAAAGAATCGAGAAAGATCATCCGTCAGATTATTCATCGAGCGGCATTAGGCTAAAGCCTCTGCACGAGCAGTTCGCCGGCGCGGCGCAACCCGTTCTATTTCTTCTGTTCGGCGCGGTCGGGTTCGTAATGCTCATCGTGTGCGCCAATGTCGCCAATCTGATGCTCGCGCGGACGGCGTCGCGGAAAAAGGAACTGGCATTGCGTCTGGCCTTAGGCGCCAGCCGCGCGCGCATCCTGAAGCAAATTCTTACCGAAAGCATCCTGCTCGCGACCTTCGGCGGCGCGCTGGGAGTGTTGCTGGCGCTGTTCGGTACGCAGTGGCTCGTCTCGCTGGCGCCGAGAGACATACCCAGAATTGAGCAGGTCGGGTTGGATCCCGTGGTCCTCGCCTTTGCTCTGGGCCTCTCCCTGCTCACCAGCATTTTGTTTGGACTGATACCGGCGTTGGCGGCAGCGAAAACGGATTTACAGAGAGATCTGAAACTAGGAGGCCGCGGCAGTTCCGGCCTGACTAATCGCTGGTTGCACCAGGCGCTCGTCGTGGCGGATGTAGCCCTGGCTATGGTGTTGCTCGCAGGCGCTGGTTTGATGTTCAGGAGCATGGCCCGCCTGCTCGACGTTCCTTCGGGGGTGTCTCCGGAGAATGTTCTGACGATGAAGCTTTCACTATTCGGTTCTGAGTATTCAGGATCTGATGCCAACGCGCGCGTGCTGGCGACTTTCCACCAGGCGCTCGAACGGATTTCTTCCCTGCCGGGCGTGAAGTCTGCCGGAGTTGTGAGTCAGCTACCTCTAAGTGGTGAATTCGACATGTACGGCGTACAGATCAAAGACAAACCGGTAGCCAACCCTGAAGATGCGCCGGGCGCGTTCCGGTACGGAGTAACTCCGGGTTACATCGAAGCCCTGGGAATTCCTGTCCGTCGTGGCCGCACGATTACCGCGCAAGATCATGAAAAGGCTCAGCCGGTTGTTCTCATCAACGAACTCTTCGCCAATCGAATATGGCCCGGCGAAGATCCCCTGGGAAAGATGATTCAGATCGGAGGCCCGGAAAGACCATGGCGAACAGTGGTTGGAGTTGTGGGCGATGTGCGTCACGAAGGACTCGATGGGCCACCGAAGCTACAGCTCTATGTGCCCGAAGCGCAATGGTTCGATCCCGACTCGGATATGACGCTGGTCATTCGCACCAACGGCAATCCGACCGCGATCACCGCTGCGGCGCGAGAAGCCGTCTGGTCTGTAAGCCGCAACGTCCGCATTACCGAGGTCGCTTCCATGGATAGAGTCATTGGCGCCTCAGTCGCACAACGCCGGTTCCCAATGATGATGCTGGCCTTGTTCGCTGTGGCTGCGCTTTTGCTTTCAGCGTTGGGCTTGTACGGCGTCATGGCTTACGCAGTTACGCAGCGGACTCCGGAGCTTGGGGTGCGCATCGCCCTGGGTGCGCGACCCCGCGAAGTCTTGTGGCTCGTGCTTCGGCAGGGTCTGTACTCAGTTAGTATCGGCTTGGCGGTAGGTCTCTTTGGCGCACTAGCTCTGCGTGGTCTGATCAAGGGTTTGCTCTTCCAGGTACAAGCCTCAGATCCGGCCACGCTGGTTTCGGTAGCCGTTGTCTTAGTCGTGGTCGCACTGCTCGCGTGCTGGATTCCCGCGCGCCGGGCAACGAAAGTCGATCCATTGGTGGCGCTGCGATACGAGTGAAGACATTGCCGATTGCCGATTGCCAACTGCCGATTTAGAAAACTGGCAGCACCGCAAAGCCAATCGGCAATTGGAAATTGGCAATCGGAAATAACACGATGAATACACTCTTCAAAGACATCCGCTACGGATTGCGAAGTTTGCTCAAACATCCCGGGTTCACGGCGATAGTTGTGGTTACGCTCGCAGTAGGCATCGGCGCCAGCGCTGCAATATTCAGCGTCGTCAATACGGTGTTGTTGCGGCCCTTGCCATACGTCCGGGCCGAACGCATCGTCGCCATTCAGGAACTCACACAAGACGGCAAACGAGTCCAGGTTACTCCTGCCAACTTTCTGGACTGGCGCGCTCAGAACACGGTCTTCGATCAACTTGCTGCCATCCTCACACGTCCGGCTAATCTCGCCCTGGCCGACCAGGCTGAGCGCATAAACCTGGCCATGACGTCCGCGAATTTCTTCTCCGTGTTCGGCACGGAACCCGAACACGGCCGTTTTTTCATCCCCGCGGACGAGCAGGCAGGTCACGCTCCTATTGTTGTCGTCAGTCATGGGCTCTGGCAGAGACGTTTCGCTGGTGAAGCCTCGCTGGTAGGCAAACCAATCACCCTCGACGGCGTTAGCTATACGGTCGTTGGGATCGCGCCCGCGGGCTTTCAGTATCCCGACAAGACAGAAGTTTGGGTGCCGCCGTTCAAACTTGCGCCGGCTCTGAACGAACGCATGGATCCTACTCAGGTGCGCGGCTTTGGGATGCTTGCCGCCGTTGCTTTGCTCAAACCTGGCGTGTCGTTAACCCAGGCAGCAAGTGAAATGGAAACTATCACCGCGCGCCTGCGACAACAATATCCCGACACAAACAATCGCCGTTTTAATCGCGTCGTTTCTTTGCATACGCACCTGGTCGGAGAGACGGGCTCGATGTTGTTGCTATTGTTCGGCGCCGTTAGCTTCGTCTTATTGATCGCCTGCGCGAATGTAGCGAACTTGCTGCTGGCGAGTGCAGCCACACGACAGAAAGAGATGGCTATTCGGACCGCGCTGGGCGCTTCGCGATTGCGCGTGATGAAACAGTTGCTGACCGAAAGCTTGATGCTGGCGTTGGTGGGTGGGGCTATCGGACTGTTACTGGCCTTATGGGGCGTAGCTTTGATCACGAAGCTGTTGCCGCAGGATTTTCCACGGGCAGGTGAAATCAATCTGGATTGGCGTGTGCTTGGCTTTACCCTTGTCGCCTCTGTTCTTACCGGAATTCTTTTCGGGCTTGCGCCCGCGCTGCAAATCTCAAAGACCGACGTTCAGGAGTCGCTGAAAGAGAGCGGGCGCGGCGCATCGAGCAGCCGGCGGCATAACCGTTTGCGGAACCTTCTTATCGTTGGCGAGGTCGCGTTGTCAGTTGTCTTGCTGGTCGGCGCCGGTCTCTTGTTTCGCAGCTTCCTGCAACTGCAATCGGTTAACACGGGCTTCACTTCGCAACAGGTGCTTACCCTCCAGCTATCGCCAGCCGGCAGTAAATATCGTCGCGACGCCGATTACATATCCTTCTACAGTCAGGTCATGCAACGCGTCAGCGCGATTCCCGGTGTCGAGGCAGTTGGCGCGATAAATACTTTGCCGCTGGATAAGGGGCCAACTGCGGGTTTCAGAATCGAAGGCCGCCCGCCGCTTACAGTGGACAAGTGGCCCGGAGCAAATTATCGCACCGTCAGTACAGATTATTTTCGCGCGATGAACATTCCCGTAGTGCAAGGACGCGCGTTCAATGAGCGCGACACTGAAACCGCTCCGCTGGTAATGATCATCAATCAAGCGCTGGCCAGCCACGACTTTCCGAACGAGAACCCCATCGGCAAAAGAATCAACCTCGGCAATACAGATCCAAAAGGACAGCCTGTGTGGTGGCAGATTGTCGGTGTCGCGGCCAATGTCAGAAGCCTCGAGCTGCGTGAAGAGGCGGCGCCGGAGTTCTACCTCTCATCGTTGCAAGACGCGTTTTCCAACATGTTCGTGGTGGTGCGCACGTCGGTCGAGCCGACGAGCGTAGCCGCCTCCGTCCGTCGCGCCGCGGCAGAAGTGGACAAGTCGGCCGCCGTGTCGGATGTCAAGACCATGGAACACATCGTTAACGACGCGGTCACGCAGCCACGTTTCAATCTGTTCCTGCTTGGTCTCTTCAGTGGAATTGCGTTGCTGCTGTCCGCCGCGGGTATTTACGGAGTTACTGCTTACAGCGTCACGCAGCGCACGCATGAGTTTGGCATTCGGATGGCGCTCGGAGCGCAAGTCGGCGACGTGTTGAAGTTGATCATAAGACAGGGAATGCTGCTGATTTCGGTGGGAATAGCTGTTGGTTTGCTGGCGTCGTTTGCTCTCACGCGATTGTTGAGAACCCTGCTCTTCGGCGTGAGTGTGACTGATCCGCTGACTTTCGTCGCGATTACGTTATTGCTCTCCGTGGTCGCGTTGGTGGCTTGCTACATTCCGGCGCGACGCGCCACCAAAGTCGATCCCTTAATAGCTTTGAGGTACGAGTAGTACAACTTCCAGTCTGCGATACGAGTGAGGTTTCAATGCGCTCCTTAATAAGAGACATCCGTTACGCTTTTCGGAATTTCTTGAAGCGGCCGGGCTTCACGGCCATCGCGGTCGTTACGCTCGCGCTCGGCATCGGCGCCAACACGGCAATCTTCAGTCTGGTGAACACGGTGCTGCTGCGGCCCCTGCCGGTCCCACATCCCGAACAACTAGTCGAAGTTTACGGTACCTTTCACAATGGCGCGGACTACACCATTCAGTCTTATCTCAACTACAAAGACTATCGCGACCGCAATGACGTGTTCTCCGGTTTGATGGCCTATCGGTTTGCCCCCATGAGTATCAGTCACGAAAGTCGCAACGAACGCGTTTGGGGCTACCTCGTTTCCGGCAATTACTTTGACGTGGTCGGCGTCCAGCCATTCCTGGGGCGCTATTTCGTGCCTGAAGAAGACAAGACGCCGGGCTCACACCCGGTCGCGGTAATCAGCTACTTAGCTTGGCAAAAACGCTTTGCATCTGACCGCAGTGTAGTCGGACAAGCTCTGTCACTCAACGGCCATGTCTTCACGGTTATCGGTGTAGCTCCCAAAGGTTTTTTCGGGACGGAAGTCGCCTACGCGCCCGAGCTGTTCGTCCCCATGATGATGGCGCACGAGATTGAGCCCGGTAGCGATTGGCTCGAATCCCGCGACAGCGACAACATCTTCGCCGTGGGCCGCCTGAAGCCGGGTGTTACGTCGGCCCGGGCTGAAAGCGCGCTAAGAGGCATTACCTTACAGCTCGGCAAAGAGTACCCAAAGGAAAATGAAGGACGAGGTGTTCGGCTTTCGACACCCGGTCTATTTATCCCCGACATACGCAACTCGGTGATCAGCTTCAGTGGCGTACTCATGGGAGTTGTCGGACTGGTGTTACTGCTCGCTTGCGTCAATCTGGCGAACCTGTTGCTGGCGCGCGCTACCGAACGGCGCAAAGAACTCGCGATTCGTCTGGCGGTGGGCGCAAGCCGCGCCCGCATCGTACGACAGTTGGTGACGGAGAGCGTGCTGCTGTCGCTCGCTGGCGGTTTGGGCGGACTGTTGCTGGCGGCGTGGATCAATGACCTGGTCGCTTCGATCAAGTTACCAACTGATATTGCGCTGGTATTCGATCTGCGTTTGGACTGGCGAGTGTTGGCATTTGCACTCGCAGTGTCGCTGGCAACGGGCATCCTTTTCAGTTTGTTACCGGCGCTGCAATCCTCAAACCCGGAACTTGTGCCGGCGCTAAAAGATGAAGCCTCAATGGCTGGTTTTCGCCGCTCTCGTTTGCGCAACGCTCTGGTAGTAGTGCAGGTGGCCCTCTCGCTCGTGCTGTTGGTTTGCGCGGGCCTGGTCGTGCGGAGCTTGCAAGTTGCGCAACGAACGCG
>JBGQJU010000143.1:0-11261 GCA_041499185.1 Pyrinomonadaceae bacterium | reverse complement strand
CGGCGGCCACCAGCCCGAGCAGAGGGATTTCGAAATCATCGCTGGTGGTTTCCTGCTTCACTACCTCAATCCCGCGACTGACATTAGGGATGCGTTTAATTAATCCTTCGCGCTCCAGTGCTGAAAGAATGGCATGTACACTCGCCGATGAGCTCATCTTGAAATGCTTGCCGATCTCCGCGATGGTTGGCGGCTGCTTTTGTACCTCCATAAAGCGGCTGATGAACTCAAAGACTTGCCTTTGCCGGTGTGTGACGGGCATATTCGCCTCCTGCCTTATTCCAAATCACATCGAGCACTAATTTTCGTTGACAGCCGAAAACCAAGCGAATATTATCGAACACCATGGGGTGAGTCAAGTGGAAAAGTTAAATAGCCAAAGAGGGACAATCATGAGAAGCGCATTATCCAGAGCCGCAATTGAATCGGAGCTGGCCACTCACTTTGGCTTTGCTTTCAAGCTGCGCGAGAAAGCGCTGGCAGAAGTAATCTCCACAGGGATTCCGGATGTTGACTCTCTCTCAGGTGGATTGCCGCGCGGCGCTATCACAGAGATCTTTGGACCGGCGTCTTCCGGTCGCACCAGCTTGCTGCTGGCGGCGCTGGCCTTTGCTACAACTCACGACGAAGTCTGTGCGCTGGTCGATACAAGCGATGTGCTCGATCCCACATCGGCTGCGAATGCCGGTATTGATTTCGATCGACTGCTCTGGATACGTTGCGCCTCCAATGTCGAGCACGCATTTAAAGCCACTGATTTGCTCTTGCAGGGCGGCGGTTTTGGACTTGTTATGCTCGACCTGGGAGACGTTCCGCCGCAGCAAGCTCGGCGCATTATTTCGTCCTGGTGGTATCGCTTTCGCCGCGTAGTGGAGAACACTCCGACCACCTTTATCGTGATCGCCCAAGACTCTTGCGTGCGATCGTGCGCTTCATTGGCGCTGGAAATGAGGAAGGAAGTTGATTTTTGGACGTCGGTGAGCAACTCGCCGATCTCTAGTGATTCCCAGCGGCCAATAATCCAGAGCCAACGACCCGGATCTGGTTTTAAGTTACCCTCACCTGACGATCCGTCTTCCGGTCCTTATCTCTTGCGAGGCACTCAGCTTCACCTTAACCGACACAGGCCAATTCAATTAGCCGCCAGAGAAACCCAATTTCGAGCCGCAGCTTCCGTCTAATTGAGTTTAGCCCGCCCAATTTGTCGACGTTCTGCTCGGCTTGACAGAATTCGACAGTTTTCGCTAATCTTCGTTAACGTTTGCTTCTGATTCAAACCTATAGTTAGTTCTCCCTGGAACAGCAGGTGGGACATGTTTGCATGTATTTACGGCCAAAGTATCCCCGACGACGTGTCGCTTCAGGACTTTGCCTACTCCTTTTCGCCTTTGGTGGAAGAAACCGCCGTCAACACAGTGGTGCTCGACGTAGAAGGGTGCGAACTACTGTTCGGCTCGGCTTATGAGTTGGCAAAAGTGATTGCGAGCAGAGCAGTGAAGTCAAAACGGTCCAGTGGGCTGGGTTGCAAGATCAATGTGGCCATCGCGGCAAATCCGGATGCGGCGATATACGCCGCGAGATTTTTCGAAGGCATAACCTTCATTGCTCCCGGAGAAGAACTCACAGGCCTGGGCGATTTGCCGATTGAGAGTCTCAAGTTTCAAGTCTCAAGTTTCAAGTCAAAACAAATCCGTGACTTGAGTCCTGAGACCCGGGACACAAAAGTGGAAGAGATCCTCGAGACGCTCAGGCTCTGGGGCATTCGCACCTTTCGCGAGTTTGCGGCATTGCCGACTGCGGGTGTTTCAGAACGTCTCGGGCAAGAAGGATTAAAACTACAACAACTGGCCAGCGGCAAAACAGATCGACACTTAAAGCTCAAACAACCTGATCCCGTTTTTGAAAATTCAATCGAGCTTGAACATCCGCTCGCCGAACTTGAGCCGCTCTCTTTTATCTTTGCGCGATTACTCAATCAGCTCTGTGCAAGTTTGAATGCGTATGCGTTGGCCACGAATGAGTTGCGCATTCAACTAAAACTGGAAAATGGAACTTCACACCAACGACAGTTGAGTCTGCCTTACCCGATGCGCGACCACAAAGTTTTTCTGAAGCTGTTGTTACTCGACACGGAAATGCATCCGCCACAATCGGCTGTGCTCGCAGTTTCGATCGCTTGCGAGCCTGTTAAGCCGCGTGTGCTGCAAAACGGACTATTCATTCCGCTGGCGCCTGAGCCGGAGAAGCTGGAGCTGACACTGGCGAGACTTTTGAAGCTTGTTGGGTCAGAGAATGTCGGTTCTCCGGAGTTGATGGATACGCACCAGCCGGATGCTTTTCGGGTGAAGAGGTTTGTGGTGAACACACCTCAACGAAAAACAAGACGTGCAGGCAGGATGTCCGCGCTCTCAGGAAAAAGTCCCCGTGTATCCGCATCTCCTTCTCTCCGTGTCCATGCGGGCGGGACGCCCGCGCTCCCAGTAATTGGCTTCAGAGTTTTTCGACCGCCGTTGCACGCAATCGTGCAGGCTGATCGAAGATATCCGACACAGATCAACGCCTGGGGGCCCAATCGAAGCGTGCACGGCAGAATTGTGCGCGTGGCTGGTCCCTGGCGGACGACAGGTGATTGGTGGCGCACGGACGCTTGGGCGAGAGATGAGTGGGATGTGGCGGTTGAAAGTGGCGCCGGATCCAAAACCGTGGGCGGACACGCAGGTCCGCCCCTACAAGTTCTCTATCGCATCTATCGTGAATTGCGCAGTGGGGCATGGTTTGTTGAAGGAATTTATGATTGATGGGCGGCTATGTCTGACAAACTTCAGTTTGTCGTGGGCCAATCGAAAGTATACGTTGCCGGAAGCAGCGACAAACTGAAGTTTGTCGGACATTTTATATGGATCAAAGTTACGTCGAATTACATGCACGATCGGCGTTCAGTTTTTTAGAAGGCGCTTCGGTGCCGGAAGAGTTGATTGCTGCATGTCAAAAACTGGAAATGCCGGCGATGGCGTTGCTGGATCGAGATGGTGTGTACGGCGCGCCGCGGTTTCATCTGGCGGCGAAGAAGAATGGAATCAAGGCGCACATCGGGGCGGAGATTACTGTCCGAAGTCCAAGGTCGAAATGGAAGGACGATGGACGATGGACGATGGACGATGGACAAAACCAGGTTGTTACCGTTCCGCTTCTCGTACGCAATCGCGCTGGCTATCAGAACCTCTGTCGCTTAATCACGCTAATGAAGCTGCGTGTGCCGAAGCACGCAAAGCCGGGCGAATGCGCCGCTACACCTGATGAATTGGCCGCCCATGCCGCAGGATTGATCTGTTTGACTGGCGGAGATGAGGGGCCACTGCTCTGGAGAGACGGGGGGACGGGGGGACGGGGAGACGCAGAGAAAGCAAGAAGAATGGCGGAATGGTTAGTTTCTGTCTTTGGTAAAGGAAATGTCTATGCCGAGCTGCAGCGCCACTTCAATCGTGAGGAAGAAGCACGCAATCAGGCGGTCGTTGAGATTGCGCGGCGATTGCATTTGCCTTTACTCGCCACGAATGGAGTGAGCCACGCAACTGCCATACAACGTGAAGTCGCGGACGTGTTTACTTGCATCAGGAATCATGTGCAATTGGAAACCGCTGGACGTTTGCTGGCGAAAAACTCCGAAACGTATCTGAAAGCGCCAAAGACGATGGCACAGCTCTTTGCCGATTTGCCCGAGGCAATCGCCAACACGGCTGAGCTGTCTTCACGTCTGGAATTTACGCTCGAAGATCTCGGCTATGAGTTTCCAAAATATCCCGTGCCGAGGGGCGAGACGATGGCTTCATTCTTACGGAAACGAACTGAAGAAGGCGCGCGGTTGCGCTACACCGGTAGGAACGGTTCGCCCACTTATGAACGCGCGCGGCAACAGATCGAGCGCGAGCTGGCGCTTATAGAAAAGCTCAAACTCGAAGGCTACTTCCTGATTGTTTGGGACATCGTGGAATTCTGCCGCCGCAGCAAAATCTTGATTCAAGGTCGCGGCTCGGCGGCGAACAGCGCCGTCTGTTATAGCCTGGGTATCACGGCGGTCGATCCCGTCAGTATGGAACTGTTATTCGAACGCTTTCTTTCGGAAGAGCGCGGCGAGTGGCCGGACATCGATCTCGATCTGCCGAGCGGGGATCAGCGCGAGCGCGCGATCCAATACGTTTACGAACGTTACGGCAAACTCGGTGCGGCGATGACTGCGAACGTCATCACGTATCGCGGACGATCTGCTGCCCGTGAGGTCGGCAAAGTGCTGGGATTTGATGATGACACGCTTGGTTGTCTCTCCGGTTTAGTACACACGTGGGAATGGAAAGACCCGAAAGATTCAACCGCGCGGCAGTTTCGTGACGCTGGATTGGATCTGCGCAATCCGCGCATCAAAAAATTCTTTCAGCTTTATCAGGCGGTGCAGGATTTGCCGCGCCATCTGGGCCAGCATTCCGGCGGTATGGTTATTTGCCAGGACCAACTCGATTCCGTTGTGCCGCTCGAGCCGGCCGCAATGCCCGGCCGCGTCGTCGTGCAGTGGGACAAGGAAGACTGCGCCGATCTCGGTCTGATCAAAGTCGATCTGCTGGGGCTGGGCATGATGGCCGCATTGGAAGATTCGATTCAGTTAATACGTGAGGCGTACAAAGAAGAAGTGGATCTGGCCCATTTGCCGCCGGATGACCCCGCTGTTTACGAAGCTCTGCAAAAGGCCGACACGATCGGATTGTTTCAGGTAGAAAGCCGCGCGCAGATGTCGTGTCTACCGCGGCTCAGGCCGGAAAAGTTTTACGACATCGTCGTCCAGGTGGCCATCATTCGCCCCGGTCCGATTGTTGGCAACATGGTTCACCCTTATCTAAAGCGCCGGCAGGGTCGCGAACCAATCAGCTATCCCCATCCCGAGCTTGAGCCGGCGTTGAAGCGCACGCTCGGAGTCCCTCTCTTTCAAGAACAGTTGCTGAGGATGGCGATGATTTGCGCGGGATTCTCTGGCGGCGAAGCAGAAGAGCTGCGGCGCGCCATGGGCTTCAAGCGTTCGGAAGCGCGCATGCGAGAAATCGAAGTAAAGCTGCGGCGCGGCATGGCACTCAATGGCATTATGGGTAAAGCCCAAGACGAAATTGTGCAATCGATCGCTTCGTTTGCGCTCTACGGCTTTCCGGAATCGCACGCCGCGAGCTTTGCGCTAATCGCCTACGCCAGCGCGTATCTGAAGTGTCATTATCTTGCCGCGTTCACCGCCGCGATCTTGAACAACCAGCCGATGGGTTTCTATCAACCTTTCACAATTATCAAGGATGCACAACGTCATGGTTTGAAGGTCAGGCCCGTTGACGTCACGCGGGCTGATTGGTTGTGCACGATTGAAGAGGAGGTGCCGGGTAGCGGGTGTCAGGTGCCGGAAAAACAGATGTTGGACACCTGGCACCCGACACCTGACACCCGACACCTGGTTCTTCGTCTCGGCCTTCGATACGTGAAAGGTCTCAGTGAGCAATCGGGACGAGCGATTGTGCGCGAGCGTGCGAGACGGCCTTTTTTAGGAATTGATGATCTGCGCAATCGCGTGCCTGAGCTTCGTAAGGATGAACTGCGGAAACTGGGGGCGGTGGGAGCGTTGAATTTCATTCAGGCAGATGTCCGACAAACTTCAGTTTGTCGTGGCTGGGGTAAAGATCTCGCAGGAGATCAAGCCAACAACAAACTGAAGTACGACCACCCCAGCGGGGCTGCCCCGCTGGGGACCCCGGTTGTCGGACAGAAGGCGCATCGGCGTGATGCTCTGTGGCAAGTGGAAAGAGTTGTGCGAGTGGCAGGACCGCTCTACGAAGAACTGCATGAGGCAGATGGAAACTCTCCTTTGGCTTCCATGACTTTGCCGGAAAGAGTGGATGCAGACTTTCGCGGGACCGGACTAACAATTGGCCGGCATCCGGTGGCTCATCACCGTGAAGAGTTAAATAAGCTCGGCGCCTTGCGCGCGATCGATATTCGCTCGCTGCAGAATGGCCGGTCAGTGCGTGTTGCCGGCTGGGTGATTGTTCGCCAGCGTCCGGGCACGGCAAAAGGATTTGTGTTTCTGACTCTGGAAGACGAGACGGGTGTCGCCAATGTGATCATCACGCCGCAGCTCTTCGACAAAAACCGCTTGGTGTTGGTGGACCATCCATTTCTTTTGATAGAAGGTACGCTGCAGAATCAGGACAACGTGGTTTCCGTGAAGGCAAAGCGGGTCCGGCCGCTCTTCTTCAACGTCGCTGCCGCGCCTTCGCATGATTTCCATTAAGAGACGCGCCTAAGTCCCAAGAACCAAACCATTGACAATCGGCTTTGCTTTAGCCGGAATTATTCTGGCGCTTTGGCGACCGCGCGAGACGGCTGATTCGGCGGCGTAGCCAGCATAGGTATATGTCCTGAAGGAGTACTTGCAAGAAAGACTGAAGGTTAAGTTCTCATCCAGGTAGAGGTAATGTTCATAAGGAGACCATATGAGCACCGCCAAAGAAGAAGTTGAAGCCTTGCTAAATAAGCTGCCTGATGATTGCTCTCTCGAGGACACACAGTATCACCTCTACTTGATTGAGAAAGGTCCGACATGGACTAGAAGTTGCTGACGCTCAGCGGACGATCACCCCAAGAGGAAGCTGAAGAGCGGTTGGGCAAATGGCTCACAAAGTAATCTGGTCTCCCAACGCCCTTGAAGATATCGAAGCTATCGCGCGCTACATCTCCGCTGATTCACCTGCTTATGCGGCAGTGGTCGCAAAGGAATGCTGAGCCCTCCCTCACGGTCGGGCTAATGCCGTTGCCAACTCCCACTGCCTTCTGATTCTTTGCCCCCTGCTCTGGCTTTCCGCTATACTCTGAATCCTCTCTTGCGAATAAAGGGCTAAGGGCGGAACGCAAAGAGCCAAGAGGCAAAAGCCAAGGGCTAAGGGTTTTAAGTTTTTCTCAAAGGTGGTGAGTTATGTTCGAGCTTCCCGAAAGTAAGACAACAGTTGACGAGCGGGCGATTTTGCGAAAGCTGCGGGTCTGGATTGTGGCGCTGGCGGTTGCGTGCCTGGTGGCGGGCGCTGGGATAGGCGCGATGCTTTCCGGCCGGCCGACGGGGGCGCAGAACGAGGCGCAGATTGCGCATGCGCCCGAGGCTTTGTCGGCCTCGTTTGCCGAGATTGCCAAACGCGTCGAGCCGGCGGTCGTCAATATCGAGACGACGCAGGCCGCGCCTGAGATCGCGGACAAGGGTGACGAGGACGGGGTCACGCCGTCCAATCCTCTGTTCGACATGTTTCGCCGGCAACAGCGTCGTCCATCGCACGGCGTCGGCAGCGGCTTCATTGTCGATCCCAAAGGTTATCTGCTCACCAACTATCACGTCGTCGAAGGAGCGACGCGCATCACCGTCGGATTGCTGTCGGGTGAAAAACTGCGCGGCAAGGTGGTCGGCTTTGATGAAGAGACGGACGTCGCGGTCGTCAAGATCGACGCTTCACACGATCTGCCGATTCTGAAACTGGGCGACTCGAACGCAGCACAAGTCGGCGATTGGGTATTGGCGATTGGATCGCCGTTTGGGCTGGATCAGACGGTGACCGCCGGCATCATTTCCAAGAAGGAACGCGATACGCCGCCGTTCTTCAATGCCTTCCAACGATTCCTCCAGACGGATGCGGCCATCAACCGCGGCAACAGCGGCGGCCCGCTCGTGAACATGCGTGGCGAAGCAATCGGCATGAACTCGCAGATTGCCACATCGACCGGCGACTATAACGGCATCGGTTTCGCGCTGCCGGCCACCGAGACAGACTACGTTTACAAACAGATTGTGTCGGCTGGTAAAGTGCGCCGCGGCTTTCTCGGAATAACGCTCGAATCCGTCAAGGAGGAGTACGCGAAAGTTTATGGACTCCCCGAGGCCAAGGGCGCGATCGTGATGGAGGTCCAGGCCACACGCGACGGACAACCGACGCCCGCGGCCAAAGCGGGTTTGCAGTCGGGCGACATCATCACCGAATTCAACGGACAACAGGTCACGAATTCTCAGGATCTAATCCTGAAGGTCGCGGGCAGTCCCGTGGGCCAATCGGCAACATTGACATTCCTGCGCGACACTGACGGCAAACTCGACAAGCACACTGCGACTGTCGTCTTGGCCGAGCGGCCGCCACTGCAAGCCGCGGTGGCGCCGGATGCTCCTTCGAAGGACAAAGAATCGGCGCCGAAAGCTACGGTATTAAAGTTAGGGATGACTCTGACAGAGTTGACGCCACAACTGGTGACTGAAAAACATCTGGCTGGCGTGCGCGGACTGTATTTGAAGGATCTCGATCCGAATGGAGTGGCTGCCGAAGTCCGATCGAATCAAGGACAGCCGGCGCTGGCTGAAGGCGATGTGATTACGCGAATCAATCGTGTGCCGGTGACGACGCTGGCCGATTTCCAACGCGTGCTGGGGGGACTCAAAGCCGGCGACCCGGTGGTCCTGAACGTCTCGCGATATGACAGACGATCGGATCGCGTGGTGCAGCTGATCGTGCAGTTTACTTACCAATAAAGCAGGTACCGGGTAACAGGTGTCGGGTGTCGGTCGGAAGACTGATATAGCCAGGCACCTGACCCCCGACCCCTGACACCCGATACCCGACACCCATTTATGGCCCAAGCAAAAAGAGCGCTGAACAAAAGCAGAAAGAAACAGAAAGGTCCGCAAGCGGTAGCGAATGGATCGACGCAAAGGAGCGCTCCACGCCCCACGGTAAAGACCTATCACAACTACATCGGCGGCAAGTGGGTGCCGAGCGCCTCCGGCGAGACGTTTGAGAACGTCAATCCGGCCGACACTCGCGATGTTGTCGGCCGGTTTTCACTTTCAACCAACGAGGATATCTACGCCGCGGTCAACGCCGCGCAGGAGGCGTTCAATCGCTGGCGCCACACGCCCGCGCCACGTCGCGCCGAGATTCTGTTTCGGCTCGGCGAGATCCTGATCCGCAACAAAGAGACTTTCGCGGCGGACATGACCCGCGAAATGGGAAAGGTCTTGAAGGAGACGGGCGGCGACGTTCAGGAAGCAATCGACTGCACCTACTACACCGCCGGCGAGGGCCGTCGCCTGCACGGCTTCACGACACCGGCAGAGATGCCGGACAAGTTCGCAATGTGCGTGCGCCAACCGGTCGGCTTGTGCGGACTGATCACGCCGTGGAACTTTCCGATGGCGATTCCTTCCTGGAAGTTGATCCCGGCGCTCGTCTGCGGCAACACCGTCGTCATCAAACCTGCTGAAGACACTCCGCTTTCAACTTACAACCTGATCAAAGCGTGCGAAGAGGCAGGCATTCCGCCGGGTGTGGTTAACCTCGTCAGCGGGCATGGATCGAACATCGGCCCGGCAATCACAAACCATCCGGCGCTGCGTTTGATCTCGTTTACCGGTTCGACTGAAACAGGCCGCCTGGTTGCTTCGGCGTGCGCGGAACGCAACGGCATCTGCTCGCTTGAGATGGGCGGCAAGAACGTGATCATGGTGCTGGAGGATGCCGATATCGATCTCGCGATCGAAGGCGCGCTCTGGGGTGCGTTCGGCACTTCCGGACAACGCTGCACCGCTTCGTCGCGTTTGGTGGTCCACAAGAAAGTCTACAAACGGTTCGCGAAGAAACTGGTCGAGCGCGCTGAAGTGTTGCGTGTGGGCAACGGCGCGGATCCGAAGACCGACATGGGGCCAGTGATCAATGCCGACGCCGTCGAAAAGATCATGAGTTACATCGATATCGGTCAGCACGAAGACGGTGCGACGCTCGCCTGCGGCGGCAAGCATTTGACCAGAGGCGAATACGCGCACGGCTTTTTCATTCAGCCGACCGTGTTCACCGATGTAGCTCCGGACATGCGCATTGCTCAGGAAGAGATCTTCGGGCCGGTGACGGCAGTTATTCCGGCGAACTCTCTGGATGACGCGATCGAAATCGCAAATGGAGTGCGTTATGGATTGTCCGCGTCGATCTACACGCAGGACGTGAACCGCGCCTTCCATGCGATGAACGAGTCATACACCGGCATCTTCTATGTCAACGCTTCGACGATTGGCGCCGAAGTGCATCTGCCTTTTGGCGGCACGAAAGGCACCGGCAACGGCCATCGCGAAGCAGGCACGCAGGTGCTGGATATTTTCTCGGAATGGAAGTCGATCTACGTTGACTACAGCGGGAAACTCCAGCGCGCGCAGATTGACGAAGTCGAAGTCTAGAAACCAGCGGGAGCAAAAACAGTGATCTTCCGGTTGTACGCTTCCACCCCGGCCGCAAGAATCTTCATTGCCCGCGCCAGGTCATTGCAATTGAGTACGTAGGCGATGCGGACCTCGTCCTTGCCCTTGCCCGGGGTCGCGTAGAATCCGTCTGCCGGCGCGACCATCACGGTCTCATTGTCGAGCTGGAACTCTTCAAGCATGAAGATGGCGAATTCCTCGCCGTCGCGAATCGGCAACTTGGCAACAACGTAGAATGCGCCCCCGGGCTTGCGGCAAACCGCGCCCGGTATCTTCGCGATTGCATCGCATACCAGGTCTCTCCGGCCCTGGTACTCGCGCCGCATTTCGGTGAAGTAGCTGTCCGGCACCCTCACCGCGGCCATCGCCGCCAACTGGTCAACGGTCGGCGGACAAAGCCGGGCCTGACCGAACTTCAGTACCGCGGCCACCAGTTCGGCGTTCCGGCTGACAATGCAGCCCACCCGTGCCCCGCACGCGCTGTACCGCTTGGACACGCTGTCCACCAGTATCGCCCGGTCTTCGATTCCGGCCAGATTGAGGACGCTCGTGTGCTCGGTGTCGTCCTCGTAGATGAACTCGCGGTACGCCTCGTCGCCGATGAGGTAGAGTCCGTGCTCGGCGCACAAACCGGCAAGCATCTCCAGTTCCAGTCGGGTGTAAACCGCGCCGGTGGGGTTGCCCGGGTTGGAATAGATGATTGCCCTGGTCCTGCTAGTGATGGCCCGTTCGAACTCGGCTTTGGGCGGCAGAGCAAAGCCGGTCTCGGCCAGACAGGTCACCGGCACGAGCTTGACGCCGGCGGTTGCCGCGAATCCCGAATAGTTGGTATAGAACGGTTCCGGCACGATGACTTCGTCGCCGGCGTCGGCCACCGCGTCCAGCGCGAACGATATCGCCTCGCTGCCGCCGGTCGTGACCAGAATGTCCTGGGCCCGCACCTTTATTCCCGCACGGCTAT
>JBGQJU010000142.1:0-11325 GCA_041499185.1 Pyrinomonadaceae bacterium | reverse complement strand
TCTCCCCAAAGTTGGCTGTTGCTCAGCGCGTCTGTCAACTCGACCCGGACATCAAGTGTGTCGCCTTGCTCGATAACTCTGCCCGTCAGCACCGCTCGCACTCCGAGTTGTCGCGCCACTTGCTGGAAATCAGGTTTTTGGGTTTTTGTATTGGAAGACTGAACTCCGCGCAATGACTCTAATCTTGGGCAATTGCGACAGGCTGTTTAGATCGAGCAGCAGATCCTTGATATCCTTAGTCTGATTGCTAGCGGCGGGGGCTGCGAAAGGAGTCTTACTGAGCGCGAGAGCATCATGAATCGCTTTGGCGATCTTCACACCGTCGCCCATTGCGCTAATGTGCATGTACATGACTCGCGGCGATTCATGCAGTACGTGGTTGTGAAGTGCCGTCTGCTCGACTCCACCTTCCTGAAGCTTCGCCAGCACTGGTGTCACCTCATCTTCGGTTAGCACGAGGTCGCCCATTACCATCGTCATGTTGCCGGCTTTTTTGAAAGCTACCCAGGAGCCGAGCGCAAGTGGCGCCTTTATCTGCACACCGCCCACGCTGACCTGTAGATCGCTGCGCGGCAGACTGACCTTGTAAACATCACCCGGCTGCACCGAACCGGCTTTGCCCAACGCCTGCCCGACTGGCTTCCAATCTGTTGCCGCAGGTTGCTGGTTGTTCGATTGGGCCGACTGGTTCTGCGGCGCAGAGCAAGCGACCAACACGAACACAATCGCTACCATGAGCACTGCGACACCTAAGATAATTCTTCTCGTCTTACGCGCGAGAGATGAATTGATTAGTACCCTTCGCGCTATATTTCTATCCCTTCTCATTTTTATGCCTGCCTTTCCTTTCGTTTAGATGTTGTCTGCTTATGATTACTCAGGGGTCTGGTCTTGTTTGATGCTCGCGTAGAGCGCGTCATAAACAAACGAGGCACGCTCGGCGGTCTCATGATCGTCTTTCGTCACGAGCGGGAATCCACGGCTGATCAACTGCAAGCCGCTAGCCGCTGGATGGTTATCCAACTCGCCTTTAATATCTGCCGCCTGCACGATGGAAGGTCAGACCTGCGAGAATTCCACCGTTCAGATAGCCGACGTAGATCGCAAGCTGGAGTGCTTCGGGACCGGGCAACATGTGGCAGAAAGCCATGATCTTTACGAATCGATCTTCCGAGAGCCATTTCCTTCGCTCGACCATATGGTTGTACATCATTGTGATCTGAGCGACCGGCCCACCGACGTTCACAAAGCCAAGAAAAAGAAAGTATAAGAACACTTCGCGCCATGAAGGCATGGTAGGGTCTTCGCCGCTTACTCTTTGATCGTCGGTTTTCTCGTTCAATGAACTTCCTTCGTCTCGCGTGTAGACGGATAATAACTAGAGCGCACGGCGAACTGCGATTATACTGGCTGGCCCATGAATTTAGCAGGTTGGTTGTACATGCGTTTCACAATTACGCTGATCATTGCGCTCGCTGTGGCACTTCCTCTCGCCTGTTCTTCACGACAGGGACAGTCGCAAGCAAATGCTCAGGCGGCTAATGATCCGTCCTCAAAAGTCCTTGAAGCCAATGATATCAAGTCAGCGGAATCGCTCGGGCCGCTTCCTCTGCACACTTTGAGCGATGTGCCGCTAACCGGCGGGCCTACACGCCTGGATTACCGGGGTCTGGACAGTGAGAGCGGCAGGCTTTACATCGCCCACTTGGGATCTGATCTGATGACTGTCTTCGATGTGAACAAACAGTCCATTGTTGGCGACGTTGAGGATGTAAAGCGAGTGCACGGCGTGCTGGCGGTGTCCGCACTTCACCGTGTCTATGCCTCGGCGACGGGGACAAATGAATTAGCAGTAATTGACGATCAGACATTCCAAATCTTGGCGCGCGTCCCGGCTGGCGATTATCCAGACGGGATTGCCTATGCGACTAATGCCAACAAGATCTATGTCTCAGATCTCCACGGTAAGACAGATACGGTGATCGACGCTAAGACCAATCAGCGCCTAACGACGATTGCTCTGGGCGGAGGTGCGGGAAATACTCAATATGATTCATTCTCGCAGCATATCTTTGTCACGGTGCATGGGCAGAACAATCTCGCTGAGATTGATCCGAACACAGATCAGGTAATCGGACACTATCCACTCGCCGGTTGCAGCGAACCACATGGGCTCTTGATTGATGGTGAGCACCGACTGGCATTTGTGGCCTGCGAGGAAAACGCGAAGCTGGCGGTCTTTGATCTTGAAGCAAAGAAAATGACGGCCATTCACTCAGTTGGCGCTGACCCAGACGTGTTTGCCTTTGATAAGGGTCTGGCACGTCTCTATGTTTCTGCTGAGAGTGGCATCATTTCGATCTTCGATGAGCGTGGCCGCAATCTGGAGAAGGTTGGTGAAGGATTCTTCGCTTCAAACGCTCATAGTGTCGCTGTTGACAGTCGCATTCATCGCGTCTATTTCCCATTGCAGAATGTTGGCGGAAAGCCAGTCCTTAGAATCGCCGTGCCCTCTGATAAGCAGCTATGAAGAAGGGACAGAGGCGTTTCGATGACGGATTCGAACGCTTCAGGGCGCGTCTGATGATTGCGTTCAGCATTGCTCTGTTTGCTCTCGTCGCTCAAGCACAGGATCTCGCGACAAGAGATAACACCCAGCAATCTACGCCAGCGACGACCACTCAGTCACTGTCGCAGAGCACCGGCTCGCGACGAACTCAAGCGGTTCGTGTCTCTGATGCCATCAAGATAGATGCTTTTCTTGATGAAGCTCCCTGGTCGCTGGTCCAACCGGCGACTGATTTTCTCCAGGAACAGCCAAACGAAGGCGAGCCTGCCTCCGAGAAGACTGAGGTGCGGGTCCTCTTTGACGACAAAAACCTGTACATCGGCATCCGTGCCTTCGATTCCGACGCCACCCACATCAACGCGCGTGAGCTCGTGCGAGACGCGGCCTTTTCCAACGACGATACTGTCGCAATCTTGCTCGACACATATCACGATCGCCGCAACGCTTTTCGTTTTGTAGTCAACCCGCTCGGGACACAGCAAGACGCACTAATAACTGACGAGGGCCGGGACATCAACATCAGTTGGGATGGCTCGTGGATCTCCGCCGGCCGGATTGACTCCAAGGGTTATACAGTCGAGATCGAGATTCCGCTGACAACGCTGCGCTTCAAAGAAGGAATCGAATCGTGGGGTCTCAATATCGCGCGCATCATTCGCCGGAAGAACGAAGAGAACCTATGGACTAGTTGGCAGCGTTCGTTTGGCTTCGAACGAGTTTCGCAGGCAGGAGAGCTCACTGGAGTGGAGGACCTTCGCCGCCGCCGTCTGCGTGAGATCAAGCCGTACGTATCGGGCGACTGGCGCGAGGGCGTTCCGCTGATCGGCGCAAGCGGATTTGATGCGGGCGCGCGAGGCCACGTCGGAATCGAAGTAGCAAAGCTTGGCATCACCCCGTCGCTGACTGCCGAGTTCACGGTCAATCCCGATTTCGGCCAGGCCGAAGTAGACGATCAAATCGTCAACCTCAGTCGTTTCTCAGTGTTCTTTCCAGAGAAACGAGATTTCTTTCTTGAGAACTCGGGAATCTTTCTCTTTGGGAGGCAAGGAGAAAATCAGGCCTTCTTCACGCGACGCATTGGACTGACGGACCGAGGCCAGCCTGTGCCGATCGATTACGGCGTGAAAGTCACCGGCAAGGTCGGTCCATACAACATCGGATTCCTACAGGTGCAAACGCGCAAGCTGGGCGAGGCTTCGACAGGTCTCGGCATTCCGCGTCAGCAGTTCACTACATTGCGCGTGAAGCGTGACATTCTCAAGCGGTCGTATATCGGAGCGATCCTGGTAAATCGTCAAGGGGCCACTGCCGTAGGTGCTGGTAGTTACAATCGCGTCGGTGGCGCCGATGCGGAGTTCAATGTAACTGACCATTACAAACTAAAGGCATTCTGGATGGGCTCGGCAACGCCGGGCGTTCGTTCGAGCGCCGGCTCGTCGCGTCTTGAATCGATCTTCGAAAACGATCTCTATCGCTTCATCACTGTCTATGAAGACGTCGGCGCAAAGTTCAATCCGGAAGTCGGTTTCATCGAACGCAACGCGATTCATCAATACTTTGGACAGTTAGCTTACAAACCCCGGCCAAAGTTCATTCCGCACGTACAGCAAATGGAGTTTGAGACGCAGATTGAATATTACACGGATCGCGCGGGCAAGCTCGCCACGCGGCAGACCGAGCTTTCGTGGGATACAGTGTTCAAGAACTCGTCAGAACTATTCTTCCGGCCAATCGAAGCTGTGAACGATGTTCTAACCGAGCCATTTCAGATTCGACGAGGAATTATCATTCCGCCCGGCACATATCACTTCAACCGCCCGCAGGTTTCGTTCACGAGTGACCTCAGCAAACGCATTGTTTTCACAGGGCGAGAGAAGTGGGGAGATTTCTATTCGGGCAAAAGATACGAGACCTCGGGAGGGGTAACCTGGCGACCGAATGCGCATTTGCTACTAGATTTATCAGAGAGCTATAACAGAGTGCGTCTGCGAGAAGGAAACTTTTCCACCAGTCTCTTCGCCGGAAGAATGAACTACAACTTCTCGCGCAAGCTGCTTACGTCGGCGCTAATCCAACTGAACTCTGCGGCTCACCTCTCAGTTATCAACGTGCGGCTTCGTTACATCTATCGGCCCAACAGCGATTTCTTCATCATCTACAATCAAACCACAGGCGCGGGACTTGAACGGCCATCATATAGTTTTCAGGTCAAGCTGACTCGCGATTTCACCTTTTAGAAGGTAAGATCATATCGTCTAGAAACAATGGTCGTCCAAACATCCTAACCGGTAAGTAGAACAAGAAATGAGCAACTCCTCGACAAAGCGATTAACAACGCTCGTTCTTTGGGCGATCGCGTGGGCCGTTGCCATGATCGTTTCGGCAATCCTACTCAAAGGTAATCCTATCAAGGACTGGGTCCAGGCGGCTCTCTTCATTGGGGCCATGACCTTCTGGGTATGGCAATCCCAACGCACCTCTGGCAGATGACGGTTCGCCCTGCACGCATTAGACGTTTTTTTGTTAGTAAGGTCATCATTGCCGTCCTTGCGTTCCTCCTTGGTTTCTTCGCGCACATGGCTTTGGTCAAGCGTCAGCAGATTATCGATATTTGGAATAATCTCCTTCTGTATTATCAAGATTGACTACTCGAACAGGAGGGCTTAGGTCTGCGCATACGCACGGCTATCATGCGACTATGACAAGTGCTCTCTTCAACATGGTGAAACCAACCATAGTGCTGCTTTTTCACGCTGCGGACATACTATTCAGTCTTGGCATCGTCATCCTGATGTGTATTGTAGTCGTCGTGCTGTTCAGTACTCTGGCTCGGCGGTTGATCAAAAAATGCAAAAGCGCCACAGGCCTACCAGCAAGAGATCGGGAAGGCGAAAGCCGGGAAAGTAAAACGCAGCGACGGCTATGAAGCTCTCGGTTGACACACCATGCCTACAGATAGAGAAAAGGGCAGTCCTGCTCTAAATCCGACGAAAGGCGACCCGCACCGGAGCAATCCGCTTTGGCGAAACCGCAACTTTCGCCTACTTTTCGGAGCCCAGAGCATATCGCTGCTTGGTAGCGGCGTGACTACTGTAGGGTTGGCGCTGTTCGCTTATCAACTCACAGGTGGTATGTCGGCGACGGCGGTCATCGGCAACGCGTTGACTCTTCGCATCCTGGCTTTTCTTTTGTTCTCTCAGCCTGCGGGAGTCATTGCAGATCGCGTCAGCAGAAAAAGGATATTGATCGCAGCAGATGTAGTTCGCTTTGCGCTGCTTGCCCTCTTTCCCTTCATCACTGCCGTGTGGCAGATCTATGCATTGATCTTCGCTATCAATGCGGTGACTGCGTTTTTCACACCCACCTTTGAAGCAAGCATTCCTGAGCTTGTCGGCGAGGAGCAATACATCAAGGCCCTAGCCCTCTCCCGCGTCTCGACTGACGTTGAAGCTGTAGCCGCTCCTGCGCTGGCTGGTCTGCTCGTAGCCCTTCTTGGCCTCCGGTGGGTCTTCTGGTTTGATGCCTTCACTTACTTGGTCTCAGCTTCGCTTGTTGCCGTGGCAGCAATACCGTACGTCAGAAAGAGGCTGCCGAGGATCTCTTTGCGTAGCTTCTTAACTGAACTTACTACCGGAACACGCATCCTTCTCCGCGAGCCGTCGCTTCGGCAGGCGTTAACTCTTAGTATCGCGGAAGCCACTGCCGGCGCGGCCGCCATCGTAGCAACCGTCTCCTATGTGCGTGACGTTTTGGGCCGTGGAGAGACGACTTTTGCTTTCGTCATGGCGGGTGTTGGTTTTGGCTCGTCGTTGACGGCTATCGTTTTAGGACGAGCGACGGGACGTTATGAGAAAGGCGCTCGCGACCGATCGGTTCTGCACGGTCGCCGTCATATGTGGGCCTCGCGCGCTCTGCTCGGTGGCGGTCTCGTGCTCGGCCTCGTGCTCTTGCCGGATATCCTCAAACCGTCACTTCTGATCTTCAGTTTTCTTTGGATGCTAAATGGCGCAGGCCAGGCTCTCATCGCCATTCCGTCTTCTACGCTGCTGGCTGAACATACGATCGAAGGAGAGCGGGGCCGTGCGTACGCCGCGCACTTCGCCTTGACCCATTTCTTCTGGCTTGCCACCCCGCGATCGGCCATGCCGCCGCGAGATGGGGCTCACCTTCGACCTTCACGGGGGCGGGAGTGGTCTGCTTACTGGTGACTGCTCTGGCGATGCTTCTCGGATATGGGAAACGCGAAGCCCACACTCATCAACGCTTCTCGATGATGTAGGAGCGGCAAGGACCATCACCAACGATGACGCTAGTCTAAGTTGTGGCGACTCGGTTTTTCCCTAACGAATCGGATCAAAATGTGCGTGATCAACGGACATAACTCCGTTGGATTGATTCAGGCTTACATACTGAGGACTGTAAGTTATTGAAATGATTGGTGCCGAGGGCGGGACTCGAACCCTCACGGGATTACTCCCAACGAATTTTAAGTCTGTTTCGCGGGTACTCATCTCATTCTACAACGCATTACCAAGCAGTATTTACCGACGTTTCAGCCGTCAAAGCAAGCTACGTTTGGCTTGGTATGAACTCGTCTCCCCCTCATCTTCCCCTCATTTTTCCAGTTCATGGTGCAGGACCGTAGCGGATCTTCGGCAGCGCAGTTATGACGATCGAGATGTCGAGCACGATCATCGCGTAGCTCACCAGGATGATCGCGAGCACGGCTACGCGGTTATTGGTCGTGACAGCTTATCTTGCCCCTTGCACTTCGATCTTTGAAGCGGCGCGCTCCGATGGCTAATGATTATTTTGGGGGTTCCTAACCTGGGGTCCGCTATGCTCCACCCCAGGCTTTACGCTGTCGCGTACTCCGCACGCTAAATCGGAGAGCACGGTCCTCAACCGGCAAGACTCGCGAGTGGCAACGAGCGATAGCGCTTTCCGGTAAGCTTCGCCAACGCATTTACGACCGCCGGTGAGATTACAGGAACGGGAGGTTCACCGCATCCCGTCGGGGGATCAGTACTGGGAACGATGTGCACGTCAACGTCTACCGGTGCATCGACGATGTAGGGTGGTGTGTAACCATCGAAGTTTCTTTGTTCGACACGACCATCTTTGAGGGTAATCGCTCCCTTGGCCATCAGTTGCGTCACTCCGAAACCGACTCCGGCTTGAAACTGGCTTTCCACCGTCAGCGGATTTACTGCCAGGCCGCAATTAACGGCCACCGTAGCGCGATGAATCTTTGGACGCTTGTTTTCAATCGAAACATCAACGGCACAGGCCACAGCGGTGCCAAATGATTCGTGACATGAGATCCCCACCGCGTGATCCTTAGGCAGACTGCTACGCCAGAGCGCACTCTTCTGGTCCATCAAATCGAGCGCAGCGAGTAGCTTCTTTGCTTCAGATTTGAGGAGCCTGCGACGATAAACGATCGGATCTATTTTCGCTCGCGTTGCTAATTCATCGATGAGCGTCTCCATCACGAACGCGTTGTGCGTGTGACCGACTGAGCGCCACCAAAGAACAGGCACATTAACGGTGGGGTGGTGCGCTGAAACATGAAAATTCGGAATGTCGTAGCTGGTGTCCGCAGTGCCTTCGACTGCTGTTTCGTCGACGCCGTTCTTAATCATCATAGCTGCGAATGGAGTCCCAGCAACCAACGATTGGCCCACGACGACGTGACGCCATGCCGCAGGCATCCCGTCGCGGCCGATGCCGATTTCAACTCGATGCGCGTGCATCGGACGATAGTAGCCGCCGCGCACATCGTCCTCGCGTGTCCAGATTAACTTGACGGGCGTGCCGCGAAGTCGCTTGGCGATCAGTGCTGCTTCGCGCGGAACGTGTGCGTCGATAGTTGCGCGCCTGCCAAAGCCGCCGCCAGCAAACTCCGTATGAAAAGTGACTTGTTCCGGCTTGAGCCCAAGCACTTCAGCAATTGCCATCTGATCCATAGTCTGAAACTGGGAAGGCACCCAGGCCTCGGCGCGGTCACCATTGAATCGCACCGTAGCATTCAGCGGCTCCATCGGCGTGTGAGCAAGATATGGAAACTCGTATTCGGCGACGATTCGACTGGTCCTGGGAAGTCTGTCAAGTACGTTTTGATCGCCGCGCGTAACAGCAACATTGCCGGTCGTTTGCACAAGCTCCTTGTACCTGGCCCACAACTGGGAACTGTCCGCGTGTTCAATTCCCGACAAATCCCAATCGATCTTCAAACGGTCGCGTGCCAGTTTCGCCGCCCAGAATCGGTCAGCGACAACCGCAACGCCGCTACCTTTCGTGAGCGGAATTTCAAACACCTCGCGAACTCCATCAATCTCGCGAGCATCTTTGTCATCAAAGCTCTTGACTCTTCCGCCGAACACCGGCGGGTGGGCGACAATCGCGGTCTTCATTCCGGGAAGATCCAGGTCAAGTCCAAACTTCTGCGATCCGTCGCACTTCGGTCTGCTATCAAGACGACGAACCTTCGTGCCGATGATCCGAAACTCTGACGGATTCTTGAGACGAGCTTTGTCCGGTACGGGTTTGCGTGCCGCGTCCTTTGCCAACTCAGCGTAGCGAGCCGACCGGTTCCCGGGACCATAGACGACACTGTTTGCGGTGCGGCATTGATCCGGAGACACGTGCCAGCGATCAGCCGCCGCGGCGATTAACATAGCGCGAGTCTTTGCACCTAACTCACGGTACTGCTGAAAAGAATGGGCAATTGAGCCGGAGCCGCCAACCATTTGAATCCCGAACACCGGGTCTTTGTAAACATCAGCCGCCGGCGCCAGTTCTGCGATCACCTGCGACCAGTCCGCATCCATCTCGTCAGCAAGTATCATCGGCAGTGACGTCTGCACGCCTTGGCCAAACTCAAGGCGATTCACAGTTATCAGAATCTTCCCATCAGGTCTGATATGAACGAACGCGTCGGGCGGATAGACTTTTTGCGGCTGTGCCTGATTTCCTTCTTGTGCGAATGCTGGAACATCGAGGTACAGCGAAACCAACAGCCCGCCGGCAGCGCTGGCTGAGACGCGCATAAAGCCTCGGCGATCAATTTGCGAACGTTTTTCGAGTCGAGTTGCTGCTCGCATGTTTCGCCTCCTTTACTTAAGTTGTTGTGACGCGCTTTTGATCGCCTCGCGAATGCGAACATAGGTCGCGCAGCGGCAAAGATTGCCGCCCATCGATTCTTCGATGTTCGTATCAGTAGGCTTTGGCTTCGCCTTCAGAAGCGCAACCGCGCTCATGATCTGTCCACTTTGACAGTAGCCGCACTGCACCACATCTTTGTCCACCCAGGCGTCCTGCACCGCCCGGCCAACGGCATCGGTGCCGATGCCTTCAATCGTAACTATCGACCGATCACCAATCAGCGACACGGGCACAACACATGATCGGGTAGCAATGCCGTCGAGATGAACTGTGCAGGCGCCGCAAGCGCTAATGCCGCATCCGTATTTTGTCCCTGTCATGTTCAGCTCTTCGCGTAACACCCAAAGAAGTGGCGTGGACGGATCGACGTTCACTTGCTTGCGTTGACCGTTTACGTTGAGTTGATAAGTTGCCATCACGACCTCCTCTCTTGCTGTCCTATTTGTTGGCGGGGCAGGGCGTGCCCGCTGCGACCCAAGTGCGAGTTGCGGCGACGAACTCAGCAGGTGAAAGCGGCGGCAACGTTCGCATGCTTCCGTCAGGTCGCAGCCCGGGGCTCCAGGCCCAGAGAACCAGCGGTTCTTCTGCGTGATGTTTGAGTAAGGCTGGGCCGTCGAGACCGTTATTCTTCGAAACGTCCGTCACGGCACGACATACGGCCGCGCTCGACAAAGGTCGATCGTTTGCGTCCTGCCACCGCATCGAGAGCGGCGCAAGATGCCAATTGTGACCTCCTGGTACTCCTGTGCTATCAGCGTTTGCCGATTGGTGACAGCTAATGCAGTTTAGCCCGGGAACTCCTTCGCCTTCCGGACCACGAATGACATTGGCAAAGTGACGGTGGCGATCGTCTCCTTGCTGCGGATAATTCGTTGCGGTGTGACAGTTAATGCAACGAGGTGAAGTCAGAACTGAATAGACTTTTTGCCATGCAGCCAATCCGTCGCCGCGGTTAGCATCGGCATTTAGTTTCTTGAATTCCCGAACCTCAATGGCGGCACTTGCTGTCAGAGCAATCCAAGTCACAGTGGAAACAAGAATGATAAGAAGCGTTCGGATGAAAAACCGACAGTTCGATAACATAACGCTCCTTTCAGCGGTTATTTACAACCGCCTGAAACGCCAGGCTAACTTTCAAGGGGGTTAATTACGGCTAAAGTACCACGCATCTCGACAAAAGTTAACCTGTAGCAAGCAGATGCATTTTCTCCTCACAGACCGGTCCTGCGCTCCAACTCTTCGGGATACCTGGCCCCTTGCACTTCGATCTTTGAAGCGGCGCTATCAATCTCACGGAGATCGGCAGAGGTAAGTTCGACTGAAACTGCTCCGATGTTCTCTTCCAGGCGATGCAGTTTCGTCGTGCCTGGGATCGGAACAATCCACGGCTTCTGGGCCAGCAGCCAGGCGAGCGCTAACTGGGCCGGGGTCGCATTCTTGCGCTCTCCGATCGATTTCAGCAGATCAACCAGCGCCTGATTCGCTTGCCGAGCCTCGGGCGTAAAGCGAGGAACGATGTTGCGGAAGTCGGACTTGTCGAACGTCGTGTTCTCGTCGATCTTTCCCGTGAGGAAGCCTTTCCCCAAAGG
>JBGQJU010000141.1:0-11416 GCA_041499185.1 Pyrinomonadaceae bacterium | reverse complement strand
CGTCCGTCCGGCTTCGACTGCTTTCAAGATCGCGATGATCTGGTGTTCACTGAATTTGCTCTTCTTCACTTGGGCCTCCTGGCGTCATACTCGCCCGGAAACCTCTACTTTTCAATGGTCCAGTTTTTGGGGAGGGTTACATTGGCAATATCCCCACCAGTAGGGATCCAGGCCCGACATTTATTCAAGTCTTTCTTGTGTCCGAACCGCCGCCTTCTACTCTGGCCAAGATCCAGAACTACTTCAGTTACGAAAAGGGTAGTCGGGTCGATCGCATTTATAAGGCTATGTCCCAGGCGATGAATCCATGCGATCGGCCCAACCCGTGTCAGATGGGCATATTCTATCCTAGTGGAATTGGAGGACTAGGTCGCAGCATCACATTCAGCGGGGCAGGGCAAACAATTGGACACGGGGCGCGGCACCTAATTAACATCGGAGTGGACCAGCAGGCGGTTGAGAGTGCGATAGTTGCGGACATCGAAACAATCCAAGGTTCTGCCAGTGCTACCGGATCATTCTGGGGAAAGGTGACCGTTCAGGGGCACACTATTGTTTATCGCGCGTACACACTGCCTGACGGGACCATCAATGTGGGGACATACTACAAGCCATAAAGAGAGGGTAACTAGTTCCATGGATGTTCAGGAAGTTAGAGAAATGACCGATGGCGAGCGGTTCTTACTTGCGCGCCTCATGGAACTTCCGTTTCCCGGATCCGACGCAGTAGCAGAACAACTTCGAAATGTTTTAGTCCGGCCGGTCGGGAGTGATGGCAGCCTTGATTTTCTTATCGAAACAGGTCCAAAAGCAAGCGTGCATAATTCTGTTCCCGTTGAGGGAGAAGCCGAGGACATCGATGGAACAACGATTCATTTGTTGCTCCATGTGATTGAAGGAACTGTTCGCGGACTCGAAGTGTACAAAGATGATTCTTCACGAGTCATTAAGATGCCTGCGCCATCAGAACTACGCATTTTCAGTCCGCCCTGATCTTCGCCGAGTTCACTGAAAATCGAGCTGCTCGGGCTGACTGCTCAAAACGTGCACCTTAGTGTTCGAGTCTAAGGTCGTGTGTACCCGCGCCGAATCACAGTCGCGATGGTTTACTTCCCGGCAGCTTTGATGAAAGTGTCGATGGTCTTCAGCAGGACGGCTTGTTGAGGCGTTGGTAGCTGTTCGATCTTTTCTAGTCGGCGCCGGACTCTGCGGCTGGGCTTCCTGCCGTTGCTCTTTGTCTGCTTTCCGTTGCCCATTGCCGAATGAAGGTCCAGGAGTTCATCGGTGGTGACTTCGAGGGCGATGGCAAACCTGACGGCCATCTCCGCATTCAAGCGCAGTTTGTCCCTTTCGCACGGCTGCTCTTCGGGCGGCGCTGATATAGAATGGCTGGTGGCGGACCAGTTGGGCACGCCGCGGATGATCTTTGACAAGACGGGCAGCCTGGCGAATACGAAGCGGCATGATTATTTGCCGTTCGGTGAAGAGTTGTTTGCCAACACAGGTTTGCGCACCGGAACAATCGGCTACAGCGTCAACGACGGTATCCGCCAGAAGTTCACTCAAAAAGAACGAAATAATGAAACGGCCTTCGGGCCGCAGCGATCCTCAGCATCACGTTGAGCCGGTTGCGAGCGCGACGATCGATTCGTCCGTAAGCTTCACCATCTGCTCAACACTGAAGTTCTCTTCAATCCGCGCTCGCGCGTTTTGTCTGATCGCGTTGCGATCTGTGTCGAGACTGGAAATCAATCCATCAGCCAAAGCCTCCGCGTTTCCGGGAGGCACAACGATGCCACACTCTCCGACAATCGAAGCTGAGTCGCCCACATCGGTAACGACGCACGGCGTGCCGCACGCCATCGCTTCGGCAATCGCATTGGGAAAACTCTCGCCGCATGACGACGAACAAAAAACATCGAGCGCGTTGTAAACTGCCGCGACGTCGGCGCGCGCTCCCGGCCAAATGACTTTATCCGCAATGCCCATTTCATTGGTCAACTGTTGGAGGTTCAGAACGTAACTCGCCGGCCCGGGACCAACGCACGCAGAGCGCACGTCATTTCTTTTTCCAGCCACGATCACGGCTGCCTTAAGAAAGGTCGGAAGGTCTTTCACCGGATCAAGTCGGCCGATTGTGCCGATAAGTTTTGTATCGTCGGCGATACCCCACTCGGCTCGCACTTTCGCCCCGGCTTCGCAGTCAGGCTTGAACAATTCAGTGTCGATGCCGTTTGGGATTACCACGATTTTCTGCCGCGGAAACCCTCTAGCCAGATGATGGTCGAAGCCCGCGGTGGAATTGACGACGATCAGATCTGCAAAGCGCGCAAAGATGCGCTCCAGTTGTGAAGCCAGCCGCAACAGCCAATCGTATCGGCGCAAATCAATTTCGGCAGCGCGAATGCCCCAGACGACCTGCGCGTGAACAAAAGGCTTGATAAAGAGCGCGAGCAGATTCGCAATGTCGAGGTAACCGTGCACGACATCGGGGCGAATGACACGGACCTGACGAATCAACCGGAACAAAAAACCGAGCACGTCCCAACGCCCACGCTTGTTCAGCGAGATGAATCGTACGCCACTATGCTCCAACTCTCTTTCTAGAGGCTGGCCGGAATAGAAACTGATCACCGTGACGTCAAATCGATCTTTATCCAGCGCCTTGGCCAGCGTGACTAACTGTCTCTGCGCGCCGCCGTAGTCGAGCGAGCGCACGAGGAAGGTAAGTTTGATTGGCGTATTCAATCTATGTGAATCATCAAGTGGAAAAAGGCGAATTGAAACGCAAAGGTCGCAAAGGCATTCGCAAAGTAACGCAAAGGAAATCTCTTGGCGGCCTTTGCGCTGGACCCCGCGCCCTTTGCGTTAATGTGGCTGGCTCCGGTTCACTCATCCGAGTGTTGACACAGTACCTGCAGGAGCGGGCTTCTGAAAGAAAATCACCCGACAGTAAAACGTGCTGTATGCCGAGGCAATAAACGGGGCCCATTTTACCAGCGGGTAAAGGCGCCGGGCTCCACCGTACGTGTGTTTGATCATTTCCTTCTCAACAAACGTCAGGTTGTCAAAAGATGCGGAGACTGCCGCGATTATTTCCGACTTTGACAAATAGTTAGTGCGATCGCGCAGATACTCGAAGTTTAGATCGACCACTTCGCGAAAGCCCTTGCCTGTCTGAAACGAATTCCTGATTCCCAGCAACGCCCACAGCGTGAGCCACCAACGATTCTGAATCAATCCACCAAGCGGAACGAACACGTGACCCTCTGTTGGTCTTAATTTGGCCGGAAAGATGTGCAGGCTAACGGCGCCGGGTTTCATCACGCGGCGCATCTCGGCAAACGCGCGCGCGTGATCCTGCACGTGCTCTAAGACCTGGTCGGAAAAAACGAAGTCAAAGACCTTGTCGGCGAACGGAAGCGAGCGGGTCTGCGGATCGATTCGCCGAATGCGCTCTGATACGCGCTCGATGTGCAGGTCGCAGCCGAAGGCATTGTAACCAGCCTTGCAGTACTGCTCGACCATCTTTCCGGCGCCACAGCCGAAGTCAAGAATCTGGGCGCCGGGCTTGAGGGAATGTCCCAGCTCGTGGAGTATATTTCGATGGAGCTCCAAATGCCGGCTGGTTATGTCGTTACCCATCCACGTCTCGCTGGTCTTTGATAATGGTTGCGAACAACGTCTCCCACTGATCGATTATCTTCTCCAACCCGAACCGCTCAAGCACTTCCGGCGCGCGCGCAGCCAAACGCCGGCGCTCGGTCGCGTCGCCCATCAGTCGATCCATCGCAGCGGCCAAGGCTTCAATGTCTCCATCGGGTACTAGAATGCCATCGATATCGCCACGAATTATCTCGCGCGGGCCCGACGTGCATTCCATAGCGATTGCCGGCAAACCGCAAGACATCGCTTCCAATAAAGCGTACGGAAAACCCTCCGTGCGAGACGACAGCACAAAGAACTCGGAATTTCTTAGCACATCGACGGGATTGTTTACGAAGCCCGCGAGTGTCACTTTTTCCTTTAGACCGAGGCGCTCGATTAGTTGCTGCAGATCAGACCGCAGCTCGCCTTCTCCGATGATCACGAGCTGCCAGTTCGGATGTTTATGCGCGAGCTTTCCAAACGCCACCAACAAGCGGTCGAAACCCTTCACATGGATCAAACGCCCTATCGCGGCGATCCATTTCTTGTTCGAGTCCAGATGCGGCGAATCTTTGCCTTCAGAGACGTCCGGCGCGCTCGTAGCGAGGGGATTTGGGATCACAGTCTTCTTTGATTCGGGTAACCAGCGAAAATAATCGTCGATGCCGCGGCTCACGCTTACCAGCGCCGCCGCGCGAGGATAGACAGCCCGGCGCATTAGTTCCCAAATTCTCCGGCGAGCGTTTATTGCCGGATCGCTGTGCTCAACCATCACGACGGGATAACCAGTGTTTGCGAGCGCCAGTTTCGTGAGCACGTTTGTTTGACTCATATGCGAGATCACGATGTCGGGTCGGGTGGCGTTGATTGCCTTTCGGAGGGCGGCAAGACGATGGAGATTGTTCCAAAGGGCATGAATGAATGAACGCGAATCCGCGGCGATATTCAAGGCTACGCGCTCGACACCGTCGGGCAGCTTGAAACGGTCCGCTCCAACCCCGAACAGAGTTACAACGGTAACCTCATGGCGCTTTTTCAAAAAACCTTCGCTGAGCAGAACCACAGAGCGTTCGGCTCCGCCGGCGGACAACGATGGCGTTACGATAGTGATCCTCAAGCTTCGATCCAGCGGGAGTTTTGTAGATGTTTGTTTAGCAAAGATTGTTTCGCAGACGAAAGGCTACAATTGGGACCAATAACTCAAGTCTCGATTCAAAAGAATGCCCAATCGCTCAATCTCTGGCGCGAACTCCTGCTGCAATTGTTGTCTAATCTCGTTGGGCAAAGGCGGACGAGGCGCGTAATTTGTATTCCAGCTTTGCGCCGTCGCGAAGAGTCTATGTCGCAGTGAGGGGGTCGTCAAAGGCCTGGCGAGTTTGCCCAACAGTCCTGGTGGTCGATCCAAAATTGATTGCGCGGCCTTGCTTCGAATCTTCTTATTTGGATTGACGATACCGATCCTCGGTTCGACTTCAGCGTCAACGCTCAGAAACTCGAACGTCTCGCGACAGATTCGCCCCGGGTGTTTTTTGAACTCGTCATAGATGATTACTTTGACGTTTTCCCGGCCGAAAGTTTTTAAATATCTATTAACCTGATCGGTGTACATGGCGACTTCTCGATAGAAGAGGCGTTCAGCCGCGGAGACATTTTCCGGCAACCGCCGGCCCCTTTTCCGATCATCTTCCGCGCTCAACGCTGCCGCAAAATCCTGGATCTCTTCAGTGCCGTTGTAGAGATGCTGCGAGTGCAGCGAGTAGATCATGTCGACCGGATTACGCAGCATGATGATGATGCCGGCGCGGCTACAGAAGTCTTTGATCTCCGCGGCCGCGCGCTTTGAGAAAAGGTACCAGACCGACGCCTCGCCGATGCGCCTGGCGTCGCCCGCATCGGCAAACAGCGACAAGTATTCATTAAGGTCTCGAATGTAGGTGGGTGAATAGAGATCGGTGCCGAAGTAGTGGATCTCTTTTCTTTCCGGAACAAAGATTTGTGGATGTGCTTCGAGGCACCGGTACAAAGCCGTCGTGCCGCATTTGGGCGCGCCCACTATGAAGAAGTCCGGTTTTCGCATCAGTACATCGAGCCAATCAATGTTTAGCGTACCAACTTTAGTTGGGTTCGTTGTCAATCAACAAAAACCCGACTGAAGTCGGTACTCTGAACGACAGACCGTCCGGGAAGTCTGTTATTCTAAACGAAATGATCGACGGAGTCGTCAACGAGCAGGATTTGCCCAGTCAACCGCGCCCCCGGAAGCTCGCGGAACTTACGGCGGTCACGGCCGCGGCTTTTGCTATTCGTCTGGCCTGCGTCGTTTTCGGCGCGTGGGTTTCAGGCGACAGCGCGTGGTACCTGCGCGTTGCGCGCAACATCGCCGTCAACCATGTGTTCAGCTCAAGCGCGGACGGGATCAGTGCGGTTCCCACTGCGTTTCGCCCGCCGCTGTATCCGGCGCTCATCGCGGCACTCTGGTTTGGCAATTGGGAGCCGATCTTTGCCGTCTTGTTATTACAAGTGTTTTTGGGAACAGCGACGGTTACGCTGGGCTATTTGATCGCGCGCGATCAGTTTGGCCGCGGCGTTGCGGTCCTGGCCGGTATTGGCATGGCCCTGGCTCCGATGACGGGCCGCTTTACGGCGGTTATCTTGAGCGAAACCTTGTTCACGTTTCTGTTGACGCTCGGCGTTTTTCTTTGGGGACGAAAGCGTTACGTGTCGACGGGCATGGTCTTTGGTCTGGCCGCGCTCACGCGCGTGACCATCCTACCGTTCGTTGTTCTGCTTCCGTTGCTAACACTGTTACGACCATTGCGCTCTCACCGGCGTTCATACTCAACAATCATGATTCTCTCGTTGGCCGTTGCCTCGATCTGGATTGTCCGCAACGCGATCGTCTTCGATCGATTCATTCCCGTGGCCGCTTCCGGCTATGGTACTAACCTCTTATTGGGTTCGTTGGAAACTAAGGATGCCGATGATCTGGCCGTGCGCAAGGCCTTGCTTAGAAGCGTCGACGGAAACGGCGGAAACCCCAACTCCGACGAAGCTGAGTTTGATCGGGTCCGTCTGCGGGCCGCGTTTCGGCGTATCGCGGACAATCCTCGGCGCTGGCTGGTCGCGCGCGCGCAGCAATATCCCAGGTTGTTCATAGACAGCGGCAGTTATTTGTTTGGCAACGAGGGCCTCCCCTTCGCCGCAGTGCTCAGAGAGCGACGAATAGGCCAGGCGACGGTCAGAATCGGATTTATCCTGGGCAATATTCTGGTCTTCTTCTTTGCGCTGGTGGGCATCATCGCGGAGCGCGCCAGATTCGTCATTCTGAGTCACATCGCACTATTCCCAATTTTTCTGTCAGCAATATCTCTTCCCCTATGGATTGAACCACGCTACGGACTGCCGATGATGCCGCTCGTCGCGATTCTCGCGGCGGTCGGAATGGTTACGCTGTGGAGATCGTTCCGCCGTCGCGCAGGAAGTTCTGATCCGGCAAGCGTGAGTTGCGCCGCAGCTTAGGATGGAGGACGCAACCTGACTCGATAGAGAATGTACTTGCCAATCGACTCACCCTGGTCACGCTCGTACCAACGATCGAGATTCGAGAAGTCTACCGCTTGGTCGCTGGCTGTCAGCACGTAAGAAAGCGTTGGGCGCGACGCCGTGTCGCGATTGAAAGAAGCGATAAACTCCTCATACGAGCGCTGAGCGTTTTCGTATTCTTTCGGCTGGACCGGCTTCCAGGTATTGCTCTGACTTCTGTCTAGGCGATTCCTCCCCAACAGAGCGGAGAAATAAGACTTCTCTTCCGCATCGAGCCTTTGAAACTGTTCGGCCCTGCCGCCATCGAGGTGAATACCGGTGTAGTAAAGAAAGGCCCACAGCCTGCGCCTGTCTTCCAGTGGAGTGATGCCGGCGAAGCCATACATGTGCGGAGCCCACAGCAGCGCCTGGGGCGCGATGGTCGGTAGATAATCGGCCACCACCGGGTTTGTAGCGAGAATCACCTGGTCAGCGGGGCTTGATTGGGTTAGTGAATCTCGTCCGAACTCGGCGAACCTCTTCACTGCCGGTGTTGCCTCGTCCCTGGTGATGAATGCGGGAGTAAATTTCGCGGTCGAGCGAACTACCTCAAACATTCCCCAGGCCAGAGAAAGCACGGCCACAAAAATCAAACTGAGATTGAAGACTCTCCTCTGCGCGTTTTTCAATTTGCTCGACAGAATGCCGGCAATAAGAACCGTTGCCAAAAGTACGCAGTAGTTTGCGACGAAGACTTCATAGTGCGCGGGCTGCAATGAAAGCCCGGTCACGATCTGCTGATTGAACAAGAGGAACGGCAGGAGAATGAACGACGCGGCAAAGAGCGATGACTGACGACGGAAGCTGAAAACACCGAGGCGGTTAAGAACAAGCAAAAAAGCTAGGAAGGCAATACTCAATAGTTGTGGGACGCGCAGTAAGTCCGGCGCGTGCGTGTGCGCGAGCATCGTTACGGCAATCTGGTTCGGCGCTCGTTTGGTCAGCAACCATGCGTATGGGAAGAGCACCGCCAACACCACAACAACTAAGACGCCGAAAGGCTTCAAACTGCGCTGCCAGCCATCCGGTTTCCCTATCACCCACAACAGACCGAGACAAACGATCCAGGCGAGCGCGGCGGTCCAACAGTAGAAATAAGAAAACACCAGGATGGCAAACACCACACCCGCCAGCAATGATGAAATGTAGGCTGTGGTGCGGTTCCGTGTCGTTAACATTCGCCACACCACCGCGCAGAACGCGAAAAAAAAAGGGAATGCCGCGCCGGGTGCAAAGCGTCGTAAAAACCTGAGGTGAGAAAAATCGGGCGGCAAACCACGCAAGATCTGAAGCAGCCCCCAGAGAGTCGGCACACTGCCGAGGCACAATACAAAGAGCACTCCCGCTGCGGCCAAACGCTGATCACCTGTTACTGCCAGGATCAGCCAGAAGAGAATTAGTGAAGAACTTACGGCTACAAGTATCAGCAACACTGCGAAGGCGGCGGACGTGGAAAGCCCCAAAATGCGCGCCATGATGGCTATCGCATAAGCAGGAACAAATTGGATTGAATAAGCAGACTCGCCCAGGCGTGCCCCCGGCCGGTCCTGTTCGCCGCTGTATGGATTATTGCAGCGAGGTCGACCAGTGCGAAGAGAATTAACGTACGCCGCGTAGATCAACTCATCTCCCTGAAGATACGCGAACGAACCATTCCAATCTTTTCCCCGCAGCAAACGCAGATGAAGCACCGGATAAACCGCCAGCAACGTCAGTGTGACCGCCGCCACGGTTGCTAAACTCCAGCGCGATGCTTTAGTCGACATCACGATGCGGATCCTTCGTCCTGCGATCCCGCTCCATCGCCTGCATGACTGAATCGCTTCTTCCAAACTAAGAAAGGTTGTTCGACAACATAGAAGGAAAAGGCGGTGATGACGAATGACAAGACAACCCCAACGATGATCTGTTTGACCGAGGGCTGGACGGACCTGCCAAAGACAAAGCCGCGCACCGGCCAATGCCAGAGATACAGCCCATAGGAAATGCGACCCACCCAAACGAGCGGCCGAAACCTTAACAACTTTGTTGCCAGCGCAGGAGGCCATACGAGCAGAACCATGAGCATCGCGGCGATGGCCAGTGAAGCAACCGAGAACCCGCCGGCGTACAACCAGGCACTATCATGCTGTGTGGTAAGCACAAGATAACCGAGGAAAACTGCACCGATGACCGCGACGCTTTTCAGGCAAAGTTGCAACAGCTTTGAGCGGGGTACCAAATTCCACGAGAGCAGGCAGCCTACCAGACAGCCGAGGAGCAATCCATCGGCATGGGTGTCAGTCGCGTAATACATTCGCCTGACAGACGCGCCTGCTTCCCAAAGCAATCTGCGGTGCAGAGTCACCGAAAAAAAACCGAACGCTAAGGCCACCAGAATCCAGCGTGGCTTTAGTTTTAAAGTTAGAAGCCCAATGAGAAGCAAGGGCCAGGCCAGATAGAATTGCTCTTCGACTGCCAGCGACCATGTGATTGCGAGAATGCCGGGAGGGAAATCGGGCTTGAGGGCAATCACCCAATTCGAAACGTAAGACAGCGTCAATAAGATCCCGACATAAATTTCATGAGCGTTCTCTTTTTTTGAGAAGATGAAAGCAAAGGCGCCGAGCGACAGAAGATAAGCTATCAGCGCCGGTCCCAATCGCAGAGCGCGGCGAATGTAAAAGTCTTTCAGCCGGATCGAATCTTTCCGCGCCCATTCCTGTAACAGCAAAGACGTGATCAGAAATCCGCTCAAGACGAAGAAAATATCCACGCCAAAATAACCGCCGGGCATTACTGAAGGCGTAAAGTGCAGACACAGAACCAGCAGGATAGAAATTCCGCGAACCCCATCAAGCTCTGGACGATACCCAAGCCTGAATGCTGACTTTGGTGCAGGTGGATTTTGCGACGTTGGGGACACAATGCAGGCGGCGCAGCATACCGCAGGAATGCAGCGGGTGTAAACAATTTTCGGGAAGAGTGCACGCCTTGAAGAAAGAACTTCGCGATCGCCAGGGCCCTGTGTTATTGGTTACACACGCGTTTCTTTTACACGACCGTTGAGAGATTCCGATCGCCAGAACGCCAATAGCGCTAGTGGCTCAAACCGCCAGGCTCAAGGACTGGAGCGCTTGGCTGCGACGATAGTCATAGCCGCTCTGGCCTCAGTCTGCGTGATTGCCGTAACGGCTTCATTCCGGTCTGGCAAACTGCGCTCATCGGCTCAGCACTGATGCTGGTCCTAAAGGTGATAGCTGGCGGCAGGTTTTGCTCGGGGAAGAATAAACGGCTAGAGTCGGAAGAGTGCGATTCGAATTCAGCGTTCGCCGATAATTACAGAGGAGAGGGCAATGCCTAATATTAAACTGCGGACTGCGATGCGCACTCCGCGCCTGACTGTCGGCACATTAACGCGAGTAGTAGCACTGATGCTTTTAGCATCGGGATTATTTTCCTGCGGACGCAAAGAGGGAGTCGCTTCAAACTCAACGCCAGTGGCCAGCGGCCCTCAAGCAGCTTCGCCAGTTTCCACCTCAGCGACCAGTCCCGCCCCGGCCCTGCCAGCCTCATCTCCAAAACAAATCTTCAAGACCGGCGAAGTGGTTCCCGCCGGATACATTGGATACAAGGTTTATAGCTCCTGGTTTAGCGACCATCTTTCCGCCAACACTTCTGAAAAACAATCGACCGCCGGAAGTTACCTCTATATCGATTTGAGTATCGTGAATACCGACAAGAAAGAAAGAGCTGTCGGTCCGTTTAAGTTGATTGATGAAAAGGGAAAGGAATACAGCCCCAGTGAAAAAGCCTCGACGGCTGAACAAAGCGTGGGACAAATAGGAAAGTTAAGTCCGAGCGTGAGTAAGCGCGCGTTTGTGATCTTCGAAGCGCCAAAGGGCCCTGAATACAAATTGAAGATTCAGGGCTTTTCCGTTGGGGATCAGGTGATGATCGAACTATCGCCAAAAGCCGGCGCCCCTTGATTTGATCCTTTGTTGACAGTCAGGCTCCGTCAACCAAGTTGGGAAATGGAAGCCGGTTCAAAAAACCGCACGGGATTGTTAAGAGAGCCTAATAGAAATTGAGGTGAAAGTAGTAAGGGCGGGAATGGACTGAGCCCCAAATTTGAGACCACGAGTTAAGCTACAGTTTTTTAGGAGGAGGGCGACTGTGGGCTTAACACAAAGAAAGTTTACGCGGG
>JBGQJU010000140.1:0-11927 GCA_041499185.1 Pyrinomonadaceae bacterium | reverse complement strand
CTGCCTGATTGCCTCCAGCTTGAACTCCCGCGTAAACTTTCTTTGTGTTAAGCCCACAGTCGCCCTCCTCCTAAAAAACTGTAGCTTAACTCGTGGTCTCAAATTTGGGGCTCAGTCCAGAATTTATCTGTTGAGTTATGTCATCAGAAAATAGGTTGTGATAGATGAAACTTGGGTCGATGTTTGAATTAGCGGTGATAACTGCGAACCCAGTCGAGCCAACGAGATGCTGAACTTCGTCCTTAACTAAAGCGAAGCTCTGAAGATTCGGACGAACCGTTGACATAAGGATGTCATTCTTCTTAATGAGCCGGCGTGCTCTGGAAGGGGCACTAGCAAATCGGATTCTTGATTTTGGTAGCTCTATCTTCCCCTTATCTACTGATGAGATATCGAGATAAGTGAATTCGTAGTTGGGATCAGTTTTTTCCGAGAGTGTGTTGTGATTGATTTTGCAGATTTTAGAAAGCCTGGTGTGTTGCCACTCCCCGCCTCCAAACGCTTGAAAACGCTTCTTTCCTGTCAGGAGTTGTTGCATCAGGCCGCGTTTGCTCTCGACTTTGGCCGCGATGAGATTCTCTGTTGCTCTAATCCTCGCATTCCAACACCGTATTATTTCGCCAATGCGCTCTTGCTCCTTTTGAGGTGGACAGAATATTTTTAGGCTTCTAAATTCGGAATAGTGGACGCGCCGCTTTTCAATCAAAGACCCTGTAGCAACGCGGTTATAGATATTGAACATCTCTCTGGAAGAAAGAAACTCTCCAAGGAAATCGATATCAACATTCGGTCGCTTGATTTTTAGAATGTCGTAATAAGCCGAAACGCTCACGACCCGATTTATCTTTGAATATCCAATCGCGCCGAATCTGAGGTTCATTGGATTGATAACAAAGTCGTTCGGATAAACGAGCTTATATTCGTTCTCTTTCTTATCCCTCAAAAGAAAACTTCTTTCGTAGCGTTCAGTTTTTGGCGTGACTCCGTCTTCAATTGTGAAGCTGAAGAGCGGATACTTGCTCAAATTTGCGTTAGGCTCGACGCGCTCTGCGAAAATCTCACTCAGGGCCGCAACGCTCCATCCGCTTGGCACATCACCAAAGTGATGAAGGAGTAATTTGTACTGGTAGTCCGCGTTGTTAGCCATTAAGGCCAAGCTCCTTCAAATAATTGGTCATTTGCTGGCGAACTAGACTTAGTTCTCCTTCGAGCTGGTTGATTTCCTGTTGTGCCACCTCAACGTCTATCTCCTCTTCGTCTTCAAACGTATCCACATAACGCGGGATATTTAAGTTGAAATCGTTCTCCCGAATCTCTTCAAACGTAGCTCGGTAAGCATATTTCTCGACCGTCTGAAAATCTTTGTAAGTCTGGACAATCTTATTTCTGTCCTCTTCCCGCAGTCTGTTCTGATTCTTTCCCTGCTCGTATTCACGGCTTGCGTCGATGAACAGCACGTCGGTCGTCTGCTTGCCTCGATTGAAAATCAGAATCGTTGCCGGAATACCGGTCCCGAAAAACAGATTAGCGGGCAAGCCGATCGCTGCTTCAAGCAGATTCTCTTCAATTAACTGCTTGCGGATTTTCCCTTCTGCGCCGCCGCGAAACAAAACCCCGTGCGGCGCGATTACGCCCACTCTGCCCGTACCCTCGACGCTCGTCTCGATCATTTGGGTGATGAAGGCGTAATCGGCTTTACTCTTGGGCGGCACACCACGGTGGTAGCGATGGAACTTGTCGGCCGAGGCGCTCTCTGCACCCCACTTGTCGAGCGAAAACGGGGGATTTGCCACAACAACGTCAAACTTCATCAGCGAATCGCCCTCGATCAACTTCGGGTTCGTGAGTGTGCTTCCCCACTCGATCCGCGCGCTGTCCTTCCCGTGCAGGAACATGTTCATCCGGCACAGCGCCCAAGTGCTCCCGTTCGACTCCTGGCCATAAAGTGCGAAGTTATGATCGGTCACTTCGTCGGCTACTCGGATCAGCAGTGACCCCGACCCGCACGCAGGATCACAAATGCGCGCTCCACTCTTCGGATGAAGAAGCTTCGCCATCAGCATTGCCACTTCCCTGGGCGTGTAGAACTCGCCTCCTTTCTTACCCGAATCGCTCGCGAAATGCGCTATCAGATACTCGTACGTATTACCGATAATGTCCTGGTTACCGATTCGCGATGGACGCAGGTCTAAACGAGGATCAGCAAAGTCCTCAATCAAGTGCTTCAGCCGCTTGTTACGCTCCTTCGTCTCGCCAAGATTTGCTTCTGAGTTGAAGTCGATATTGCGAAAGACGCCTTCGAGCTTTGCCTTGTTCGCTTCTTCAATCTCTTCCAGGGCAACATTGATAATCTCCCCGATGTTAGACTCATTGCGTTTAGCGAAAATGGTATAGAAGTCGCAGCCCGCGGGCAGGATGAAACGCTCGCGCTTCATTCGTCGCGCAATTCGCTCCTTATCACCGCCAAGCTCCTCCGTATACTGTTCAAGCCTGTCTTTCCAAACGTCACTCAGGTATTTCAAAAACAAAAACACCAGAATGTAGTTCTTGTACTCGGATGGATCAACGACACCTCGGAACGTGTCACACGCTTTCCAAGCGATTGAGTTGATCTCGCTCTGATTGATCATGGCTTGACTCATTTGCTCTCCTGCCCTTTCTCAGATGCTTGCATCAAATTGAGCAGCGATTGCTCCGTGACCCTGTATCGCTTCTCCGCGATTGTTTCCATTAGCTGCCTTTGCTGCACATTCAGCGAATGTAGTTTGGCAAGCTTCGTTTGCGTTTCCAAATCCGGCAAAACGATCGGCAACTGAGCAATCGCCTCCCTCGAAACGACCTTTACATTTGTTCCGACTGATTTCTCTTCCAAGTATCGTTGGGCCGAGTCTTGGTTGATGAACCATGCTAGGTACTCAGCATCGACGGATGGCACGGCGCGAATGATAAAGAACTGAGAGCCTACAGTGGCTCTCTCGAGATCAGTGTTGATCGCCACGGCTTGCCTCCGTTCACCACGCCCAACCAAAAGCACATCGCCCTTTCGGAGAATCTGCTCGGTCTTAAGGCCCGGTTGATTGATTGTGACCAGTCTCTCAAAGTACGCGTGTCCGTCTGCGCCGAGATCCTTAATCTGAACAAGCTTATACTGTCCGTCCTCCACCGGCTTAATTCGTCCGCGGAAGTGGTGGCCGCTTTGCACCGAAGCTATTTCCTTGAGCAGTGGCATCGATGGTTTGCGCTGGGTCGGCTGTTTGCCAACCCAGCGCGCTCTGAAAGTTAGTAATTTGCAGCCATGCCGGACACGAGGCTGTTGCCCACCCTCGTCAGGATCGCTCCCTCCGGAGGGCTCGGTCGATAGGAGGCATTATCGCTATAGCGATTCCCGCGACTGTCCTGGCAGGCCACCGTAATAACGTCGCCACACTAGTTGTTCAGCACAAAGTTTCCTTTGTTGGCGAATGACCGCCAGTCGACGGATCCTCTGTCAACTTGAAGCATGAGAGCTTCATCGCTTTTCCTACCGGTGTGAACACGCAGAACCTGACCGGCTTGAAGACTCGCGTCAGTCACCGTGTCATTCCAGTAGACTTCTGATCGACCAGTATCCTCACAACGGTTTCCGTAGAGATGGTCGCTCAATTGAATCGAAGAGATTCGAACCGCCTCCGTGCCGATGTTTCTGATTTCAACCCATTCACCGAGCAGTTGCTCCGGCTTTGGGATACCACCGCTCGTCTTGTCCTTGCCGAGCGGATTTGGCTTTGCGCGAAAAACGTGTAGTTGTGTACTCACGTGAATGATCCTCGCTGTAATTCCGCCCCAGCAGACGAGGGCGTACAGTTTTCGCTTTGCTTGGGATCAGCCATGAGCTAGAATGCAGTCGCTACAACTGGTTTAGCTCCGGCTGAACCTGAATAGAGCCGTCCGGTTCCAGAGTCTGCTTTGGGCCGGGCGGTTGTGTCAGGGGGCGCAGTATAGCCGCCACGACGTGGGAGTCTAGCATCCGCGAAGCCGTATGTCAATAATTGGACGCAGTGGCCGCAATACTGAGGCCCGAGCTGAACCTTGAACGGCATAGCTTGAATGGACACTCGCCCCGTGAAGGCGCTCTCACCCGGTGCGGGAATCGAGTGTCTTCCGTTCGGGGAGAGGGGCCGCCGTGTCGCAAAATGCAACTTTGACGTATTTCACAACAGCGTAGCTTCCGTCTACTGTCCGTTCCGCTTTCGTCAGCATGATCCTCACGGATCATGCTCTCCTCGATTTTCCTAAGAGAAACTGCACATCAGAAGGCTCTCCCACTCGCTGCCGACGGATTCCGGCTAACAGGGCATCGTGGCACACCGCTTGAGTTATCAGGTGTGACTGCGAAAAACAGTCTTCCCTCCTAATTCCCAAATCAGAGAAGGGTCAAGTCATGAGTACAAGTGTGCACGCCTCTGTGTCAGCGAGACGTCCGCAGTTTCTGAGAGTCGCCGAACTTGCCGCGTTATTGAAGCTCAAGCCGCGCACGATCTACGAGATGGTTGCGCAGGGTCGCATCCCTTATCGCAAGCCGCCCGGCTCGAACATTTTGCGTTTTGATCTTGAAGAGATCGTCGCGTGGACCAAGGCCGGAATTAACAAGTGACTTCATCGCTTGATGCTGCTACCATGCGGCCATGCTCTTTGGTGGCTGCAACCTCAAGGAGAAACATGTCGGTCTTCAAACGGAAAAACAAGAATGGAACCATTAGCTATGGGTACTACTTCAGAGATCGCGGCACAAAGCAGCGGTATCGGAAGATCGTGCCCTTAGCTCGCACGAAGTGGGATGCAGAGCAAGCGGAAATCAAAGCCAAGCAAGAGATTTTTGATAAGCGATACGGGGTAGAAGAAAAGGGAACGGATCTGCTTTCAGATTTTCTCGATCAAGTCTATCTGCCCTGGTCTAAAGCGAACAAGAAATCATGGCGAGACGACGCCTACACTGCTCCTATGCTGAAACAATACTTCGAGGGAAAAGCCTTGCGTGAAATTTCGGCACAGCTAGTAGAGAAGTTCAAGAACGATCGCTTGAACACGCCAACCAAGAAGGAAACGCCGCGCCGACCGGCTACGGTCAATCGCGAGCTGACTCTTCTAAGCTCGGCGTTTTCGTTGGCAGTTAAGTACGACAAAGCTGAATCGAATCCTTGCCGTAAGGTTGATTTATTCACCCTCGATAACCTCCGCTACCGGTACTTGCTGCCGGAAGAGGAGCCAAAACTCATGGCACAGCTTGACGGGCCACGTGCCCACCTTAAGCCGGCCGTGACTGTCGCACTCGGTACAGGGATGCGCCTTAGCGAAGAGTTACGAATGAAGCGCCACCAAGTGGACTTTCTTCGTAACATCCTGACGGCGCGAAACACGAAGAACGGGAGACCACGCGATATCCCTATGAACGATGATGTCAGAGAAGCTCTGGCTGAGTTGTGCAGGGATAAAAGACCGGACGATTACATCTTTATCAGTCCTAAGAGTAAGACCGGATCATGTTTGCAGGAAACGAAGAGAGGTTTTCACACCGCCTGCCGACTGGCTGGTATTGACGGATTGATATGGAAGGATCTAAGGGCTACGTTTGGAACCCGCCTGGCTGAAGCCGGTTGCGACGCCTTCACAATTGCCCAACTTTTAGGGCACTCAGACGTTCGTGTAACCATGCGTTATGTGAGGACAGTTGAGGAGAGCAAACGTGCGGCTGTTGACGCTGTGCAGTTGAACTCCGGAAAAAATGTCCACGTATTGGCCACTTGGCCAAAACAGCCACCGTTGCCGGCGGCTGTAAATGGTTGAAAATAAATGGTGGAGCAGAGGGGGATCGAACCCCTGACCTCCGCATTGCGAACGCGGCGCTCTGCCAAACTGAGCTACTGCCCCACCGCACGAGCATATTAGGTAGCGTCCAGAATGGTGTCAAGCGTCGGTCTCTCCAGTTATGCTTCGTGCCGCAGTCTCGATTGCCTCGCTGAGTTTTTCTACATTACGTCCGCCGCCCTGCGCCAGGTCCGCCTTGCCGCCCCCGCGGCCGTCGATTGTCGCGCACGCATTGCGCATCAGCGCGTTCATATCGCCAGGCGCATCAGCGGAGCGGCCGAAGACGAGGCGCACCGCGTCCTCATCATGCGAACCGAGCAGAACGACCGTCTTCTGAAGACCGATCAGCGCCTGGGCAAGATGCTTCAGTGATTCGGGATCGCGATCGTCGAATATCTTAGTAATGATCATCAAACCATGTGGATCCACCGTGGCCTCAGCGATCAATTCCTCGGCTTCGATACGAGAGGCAATTTCTTCGAGCGCGCGCACGCGGCGATGGAGTTCCTTATTCTCTTCGATCATCCGTTCGGCCAACACCGGCGCATCGTCACGTCCGGCGCTGAATAACGCAGCGACACTGCGCGCAGTGTCATTGGCGCGGCGGTAGTCTTCCAGCGCGCGGCGGCCGGCAACGAATTCGATCCGTGTTAGGCCCTTCGCTCGTTCCGACGAACGCACGGCTATCAAACCTACCTCGCCGGTATTACGAGCGTGGGTGCCACCGCAGGGAGTCAGATCGAAACCTTCAATCTCGATTAGTCGGAGTTCGCCCTCGCGTCCCGAATCTTTGCGCAATGGTAATTGCGCCGCCTCTTCAGGAGTCACTTGTCTGATTGCAATCGGACGATCTTCCCAAATCACATTGTTCGCCAATTCGATCGCGCGCTCAATTCGCTCGGTAGTTGGCTCAGTCAATTCCACATCGATTTCGCAGACTTGTTCCATTACGCGAAAGCTCCGCGTGGGCGCGTCATAGAGCGTGACAAAAGCCTGCGAAAGAATGTGCTGGCCGGTGTGCTGTTGAACGTGATCGAGGCGGCGGGACCAGTCGACTCTGCCCTTTACTGTGGAGCCAATCGCCGGCGTTGGTCCCTGTATGACGTGAAGCACGCTCTCGCCCTCGTCGATGCATTCAACCACGCGCGCGCCGTCAAGCGTTCCCGTATCGCTCGGTTGCCCGCCGCCCGTGGGATAAAACGCCGTGCGGTCGAGCGTGACTGCCGTCCAGCCGCTGACTCGCTCCGTTACGTCAACGACGCGCGCGTCAAACTCGATCAGATGCGAATCGGTATAGTAGAGACGTTCGGTTATGGGCATGTGTATTTGATTAATAATCCAAACAAGCCGAGCCCTGCAAGGGCGATGGCGTTCTTTGACAGCTTTTCACGAAACGCACATAATCGCGCGGCTATTTCACTCGCGTATGCTCACCGTAATTTCGTACGGGAGTCAGATTGTATGAATGCAAATATACGCATCTTGTCGCGTTTGGTCGCCGCCTGCTCTTTGGTCATTGCTTTGGCGGGAATCGCTTTCGCGCAAGAAACGCCCGCCGTGCGCGCGATCAGCTATCGACTTTCGATGTCCCGCCCAGTCTCTCACTTCTTTGAAGTGACAATCGAAGTTGAGCTGGCCGACGATGCGGAAGCGGGATCGCTCGATTTTCAAATGCCCAAATGGTCGCCGGGACGGTACGCAGTGTTTGATTTTGCTAAGAATGTTCAGGAATTCCGCGCGTTCCATGGCACTTGTCCAGCGACCGCAGACTGCATACTGCCAAGCTCAACGGCCACCAGAATAGATGACCAAACCTGGCGCGTTCAAAGCCACGGTAAGAAGAACATGGTGGTGAGCTACAAGGTTTTCGGCAACGATCTCTCAGGCACGTTTTCTCAGCTCGACTCGCGCCACGCAAACTTCAACGGCGGCTGCATCTTCATGTATGTCGTCAATCACAAACAAGACGCGGTCAAGCTCGTAATCGATCCACCTAAAGACTGGCGCATCGTTAACGGCCGCACCGACCGTGCCGGCCAGCGCGAATGGCAGTTTCCCAATTGGGACCTCATGATCGACACGCCAACAGAGATCGCGCCCGACTGGACCGTCGATGATTTTCAGGTGGCCGGCAAGACGTATCACGTTGTGGTTCATTCTTTCGGAAATGAGGGTGGCAAGCGGCCCGCGCTGGTGCGGGACATCGAAAAAATTGTGCGCGCCGAGACGGCGATGTGGGGACCTCCGGAATTCGACTCCTACACTTTCTTGATCCATTTCGCTGCCGACGATCATTCCGGCGACGGCATGGAGCATCTGACGTCGACGCAGATTATCCAGCCGGGCGCGCTCGGCGATTCTGGCACTTTTGAAAACGCCCTGGGCACGGTCGCCCACGAGTTCTTTCACGTCTGGAACGTCAAACGATTGCGGCCTGCTGAGCTTGGCCCATGGGACTTCACGCGTCCGGCGAACACGCGCGGGTTGTGGGTGGCCGAAGGGCTGACGAACTACTACGGGCATTTGATGCTGCGTCGCGCCGGCATCTGGGATGACAGAGTTTTTTTGAGTCGCGAAAGCCAGACCGTCACGGGCATCGAGAATGCGCCGGGCAGTCGCTTGATGAACGCGGAAGAATCATCTCTGTCCGCGCCGTTCCTCGATGATGCACCGCACGCGCAGCGCACCAATCTCGAGAATTCCTCGATCAGTTATTACCCGAAAGGCGAATTGCTCGGCATGGTCCTGGATTTGTTGATTCGCGGAAAGACAAATGGGAAAGCTTCACTCGACGACGTGATGCGCAAGATGTATGAAGAGTTTTACCTCAAGAGTCCGAACGCTTCTTACTATTTGCGTGGGCGTGGATACAAGACGGAAGACTTCGAGCGCGTTGCTTCGGAAGTGGCTGGATTCGATCTACACGATTTCTTTACGCGATGTGTGCGCGGCGTCGAGGTTCCGCCTTACGAGCGGGCCTTTGCCTATGCCGGCCTGCGACTGGTTCGCGACACAGCGCACGAGGCATACAGCGTGGGTGTCCGACTCGATTGGGAAAACCAACGAAGCATCAAGATCGGAAACGTGGTAAATGGTTCGCCGGCCGAGGACGCGGGACTGCAGCCTGGTGACGAGATCCTTTCGCTGGCAGGCAGGACGGTCACGCGGGATGGCTGGCTCACAGCCCTAAATCAGTACAAAGAAGGCGATCGTGTGCCCATTACGGTCAAGCGCGATCGAAGAACAATTCAAGCAACCCTCGTGCTTGGACCAGCCGAACGCTTTGAGTATCGAATCGAAGAGAAGAAGGATGCAACAGTCGTAGAGAAAGCACTGCGAAGCGCATGGCTGAAGGGAAACTGAAGTCAGAGGCCAGAGGTCAGAGGTCAGAGGTCAGGGGTCAAAGGTCAGTAGATGAGTTCATTGAACATAGGCTGCGGACTCTCTAAAGAACGATTACTTCGATCGACTGCGGCGCGATCTCGAATGTCATGGGCAGCTTCCCGATTAACTCACCGTCAACTTGTACGGCTGTAGTTCCCAACGCTTGCGCGCGTGTGGCCCGGAGAAAGCGAATGCCGCGCCTGTCCGCTGGCGCGCCCCCCCGCATTGCATACGCCAGCAGGCGCAGGTAACGCAGCCGGCTGCGTGATTCGACGAGACAGATCTCAAATTCCGGTTGGTCCAATCTCGCGCGCGGAGTCACTGAAAGTTCGCCACCATAACTGGCCGCTTTTCCTATCGTCGCAAAGGTCGCGACATAGATTTTCCCGTTAATCTCAATCTCGAAGGGTATCGGTTGCCAATCAGCCAGATGGCTCAAACCGGAATACCAGAAAGCGGCTTTGCCGAATCGCTTTTTCAGTCCAGGATGCACGCGCTGCACGACCGAAGCATCCAGCCCGATCCCGGCCATCAGGAAGAAGTAACGTCTGGCGCCGGACGTCTCGTCGATCGCGCAGCCCACGTGTACTTTTCGCGTGTGGCCGCGCGCGATTACTTCCGTGGCCTGCTTGCTGTTCAAAGGTAGTTTGAGTTCCCGTGCCAGCACATTTGCCGTGCCCTGCGGCAAAATCGCGAGGCGCGCGTCAGTGCCAATCATCCCTTGAAGTACTTCATTGATCGTCCCATCGCCACCGGAAACGATCACTTCGCGGACGCCATTGTCCATCGCGCGCGCTGCAAGGCGGGTTGCGTCCCCCGGGCCTGTAGTCGAGACCTGTTCCACTTCGATGCCCCGTGTGCGCAGGTAATCACATACTCCATTAAGTAGCGGCGAACGGCGCGCGCCATAGCGACCTGTTTTCGGATTGGAGATCAGAATTGCTTTTCGCTGCGACATATCTTCAGCTCAAGATGGCAAATCGAATGCCGCGCAGTTAGCGGCCTTGTCCTCACTCCAACAGTCTGCGACGTCACGACAGACTCAAGTTAGTCGCAAGCTTTGCTCGGGGCGAGAATTCCACAAGTCCACAGATTCCCGACAGGTGTCGGATGAATCCCACCAGGGCTTACCGTGGAATCTGAGAGTTTCTTTGCGTCGGGGCGGTTTTATTTTCGCTAATTACTCGAGTCTGTAGTTCGGCGCTTCTTTGGTGATGATCACGTCATGCACGTGCGACTCGCGCAGGCCGGCTGACGTGATCCGAATGAACTGTGTCTTCTCTTGGAATTCTTTGATCGTGTGACAGCCGGTGTAGCCCATGCCTGAACGAAGACCACCGACAAGTTGCGTGACCATGTCTGCCAGCGTTCCCTTGTAAGGCACTCGGCCCTCGATGCCTTCGGGCACGAGCTTCGACTCAGTTTCTGTCATCTCCTGCGCATAACGATCGCGCGAGCCTTCGCGCATTGCGCCGATCGAACCCATACCGCGATAGGTCTTGAACGAACGTCCCTGGAAAAGGATTACTTCGCCGGGCGCTTCCTCGGTGCCGGCGAAAAGTGATCCGATCATCACTACGTCAGCCCCGGCGGCGATTGCCTTGGCGACATCGCCGGAAAATTTCACACCGCCATCCGAGATCACCGGCACGCCATGCTTACCAGCCGCCTGGACACAAGATTGAATTGCGGTGATCTGCGGGACGCCGGCGCCCGTTACGACACGCGTGGTGCAGATCGAGCCCGGGCCGATGCCGACTTTGATGCCGTCGACACCGGCGTCGATCAATTCCTGCGCGCCTTCGGTCGTGCCGACGTTGCCCGCGATCACCTCCGTGTCACCGTGGCGGTGCTTGACTTCGCGAACGGCCTCGATGACGCGTGACGAATGACCATGCGCCGTGTCGATCACGAGACAGTCAACACGAGCCTTGACCAGTTCGTCGGCGCGCTCGCGGAAGTCGCCGGTGGCGCCAATCGCCGCGGCCACTCGCAGACGACCGAGATTATCTTTTGCCGCCGTCGGATACTTGATTGCCTTTTGTATGTCCTTCACCGTAATGAGACCCTTGATCCGCTTGTCGCCGTCAATAACGAGCAGTTTCTCAATGCGATGTTTCTGCAATACAGTCTTGGCCTGTTCGAGCGTCGTACCAACTGGGACGGTCACCAGTGGCTGCGGGGTCATCACTTCGGAAACGGGAATATCGAAGCGCGTTTCAAAGCGCAGGTCGCGGTTGGTGATGATGCCGACAAGATGACCGTCTTCGTCGACGACGGGCACACCGCTGATGTGATAACGCTCCATCACCAGCAGCGCCTCTTGCACCGGACGATTGGGCCGAATGGTAACGGGATCGACGATCATTCCTGACTCTGACCGTTTCACCTTGTCAGCTTCTTCAGCCTGACGCTCGATGTTCATGTTCCTGTGAATTACGCCGATGCCTCCCTGCTGCGCCAGAGCGATGGCCAGCGAGGCCTCGGTTACCGTGTCCATCGCAGCGGAGCAGAGCGGTATCTGCAAGCGTATGTTGCGCGTGAATTGAGTCGACGTGTCGGTTTCGGTCGGCAACACGTCGGAGCGGGACGGATCCGCGCTGAGCGATTGCGCGTAGTTGGAGGCAACGTCTTGCTCGCGGGTGCGAATCGGTCGGTCCCCGGCGCAGCGGTAAATGGCGTTCTTCACCGAGAGCTCG
>JBGQJU010000139.1:0-12001 GCA_041499185.1 Pyrinomonadaceae bacterium | reverse complement strand
CATCGATTTTGCCGGCGGTCTCGGTTGCCTGAACGTTGGTTCGTCCTCAACCGAAGTCGTCGAGGCAATCAAAGATCAGGTGGAGAACTTTTCGCACACCTGTTTTCACGTCGCAATGCACGAGCCGTACGTCGCGCTCGCCGAGAAACTGAACCAGCTTACGCCGGGCAACTTTCCCAAGAAAACGTTTTTCGCCAATAGCGGCGCAGAGGCAGTAGAAAATGCCGTCAAGATCGCGCGCAGCTACACGGGCCGTCCAGCGGTGATTGCTTTCGAAGACGCGTTTCACGGCCGGACACTCCTGGCGATGACGCTGACCAGCAAGGTCAAGCCATACAAGGCCGGCTTCGGTCCTTTTGCGCCCGAAGTCTATCGTTTGCCTTACGCGTATTGTTATCGCTGCGCTTACTCGGTCACTTATCCATCGTGCAAGATGCGCTGCGCCGCGCCAGCACTCGAAGATCTGTTCAAGCGCCACGTCGCGGCAGAATCGGTCGCGGCGGTTATCGTGGAACCGGTGCTCGGTGAAGGCGGCTTCGTAATTCCGCCGCGCGAGTTCTTCAATGAACTACAAAGAGTCTGCAGAGACAAGCGTATTCTCCTAATCGCCGATGAAGTACAAACTGGTTTGGGCAGAACTGGCTCGCTCTTCGCTTGCGAGCAGTTTGGGATCGAGCCGGACATTCTGATCACCGCCAAGTCGCTCGGCGCCGGTCTGCCGATCTCTTCGATTACCGGCCGCGCTGAGATCATGGATCACCCGATGATTGGCGGGTTGGGTGGAACCTTTGGCGGCAATCCGCTGGCCTGCCGCGCGGCGCTGGCCGTGCTCGAAAGGATCGAACGCGAAAGTCTGTGCCGCCGCGCAAAAGAGATTGGCCAAAAAGTGATTGCGCGATTCCGTGAATTTCAGAACCGTTTTCCAATAATTGGCGACGTGCGTGGCCTGGGCGCGATGTGCGCACTGGAGCTTGTTAAAAACCGCGAGACAATAGAGCCGGCGAAAGAAGCGACTGAAAAATTCACTCAACTCGCTTTGCAGAACGGTCTAATTACAATCACCGCGGGCACCTTCGGCAATGTTATTCGTACATTGATGCCGCTGGTGATTACCGACGTTGAACTTGACGAAGGTCTGAAGATTATGGAAAGGACGCTCGGGAAAATTGTTTTCTAGGGGCGTACCTGTGTGCGCGCGCACGCCCGGCGGACACGCAGGTCCGCGCCTACGAATAAAACTATGCGAATAATGGTACTCGGCGGTTGTGGCGCGATGGGTTCGGAGGCGACTCGCGATCTGGCCCAAACAAGCGACTTTGAAGAAATCGTGATCGCTGACGCAGACGTATCGCGCGCGCAGGCGTTGGCTTCGGAGTTGGGCGGCGGGCGCGTGCGCGCGATGCAGGCTGATGCCAGCAATGAAATCGCTTTGACTGAAAGCTTGCGCGGCTTTGATTGTATCGCGAACTGCACGACTTATCATTTCGGGCTCATCGTCACTCGCGCGGCAATCAAGGCCCGCGCGAACTATATCGATCTCGGCGGACTATTCAATACGCCGCGCCAACTTGAGCTTGATGAGCACGCGCAAAGAGCCGGCGTGACTATCTGTCTGGGTTGCGGCGCGACGCCAGGCGTCACGAATTTGATGGCGCGGCGGGCGGCGGATCAACTCGATCAGGTTGACGAGGTGCACATCGCCTTTGCTTCCTTCCGATCGATTGCGCCTTCGCCGGGTTTGCTTGATACGGTGCTTGACGAATTCAGTCCCGGCAGTCGCCGCTTTTTCTGGCAAGAGGGGCAATTCATCGAAGTCCCTGCATTCTCCGGCGCAAGACGCGTCCGTTTTGCGGAGCCCGTTGGGGAAATCGAAACCTATTACGTGCCGCATTCCGAAACGCACACCATTCATCGCTTTCTTGGCAAAGGCGTGCGACTTGTCGACGTGCGCGGCACCTGGCGGCCCGAGATTATGCGCGCGCTGCGCGTGTTTGCCGATCTCGAATTAACCGGCGGGCTCACCACTGATCTCAACGGACAACAAATCTCGACGAAAGATTTTCTCCGCGCCCACATCCTCCAGCACGCGACCGACTTTGGCGGCGATGGTGAATGGGCGTTCCTGCTGAACGTTGAAGTGCTGGGCCAGAGGGACGGACGACCAGCGCGTTTTGAATATACCAGTCGCCATCCTTTGCGCGCTGAATGGGGCACGGCGGCAACAGCCAGGATGACCGGCATTCCCGCATCGATCGCGGCACAGAAGCTGGCGCGCGGCGAAGGCAACCGCCGGGGCGTCGCGGCGCCTGAAGCCTGCTTCGATCCAGAGTCGTTCTTTGCCGAACTAGCGAAACGCGGAATAATTATTGAACAGCGATAAGGCAGGTCTGTCGCTCGTTATCGCACAATTCGTTCGTCTTCGTCGGGGTTATGATTTGAGAACTCAATCGCAAAGTCAACCAAGAGAAGACCTGCTATTTCTTTTCAATGACGAGCTTCATGCCAAGCATTCGGCTGACACCATTTGAAAACATGCCAAAGTTAGCGCTGCCCAGACTGCCTTGAGAGTCTCGCGGATAGAAGCGGTTCCTGAGACTAATCTTGGGCCTGATTCTGAGGCGGTAAGTTTTTAATACCTGCATATCCAGCGAAAACAATCTGGGGAAATGAACTGATTCGTTTCGTGCGCTCGCGAAGTATCCACTAGCGTTTCCTTTGAATATGTTGTAGCTGATGGCTGCGTTTGTGAAATGCGAGCCCTCAAGCCTTTGGGTAAACTTTCGATACTCCGGCGCATAAGGATTCGTCAGCACATGCCGGACGTTCTTCAACTCAAGCCTTACGTCCTCAACTGTCGTCTCACCGGCATGAATGGCGATTGGCCTGGCCACTTTCTCGAAACCGTCGAGCGCAACTTCGAGCTTATAATTACCAGGAAGCACGCTGCCGAATTCGTATTCACCTGAGTCAGCGGCCAACACAACCATTGAAGCGTTCAGGGTCGTTCCAATCAACTGGACTTTCGCACCCGAAGCGCTATGACTGTGGCCATCAGGACCAATGACACTAACAGTGCCATGCACCGTCCCCATGCGGGAATCCCCCTCGTACGACGAGACCGGCGTGGCGAGCGAGACAAGAGTCAGCAGCATCGCGATCAAGTAAGTAGATTTCGCGTTTGCCTGTGGCATTGTTCTGGCCGTCATGAGCTTAGAGAGACAAACAAGGCTCTTCATACGAGTTGTTCCGATCCATGCGAGTTTTCGATGGGGACTATTGGCTCTGGAATCGCCAATACGCTTTCAGTTGGACGAGGCTATCTTCGCGACGAAACTTTGGGAATATCAGTCATTCAAAGATTGCGAGTGAAAAACCGAATGGCCTGAGTCAGCCAATTCCATAATACGTGATTGAGGGCCGAGTTCGCAATAGTTAAGTTCGCGAAGTCTTGATTTAGCTCCGGAAAGCGCCTTCTTCGGCGGGCAAGGCTCCCGCGTCTTCGTTACAATGCTCGCTTGATTAATTGCCGACAAGGTCTAAGATGGGCTTCTTTCGCATGCGAATCAGCGCCGAACAAACCGCCGCCTATGAACGCGACGGGTTTCTGGTGCTTAAGGATTTTGTCGAGCCTGAAACCTGTAATCGTCTGCGAGCACGCGCCGAAGAACTTGTTCGGGAGTTTGATCCGAAAGGCGTGGTTTCGATCTTCTCAACGCGCGAACAGTCCCGCCTGACCGACAGCTATTTTCTGGAATCGGGCGATAAGATTCGCTTCTTCTTTGAAGAGAACGCCTTTCTTTCTGATGGCAGTCTGCGGCAAAGTAAAGAGAAGTCGATCAATAAAATTGGGCATGCGCTGCATGATCTCGATCCGGTATTCAATGGTTTCTCGCGCACTGCTGAGATAACACGATTGGTCGGAGATCTCGGCATCGACCGGCCGCTGCTGCTGCAGTCGATGTACGTCTTCAAACAGCCGAATATCGGCGGCGAGGTCGCCTGTCATCAGGACAGCACGTTTCTTTACACTGAGCCGAACGCCATCGCGGGGTTGTGGTTTGCGCTCGAAGACGCGACGGTTGAGAACGGATGTCTGTGGGCGATCCCGGGCGGCCACAAGCTGGGATTGAAATCACGCTGGGTGCGTGCGCCTGAAGGTGGTATGAAGTTCGAGGTTTATGATTCGACGCCCTGGCCGGAGCAGCAACTAGTGGCCCTCGAGGTGCGGAAAGGCACCCTGATCGTTTTGCACGGCTTGCTGCCGCACAAAAGTTTAGAGAATAGATCATCGAAGTCGCGGCACGCATACACGCTGCATGTGATCAGCGCCAACTGCCGTTATCCAGAGGACAACTGGCTACAGCGATCGGCGGAATCTCCTTTGCGGGGTTTTGATTTCTCTGTTTAGTCTCAGAGATGAAACTGAATGACGCGGAAAGCAAAATCGAAAACTATATGCGATGGGGCGCGCGAGGCTGCTATGCCTCACGTGATCCATCCGATGCTGGCGACGTTGGTTGACAAGCCCTTCTCCGATTCCGACTGGCTTTTCGAGACCAAGTGGGACGGTGTCCGCGCAATCTGTTTCATCAAGAATGGCAAAGTGCGGTTCGTCTCGCGCAATCAAAACGAACTGACGGCGCAATATCCGGAGCTTGCGAATATTACCGACGCTGTCGGTGCGCGGCAAGCGATCCTCGACGGCGAGATCGTGGCGCTGGATGAAAAAGGGGTGTCGCGATTTCAATTGCTCCAGCCACGACTGGGGCGCAAATATTCGAGCGAGATCGCACGACTGGCCGCTAAGAGCCACATCGCTTACTACGTTTTCGATCTGCTCCATCTCGACGGCTTTGATCTTAGCGGGTGCAAGCTGATTGATCGAAAGGAACTGCTGGAGAAAACATTGAAGTCGTCAAAGAACGTGTGGTTTTCGGATCACATCATCGGCGAGGGCGAAGCGCTCTACAAAGAGGTCGCCAGGATACCGTTGGAAGGAATAGTCGCGAAACGCATATCCAGCACCTACGCTCAGAAGCGCAGCCGCGACTGGCTCAAGATCAAAACGGTGCAGGAATCAGAGGTCGTGATTGGCGGTTACACCCAGCCGCGTCATTCACGCAGTTATTTCGGCGCTCTAGTCGTAGGCTTATACGATCATGGCAAGCTGCATTACGTCGGGCACGTTGGCGGAGGCTTCAACGAAAGGAGTCTGGAACAAATCTACAAGCTGCTGCAGCCACTGAAGACCAACAAGTGTCCTTTTGTTGAGGAGCCGCCGACGAACGAACCGGTGCAGTGGGTCAAGCCAAAGCTGGTCGCGCAAGTGAAATTCGCGGAATGGACGGCGGAAGGTCGGTTGCGGCAGCCAATCTTCCTCGGGTTGCGGCAGGACAAGAAACCGCAAGAATGCACGTTCGAAAACAAGCGTGAAACCGAGAAGATAATAAAAAGGCGCAAGCCATCCCGAAAGCACTAGCAGGTTGCTGAGAGACCGCGCCTTCAAACGACGTTTCGACAAATATTTAGAGCTGTTTGGGACGCTGACGTGACTAACCGTCCTACGCGGTGGGGCGCAGCAGGCCGCGAAAAATGCCCTGAACGATAACTTGTTGGGCCGGGACTCTGATAGATTCGAGTTGCGAGTTGGCGGGCCGCAGTTCAACTTCACGCCCGTGGCGGTATAGTCGTTTTAGTGTTGCATGCGTTCCCTCAACCAGCGCAACTACTATTTCGCCGTCGTGTGCTTCACACCGGTCTTCGATCAAAGCAATATCGCCATCGCAGATGTGCTCGTCGATCATCGAATCGCCTTTCACTCGGACCGCATAAACGCTTTCAGGTCTAACTCGTCCCAGCAGAAAGCGCGGGACGGCGATCGTCTCCTCATTGGGAACCACTTCTATCGGCATGCCTGCGGCGATTCTGCCAGCCAGCCGAATTTCGCAAAGAGCGTCGGACGGCATTTCTTCAACTCTTACGTTGAGGGCGAACGATCCATCTTCATGACTGCGCGTTATCAGGCCGCGTCGCTCAAGCGCCGCGATGTGCTTGGCAATCGTCGCCCTTGATTTGACTCCAAAGTGCTGAGCGATCTGAGTGTAAGAAGGTTCGTGTCCGCGTCGCTCGAGGAAACGAGTGATGTAGTCGAGAATTTCTTTCTGGCGCTGCGTGCGTGGGAGCATGACTTCCTTCAGATTCCTCGAGTGATGAAATAACGAACGACCCTTGAGGTGACGACGCATTCTAATGGCGCGCAACCGAAAGCGTCAAGCGTTTGTCGCGCGCCTTTCAAGGTGAGAGTGTTTTACTTGCAGGCTAACGCACTGAATATCGCGCCAGGGTTCGCGGGAAGATGCGCACGCTCGCCGGCATGTCGGTCAACTTCATCGGATTCCTGGCCGTCAAGACCTCGTTTGCCTTCTGACCGTAAACCGCCGTGTTGAGATCGTTGTCCGGACTGATCACCGCGCCTTTAAGTGCGGCGCCAACAAATGCGCCCTTGGTTCGCGAGTAGGAAAGTATGCCCGCGTCCAGACGCAGGTTCGTCGAGGCCGCGGCTTCGCGCCCGTAAGGGCCGGCAGCAACGCTGACTTCGCCGCCCAGCTCAAACTTATCTCCCAACAAACCTTTGATGCCGTCTTCGTTTATGATTAAGAGAACGTAGTCTGTCTTCTGCGCGCCAATCTGAGCGCCGAAACTGCCGCCGCCGATGTTAAAGAATGCCGGCGCACTCCAGCCGCCACGAATACGTCTGCTGATTACTCCCTGACCGCCCTTGCCGCCGAAGATGAAGGCCGCTTTAACTACACCCGGAAAAACCGCGATGGCTTCGGCTTTGTCGAGCAGGCCTTTGGGTATCGCCTGCTCGGGCACATTCATGATCTCCGTAAAGACTTTCGCGGCAGCCTCAGAGTGTCGGGCCGCATCCTGCGTTCTGGACTTCTGCGCATTTGCGCTCGACGCAAAGACTGCCAGCACCACCATCAGGCCGGCCATTCGCGCAGTCGTTTTTTGCAAGAGAAACTTCATGACTACTCCCCCATTCCTTCTTAATCTCTCTTCAACCGATTGAGATTTACACCACACTATCATCCGATTTCCTTGTCGTGCAAGTTGTCAAGTTGTGTCCTGTGGCTGGTACGTTGTCGGCAACGCGCTTCGTTTGAGGCGCGAACACCTCTGAGGATTCGCAGACCGGTCGAAAAGCTGATAGATTTATCCGGCGGCAATCAGCGTCCGGCTGCCTGGCTGACGCTAATGAGAACGAACGGATATGAAGCACTGCCCAAAATGCAAACTTGATTTCCCGGATTCTTTTCGTTTCTGCGGATCGTGCGGAGATTCGCTGAGTGATTCACGCCGTTGCCCTGGTTGCGGCGAGACGCTGGAACCGCAATGGACATTCTGCACCAGCTGCGGGAGACCGCTTTCGTCGCAGAGCACAAGCGACCAAGCCTCTTCACCTGCAACTCCAGAGCCGGCAGACATGGGCGCGGCGTTCCCGGGTGTATCATCGACGTCTCAGACTTCCCCGTCACAAGCGTTGACGTTGCCTCTCTCTGAGCAGCCCAGCCCACCACCAGAGTCGTTGCCATCTCGAGAAGTAGAAGCAAAGCCTTCGCCGCAAAAATTCGGGGCATCGCAGGATGTTACGGCTCGATACAGCGAGGCGCCAGAGTTGTATGCAGCGCTTGATCTTTACGAAACAACTTCCGCCGCGCCTCGATCGGGACAGCTCGAGCCACAGAAGACTTACTCGGCCAGTGATTCTCAGAGCCCGACACAACCACTAGCTCAGCAAGCGCCGGTGACAGTTCAGCGAACGACCGAGCAGAAAACGCCTCCGGTGCTCACAATGATGGAATCGTATGGTCGTGCGTCTGAGACTCCTTCACAATTCCGCTGGTGGCACGGAGCGATCCTGGGCCTGTTTTTCCTGCTGCTCCTTGGCGGGCTCGGAATCGGCGGCTGGTACTGGTGGTCGAATCGCGGATCGGTCGCACAAACTACGCCACAAGTCGATTCGAATCCGGCGCTCCCGCCGGGAACTTCTTCGGCTTCCCCCTCGTCAACGTCAACATCGACGGCGCCTGGGCAGGAGACTACGAGCCGTTCCGCGGATGAAGAAATCAAGCGACTTCGCGAAAGACGGATCGGCGCAAAGCCTTCTGAGGCTAGCGAGATCATCGCGGCGTTCGAAGATGCGGAAAAGAAATACCCGATCGATTATCGCTTCCCGTACGAGCGGGCAAAACTGTCCATCAAAGGGATCACCTCCCATCACGAAGCCTTCGGTGCGTTGTCGCTGGCCGCAGAGAGAGCAATTGATAACGGTACGGCGCAGGAGATGCTGGATAGTTTGATGGCTGACAAGGACGGTGACTTCTACAAACTTTCGCGCGGTCATCGCGAGTGGCAGGCTCTCCTGCAAGCTTTGAACAACAAAGATAAGCGAGGCCTTAACGAGCTGCATCACTAGTGCCCGTATTTCCATGCGTACCGTGCATTCCGTGCATGCTCATGTCCATCTTGCCGGGACGAACTCGGAAAAACAGCTTCCACGAAACAGGATTGTTGCCGTAGATGCGATCGAGCACCGAAGGTTTCGCATAGAAAGTGAGATCGCTTCCAATAGCCAGCGAGATCTTCTCGGTATTCCAAATGTCACGCACGCCACCGAACGTGTAAGCGCCGATGCGAAACGACGGATGAACTTGTGTGATTCCCAGCCGTGCACGATCGACGGCGCGGAGCAGTTCGTTTTTGTCTACCAGCTCGAGCCGCGTGTAGAGATAGTTCTTGTCAAGGAAGTTGGCCGTGGATTCAAACGTGTAGCCATTCAGGTTATGCACTTCGCCGGGGCTGCTGGTGTGATTGCGGCCCCAGATAAAGGCCGAAGCCCAGTTGCCTCGACTGAATGGCCGGTTGTATTGCACGGAAGCCGTCGCGCGCCGAATGTCGGTGTTTGGCTCCTGTCCTTCCGGGCTGCGGAGAAAGCCGTAAGAGACCTGCATGGCCCAGTTCTTGTTGGGCGCAAAACTCAAACGCGCGGATCGAGAATTCCAGCGATGCGAATCGAAGTCGTATCGGTTTTCGTCCGGCTCGCGTCCGTTGAAGATGGATCCTTCGAGCTTGAACCACCGATATGTGAATCCCGTAGTTAACACCCCGAAGCTGATGTGCGTCGAATCCTGCAAATGATGCGATAGCGTGGCGGAAGGATTTTCTGATGCGGACGCGCGGTGCATGAAAGCAACGGGCCCGAGCGCCGGCTCGCCCGGATAGCCGAAGTAGGCGAACCATGTTCCGCGTTCGCCGAGCGGCAGCGTGTACTGCGCTGACAATTCCATGAATAGATCGTGCGGATGTTGGCGATCGATTAGCGGTTGGCCTTTGTACGTTTCGCCAGTTTGGAACAGCAGCGGCGAGCCGCCAGGCGGAAAAGTAAATGGTTCGGCGCTGAACATACCGCGCAGTTGCAGCGTGCCTTTACCGAGTTTGTGGTAGGCCATCGGCATAAACCAGTTTGCTGATTCGAACTTTGTCACGCCGCGCGGACCGCCTTGATGGTTGATGCCCGCGATCAGGTTGTAGTGAAACATGAGCAACCAGTCACCGGCCACCTTGTAGTGCATGTGCATCGGCCCTGACGACGGTTGCCAGGAAGTGCCTGACCCCATCGCGCCCATCGACACCACGTTTGCGACACTTGAGCCAACGCGGATGCCCATATCATTGCCGGACATGACCATCAGTGGGCCCATGTTCATCGAGCCCATTCCGGACGTGCCCTCCATGCCTTTCATTTCGCCCATCGCGCCCGCTAACGGGCTCGCCGTGGGCATCGGCATGTTCATCTTCTGCTCGGGAGAAGCTTGTGGGCTTGGCGCAGCCAACGGCATCTGCATCCCCGGCATATTCGTCTCCATTTTTGCGGGAGAAGCTGCGGGAGATGGCGCGGTCATTGGCATCTTCATTTCCGTCTGCGGAGCAGAAGGTTGGGTAGTCGGCGAGGGTGAAGCCGCCGGCATCGGCATTCCGGGCATGTTCATCTGCATTTGCTGTGGCGAGGCCTGCGGCATCGGTGTCGGGGAGCGCTTAGGCGATGATGAAGGCTGAGCCGGCATGCGCATTCCCCGCGTCTTCATTCCCGGCCTGTTGCCCATCTGGTGTTTCTTTGCTGACTGCTTCTTTCGCACCGCCTTTCTCTTCTTTCGCAGTGTCGCCTTTGACTTAGGTTTCGTGTTTGGTTTGCTCATACCGGGCATTTTGGACATGTCGTGTCCCTGATGCGGCGAGCAGACCACCGGCCCGCTCGCGAGGAAGGGCACAACCAAGAGCCCGAGCAGTTTGAGGTTTAGTCGCTTGAGAGCTTTCATGATTACACCTTTGAAACCTTCTGCGTTTGCTGCGGCCTGCAAAGCCACTAGGGGAGGTTAGCAGAAAATTGTCAGCTACCGACATTCGCTGTCGCTGTGGGTGACCGCCGAGCTGAAGCGCCATCACGGCGGAACAGAAACTCTATATCCTGCCGTTTAGTGCGGCCGCGAGAGCTTGTCTGATCTGGGGAGGCGTGTTTACAGGGCTGAAACCAACAAACTTGTTGAGGATGCGGCCATCGCGCGAGATGATGAAACTCTGGGGAATAGCGTCGCGCCCAGTCATTTGCATAAACGTAATCGCTACGTCTGGAGTAGCCCAGCCAATGTGATAGTCCACCTGAAACTCGCGCACAAAGTCTTTCACGGCCTCTGCCGATGCGTCGGGGTTCTCGGTCGAAAGACCGATCATCTCTACACCCTGCGACTGAAATGCCTTGTGCAGCTTTACTAGCTCCGGCGTCTCATTCCGGCAGGGGCCACACCAGGTCGCCCAAAGATTAACCAGTAGCACTTTGCCCGCATAGTCCGAGAGCTTGACCGTTTCTCCGTTGACTGTCCTGAGGTCCGCATCGCGAATATTCTCCGGCAACGAAGCAAGCGCCGCGGGCGGGGCCGGCGCGTTCTTAACCGGAGGAGCGGGCTGACTTTTTCCCACCGTGCCCTTTTCGTCAGTCGAGTTGCAGCTCGAAATCCCGAGCGTGGCAATCAACGACAGGACCAAGACAGTCAAGCCCAGACGTAACGGAGTCCAGAAGTTTTTTTCTTCACTCTGCCGTTGTTTTGTTGAAGTCATCGTTTTCATCAAATCAATCTTTAGGTGCGATCGCGTAACAAGTTTCCATTCGTCTCCGCTTGTTGCAGTACATAACAACTATGGGTGGTTGGTCAAGCGCCGCCGCTGACCCGGAATGGCGTCACCCGCTTTCGCCGGCTAACGAGAGACCAGCGAAATCTGTACGGCAAACTTCAGTTTGCCACCTCTCTTCTATCGCAGCGCGAAAGACCGTGACAAGCTAAAGCTTGTCGTACAGTTCCTTTCTGCAATAACGCCAGCGCCACTCGCGCCAGTCTTTTACCAGACCTGCTTTAACCGGATTATTCAGCACATACTTGATCGTGGTCATCAATTTACCTGGCCTGATCACATGATCGAAGCTTTCATGTTCCCAGAACTGGCCCTGACGTGACAGCGCGAGGTTGCATTCCCGAGCGCTCCGGCCTTTGAGCCGATGCATGATTTCCGAAAGACCGGGATATTCACTTACGAATACTAAATGACCAGTCTCATCGAAGTCTTCGCGCAAGGACGCTTCAGTCAACAACGGCGCGAAGACCACGTGCACATGATTCGACATCACGCAATAAGCGTCGAGCCTGTATGCCTCGCCATCAAGCCCGTGTAATTGCCTCGCGACCATCCCCGCGACCCTGTCATCCTTCAACCATGTAGGTCCGGTGCGCGCTCGATCCAAAGTGTCTGGACTGAGCCCCAAATTTGAGACCACGAGTTAAGCTACAGTTTTTTAGGAGGAGGGCGACTGTGGGCTTAACACAAAGAAAGTTTACGCGGGAGTTCAAGCTGGAGGCAATCAGGCAGCTGGCATCGGGCAAGTCAT
>JBGQJU010000138.1:0-12114 GCA_041499185.1 Pyrinomonadaceae bacterium | reverse complement strand
GATGAGCTGTTTTTTGTTTCTGGCAACGACCTGATGGCTGTGCACGTGCAAACGAAGCCATCGCTCGTCCTGGGTCAACCGCAAAAACTCTTCTCGCGCCGTCCTGTTGGCGCGGATCGGCCTGAGGGTCTGTACGATACCTATGATGTTTCGGCAGATGGCCAGCGTTTCGTAATGCTGCAGAGCGATGAACAACAGATCACGAGTCAAAAGCTGACTGTCATTCAGAACTGGTTTGCAGAATTTAAGGAGAGGCAGAAATAGATCATCGCGGAATTTCCCATGCGGGCAATTTATTCAGAAAGCGAAAGGAGCAGCACCAGTCAGGTCTGCATCAGTCTGGCTCGTGATTCACAGGAAAAATAGAAAGCGGCGACCGCGCAGATAGAAACTATGAGCGGAACCCATTCCCCCGATACGGCTATTGGACAGTACCGCGTCATCTTGAAGATCGGCGAAGGCGGGATGGGTGAAGTCTATCGTGCGCGCGATACGAAGCTCAATCGCGACGTGGCGATTAAGGTTTTGCCGGCTGCGTTCTCCGCGGACGCGGAACGGCTGCGACGTTTCGAGCAGGAAGCACAAGCCGCCGGCGCGCTGAATCATCCGAACATTCTGGTCATCTTTCACATCGGAACTCACGATGGCGCGCCGTACATCGTCTCGGAACTTCTTGAAGGTGAAACGCTGCGCGAGCGGATGGCCGGCGCCGCGCTGCCGCAGCGCAAAGCGATTGACTATGCGTTGCAGAACATAAAGTGTCGTCACCCATCACCGTGGTCATCAACTGGACGGCAGGGTTGAAGAAATGACGATTGCCTCAGGCACAAAACTCGGCCGCTACGAAATCCGCTCGAAGTTAGGCGCGGGCGGGATGGGCGAGGTGTATCTGGCGCAGGATACGACTGCACTCGATCGCACGGTCGCTTTGAAGATCCTGCCGGTGGAAGTTGCCGCCGACAAAGATCGCTTGCAGCGCTTCACTCAGGAAGCGCGCACCGTTTCAAATCTGAATCATCCCAACATTCTGACGATCTACGAATTTGGCCAGGCTGATTCCGCTTGCTTCATCGCGACGGAATTTGTCGATGGCGAAACGCTGCGCCAATACCTCTCAGGTCGCCGTCTGAAAATATTGGATGTGCTCGACATCGCCGTCCAGATCGTTGCGGCGCTCAATGCAGCACACGAGGCCGGCGTCGTGCATCGCGACATCAAGCCCGAAAACGTAATGTTGCGGCGTGACCGCATCGTGAAGGTGCTGGACTTTGGTTTGGCGAAACCGGCCCAGAAGGCGGCCTCAAGTTCCGTTGACTCCGAGGCAGGCACGAAAGTGCTGGTGCATACTGAACCTGGCCTCGTGATGGGCACGGTGAGTTATATGTCGCCGGAGCAATCCGCCGGGTCGGGCGTGGATCATCGCACCGACATCTGGAGCGCCGGCGTCTTGCTCTACGAAATGCTGGCCGGCGTGCTGCCTTTTGAAGGCAAAGATATTCATCGACAAATCATCGCCATCCAGGAGCAGGACCCGGCGCCGCTCTCGCATCATGTCGAGGGCGTGCCCGCGCGACTTGAGGAGATCGTCGTCAAATGTCTGGCCAAGGACAAAGACGAACGCTACCAAACGGCAAAGGATCTGCTGATCGATTTGAGAAATCTAAAGCGCAGGCTGGACGTTGATGCTGAGATTGAACGCACTGTCGCGCCGGAGCTTCGCCCGACGAGCGGCGGCGCGGCGCGGGCCGGCACGCAAAGTTCTCAACCAGACACCGAAACTACAAACGCAAGGCCGGCCCGCACGACTTCGAGCGCAGAGTATCTTGTTGGTCAGGTGCAGCAGCACAAGGGCCGCGTGGTCATCGCCGTCGGAGTCTTTGCGCTCGCTATTGCCGCGATTGCCTACTACCTCCACGCTCGCAATACGGAAGTCGCAATCGAATCGATCGCGGTGCTGCCTTTCGTCAATCAGAATCACGATGCGGATTCAGAGTATCTTTCCGACGGCGTCACTGAAAGCATCATCAACAGCCTGACGCAACTGCCGAATCTGAAAGTAATCGCGCGCAGCTCCGTCTTTCGTTACAAGGGCAAAGAGACCGACCCGTTGGTTGCAGGTAGGGAGTTGGGCGTGCGCGCGGTGCTGACCGGGCGCATCATGCACCGCGGTGACGATCTCACCATCAGCACAGAGCTGGTGGACGTGCGCGACAACAAACAACTCTGGGGCGAGCAGTATCGCGAGAAAGTCTCAGACCTGCTTTCCGTCCAGCGCGAAATCGCGAGCAAAATCACCGGCAACTTGCGGCTGAAGCTGTCGGGCACAGAGCAGAGCCGCGTGACCAAACGCTATACAGAGAACCCGGAAGCTTACCAGCTTTACTTGAAAGGCCGCTTCTACTGGAACAAGCGCACCGGTGAGGCGCTCAAGAAATCAATCGAGTATTTCAATCAGGCGATCGAGCGTGACCCGAACTATGCGCTGGCCTATGCAGGACTGGCCGATGCTTACGTCCTACTTCCCAATTATTCCGGCGGTTCGCCACAGGAGTCTTTCCCGAAAGCTAAAGCGGCGGCCAAGCGTGCGCTTGAGCTTGATGAGACGCTCGCCGAAGCACACGCCTCATTGGCTGATGCACTCTTTCTCTACGACCGGAACTTCCTGGAATCGAACCGGGAATTTCAACGCGCCATTGCACTGAATCCGAATTACGCGACTGGTCACCAATGGTATGGCAACACATACCTCGTGAGGATTGGGCGATTCGACGAAGGCATCGCTGAGGGGAAACGGGCGCAGGAGCTGGATCCGCTTTCGTTAATCATCAACACTGATTTGGGGGAGAATTACCTCTACGCGCGTCAATACGACAAAGCCATCGAACAGTTGCGCAGGACGATAGAGATAGATCAGAGCTTTTACGCTGCGCATTATTGTCTGGCCGAAGCTTATGACATGAAGGGCTCTCTCCAGGAGGCCACCCTCGAGTATCAGAAGGCGAGACAGTTGAATGATGATCCGTGGGTGCTGGCACTGCTCGGGCACCTCTTTGCGGCGGCCGGCAAAAGAGATGAGGCGTTGAAAACACTCGACCAACTGAAGGATATTTCAAATCAGCGGTACGTTTCACCCTACGGCTTTGCACTTGTCTACGCAGGGCTAAACGAGAAGGATTTGGCATTTCAATGGCTGGAAAGGAGCTACAAAGCTGACGAGAGCAAGATAACTCGGCTCAAAGTTGACCCGCTGCTCGATAACCTTCGCTCAGATCCGCGCTTTTCGGACGTCATGCGCCGCGTCGGACTGCCGCAGTAGCGCAACTTGAACTGATTCTTAAAATCCGGGATGTCGATTTCATCTGGGACAAAACTTGGCCGCTACGAAATCCGCTCGCAGCTCGGCGCGGGCGGGATGGGCGAGGTGTATCTGGCGCAAGACACCAAACTCGAACGAACCGTGGCCTTGAAGATTCTGCCTGCCGAGGTCGCCGCTGATCGCAATCGCATGAACCGCTTCGTGCTGGAAGCAAAAGCGGCCTCAGCGCTCAATCATCCGAACATCATCACGATTTTCGAGATCGAGCAGGTCGACTCGGTGAATTTCATTGCCACCGAATTCATTGACGGCAAGACGCTGCGCGAAAGCATGCGAAACGCAACGATGAAGCTCGGCGAAGTTCTCGAGGTGGCGATTCAGAGCGCAAGCGCGCTGTCGGCTGCGCATGACGCCGGAATAGTTCATCGCGACATCAAACCAGAAAACATCATGCTGCGGCGCGACGGCATCGTTAAGGTGCTCGATTTCGGTTTGGCGAAACTAAGTGAGCAACGGAGTTCGACTTCTGTTGACATTGACGCTGCAACGCTCGTGTTGATAAAGACGGATCCCGGAATGGTGATAGGCACTGCATTTTATATGTCGCCCGAACAGGCACGCGGACTTGAAGTGGATGCGCGCACCGACATCTTCAGCCTTGGCGTTTTGCTTTACGAGATGATCGCGGGACGGCTGCCGTTCGAAGGCTCGAACACTAACGAAATCCTGGCGTCGATTCTGGGCGACAAAGAGCCGTCGCCGCTGGCGCGTTATGCGCGCGAAGTGCCGGCCGAGTTGGAGCGCATTGTCTCGAAAGCGCTGCGCAAAAACCGTGAGGAGAGATACCAGACGATCAAGGACATGCTCCTTGATCTGAAAAGTTTGAAGCAGCGGCTGGAGTTCGATGCTGAAGTAGAACGCTCCAGACCGCCGGAAATGACCGGCGACCAGACGACGGCTGCCGTAACGCCGCCCACTTTAAGCGGACAGACGGCACAAACAATACCTATCACCGAATCACTGCTCGGTAGGATCAAACATCACAGACGAAGTTTGATGATCGCTCTGCTGGAGCTGATCGTTGCCGCTGTCGGTCTCACTTATTTCATCTACTTCGTCGTACCGGCCCGCAAAATTGATTCGATAGCCGTCTTACCGTTCACAAACGCGAGTGGCGATCCGAACACGGAATACCTGTCGGACGGCATTTCCGAAGCCCTGATTAATAGCCTGACTGAATTGCCGGGATTGCGCGTCATCGCACGCAGCACGGCTTTTCACTACAAGGGCAAAGAGGTTAATCCGCAAGCGGTGGGGCGTGAGTTGAACGTGCGCGCCGTGTTGATGGGGCGAGTGCGTCAGTTGGGTGACACGTTGAACATCCAGGTGGACTTAGTTGATGCCACCACGGGAGCGCAGCTTTGGGGCCAGGAGTATGAACGCAAAGCCTCGGACGTGCTCTCGATCAAACAGGCCGTCGCGCGAGAGGTCACGGAGAAGCTGAGGCTGAGACTGTCCGGTGACGAGCAGCGGCAACTTACGAAGCGCGATACGACGAACGCCGAAAGCTTCCAGTTCTACTTACGGGGGCGTTATTACTGGAGCAAGCGGACCGGGGAGGGGATAAAGAAAGCGATAGAGCAGTTCCAGCAGGCGATAGACCGAGATCCGAATTACGCCCTCGGCTATGTCGGGCTGGCCGATTGCTACTTGGTGCTGGAGCAGTATGCCGGCGTTCCTGCAAGCGAGAGCCTGCCCAAAGCCAGAGCCGCCGCAGATCGTGCCCTCCAGATTGATGACTCGCTGGCGGAGGCACGCACGTCCTCGGCGTTCATATATCATCAGCAGTGGCGCTGGACGGAGGCCGAGGAAGAATTTAAGCGCGCCATCACCCTCAACCCGAATTACCCGACAGCGCATCACTGGTTTGCTTATTATTTGTACACAAAGCGGCAATTCGATGATGCGATGAGAGAGATTAAGCGGGCGCAGGAAGTTGATCCTCTTTCGCCGGTAATCAGCGAGAACGTGGCGCTAGTATATTTCCTAAAAAATGACCTCAATTCGGCGATTGAACAGTGCCAGAGGACTATCGAACTCGATCCGAGGTTTGCAGATGCACACTATATTCTGGGTTTCGCCTACCTCAAACAGAGACGTAATGAGGAGGCTACGGCGGATTTTCAGAAGGCAGTCCAATTATCCGGCCGAGCGGCCACATATTTGAGCAACTTGGGATACTGCTACGCAGTGACGGGGAGGCGCGCTGAAGCATTGGCGATACTAAAAGAGCTGGAAGAGAAACACGCCAAGCGCGAGTCTACGGGGCAGTTTTTAGCTGGAGTGTATGCCGGTCTCGGAGATAAAGATCAGGCGTTCGCCTGGCTCGAAAGGGATTTTCAGCAGCGCAGCGGCCAGCTGCCAACTATTACATGGAGGCCCCATTTTGAAAACCTCCGCAGCGACGCGCGGTACGCCGATTTGTTGCACCGCATGGGGCTCAAGCCGTAACTTTGGAGTGAGGTGCCTTGTCACTGCTTTCCTTCTCGCGTCGAGTGATTGAGCTTTGACTAACAAAACGATGATCCAAAAACGCTGACAAGTCAGCGTACTCCAAGGCGGCTACCAGTCGCCGCACGGCAAAGGAGAAATGTATGCCACGTCCTATTACGACCATTGCCATCGCACTTGCCTCTGTTCTAGTTAGCTTCACCGTAGCCGACGCGCAGCAGCGCGCAACATTCACCGTTGGTACCGCCACCGCTGCGCGCGGTCAGAAGGCCACGGGTACGATTGAAGTGCCCGCGGGTAGCGACGCGGCGCTGAGCATTCCGGTGGCCGTCTTTCACGGCGCGAAGCCGGGGCCGGTGCTGGCGCTCGTCGCCGGCGCGCATGGCACTGAATACACTTCGATCATCGCGCTCGAGAAATTGATCGGTATGCTTAATCCGGCGGAGCTTTCCGGCACTGTGATCATCGTGCCGCTGATCAACATCCAGTCGTTCGAACAGAAGGTGCCGCACATTAATCCCGTCGATCGCAAAAGTATGAATCGATTCTATCCCGGCAAAATGGATGGGACGCAGACCGAGCGTGCGTCATTCCTGATTACGAAGCAAGTGGTGGAGCAGTGCGATTATCTAATCGATCTGCACGGCGGCGACCTGGACGAGAGCCTCCGGCCGTACAGCTATTGGACTAAGACCGGCAACGCGAAGCAGGATCAAATCTCGCGCGAGATGGTGCTCGCTTTCGGTCTTGATCACATCATCATTTCAACTGACCGGCCGAAAGACCCGCAAGCTTCGCGCTATCTGGAAAACACTGCGACGACGCGCGGCAAGCCATCAATCACCGCAGAGGCCGGGCACGCCGGCACAGTCGAAGCCGAAGACTTGGCAGCTTTAGTCAGTGGCTGCCTGAACGTGATGCGCTATCTGAAGATGCTGCCGGGCGCTCCAGCAGTGATTGAGCATCCGGTGTGGATCGAAAAAGTCGTGACCCTGAGCAGCGAACAAACCGGTATCTTCTATCCTCTCGTCCATCGCGGAACTTACGTCGAGCAAGGGATGAAATTAGGTTATGTCACGGATTATCTGGGCAAGGTTGTTTTTGAAGCGCGCGCGCCCGCGTCGGGAATCATTCTTTATATCTGCGCCGTACCCTCGATGACCAAAGGCGCAACCATCGCGAACGTCGGCGCGGTCGCGCGGTGAGGCAAGCCGCAAATCGATGCCCTCCATTGCCGCTTAAAACTCTAGCACGCTCACGGGAACACCTATACAATGTGGCGGTCTCGGCGCCATCTTGGGTTTCCTACCTGAATGTATGCAGCTATGACCATTGCTGCTGGTACAAAACTCGGCCGCTACGAAATCCGCTCCCAGCTCGGCGCGGGCGGGATGGGAGAGGTTTACCTGGCGTGGGACGTTACACTCGATCGCAAAGTGGCTTTGAAATTACTGCCGGAAAAGGTCGCGGCTAATGAGCGGCGCATGCTGCGTTTTGTTCAAGAAGCGAAAGCCGCCTCAGCTCTAAACCATCCGAACATCATCACGATCCACGAAATCGGCACGGAGCCGGGCGCACACTTTATCGCCACTGAATTTATTGATGGCGAAACATTGCGCCACCACATGGCTCGTGCGCCGCTGATGATTACTGAAGCGATTGAAATCGCCCTTCAAGTGGCCTCCGCTCTTTCCAGCGCGCATGCCGCGGGCATCATTCACCGCGATGTCAAACCGGAAAATATCATGCTGCGCCGAGACGGTATTGTGAAGGTGCTCGATTTCGGACTGGCCAAACTCACTGAACGTTGGCGTGCGGACGAGGTTGACCAAGATGCCGCCACGAAGGCCATGGTCCAGACCGAATCGGGCGTAGTGATGGGGACCACCGCTTACATGTCGCCAGAACAGGCGCGGGCGCTGGAAATTGACACGCGCACGGACATCTGGAGTCTGGGTGTAGTGCTGTACGAAATGATCGCGGGTCGCGCGCCTTTCAAGAGCGATACAGCGAGCGACACCAACGCAGAGATTCTAAAGACTGAGCCACCAGCGCTCTCTCAGTATGCTCCAGACACACCAACCGAACTCGAACGCATCGTGAGGAAGGCTCTGCAGAAAGACCGCGAAGAACGCTATCAAGTAGTCAAAGACCTGCTACTGGACCTCAAGAGCCTGAGACGCGATTTGGACGTCAGCGCCGCGATTGAGCGGTCCGGCTCGCAGCACAGCCAGGAACAAAGGTTGACGGACGTGGCGCAAAGAACTACTGACCCAGCCGTCTACGTCTCGACTCAAGCTTCCGCACTGACCCAACAACTGGGATTGAAGACCCACACTCGCTGGCTGTGGCTTGCGGTAATGCTGCTGGTTCCCGTTCTAGCTGTAGGCGGCTGGTATCTGTGGCGACTGCGCAAAGAAGCTAATGCGAACCGGCTCGGTTCTTTGACCGTCACGCAGCTTGTCAGCCGGAAGAACGACTTGGGCGAAACCGGCGCCAGTCATGCGCGCTTTTCGCCGGACGGAAAGTTTGTCGCTTATGCCCTGACCAAAGGCGGCAACAGCAGCATCTGGTTAAAGCAGCTCGGCAGCGGCGAACCGTTTACCAACAAAACCGATCAGGGCGCAGCCACCAGTCCCGTCTGGTCGCCGGATGGACTGCAGATTGCTTTTCTCTCGAAACGCGACGCACAGAATGGCATCTGGACAATGCCTGCGTTTGGCGGTTCGCCCACGCTGGTCAAACCGGTCGAGGGCACCAGCCGAGAGTTAATCGCCTGGTCCAAGGAAGGGAAGATCTATTTTGAGATGCAGGGAAACCTCTACGCCCTCGATGTCGCCTCGCAGGAAAGCTCGCAGCTAACTAAATTCGATCTCTCTAAACCACTGGACCGCAGCTTTAGCGTATCGCCGGACGAAGAACATTTTGCTTACACAGACGATCAGGACGGACAAATCGACGTGTTCGTCATGCCAAAGCGCGGTGGGCCGCCTGTGCGCGTGACCAATGACAAAGGTCAAGACAGCGACCTTGTTTGGACGCCCGACAGCCAACGCATCCTTTACAGTTCGAATCGCAACGGCGTCAAGCAGATCTTTCTGGCCTACTCGGACGGCCGCGGCCCCGTGCAACTGACCGTTAATGACAGCGACAGCGAAGTCCTGGATGTTTCGCCGGACGGCTCGAAGATTCTTTATGTCACGGCCAGGGATGAATCCGATTTGTGGAGCGTGAAGTTGGACCAGCGGAAAGAGTCGCAACTGACTTCGGATATAGGCATTGAGCTGTGGCCCGACGTTGCCCCCGACGGCAAGACAATCGCTTTTCAAACCACGCATGCAACGGCCGGCGCGAAACTCTTTAATTGTTTGCTCCTGGCTAAGTCTTTAACCAGCGATGCTGCGCCAACGCAATTAGCTCCCGATGGCTTCGCTCCTCGCTGGTCGCCCGATGGCAAGCAAATCGCTTTCTTGCGTTACACCAATGGCCCCACCAATCTCTGGCTAGTTCACGCCGCCGGAGGAGATGCAAAACCACTAACAACCGGCGGCGTCATGTTCGGCGGCTTTTCCATGTTGCCATACAATCTTGTGCAAACTCAGGATTTTCAATGGTCGCCGGACAGTCGCCGATTGGTTTACTGCGCCAATACATCCGGATTGGCAAACGTTTGGCAAACCGCCGCCGACGGATCGGGCGCGACCCAACTTTCCGACAACACCGACGCGAGCTTCCATTTCTTCAATCCCGCCTGGTCGCCCGACGGTCGGCGTGTCGCGTGGGTCGCTCTGTCGAGAGGCGCGCGGGGAGAGAAAAAAACAAGCTGGAGCATTTGGGTTGCCGCTGAAGGTAAGGGGCAGCAAATATACCAATCCGATTCGCTGCTGGGCCTGGTCGGTTGGTCCCAATCGGGACAGGACTTAATCGTCAAATCAATTGCGGGCAAAAGCGCACCGTCCGTTCCCGTTGATGTAAGCTTGTCTGCGATTGCAGTCAGGGGCGGTACACCTCGTTTGCTGGCCCAGCTTAAAGCTACTTACTTTCAGAACATACAACTTGCGACGGGCGGAAATCAGATCGCTTTCGTAACGCGCCGGGACGGAACTGACAGTTTGCAAGTGATTCCGGCTGCAGGCGGCGCTGCCAAAACCATTATTACCAGCAATGACAGCCGGGTTTACTTCTCGAGCCTTGTTTGGTCACCCGACAGCAGGACGATTTACTATGGCAAGCAAGCAAGTTGGAGCGTGCTTTCAATAATTGACAATTTCAGGTGAAACATCACCCCACACAGAAGGAGAAGAAAATGGCAACGAGTTCAAAGAAAGCTGGCGCAGCCGGCAAACAGTCGCGCAAGACGCAGGCATATGGCGCGGACCCCCATTATGTGGAATTGCGGACGCTCCTCGATTCGTTGGAAATCGGGGCGCTTCGTTTTTATTTGAACGGTACGAACGCGTCGCAAAAAGAGCAGAACTTTAAAAAACTTCAGCCCGAGCTGATGCACATTATCCATCAGGTTTGGGGCGGCGACCGCCTAATTACTTGTCCGAGAGGTTACACAGAGTGCGACGGCGCCTGTGTGCCTTATTCTTGCCCATAGCGATTGAAATTTGCCGTTCTCCGTGGACGTAACGGCTTGACAGCAGTTCTGCGTCACTGCCTTTCTGTCACAATTGGCATGGGCGCAAAGGGGGAGGTCTATCTGCCGTAAGACACAAAGCCGAGGCCGTTGACCAAACGGAAGACCGACTTGCGCATAATCGGAGGAAACAAAAGATGAAGCGTTTTGGCATATTGCTTTCGCTCTGTTTGCTCTTTAGCGCGAGCCTTCTTGCTCAGGTTCGATCCGGTCCCGACGTGGCGAAGGCGCCGCCCACGATTGCCGAAAAGATTGCGGGAATGGAGAAGTTTCCCGGATACTTTCCGTTCTATTGGGACTCAAAGGCAGGAAAAGTCTGGCTGGAGATCGATAGGTGGAATGCCGAATTTCTCTATGTTGAGTCTCTGCCCGCCGGAATTGGATCGAATGACATTGGCCTGGACCGCGGCCAGCTTGGTCAGAGCTACATTGTCCGCTTTGAGCGCGCCGGACCGCGCGTGTTGCTGATCGCCTCGAACTACGCGTACCGTGCCAACAGCGACAACGCCGACGAGCGCCGTGCGGTCAAAGACGCTTTCGCGGAATCGACCCTTTGGCTTTGCAGTCGCGGCAGAGGAAGGCAAGTAATAGATGGCCGCAATCCCACCGCCGATTGCGTATTTCTCAATCACGCCATCGGCTTGCATGCGGTTGAGAACTTGAATAACCTTTTCCATCGAATCGTGTTTGGGATCCGTTTTTGCTCACTAATGCTCGACCGGACGATAAGGTTATTATCACGTGTTAGCATTGCAAGGGAAGTCAGCCTACATGCAAAAACGAACACTTCATAACCTGGTCGGGCTTCTGTGTATCACTGCACTGTGTGCTGCGGTGGCCGGGCAGTACATCTCCGCGGACACCTACACTCGCTACGAGCTGCTGGCGCCGGAGAGCCATCAGTTCAAGATCTATTACGAGGTGACGGAGACAAGGGCGGGGGCGCGGTTTCATTTCAACGCAATCCGCGAAGGCAGTGAGGCGTCAGATGAATCGGTGATCGATCTGGCAACCGGAAAGCCTTTGAAGTTTGAGGTCGTGACTGGAACGCAGGCCAAAACCGATTCACCAGCCGAGAACTTCAGCGCCACCGGCCATTACATCAAGGTGCATTTGGCGCATCCGGTACCGGAGCGCGGCGAGTATCGCTTGGCGATCATCAAGACTTACAAGGACGACAAGAGCTATTACACGGAAGGCGATCAGATCGTCTTCAAGCGTCCGCTGTCGATACCGCGTAACAGCGTTGTTCTGCCAGGCGGTTACGAAATCATTTCGTGTTCGGTGGCGACGCAGGTTCTGTTGGAGGCTGATGGGCGCTTGAAACTCGCATTCGTGAATCCCGGCAGCGGCGGGTCGCTCGAAGTTACGATCAAGGCGCGGAAACTGCCGACGAGGAAGGTGCTGGCTCAGCCTCATTTTCCAGCAGACGAGTTCACCGCAGAGACCCAGAGTACGCAGAGATCGCGCGGAGAAAAGCGTCTTGATCTCTGCGCTACCTCGGCGTCCTCCGCGTCTTGTATGTTAAGCGTGTCCATTATTGAATGTGTTGGTGCATGTCGGCATCTTAATGCTGAGCAGACCGTTTTTGGCAAGGGGTGCAACAGACCGATAGCGTCTTGGTTGCTGAGAGCCCGTCGCAGAG
>JBGQJU010000137.1:0-12266 GCA_041499185.1 Pyrinomonadaceae bacterium | reverse complement strand
AGTCGCCCTGCGGGCTCCTTCCGCAGCCCCAGAAAACTTAGAGTAATTATGATCTGTAAACATTACTTGTAAACGATGTCGTGGCACTTCTCGGTGTAAACGATGTCATGGCACTTGAGAAGTAATCAGTATCGCTGGTTCCAAAGATCACTACTGACCACTGACGACTGACCACTAACTCTTCTCTAATTCAGTCTCGCTTGCATTCGCCTTAGCGCGACAGCCGCCTGAGTGAAGCTTGATTGCTGCTCGAGCGCAAGGCCATAGTGCTTCGCTGCTTCGAGAAACCGGTGGCGCATTTCGTAGACGCGGCCAAGATTGAAGTGTGGAAAGGCGTACGATTCATAACGCGGCGCCAGCAACGCCCGCTTGAACCAGCGCACACAACCGTAGGCATCGCCCCGCGCGAGCATGTAGCTGCCGATGTCGTTGTACGGATTGCCGAAGGTCTCATCGACGCGAATCGCCTCCAGACACTCGGTGATGGCTTCATCGTAACGGTCCTGGAAACTGTAGACCCAACCCAGGAATGTGTGCGCTTCGGCTGTCGGATAAGTTTCGATCGATCGCTTGTACAACTCAATCGCCTCTTCGTAGTCGTTATTTGCCTGCGCCTGATAGGCCTCATGGAAAAGCCTCTTCGCCTGGAGCTTTGCCAGCGGTGAAGCGTCATCGCCAAATACCGTTTCGTCGTCTAGAAGATCATCGAACATCGCTGGAGAAACCACCTCCATTTGCAGGGTTTTACCCTTCTCGACCACCGGCGCGAACAGATAGCGTCTGTTATGCCCCGTCAGAATAATGAGATTATACTCAATCGAACTCCGATGATTCCAATGAGCTATGGCTTTTGACGAAACTGTTTTCCTTACCGGCTTTCCGGGTTTCATCGCTGGTCGCCTTGTTCAGCGTCTGGCGACAGAGGGCGCGCTGTTCTTACTCCTTGTGCAGCCCGCATTCATTGAACGCGCGCGCGCCGAGATCAGCCGCATAACCAACGAAACGGATAGATCTGCCGGCGATTTTCGCATTTTTGAAGGGGACATCACCCAAGAGAATCTCGGACTTTCGCCGGTTGAACTTGAGGCGGCCAGGGCCAAGGCCACGACAATCTTTCACCTCGCTGCGATCTACGACCTCGCGGCCGCGCGCGACTTGGCAATGCGCGTCAACGTCGGCGGCACGCGCAACGTCAACGACTTTGCGCGAACGCTCCCGCACCTGCGTCGCTATCATTACGTCTCAACCTGTTATGTCGCCGGCAAGCGGAAGGGCGTCATTCTTGAGAGCGATCTGGGACCTGACGCGGGTTTTCGCAACCACTACGAAGAGTCGAAATACCTGGCTGAACTCGAGGTGGATGCTTTGAAATCAGAGCTGCCTGTCACGATTCATCGCCCGTCGGTGGTGGTGGGCGATTCGCAGACAGGCGAGACGGCAAAATACGATGGCGTCTATTACTTGATTCATTACCTTCTGCGCATGCCGCGTCCAGTCTCGCTCTTCAACATCGGAAACCGCAAAGTGAGTCTTAACCTCGTGCCGGTGGATTTTGTGGTCGAGGCAATAACCGCGCTCGCCCGCGACGAGCAGGCCGTAGGAAAGACCGTACAGCTTGCGGATCCGCGGCCCTTTACCACTCACGAGCTATGCGATGTAATCGCTGAGACAATTTACGGACGCGGCTCGCCTATTACCATTCCAGCCTGGCTCGTGCAGTTCAGTCTGTCGCTGCCTCCCTCGCCGAAGCTCACGGGCTTGCCACATTCCGCTGTACCCTACTTCTTTCTAAAGCAAACATACGACACTACACGGGCGCGCGAGCTGCTCGAGCCGCAGGGGATTCACTGCCCGCCTTTTTCCAGCTATGTGGGCGCGGTCGTGGACTTCGCCGCCCGGCATCCGCATTTGTAATCCTCACTTGACAATCGCAGTGATTAGAATTATTCTAATTCCAGCTAAAATCATGGCAAGACGGATCAACGAGCAAAATAGCGGCTTAGGCCTGACGCCGCAGCGTGAGGCTGTGCTACTCGCCATTCAGGGCAGCGAGCATCATCCGACAGCGAGCGACGTCTTCGCCGCGGCGCGTAAACATTTGCCTTCGATCAGCTTCGCCACAGTGTACAATTCGCTGCGCTATCTGAAGCAGGCGGGTTTGATTCGCGAGATCAGCTTTGGTGACGGCGCCAGCCGCTACGATCGCGAAACTGATCGCCACGACCATGCGATCTGCTCTAATTGCGGCAAGCTGGTCGATTTCGATCTGCCAGAGACGGCTGAATTATTGCGACTGGCGGCGCGCAGGTCGCGCTTCAAGGCGGAGTCGATTCATCTAACGCTTGTTGGCGTATGCCCTGATTGTCGTGACGCGCCGTCGTAAAGAGTTTGGTTAACAGCGGAGAAGTCGGTCGGCTCGTCAAAACCGGTGGACTTCCGAGAAACCAATTTCAACAACACCTAGGAGGATTCATGTCAGCAGCAGCAACAGCAATTGCAACAGAGAAAGCGATGGTGGGCCAGCCAGCGCCGGATTTCGATATGGCCTCAACGAAAAACCTCGAGAAGTTGAACGAGAACGTAAAGCTTTCGGATTATCGCGGCAAGTGGCTCGTACTTCTTTTTTATCCGCTGGATTTCACTTTCGTTTGTCCGACCGAGTTGACCGCCTTTAGCGATCGCTACGAGGATTTTCAGGGCATCAACGCGGAGATTATCGGCGTGTCCACGGATTCGGCCTATTCGCATCGGGCCTGGCTGAAAACGCCGCGCGACAAGGGCGGCGTTGAGGGCTTGAAATACCCGCTCGCGGCCGACTCGACGAAGACCGTCTCGCGTGATTACGGCGTCTTGATTGAAGCGCGAGGGATCGCTTTGCGTGGGCTCTTTGTAATCGATCCGGAAGGCCTCCTGCGCTACAAGGTGGTGCACGATCTGAACATTGGCCGCTCGGTTGCAGAGACGTTGCGCGTAATTCAGGCGCTGCAGACCGGCGGTTTGTGCCAGGCAGAGTGGAAGCCGGGTCAGGCAACGTTGAAGGTGTGAATCAATGAGTGACGATGTCCGATGAGCTTTAGCTTGTCGTGGTCCCTCGGCAAGTGAGCTGTGGGAAGTCAACGACAAACTGAAGTTTGTCGGACATTTCAAAGGAACGATCATGCCATTGAGAATTGGAACCGAGATGCCTGCGCTCGACGGCGCCACCGAGTGGTTTGGCGGAACGCAGGCGGATGCTGAGCAACTGGCACAAGGTGGCCCAACGCTCGTGCACTTCTGGTCGGTAAGTTGTGGTATCTGTAAAGAAAACATGCCACGTGTTGCCGCCTGGCGCGACGAGCGCAAGCATGAGGGCCTGCGCGTTATCGCCGTGCACATGCCACGCTATGAGTCAGACACGGACGTCGAAGCCGTGCGCGAAGCGATCGCCAGTTACGGCATTAGAGAACCGTGCGCCGTCGATAACCTGCATCAGTTGCGCGATGCGTTTCAGAACGAGCAGGGATACGTGCCGGCTTACTATCTATTTGACAGCGAGAGGAAATTGAGAAGCTTTGCGGCCGGAGAACGCGGGCTGGACATGCTCTCCTCGGCGCTCGACCGCGTTCTTGCTCAAGCGAAGCAGGCGGTCACGGCTGCTTGCACCTCTCAAGTTTGATCAGTTCCCTCGATCAGTTGAGAGACTTTCAATCAGAGGGGATACTGCAATGCTCTGAAGACAGACCAGATCACAAACGCGGACAGCGCCAGCGACCCGAACAACAACACCAGCAGCGTCGCCACGATCAAGCCCACAAATAACCAATCGCTCTTTTTACCTTCGTGAGCCTTGTCAGCAGAAACAGTGGCGCGGAGTTGGAGCAGCCGCAGGTTTCTGATGTTTGGTTTCCACCACGCGTCGAAAAGATCGCCAACCCACGGCAGCAGTCCGCCGATGAAATAGATAGCGATGTTCATGCCCATGCGCAGCAGAGTGATCTTAGGCACGCGATAGCGAACGGCGGAAGCGAGGACGTAAACCGCGACCAGCGAAGTGGCCATGTCGCCGATGCCGGGAACGAGGTCGATGATGGCGTTAAGTCCAAAACGCCAACCCAGAACGGGAATGACAAACTGATTGTCCATCACGCGGGCCAACACTTCCAGTTCGCGTTCGATCTGGACGTGCGTCGGACGGACGATGCGTTCGCGCGCACCGGTCCGCGGCGTAGCCTCAATATAGTCGTTGCTATAGTTTCTCAATGCGTTACTTTTCACTTGCATGAATCACTAATTCCAAACTGCCTATCCGGCCCACTCTTCCTTCTCGAAGTTTTGCGTTGGCGCTGGCGTCACTGACTAATCTCTTCCGCAAGGACGACAAACTGAAGTTTGTCGGACATTGCTAGTGAATTCGCGTCATCTGCTGCCAGAAGAATTTTCCGAGCCGGCCGAAGACGGTAAGCGCGTTGCGGTCACCGCCCTTTTGAGTTTCCGGTTTGACCGGCAGTCCCAGCGAAGCAGCAAGCTGCCTGTCAGGCGGCGCAATGTCTTCATCGCCTCGTTTGCCGGACAGCCAGCGGTTAAATGTACGCGCCACTATCCGCCTTTGTTCAATAGGAGCTTCGGCGATGAACGCTCCGCGCAGGTCGTCCATATCGGCAATCTCCAGCAGGTTAGCTTTGTAATAGCCCTGGAGGGCGGCGAAGAAACGGTCATCGCCCAGCAACCGCTGCAGCTCGGCAAACATTAGCGCGCCTTTCGTCATGACGATGGCCGCATACTGAAAAGAGTTTCGGTAATCGCGCGACGGGTGTTCCGCGGCCATGTCTTCACCGCCCAGGGTTCGATACACCCGGTAGACGCCGCGCAACTGATCCTGCGACGCAACGGCCGCCCGTTGCTCTCCGTAAGTCTGCCGGTAATAGAGGAGGGCTGACCAACCGGCCAGGGCTTCGTCCAAAACAGGTTCGCGGGTTGGATCGTTTCCTATGGCCGCGCCCCACCACTCATGCGCCACCAGATGGCCGACGGTCCATTCAAGACTGTCTTCAAGCGACGCGCGCTGTTCGCGAATAATCTCGGGCATGTTGCGCATCGCCGGCGATTCAAAATCGACGTAGAAGGCGCTGGCAATCACATCAAACCCGGCAAACTCGGTGCTGCCCAGGCCAGCCACCAGTGGCGCCTCGACCACGGTGACTGTTTTGAAAGGAAGTGGTCCGAAGTGTTCGAGAAAGATTTTGACTGCGTCCGCGGCCGTGGCAAGAACGCGGCGGCCCACGCGCTCGTGCTCGGGCAGAAAGATCGAGCGCACAGTTACCTCGCCAACGGCGCGTTGCTCGACGCGCAAACTGCGTCCGGCAACGATGGCAAAGTCGCGCAGCGCTCTGCCCGCGAATGAATGAGTCTCCTCTCCACTGGTCTTCGGCTTTTCGGTTCCTGAGGTGAAAACTGCGACCCCGCGTGACGTCTCAATGGTCGCCTCGTAATCCGAGGCTTCGGTGAATACGATGTCACCGACACTGGGCTCGGTTTTGCGCCGCCAATCGTCGCCATCACGAACAGCCAGAATCGGAAAGGGGGTTCCTAATAACATTACGCCGCGACAGCGAAAGTTTACGTCGCGCGCGCGCCGGATTTCGCGTTCGTTTTTGATCGCGGCGCTGACTTGCTTGATAACATGTGTTACCAGGCCGGTTTCCTCTGCGTCGATTTCCGGAACGGTGCCTTTAAACTTGATCGCGATCTCGGTTGATGCTTCCGGCGCGACCGACTCGCGCAGGTTGACGCGCAGCGTCGTACCCTGATCGTCGAGGGCAAAGAAAAGGGCCGCGTCGTTTGCCGCCCGAACTTCCGTTATCTCGATGCGTGGTTCATCGGCTGCGTCAAGAGTTGCCGCGGAGTTTGTATTCGCGGGTGGCGGTGAAGTTTGCTGTTCCGACCGAACATTCGAATAGAGATGAAAGAAGATAACAGAGGTTGAATGTTCCCCGCGATTGGTCCAGCGGACACGCTCTGAACCGGAATACGAGCGATTGTCAAAATCCAGTGTCAGGTGGATTTGATACTGTGGGCGTTGCTGATCTTGCTGGGACGCATTGTCTTGCCTGAGTGCGACTCGCCGCACGCGCTTTGTCACTTCGGTTGTGGAGGCGCCGCCCGTCAGCGAGACGGCCAAAAGCAGAATTGCTACGCACGACGCTTGAACGTTTCTATTCATTGAGGCCAACACAGAGATTACATTCTTTTCTTCGCCGGTTGAGACGTTCTTTTCACGCCCGCCGGTTTGGATGCTCTTCCACTGCCTTCAGTGATGCTAACGGACCTAATAATGTCGCCGCGAACGATTGCGTCAATGACCTCCATGCCCGAAATGACTCGGCCAAAGACTGTGTAACCGCCATCAAGATGCGGCTGCGGCGAGTGCGTCACGAACCACTGCGAGCCGCCGGTGTCTTTGCCCGACAGGGCCATGCCCACCGCGGCGCGATCATAGGGCATTTCGTTAATCTCGCAGCGAATCTGATAGCCTGGCCCGCCGTTCGTATCGCCGCGCGGATCGCCTGCCTGAACGACGAAGTTTGGTACCACGCGCGGAATCATTTGACCATTGAAAAACCCTTTACGCGCCAGCATGACGAAGTTGTCAACCGTCAGCGGCGCGTCTTCAGACAAGAACTCGATTACAAATGAACCTTTGCTCGTAGTGACGACGGCGCGAGCCTGCTTGCCGATGCGCCCAATGGCGCGCTCGTAGTCGGCGGTCGTACTGCGCGTCTGCGCTGTGCCGATGCGATCGGAGAAATCGCCGACGCCATTAGCTTTTAGCAAGGCGACCGCGCGCCGCCGAATCAGATGATCCGTCGAATCAAGTGCTGTCTTGATCGCATCGTTAGCCGCCGCGCTCTTCTGCCTGGCTAGTGCATCGAGGATCGCCAGCGCCGCATCGTTCAACTCTTTGTCCTTCAGCGCTACGGGCAACGCTTCGACAAGAGCGTGCGCGTTGGTTTCATCAGGCGGCAAGTTACCCAGCAATTCAGCGGCTGTCGCGCGAATGATGACGTCCGAGTCGCTCAACTGTTTGCGCAGCACGTCGGCAATGTCGTTTGGCTTGAACGCCGCATAGGCGCGCAAATGGTCGGAAAACTCGATCTGGCTCGCACGCGTATACTTCGGCTCGTCAGCGCTGCGTATGCCTAACGCCCTTCGCAGCGACAATCCCGCTTGCGCCTTCGTGAGTGCATTTGGATTCGAGGCGATTTCACCCCAGCCCTGAGCTATACCGGAGCCTCCGTACCGAACGTCCAACGGAGCCGAGGGAGGTTTGGGACAACATAGCGTCGTGTCTTCAACATAGGTCGCGGGCGCGATGCGCGCAAAGGCAATGTCAACTTCCGGCGCGGCGTGGCCGAGTTTGCGCAACCAATCGACAGCGGATTCGTTTTTGGTTCCCGCCAATACGCGACCAAGCGTGGTGGCAATCTCAAGGATCTCATTGATCTCGGTCGGACGAGCCAATCGCTTTGCTCTGCGAGCGCGATAGACTGCGAACAGCCTTTCGCCACGTGCCAACAATGGTGTAGCAGCGCGCGCATCCTTTAGCGCACCCAACGCGCGAATGGCGCTCACCCGCACACGCAGGTCTTCATCTTTGATCGCCCGGTCGAGGAGCGCGTCGAACCCGGCTTTGTCTTCAGTTGCGCCGAGCACGCGCGCGGCGTTCGCTCGCACGATCGGATCTGGATCGCTCGTCGCACTCTTTCGCAGTGCATCATTGCCGTCGCTCAAACGCAATCGGGCGAGCGTGTTTGCCGCGTCGGCGCGAACGCGCGGATCTGAGTAACCGAGAAATCGCGCGATAACTTTGCCAACGTTCTCCGGGCGAGCACGGAGCGCGGCGGTTAGGCCCGCCAGAATCACTTCGCGATCGGGCATTGAGCGCCGGCCGGCTTCAAATTGAAGCGCGCCCAGGATCGCTTCGCGCATTGGGGGCACGCGCGCCTCTTCGGATTTCGGCAGGGCTGCCGCGATCTTTCCCAGTGCTTCGACTGCCCGGGCGCGAGTTTCCTCCGGTTCTCTCTGATTGAGACTCAACGCAGCCACGAGAGCATCCGCGCCCGCCGGCGATTCAGTCTCGCCCAGCGCAAACGCCGCCATCGCGCGCACGCTCTCGTCACTGTCCTTTTGTAGCAACGAAACGAGCGAAGGCACCGCACGCTCATCGCCGATACGGCCTGTCGCCAGCGCCGCCCGGCGGCGCACGTCAGCGCTTTCATTAGACAAGAGCGCCATCAGGTCGGCGTCCCACCGTCGCTCGTCCTCGGCGCGCACGATGCGCAGCAATACGCTGTGCGGAATCTGGGCGCGCCGGCCGCGCATGCGTGTTTGCCCAAACGCATTGGTCATCCCAGAGACACAAGGGATAAGGAAGATGAACAATCCGGCAGCCAGGCAAAAGCAGTTTGGGTTTCTTCGCCGCATGTTGTTCCAGTAACAAGGGAATTCTCTATATGTATCCGCGACAGGCACAGCGCGTGTCAAGGCTGATCAACAGATCAGGGCGCCACGCTGGAGGCCAGCGAAGCGCCCTGGTCGGATTCTCAGAGTTGAACTAAAGAGGCTAGCTTGCTACATCTGAAACGTTGGCGATTGCAACGTTGGCGATGTCTTTGGATGCGCCATTGGTCTTGATGCGTGTCGTATCGAGCGGTTCGTCTTCGACCTTGAAGGTCTTCTTGCTCTTGTCCGCCGTCGCGCTCAATTGCGTCATCTTGCAACTACCTTCGAAGATCGCGCCCTGCTCGATCAGTAGCGATGGTGTCTGGATGTTTCCGCTTACTTTGGCAGCGCGGCCCAGCTCCAAACGCTGTGACGCGATAATGTCGCCATTTACCGTGCCGTGAATTGTCGCCACCGCCACGTCGATGTTCGCTTCGACTTTACCGTTGGTGCCAACCACCAGTGTTCCGCTGCTCGAGCTGATGCGACCTGACAGATGGCCGTCGATCCGCATCATTGCTTTGAATGTCGCCTCGCCGGTAACGATCGTGCCGCTCCCAACAAAGCCGCTGAGTGTTCCTTCTTTAATGTCGCGCGCGAGTGATTCGCTTTCCGTCAGCGCTCGTGACGATGCGGAAGCTTCCACCGGCGGTCTGCTTGGCGTCTCCGGCATCTGGGGTGACGAAGCGTAACTGCGGGGAGCGCTGTAGGCCGTTGCATCCGGCCTGTCCGGATGTTCGTTGTCTTCTTGCTCTCTGGGGTTCTTTCCTATTCTGAGCATAACTGACCTCCATATTCAGATAGTAGATGGCGCGACAAGTTGAGTTACCAAATCGGGCCGGTGCAAGCAACAAAACGACGCGCTTTTAATGGAACTTGACTAGCTTCGCAGGCTAGCTCGGTGGTCGACCGCTTCAGTAGCGGGAAACAAATAATAGACAAACTGACGGCCCGTGTCCAGCGTTGCAATGAAAATGTAAGCTAAGCTGTCCGAACAAGCCTTCAACAAGCAGGTTAGCATCGAAGGTACGGGCCGCCTCCCACTACAAGATGTTCAATCGGCGACGGCGATCGCCCCAACCGCCGCAGAGGCTTCGGTGCTTGCAGCGCGAATCACGTTTCCTAGATCTTCCGGGAAAACCCAATCGCCTTCGACGTCGGCGCCGTTCTCGATCGAGAGCACATGCGCGTTGATGTTACCAACTACTTTCGCGTTACTGTTGAGCACGACGCGTCCGGTGGCATTGATGTTGCCCTTGACAGCGCTGTCGATAAACACCTTACCCGCGACATCAATGTCGGCGTTTATTCTTCCGGGCGTATGCGTGACCAGCGTGCCGCTATCCGTGCGCAGACTTCCCGAGAAAACCCCTCCAATGTTGAGCACGCCGGTGAATTCAATCCGACAGACGGTCCCCTCGTCACACTCGACAAAAAAGTCTGCTGCTTGTTCCTCGACTCCGGGAAACTGTGAACTAGTGCTGTGCTGACTGGGTTTCAGAGTATCAAGCCAGAGTTCAAACAGTGCTTTGGTGTCAGGGAATGAAGCATCTGCTTTCGACTCATTCGCAAGCGCTTCGCTGCTTTCATGAGTTGCGTTAACGTCTTTCTCCATCTGCAAGATTGTCGTTTCGGATCGCCCGCGCTAACACTGTTCGGATTCTCGTCACTCTCGGATCGTCAACCCATATAGCGCCCGGCAGTGCTCAATGAGCGTCTTCTTTGTCTTTCAACATTTGGCACACACCTTCAAAAATCGCACCTTGCTGGATTGCCAATGACCGCGTCCGGATGTTGCCGTAGATCTTTGCATTTGATCCCAGCTCAACTCGCTGGTGGGCGACGATGTCTCCGTTAACAATGCCTCCAATAATCGCAATCGCAACCTCGACGTCAGCATCGATCCTCGCACTCGCATCGACAATCAGCGTCCCCTTCTTTGACTGGATGGTACCGGCGACATACCCATTCACGCGTAGCATATCTTTGAAGGAGAGCTCACCGCACAGTTCGGGTGCCGTTCCAAAAAACGGTCTGCCGCGTTGCCGGACACTCAGGGCGCCACCATTGTTCCCCGGTTGTCCGGAAATGACACCGTCAACAGGAATCGTGCCTCGGAAGGTCGCTTCGCCTATGACCCCGGGAATTCGTGTTTGAAAGTCCTGGCTCTCTGTGACATGAGTGGCGGGAAACGTCGGATGGTTTGATTTGCGCTGGGGCGCCGGAAGACTGGTCAATGGACCTTGCGAAGAATCTGGAGAGCGCGATCCGTTACTCTCCGCTCCTTCGTCGCACAAAGGTGGACGCACCATCGGTTTCGCCGTGGCGTCGCGATAGTCATCCTTGAGCTTTGTTTTGACCTGGAGCATGCTCGAATCTCCGACCAGGGTTGTGAACGCTCCGCTGGGTTAACTTGGTTGATTGTGGGAGTAAACTCGAGCTGACTGGAATATGCCGCAAACCAGAAAGCAACAACCGCCTTGGATGGTTGAGGAAGTTAGCATAAGCGGACTGAATTCCACAAGGGATTTTTGCTCCACGGAACCCTCTCCGAGCCAAGACTAAGGGCATTTGCCGCCGTCCAGCCCTTTTTCACTGTTCGGAGGTTGGGGGCGAGAAACCATTCCCCCAACGGGGCTCAGACGTTGTCAACCTACAACGGAACGTGGCATTCTGACAAAAACCCCCGGAAAAGGTTCAAAACCGACGATGCCCAGGCCGAACGAGATCAAGACGAAACTGCTGCGCCGCATGGGCGAAGCCATCGAAGACTTCTGTATGATTGAGAACGGGGACCGCGTGATGGTCTGTCTTTCAGGCGGCAAAGACAGCTACACGATGCTCGATCTTTTGCTTAACGTGCAGCGGCGCGCGCCTGTTCGGTTTGATCTTTTGGCCGTCAATCTCGATCAAAAGCAGCCAGGGTTTCCCGCGCATGTGTTGCCTGAATATCTTGCCAGTCGTGGTGTCCCTTTCCGCATTGTTGAGAGCGACACCTACTCGATCGTCAAACGAATTGTGCCTGAAGGAAAGACTCACTGCGCGGTTTGTTCGCGCTTGCGGCGAGGTATTCTTTACAACATTGCGGTCGCAGAGCGCTGCGCCAAAATCGCGCTCGCGCATCATGCCGACGACGTCATCACCACGCTTCTGCTGAATCTTTTTTACGTTGGCGCGCTCAAAGCGATGCCGCCGATCCTGCGCTCGACGGATGGCCGCAATACTGTCGTCCGCCCGCTCGCGTATTGCCGCGAATCCGAGATTGCCGAATTTGCCGAGCTGAAACAGTTTCCGATCATTCCGTGCGACTTGTGCGGCTCGCAGTCAAACCTGAAGCGCGCGCGCATCAAGCGTTTGATCGCGGATCTGGAAAAAGAGATCCCGCACATCCGCAGCTCGCTGCTGACGGCACTGGGCAATGCGGTACCATCGCATCTGCTCGATCATGAGCTTTTCGATTTCAAGAACCTTGCCCCGACAAGTGGCGACATAGAAGCGGAGCTGGATCTCGCTGTGGGGCACACGGACGAAGGATTGAGTCCCACGCTTGTTGCGCTTGCATGACGATTAACCATAAAGACACGAAGGCACTAAGCAGCAAGAGTTACTGACGGAGTTCCTTCCGTTTCCTACGGTATCTGTTCTTCGTGTCTTTGATGTCATGAAACAGGCACCTCCCGCCGAGAGCGGTTACACTCAAGGCGTTTTGGGTTTGCGATCACAAAAGGAGGTGCCCGATGACAGTATACTGCGGAGTTGATTTTCATGCGCGGCAACAAACGGTTAGT
>JBGQJU010000136.1:0-12442 GCA_041499185.1 Pyrinomonadaceae bacterium | reverse complement strand
GAATGGAATTGTTCAACCGCTCCTTCTTCGTCGGAAGGGGCGTAGGTTCGAATTGGTGGCGGGTGAGAGACGCTGGCGGGCGGCGAAGCAGGCTGGGCTGGAAAGAATCTCGGCCATCGTGCGCGATGTCCCGGACGAAAAGCTATTGGAACTCGCCCTTATAGAGAACATTCAACGTGAAGACCTCAGCGCCATCGAGGAGGCTCACGCTTACAAGAGGCTCATCGAGACGACGGGACTGACGCAGGAATCTCTCGCGGCACGCGTCGGTCGCGACCGTTCCTACATTACAAACCACATTCGACTACTTCGCCTACCCGACGATCTGCAGCGGCTCGTGCAGGAAGGAAAGCTATCTGGCGGTCATGCCCGAACGCTACTGGGCGTGGACGACATCCACGTGCAGCGACGCGTAGCTCGAAGGATAATTGAGAAGGGCCTGTCAGTACGTGAAACCGAGCGCGTAATCCGGCGTATGGGTGAGAATCCAGCCTCGGCTGTTAAGAAACGCTCCGGCGGAATCCACAAGGATCCAAATGTAATGGCGGCTGAAACAAAACTCCGGCATAGACTAGGGACACGAGTTCGACTCGTGCAAAACACCCGAGGGCTTGGTGGTAGGGTTGAAATTGAGTACCACAACCAAGAAGGCCTAGATCGCTTGTACCTTTTGTTGATGTCAGAAACAAGCAATCGAGTATGAAAGCTGCGATCAGCGGCCACCGATGTGGTCTAGGTGTATCTGGTACAGTGTGACCGCTGTATAACGAACGTTGGGAGTGGAGAGTGCCTCTCAGTTGCGTCGAGCGGCCCGTAGGGGTCGAGTGGATAAGGCTGCTGCATTGCATGCATCGCATTCGCAAGGCCGCGGTTGACGTGTACGGAAGGCGCATGCTAGAGTCCGAGAACTTTTCGGGAGAGCGGTGTTCTTGTGGGCGCGAAGGCGAGTTTTGATGGATGCATATGGATGCATATGTTAGTCTTGGCCCTTGCAGAAAACTCGATTCAGTTGATACCGGACGGCACGCTGGCTCTACATGTGGTAGTGTTGCTGGTAATGGTTGGCGTGCTAAATCTGACGCTTTACGGCCCGCTGAATCGCATTCTTGATGAGCGGGATCGGGAAACCAGGGGTCGCCTGCGCGAAGTGTGGACCGTCCTAGCCAGCGTCGAGATGAAACTGTCGCGCTATGAGCAGAGAGTAAGGGAGAGCCGAGTCAGGGGGTATCAGTTCGTCGAGCAGGAACGAGTAAGCGGGCTCGTCGAGCGAGAGAAGATGTTGCGTGCTTTAAAGGGGAAAATGAAGGAGCGGGCAGCTGAGGAGAAGGCGTTGATCGAGCAGCAGGCTAGGGACGCGTGCAGGGAACTCGAACTTGAGGCAAAGAGGGTTGGTATGCGGATCGGTTCGCAGATTCTTTGTCGACCTATCGATTCTGGTGGTTCAGAGCCAACTGCCTAATGCAGATGCCAAATACCGGGCTCAAATTGTTGATGGATCTCGCAATGCTGAGCGGGGATAGGAATCAGCCTTGGTGGGATTACCCGGGATTAGAGTTCTGGAAGTTTCTCAACCTATTAGTATTTGCCGCCGCGATGACTTACATTCTGCGACGACGCGTAACTGATGCGTTACGCTCTCGCCGCGAGGGAATTCGGCGAGCCGTGCTTAGAGCGCAAGATCAGAGAGACGAAGCAGTGAGGAAGCTTGCGGAAGTTGATTCACGCGTCGCAGGGGTAGAATCCGAAGTAGCCGCTATCTGGGGCAAAGCAAAAGCTGAAGCGCAAGCTGAACGCGAGCGGATCTTGCACGACACCGAAGCCGAGATGTTGAAGCTTCGAGAGCAATCGCAACGGGAGATCGAAAGTGCCGGGAAAGTCGCAAGGCAAGAACTACGGCGCTTTGCTGCCCAGCAGAGCGTTAAGCTGGCTGAGGAGGTCATCGAGCGTGAGATCCAACCGGAAGACGATGCCAGACTGATACGTTTGAGCGTCGAAGGCCTCGGAAGGAGTCGGATTTGAGTCTTCAGACAATTGCCCGACGCTACGCGGTAGCGTTGGCGGACGTGGTGATTGAGCGCGGAGAAGCGCCTTCGGTTCAAGAAGAGCTATTGAAATGGGGATCGATTATCCAGTCGAGTCCCCTTCTGCAAGAGGCCCTTAGTAATCCTACGATCCGATATGAACAGAAGCGAAACGTCCTCAAGGAAATGATCGCACGAACCAGAGTCCGCCAGACGACAGCTAATTTTCTTCAGGTGTTATTGAGAAATCAGCGGTTGAAGGAACTAGTTGACGTCAACAGGAAGTTTGCCGAGGTCCTGGACGAGCGCTCCGGCGCTATCGCAGCCTATGTGACAACGGCGCGAGCAATCCCCCAAGAGTCCAAAGACGCGCTGCATGAGAAGCTCGCAAAGGTAAGCGGGAAAAATGTGCGGTTGACATTTACGATTGACGAAGAATTGATTGGCGGAATGGTGACACGCATTGGCTCGACTGTTTATGACGGATCCGTTCGGGATCAACTTCGCAGGATAGAGCAAATGCTTGCGGGGAACTAGGAATGCAACCGTTAGAAGCTTCCATGGATTAGCACAAGAAAGTCGGAGTTAATTAGCAATATGGAACCGATTAGAGCAGACGAAATCAACGAGATCATACGCAAGCAGATTGGGGATTTCGAAGCCGGGGTAACCGTCATGGAGGTCGGTACCGTGATCAAGGTTGGTGACGGAATCGCGGAGATCCACGGACTCGAGAAGGTGATGGCTGGCGAGTTGCTGGAGTTTCCGTGCGACGTGCGGGGCCTGGCTTTGAACTTGGAAGAGGACAAGGTAGGCGCGGTGCTCTTTGGGGAGTTTCAGGCGATCAAAGAAGGTGATCTGGTAAAGCGAACTGGTCGCATCATGCAAGTCCCGGTGGGCGTCGAGTTGGTCGGTCGTGTCGTTGACGCTTTGGGGAATCCTATCGACGACCGTGGTCCAATCATAACCGATACGTACAACCCAGTCGAACGCATCGCGCCAGGTGTAGTTGATCGACAGCCGGTCAAAGAGCCTCTTCAAACGGGACTGAAGGCGATCGATGCGATGGTGCCAATTGGGCGTGGACAGCGCGAACTCATCATCGGTGATCGGCAGACTGGAAAAACTGCTGTCGCCGTTGACACGATTATCAATCAAAAAGGCAAAGACGTGATTTGCATTTACGTTGCGATCGGCCAGAAGGCTTCGACGGTCGCGCAGGTGGTGAAGACGCTGCAGGATCAGGGTGCTATGGAGTACACGATTGTAGTGAAGGCAACAGCTTCAGATCCGGCAGCAATGCAGTTCCTGGCTCCTTACGCAGGGGCAGCTATGGGTGAGTATTTCCGCGATCACGGCCAACATGCTTTGACCATCTATGATGACCTTTCAAAACAGGCTGCCGCATACCGCGAGATCTCACTTTTGCTTCGTCGTCCTCCCGGTCGCGAAGCGTATCCGGGCGACGTTTTTTATTTGCACTCGCGCTTACTGGAGCGTGCTGCAAAGCTCTCAGATGCGAAAGGCGGCGGGTCGCTGACCAGTCTTCCGATCATAGAGACACAAGCAGGCGACATCTCGGCGTATATTCCGACAAACGTCATTTCCATCACTGACGGCCAGATATTTCTGGAGGCGGATCTTTTCAATTCTGGCATTCGCCCAGGCATCAACGTCGGCAACAGCGTTTCGCGGGTCGGAGGTTCAGCTCAGATCAAGGCCATGAAACAGGTGGCCGGCTCGTTGAGGTTGGACCTCGCTCAGTTTCGAGAATTGCAGGCTTTTGCCCAGTTTGGTTCTGACCTAGACAAGGCAACCCAATCACAGCTCGCTCGTGGCCAGCGGCTGACAGAGGTCCTGAAGCAGCCTCAATATCAGCCAATGGGTGTTGAAAAACAGGTGTTGGTGATCTGGGCTGCGACTAACGGACAAGTCGATGACATCGCCATAGAGGATGTTCGCAGGTTTGAAGCGGAACTCTTGCAGTTTGTTGAGAATTCTCATCCCGGCCTGTTACAGAGCATTCGCGAGAAGAAGGCGCTCACTGATGAGATTACATCGGACCTTCAACAGGCGCTCCGAGATTTTAAGGAACTGTGGAAGGAAAGACACGAGAGCGCAGCACCCGATGCAAGCGCGCGACTTCCAGTCGGTGACTCGGCGTCAGAAGCTGTGGGCGCGGGCGCGTGACCCTCATCCCCGATAGAATCACCGACGGTTATTGCTGAGTTTCCATGCCCAATCTTCTCGACATTCGCCGCCGTATTAAGTCTGTCAAGAACACGCAGCAGATAACTAAAGCCATGAAGATGGTTTCTGCTGCAAAGTTGAAGCGCGCGCAGGATCGCGTGATTGCGGCGCGCCCATTTGCCAATAAAATGATGGAAGTTCTCAACGCGCTAGCCAGCCGCACAGACGAAGACTTCCACCATCCTTTGCTGGACGCGCGCGGCGATGACCGTTATCTGATCATTCTGGTTACAGCAGACAAAGGCCTTTGCGGTGCCTTCAATACGAATCTGATCAAAGCGACGCACGCGTTCATCCGCGAAAACTCCGACAAGAAGATCGAGATATTGGCGGTCGGCCGAAAAGGCAGGGACTTTTTTCGGCGCCGTCATCTAACGATAGCCGGCGAGTACATAGGATTGACTGGTAAGGGCCGCGTTGAGTTTGCGGAAGCTTTGGAAGTTGCGCGTGATGTCATCAAGCGTTTCGCAGAAGAAAAAGAGATCGACAAGGTTTTTATCGTTTACAACGAGTTCAAGTCAGTGCTTCAACAGCGCGTGGTGATCGAACAACTTTTACCGGTGTCTCGGAAAACGGAGAAGGACGACGCTGCAACCTCTCAGCCGATCAACCTTGTCGATTACATCTATGAGCAACCCCCCGCCGAAATCTTCAGTCGGCTACTTCCGCGCATGGTAGAGACGCAGCTTTTTCGCGCGCTGCTAGAGTCGGTGGCGTCAGAGCACGGAGCGCGCATGACGGCAATGGATTCCGCATCGAAGAACGCGAGAGAGCTGATTGATAAACTGACCTTGAACATGAATCGAGCGCGCCAGGCCGCGATTACAAATGAGATTATCGAGATAGTCTCCGGCGCGGCGGCTTTGTAAGTTCAAAGACTTAGCTGATAATCAGAGATGGAAAGGGAAGCAGCGAACGCGGCTTCCCTTTATTAATGGACGAATTTATGATTAGGAGAAGCGATGATGAAGGGGCAATGGCCAACCGGCAGTCGCGACAAAGTCGGCTTTGGCGCTACGTCCCTTTAATCCTCTGGATGGCGGTTATCTTCTTCGCGTCAACCAGCGAATTCTCCGCTTCAAACACAGCGCTGCTAGTCCAACCGCTGCTACGCTGGCTTTTTCCTCATATCACCAACGAGCGGATGGCTCTTTTCCACTTTCTCCTGCGAAAAGCGGGACACTTCACCGAATATGCGATTCTTGCGCTGCTTGCCGCACGCGCTTTCAGCACTTCGTCGCACACTGCGTTGCGCCTCAGTTGGTTCCTCGCGGCGTTGATCCTGGTTAGCGTTTACGCCCTGTCGGATGAATATCACCAGAGCTTCGTGGTGTCGCGCACACCTTCTATGTATGACAGCTTCATTGATATGGCCGGCGGTTTGGCAGCGCTGGTGCTTTGGCGGGTGGCACGGAGACCGGCCCGGAAGCGCGCAGGGATCGATGATTCAAGTCTGTTGGCAAATGCAGAGAAATAGCAATCAAGTTAGAGTCCAGCGCCAACGAAGCGTTTGTAACAGGCGTGAGCGCGAGGACCAGTGCGCAACCTCGGGCTCCGACTCCTTGAACATCGGATCGACTTTGCCCGTATAATGTGACGCGGCGATTATTAGCCGCACAAAGGAGAAACAAAACAGATGGGAATACTTGACGCCATCCGCACGCAGTTCATCGAGGTCATCGAGTGGCTGGACGATTCTGGCAAAACGATGCTCTATCGATTTCCCGTTCACGATCAGGAGATCAAGAATGGAGCGCGACTGACGGTTCGCGAATCGCAGACCGCGGTCTTCGTCTTTCAGGGACAGATTGCCGACGTTTTCCCTCCAGGCCTGTACACCATCGAAGGCGGTAACACGCCTATCCTGACAAAGCTCGAAGCCTGGAAGCATGGTTTCACGTCACCGTTCAAAGCGGAAGTCTATTTCGTCAACACAAAGCAGTTCACGGATTTGAAGTGGGGCACGCCAAACCCGGTGATGATGCGCGACGAGGATTTCGGCATGGTTCGCCTGCGCGCTTTTGGGATCTACTCGATGCGCGTCAGTGATCCACGCGCCTTCATCAAAGAGATTGCTGGTACGAACGCGCGGTTTGAAACTGAGGACATCGAAGGCCAACTGCGACGCACGCTCGTGAGCGGCTTCAGCGATGCCCTGGCCGAATCGAAGATACCTGCGCTCGACCTCGCTTCAAACTATGACGAGTTGGGTCGAATCTCGCGGAACAAGCTGAACGAAGAATTCAGCTCGTTCGGCCTCGAGTTGGTGAAGTTTGTCGTTGAAAATATTTCATTGCCGCCGGAAGTCGAAGCGGCGATGGACAAACGCACTTCGATGGGCGTCATCGGCGACCTGGGTCGCTACGCGCAATTGCAGGCGGCCGACGCGATGCGCGACGCGGCGAAGAATCCTTCGGGCGGCGCAGGTACAGGGGCAGGTCTCGGCGCCGGCTTCGCTATCGGCAATGCGATGGCCGGAGCGATGACCAACGCGATGAATCCGCAGACAACACCTGTGAGTGCGCCGACGGTCAAGTGTCCGAAGTGTGGCGCAGCGAATACTACGGCCTCGAAGTTCTGCAATGATTGCGGCGCCAAAATGGAAGCGTCGGCGCCGACTGTTCCCTGCGTCAAATGCGGCGCGCAGCTTCAACCCGGCGCAAAATTTTGCAGTGAATGCGGCGCTACTCAGGAGAAGCAGCGGTGTTCAAAGTGCCAGGCCGAGCTTGGTCCAGGCGCGAAATTCTGCAACGAATGCGGCACGAAGGTGGAAGCGGGCGCTTAATTCACCTGGCTGGCGACTTTTGCCAAAGAACGCTCGAAGAACAAGAACCATTTGAATTCGGCAGAACAAAGTTCAAGCCTCCAGCGAAATGAATTCACTGTTGCCGACGGCCCTCGTGGTGCATTTCAAGAAGCGGATAGTCCCGAGATCTCTTATTGGTTCCTCGCGCAAGATGTTATGCTTTGCACTCCCTCGGAATGTAACTTCGACCAGCGTTAATCTCAGGAGAGTGAATCCGTCATGTTGAGCCGCTTCAGACAACCGCGCCGCGTAGTCATTACGGGCATGGGATGTGTGACGCCGATTGGTATCGGGCGCGAGGCTTACTGGAACGGACTGCGCAACGGCGAGAGCGGCGTGGGCCGAATCGAAGCGTTTGACGTTTCAGACTCACCCGTGAAGATCGCCGCGGAAGTGCGCGGGTTTGATTGGCAAGGGCAGCTCAGTCCCAAAGATCGTAAACACGTTCCGCGCACCGTGCCGCTTGCCCTCGCGGCCGCGCGCGAAGCGCTCGCAGATGCCAACTATTGTCCTCACGACTTGTCGCTGGAACAGCGCCGGGCGATCGGAGTTGTGCTGGGTACCGGCGGTGGCGGTCTGACGTTTGCCGAACAGCACTACGAATACTGGTACAAAGGACCGCACCACAAGGCAAGTGTTTACATCATTCCCGCTGCCACTCACGGTTCTTTATCGAGCGAGCTTTCGATGGCCTTTGGCTTGCGCGGGCTTTCGCACGTCATCTCGACCGGCTGCACCAGTTCGACCGACGCCATCGCCTACGCCGCCGAACACATCGCGCTGGGCCGGCAAGACGTAATGGTGACCGGCGGTGTTGACGCGCCACTCGCGCCGGGTATTCTGGCCGGGTTCAATTTGCTGACGGTGCTCACAAACAAGTGGAATGACGAACCCAAGCGCGCGTCGCGACCCTTCTCGCGCGATCGCTCGGGAATGGTTCTTGGAGAAGGCGCCTGGATCTATGTTCTCGAGGCGTTCGAACACGCGAGCAAGCGCGGCGCGAAGATCTACGCCGAGGTTACTGGCTACGGCGCGACCTGCGACGCGCATCACCGCGTGCGTCTGGAGGAGTCAGGCGACGAACCCGCGCGCGCGATGCGTTTGGCGCTGGAGGATGCCGGACGAGAACCGCAGGATATTGACTACATAAATTTGCACGGTACGTCGACGATCTTGAACGACAGGATCGAAACCAGCGCGCTTAAGCTGGCCTTCAATAGTTTCGCGGCGAAGATTCCGATGTCGGCTACAAAGTCGCAGATCGGCCATCCGCAGGGAGCGAGCGGAGCTGCCGGACTGGGTGCCGCCCTGTGCGCGATGCACACGAACATGATTCCGCCAACCATCAATCTCGATGCGCCGGATCCCGATTGTGATCTGGATTACGTCCCCAACAAAGCGCGCGCAGCAGACGTGCGCATCGCCCTCTGCAACTGCATCGGCTTCGGCTCGAAGAACAGCGCGCTGGTGATTGAAAAGCCGTGACAAGTAATCAGTGACAGGTGACAAGTGATAAGAAATGTTTGGTCTTGCCACTGGTCACTTGTCACGCGCACTTCTGATCATGTTCGACCGTTTTCGCCAGCGCAGTTACGAGCTCGAGCGCCTCGACAAGGGCGACTACACGCCCGAGGAGTATGAAGACTGCATCGTCGAGCTACAGCGCGTCAATCAATGGTTAGGAGATGCGAGCGCGTTGCGCCACACGCTACTGCGCGAGATCGAGCGCTCGGGAAGCGAAAGCTTTTCTGTGTTGGACGTTGGCGCTGGGTCCGGCGAACTCTTACGAGTGGCGGCTGACTGGGCACGAAACAATAATAGGCGCGCACAACTGGTTGGCCTCGAGCTTAACGCACGCTCCGCCAGCGCGATCCTTGAAGTATCCCAACAGTTTTCAGAGATTGCCGCGGTTCGAGGCGACGCTTTCCGACTTCCGTTTGCGGACGAAGAGTTTGACTACGCGATCTGTTCGCTGTTTACGCATCACTTCAATGACGAACAGGTGATTACGCTGCTGCGCGAGTTGAGCCGCGTCGCGCGCCGGCGCATCTTCGTCATCGATCTCCATCGCCACGCGATTGCTTATTATTTCTACACGACGGCGGGCCATCTGTTTTTGCACAATCGTTTGATCCGGGAAGACGGCGCGCTGTCGATCTTACGCAGCTTCAAACCGAATGAGTTGCTCCAGTTGGCGCAACGCGCCGGACTCGAGGGCGCACGAGTCGAACGCCACTTTCCCTATCGCTTAGTCCTTGCGGCTGCGCCTGCTGTTGGGAGTTGAGGTTTATTCCTCAGTTGCGATGAATCATTCATCAAACAGTTACGATGTCGTCATCGCGGGTGGCGGCCCCGCGGGGACCAGCGCCGCGATCCATCTCGCTGCGCGCGGTGCTCGTGTGTTGCTCGCGGAGCAGAAAAAGTTTCCGCGCGCGAAGTTGTGTGGCGAATTCATTTCACCTGAGTGCCTGGACCATTTCGAGCGTCTCGGCGTTGCCGACCGAATGATGACGGCGGGCGGCGCACGCCTGACGCAAACGGTTTTTTATTCTCGCGGCGGACGCAGCGTGAATGTACCGAGCGAGTGGTTCAGCAGCCAGCCGGGCGCGCTCGGTCTTAGCCGCGCTGAAATGGACCACAGACTGCTCGAACGCGCGCGCGAAGCCGGCGTTGAGGTGCTCGAAGATACGCAAGTCTGTGGTTTGATAATTGAAGAACGACGACTGCGCGGCGTGCATCTGAAGTCGAGCGATGTCGTTAGCGCCGCAAACGCATTGGTGACCATCGACGCCACGGGAAGAACACGCGCGCTTGCTCGGCGTCTTAACGGAGACCAGGGAAAGAAGCCACGAAAGGAGCGGCCGCCGTTCGTGGCCTTCAAGGCGCATCTCGGAGGCGCACGCGTTGCCGAGGGAGCTTGTGAGATCTACTTCTACCCGGGCGGCTACGGTGGCTTGAGCAGTGTCGAGAACGGGCTGAGCAATCTTTGCTTCATCGCTTCAGCAAAGGACGTGCGCGCTTGCGCGTCTGATGCTGAAAGAGTGATGCGCGAAGTGGTCACCAGAAATTTACGCGCTGCCTACACACTCGCTCGCGCGCGAACGCGCACTGAATGGTTGGGGGTTTCGCTCGAAAGCTTCGGCCGGCAGGAACCAGTCCCGGCGGATGGACTGCTGACCATCGGCGACGCCGCCGCATTCATCGATCCGTTCACCGGCAGCGGGATGCTGATGGCCCTCGAGAGCGGCGAAGTGGCCGCCGGCGTCATCATGGATCACTTGCAAAGTTTGCAGCAAGGCGCGCCGTTCGCTGCCCTCGCGCGCGACTATCGCGCCATTTACCGCCGACGCTTCGCTGCGCGTTTGCGAGTGTGCGCGCTGCTGCGCCGCGCGGCTTTTGTGCCGCGACTCGCCGAAATGTCGATGCTGTTATTTGGCGCAAGCGATCGGGTGCGCTGCGCCCTGGCGCGGGCAACTAGATAGTTTCAAAACCCTTGCCACAACCGCGCTTTTGGAGTAAAAAGACTGAGCGGTTTTTGTTTCGAGTGCACCCGGCGCCTTCTCAAGGGGCGTTGCTTTCAGCTTAACGGCGTCCGAACCACTCCCCAAACGCGCCGTAAGATCATCTGAGGCTAGCAGCGATTCTGTTGTACAAAGGTTGTTAGACGAAACACATGTCTCTTCCCGCGCGACCGTTCCGGACGTGGGAGTCTCGGGTTGTTCGGCTCTTATCTTAGCTTAAGGAGAATACGACGATGTTCGCTTCCTATTGGCTCAAGAGTTCCATGCGACTAATTTTCCTCTTCACCGCCACTGCTGTTTGTGCCAGCATCGCCTTGGGCCAGGCGCAGTCTAATGCGGCCGATCTGCGTGGCTACGTTCGTGACCAGCAGAGTGCCGTGATATCAGGCGCCACAGTCACTGCGCGGAATCCCGCGACCAATACTTCGCACTCCGCGACCACGAACGATGAAGGCTTCTATCAGATTCTGAATCTCACGCCTGGTGATTATGATTTAACGGTCGAAGCTCCCAGCTTCAAGAAGGCGTCGCTTCCTGCTGTGAAGCTGACCCTGGGACAGCGAGCCGATCTGGACGTTACGCTCGAGCCGGGATCGATCGATGCCACAGTAACAATCTCCGGAGCGACAACGGAACTGGTGGAGACCGCGAAGACCGCCGTGGCCACTACCGTGGACCAGCAGCGCATCGATAATCTTCCCATCAACGAACGCAACTATCTGTCGTTCGCCCTGACCACCTCCACAGTCGGGCGCGACAATGGACGCCCGATTGGACCAGCGCCGACGACAGGATTGAACTTCGGCGGTCAGCGCGGTCGCTCGAATCTCGTTCAAGTTGATGGCGCGGATAATACGGACAATTCGGTTAACGCTTCGCGCTCAACCGTGTCTCAGGAAGCAGTGCAGGAGTTTCAGGTGGTTACGAACTCATTCGCTCCTGAGTTTGGACGCTCGGCAGGCGGCGTGGTCAACGTTGTAACGAAGAGCGGCACGAACAATCTGCGCGGAAACGTTTTCGGGTTTATGCGTGATAAGAGTTATCAGGCGCGCAATCCATTTGCGCCAGTCGCGAAGCCGCCGTTCAGACGCACGCAATATGGCTTCACGGTCGGTGGTCCCTTGGACAAAGACCGCACCTTCTTTTTCTTTGCCTTCGAACAACGCCGACGCGATGAATCAGGATTCTTTACCAGCAATGTTGCGCAAGGTTTGACAGGATCAGTGACGTTACCACCGCTGGCGGCAGGCTTTCCCGCGCAGACCCTGACTAATATCACCCCAGCTCAACAAGCTTACATCACAGCCCTTCTGGGAAATGCAGCGACTGCGCCACTCGGAATTGGGTATGCTTATCTTGCGTCCGGTGGCGGAAGCACTGCTTTGACAGGCTTCAACCCCTTACTTGCCACTGGCGCACCATTCACGCCCGGAACCGTGGTTGGAAGTCGCTTCTTCCTTAGCGGCGCACCGGTGCCTACAACAACCACAAACGCGGCGGGCCAGTTCATTGCTTTTCGGCCGCTGAACAATTTGCAAAAGGTATTTCCCATTACGGATCGGACAACCTTTAATTCCATTCGTGTGGATCATCTGATTACCAGGGATCATCAGTTAGCTATCCGCTTTGGCTACAACCCAAGCGAGATTACCGGCATTCAGGTCGAGTCTCAGAATCAGTCGCTGGGCCAAAATGACTTCTCGCGCACGGGTATTCAAAAGCTGCGAGACTATTCCGCGGTGACGACGCTTACGTCGACACTTTCCAGCCGCGCAGTCAACGAAGCGCGTTTCAATTTTGGCGAGCGGCGCGCGACATTTAGATCGCAGAACGGTGACGCCGTG
>JBGQJU010000135.1:0-12485 GCA_041499185.1 Pyrinomonadaceae bacterium | reverse complement strand
GCAGACAGAAAAGTGGCTCAAGGAGTACAACGAAGAACGACCACACGACTCTCTGGGAGACATGACGCCCAGGGAATATCTACTAACCAAAATGCCCGAAGTCTCTACTTATGAGTGGACCTAAATTGGGGAGACTTACATTATCGCTCCGAAAGGATAATGAGAATGACGCATGAGAGAGTGATCGAGAATCAGCATTTTATCGAAGGTATTGAATCTAGAGTCACTGGACTTGAGAGGCATCAAGCGCGCGGAATTATGGTAGAGCCAGTGTTCATGGCCGTAGCAGAAAGCGAAATAGATTTTATCTGGCCCATGAGTTTCGAAGAAGATCGTATCAAGTTGGCATCGCTTCGAACGCGTCTCAATGTCATAAGAAGTATCGAGAAAAGCCGACCAGAGGTGGAATTGCCTCCCATCATTCCCTTTTACGGCTGGCCGCCTCCTTCTCGCCATCAAATCTTACTCTTGCTCGCCCGTCAGTCGGCGCTTTGACCAAGCCATCCAACATGTAGTAGGAGCCCAATCAAGGCTGGACGCCTGCAAAGCCGGGAATCGAGCCGCGCGCGGTGCGGGGTCCCCGCGCGGGCAGCCCGCGTGGGGCGCTGACGTTCTTGTAAACAATGCCGCCCTTCATCACAAACACGACGCGCCGAACGGCCGTGATGTCTTTCAAAGAATCGCCATCGAGCGCAATGATGTAACGCCTGCAAGGGAAAGGAATCCCCGCGCGATTGACAACTACACTGCGTGATAGACCTGACTCACAACAACCAGAATAGCCTCTTCTGCCAAAGCTGCAAAAGCAGCAGCACTGAGTTTGTCTGCATAAGTCGAGACAATCTCGAAATGCTCTTTGAAGGTGTATGGCGTGTCCGTGTAAATCAGATTGATAGGATCTGGAATTGAGAATCCGGCTTGCGAAAGGTAGCTGCCATCCAGCCCGCGAATAATCGTGCAACCGCCGAAGGTATAGGTGAATTCTTGCGTTAACGCACTCAACAAATCCTGATAAGCAGCGCGAGGCAAATCGGGCAGATATACCTCAATTCTTGCCCTTTCTGACAGTGGCAACGAATTGCTCCTTTCGCTTCTCGAATTCCTGCGTCCGCTTCAACGATTCTTTCGCCGATAACTTTAATCGTGGGGGACGTTCAATCTTAAGTTCTTTCAAATCTTTTAATCTTCTTGCCATGATTCACCTCCAAAGGCGACGCTGCCGTTCTGCTTTGAGCATTGTAGCATGGGGAGCTTTTCAGCTTTATATTATGAGAAGCGCCCGACATGTTGTAGCTCCCCAAGTCAAGGCTGGACGCCTGGATAAACAGGAATCGCGCGGCGCGCGGCGTTCTTGTAAACCACACCGCCCTTCATCACAAACACGACGCGCCGAACAGAGGTGATGTCTTTCAACGGATTTCCATCGAGCGCGATGATGTCCGCCTGCAGGCCGGGCGCGATCGAGCCGATCTGATCGGCCATGCCAAGCGCTTCCGCACCCAGCGAGTTGGCAGAAACCATCGCCGCCATTGGGTCCACTCCGCCATCGCGCACGCGATCAATGAACTCCTCAGCGTTGCGCCCATGCGAGCCCGCCACCGCGTCCGTGCCGAAAACGATTTTCAGTCCCGGAATTTTCGACGCGCGTTGCACCAACTGGTGGTTCAACGACAGCACCTTCTCCATCGCTGCAAACCCTTCTTCCGTGTACCCGGGTGTGCCGAGATACTTTTCCTTGTTCAGCAGGTAGTTCTCGATCACCAGGCCAGCCTGCGGATCCAGATAGGTCCCCTTCTCGGCCATCAGTTTCAGATCGTCGTCCGTCGCCATCGTGCCGTGCTCAATCTCTGTGCAGCCGGCCAGAGTGGCAGCCCGCACGGCATTTTTGTAAGCGTGCACGAGCGTGCGCAGGCCCTGCTTTTTCGCTTCATCGCAGGCAGCGTTCAATTGCTCCTGTGAAAGCGTCATCCCACCGCCCTGGCGGATGCTCTGCGACGCGAAGATTTTGATCAGGTCCGCGCCGGCTTCCTTCTGCTTGCGCACGAACGCGCGGATCTGATCCTGCGTACCGTTCTGCTCGCCTCGCCCCACGAGCGGCTCAACGGCCGTCAGAATGCGCGGGCCGGGGAGTGTGCCTTTCGCGATCGCGTCGCGCAAGGGAACGTCAGTGGGCGAGCCCACGCTTTGTATCGTGGTGAAGCCCGCCATCAGTGTCACCCAGGCATTCGAAGCGGCTGAATACGCGGCATCTTGTGTCGTTACTCCCGCGCCCGCGTTTTTGCCATCCTTGCCAAAGCTCCAGGTAACGTGCGCGTGCGCGTCAATCCAGCCCGGCAAAACGGTCAGGCCACGCAGGTCGTAATCCACGGGCCCGGCCTTTGGATCAATGGCCACTATCTTCGAGCCCTCGATCACAATGCGAGTGTTTCGGAGCACGCGGCCCCTGCCATCGAGCACCGTGCTCGCGGCGATCACGATGCGCTTCTGCGCAGGCACGATAGGTTTGCTCAACGCTGGCGTCTGTGAATAATTCCGTTGCGCCAGGACGCAGACGCCAAGAATGCCGAGGATACATATAAAGGTCTTTGCGGATCGCATGATGGCTCCTCCCCCCGTTCGGTAGCGCATCATACTCTCTTATCACACTAGACCAAATTTCCGGTGTCTAACCCTGTGTCGAGCCATGACACGGGGCACAGGTCCTCTCCCCAACCCTCTCCCAAGGGAGAGAGTTAACGCGAAAGTAATCCAGGCGATCGGGCCGTTGAATGCCGCCTCAATAGGTTAGCCCGAACCCATATCTGAAGAGCGGATCATAAGGCTGGTCGCCAACGTTGATAGGTATTTGATCCATTGAGCGCGGCCATGAGAAAGAGAGTTTGCCCGTTGGCTTATGATCGCCGAAGAGCACGTCTGTAATCCCTCGGCCTTCAGTTCCGGGCAGCCATGCGGCCACGAAAGCGTCACACGTTTCGAGCACCTTGTTGATGATCATAGGCCGGCCGGATAAAAGCAGGACGACGAGCGGGATGTTCGCCTGCTTTATTGTCTCGACAACGGCAACGTCCTCCGCTGAGAGACTGAGGTCCTTTCTGTCTCCCAACATTTCGGCATAAGGAGTCTCGCCGATCACGGCAATGACGACGTCTGCTCCATCTGAGCCGGACCCGTCTCTGGAGAACGTGACCTTCGTATTCTGTGAGACTGTGTCCTGAATCGCTTTCAGGATTGTCGTGCCGCCGGTCGTGATGGTGCCGCTCTTGCCCTGCCAACTAATGGTCCATCCGCCACACTGATTTCCAATGTCATCCGCGCTCTTGCCGGCGACATGAATTCGTGCGAGACGTTTCGAGATGGGTAAGGTTCTGTTCCTGTTCTTGAGCAGGACCAGCGACTGCCGCACACATTCGCGCGCAACCTGTCGATGTTCCGGAGACCCGAAACTTTTGTGCAATCGTCTGTCGGCAAGTGGCGGCCTTGTTTTCGCCATCAGTCCCATCGCAAACTTAACGCGGAGGATTCGTTTGACAGCGTCATCTATGCGTGAGAGAGCCACGCGGTTTTCCCTGACGAGCTCAAGCAGGAGGTGGTAAAGCTCCCGATATTTGGTGGGTACCATGAACATGTCCATCCCGGCATTGACTGACGTCTCGATCTGAGTCTTGTAGTCACCCGGCATTTCGTCGATAGCGTAATAGTCTGAGATGAGGAAACCTTGGAAGCCCAATTCGCGCTTTAGAATTTCAGTTAGCAGCCGCTTGCTGCCGGAACACTTCACGCCGTTCCAGCTATTGTAAGATGGCATGATGCTGCCGACGCCCGCGCTGATGGCGCTAACGTATCCCTGCATGTGGATGTCTCTCAGCTCCTGCTCACTGATTCTCGTGTCGCCGCGATCCAGAATGCGCATCTTTGGATTTCCCACTGGCAGTCCCGTTCCAAATGTGGTGCCGCCGTCGCCGACGAAATGCTTGGCGCAGGCTAAAACACTCAAGGGGCTGCTTAGGTCATTTCCTTGGAATCCGCGAACGGCGGCCCCACCTAGTTGCCGCGCCAGATCGGGTGATTCGCCGAACCCTTCATAAGTTCGTCCCCAGCGTTCGTCACGGGGAACCGTCACGCAGGGCGCAAACGTCCAATTGATGCCGGTGGCCCTGACTTCTTCAGCGGTGACGCGCGCCGCCCGTTCAACCAGCGCCGGGTTGCGGGTGCAACCTAAGCCTACGTTGTGCGGGAATATGACGGCATTGAGAACGTTGTTATGACCGTGGACCGCGTCGATACCGTAGAGGAGCGGAACGCCCAGACGCGTATTACGCGTGCGAGATTGAAGAAGGTCGTACAGATCCGTCCAATCCTCCAGCCCGTTGCCGGTTTTAGGATCGGAACTACCGCCACTTAGCAGCGAGCCGAGAAAATACTTTTCGATGTCGCCAATATCTTTGAGCGCATTCTGTTCTGCCTGCACCATCTGCCCGATCTTTTCTTCCAATGTCATCCGGGATAACAGTGCCCGTACCTTGCTGTCATGGCCTGAAAGAGGCTTGAGGAAAGATCTCCGATTCTTTTCCTGACCCTCTTGAGCAATTGCCGGGGAGACAAGACTAGTTGCTACGGTAAGCGCTGATGCTTCGATGAATCTTCTCCTGCTTATTCTCATGTTGAGTGTTCCGCAGTTTGCGGGGCTTAGGAATCAAGAGTTTATCGGGATGAATTGCGCGGCGCCTCAAGCTCGTCGCGCCATCATTTCTGTCGCTCTCTTTTCTTAAGTTTGGGCAGATAGTGTCAAAGCGAACTCAATGAGAACTCAGAGTTTTGGGAGAACACCACGCTTTTCTAATTCGCTCCCGTCGGTTCTTGATAGAGGCCGATTACATTTCCAGCCGGATCACTAAGTCTCGCGGTTATCTCTGGTGCGTCCATACCGATCGGTTGCACGATCTTACCTCCATTGGCAATGACCGCGTCGACGGTTGCCGCCACACTGTCAACCATGATGTAGATCAACAGGCCGGGCTCGGTCGCTGCTTTCCGGCCGACCACCCAAGTGCCACTCACCTCGCCCACCGTGTCATCAAAGGCGGGATGGCCATCGCCGCGCCGTCTGATCTGCCAACCAAAAACTTCCTGGTAAAAGCGGGCCGAAGCATTGACGTCGATAGCCGGAATCTCGATGTAGCATACTTTGCCGTTTCCAAGAGTGGGATGCTTATTATTTGCCATGGTCTTGATTCTCTCTCTCAGTTTCAAAATTTCGCAATGTATTCAGGAGGTGTTTACTTTACGACGCGGAATCTAAGAGGTGTTATGCCAGGGCTTCTATCACCCGAGTTCTCTCCAGTTCAATTTGCTCGGCGCCTAAATGCTCGAACAATCGGATACCGTCACCGAGTAGGGCGCCAGGATTCCCAAGCTATGAAATGTAGTCCTCAGGTTTCGTGAGCGCTTCTTCCAAACGGGTCAGGTATCGCCCCACATCCGATCCGTCTACTAACGCATGGTGGACCTCTACTGAAAAGGGCAGCAGAGCGCGCGCGTTTTCATGTATAAACTTGCCGAAGGCAATTTTGGGCACTGAGTCCTCACGCCCCCAATTTCGGGCGTGCGAAAAGCTGGTAAATGCTACCCAGGGCAGCGTCGTAAAGTGAACTCTCGCGTCGTCCGCTCTCGGCAAAAACGCTCCATCCGAACGCGCCTGGTCCACTGCGCGCCTTGCCTCATCGACGAACTTCCCAAACTCCGGGTCATAGTCAAAATAGGCCAGAGTAAAGCTCCCGTTTGGCAACAGCACCGTAGTCCCGCCGTGAATGATGTCATGGACAACCACCTTGCCCCCTCTGAGGCGATAGCGAAATGACTCGATCTCGTTGGCCATTCGAAGCGCGAAGTAATGATATGCCAACGACACGTTGGGCCCTGACATATTGGTGCGCTGGCGCAGGTGCGACAACAAATTGGTAACGTCCACCCGCACACAGATATTGAAGTATGGCTTGTCAAAGTTACGATAGAACTCAAACACATCACGGCGGGCCCAGGCTGTCACGTCCAAGTACTTTGTCATGGCAGAATTGTACCGCATTACGGTAAGAGTGAGTTCCAGAGTTAGCCCCCGAGCCTTCATCCGCGGGCTGCGAGAGAGACTTCTACTCTTGGCGTTCGCCGAGCATGTAACACAGTCCGTCGGGCGCTACTTCGAAGAAAACTCGATAGGGTACGCCGTCGAACTCATCAAGCGAGAAGGCAGACTCTGTCGGCGGCACGCCCTTAATCTCCTCAAATGTAACGAAGCTCCGTATCGGCGCGCCGAGCCTGAATGGAAACTTGTCACTAGCCTGTCATGCCTTTAACCCGCGCCGGATTAACTCATGACTTGCTAACTCCTTCAAATCTGAGCAGTCAACCTCATATTTCACCTGCTCACGCCAGGGGGAATAGCCAAGCTCCCGCGATGCAATAACAGAAACCTTTTCCAGCCGCGTAACTGCTTGCAGGTCTTCCGACTTGATCTCTCTTGGAAACTCTTTCAGCATGTCTCGGATCGCGTCAACAACGGCGCGAATAGTTTCTTCGTGTCTCATAGCGGCAGCTAGTTCAGCTAACTCGCCAACTGCGCGAGCTGCTTTGCATGCATAGACCAAAGCATAAGTTAGGTTAGAACCCCGTTCAATCGCTTCGAGCAAGTAATTCCGAGCGCTCTTAGTATTAATCTTCGCCATACATAGCGCTGCATTCGGTTCGGATCGGCGAGTGTAAAGATAGTGGCGCAATGCCTCTACCCCACTTTCGCCAAGATTTGCCATGACTTGAACAAAGGTCTCTTCCGTATCCTTCTCTGACCACCACCTGTCAAAGAATGATTCAGCCAAAGGCTCTGCTGCACGCCCATCCTTAATACGCCCAAGCTCCTTCGCAATAGTGATCCATTTGTCTTTAGCACCCCATTCGGGCCCTGAAAATTCGCGCCATGAATCGGTTGTAGACTTCAGTTCTTTAATCAGCGGTGCTATTACTGCGGTGTTATTGATTTTCGTCACCAATGCTTGTTGAGTGTCGTCAGGTGGCTCCCACCTCATTGATATCAGCGCGTTGGCGGCCGCTCCCCGGACGCTCCAGTCTGAATAGGAGGTATAACTGAATTCTGAATAGTCGAGCATCGCGACTAGCGATTGGGCGGCACCCGCGTCTCCAATCTTGCCCAACGTTTCAGCGGCTGCCACGCGAATCTCGTTATCGTTATCTTTCAAGGCTGCGACGAGCGCTGGGACTGTCGCCTTGGCTTGTTCAGTTTTCATCCAATTCGAATCGACCTTGTTGAGCGCCTCACTTGCTGCCTCGCGCACCTTCCAATTCTTATCTACCAGTGTGGTAACCAGCGGCTCTATGACTTGTGAATCGCCGAATTCGCCTAAAGCTCTTGCCAACCTCGGCGTAGGGCCGACGTGCTGATCCTTGAGTGCGGCGATAAGAGGCTCAAGGGCCCGCTTATCCCCAATCTGAGCCAAAGCCTCCGCCACCAAGTCGCGTACGTCCTGATGTTCGTCTCTGAGTGCTTTCAGCAGGGGTTCGACAGTTCGAGCGTTTTTGGACAAGCCCAGTTTCATAGCTGCGCGCATCTTTCTTTCTGTCTTTTTTGATCTTAATTGTTGAATTGTCCACCACAGCATCTCGTTATGCTCCGGCTTACTTGCGTCTTCTCACGTGTCGGTTTTTCCGCCTCAAACATCTGTCGAATCTCTTCACCGCCCAACCGATTTGTTGGGTCGCGCCTGAGTGATCATTCCTTGTAGAGCCAGGCACCGACCAGCGCTGCCACAATCATTTCCGGAAGAGATACTGCCGAAAGCGGTAGAAGTGCTTTGACCGGAACCAATCTGAACGATCCCCAAGTGGCGTCGGCCAGACTGCTTGCGACCCACCAGGAAAACCCGGCTACAGCGGCCGTCTTTGCACCCGCCCCGTAACGAGGACGGATCGCTGCATAAAGCCACATGGCCCAGATGCCGCCCGCAAGATTGACCGTCAAAAGGAACGCGGCCAAACCAGCGCCCGGTGCAAATATCTTGTTGCCGGGAACGGCGGAATTGAAATCAGCGCCGACATACCAAGTGCTTATTGCAGAGAGGACGGTCCAGACGATACCTGTCACAACTCCACAAAGGGCTACTCGCCTCCAATTAATTCTTCCCATGGAACCCTCCGTCACTATCGGCGATGCGTTGTCAACATCAAGACCACGAAGCCGCCCAACGTTTGAGTTCAGGTGGCGCGGGCGGTGACATGCAAGCCGCGCCGGACCAAGGCAGTTGAGAGAGGCGCTATCCCGCGCTCACCCGAGTTGTTCGGCGTCAGCGAGATCTAACTCCGAGACTCCTTGGCGCGCTTCGACCATTGCCAAAGACCAGCCGTAATCTCAACGGGCAAACGATAGCCCAATTGGCGGGCGAGCATGACAATCTGCCCGCGATGATGACCTTCATGCGCGACGAAATACGTTAGGACATGCCCCACGTCGAGGGGAAGATTACGCCAAGTATACGACGAGGAGACGGGGATCGTGCCGCCTCGGTCAAAACCGAGCGCCAGCAAACTGATAATGCCGCGGCTACTGTGGCCTAGTGCTGGAATCAGCTCCTTCGGTCCAACCTTGTGTCGATTGATGGCTCGCGGCACCGCGATGCCGTGTTCCTTTCCCAGCGTCTCGATCCACGTGCACCGCGCATTGTGGATGTGGCCGGCGATCATCCGCACGGTTCGACGTGGAGCCCCTGGCACTGTGGCTCCCCATAGCTCGTCGGGTAGGTGCTCGACCAGGAAGACGCTGACGCGGTTGTTGGTTCTCCACGCGTTAAGCAGCATATCTCGCTGGTCAAGTGCAGATTTCATCACAAGTCTTCACAAAATGATCAAGCCGACGCCGAACGTCTGAGTTGACGCGGCGGCGCGAATGAAAGCACCCTTCGCCGCGTCACGCAAGTTGCGAGAGGCGCTACCGCCGCTCGCGTCCAACTACGTTGGGCGCGTTGTAAATCTCAATCCGGCGCTGATGATGCTTCCGCTACAGGCAATGTAGAAAGGCAGAAGTTGTCACCATGCAGCCAGCAAGTATCACTCGGCTCATGCGATTCCCGGCGGAGAGATTGCACTGACCCCCACGTTCCGCGCTTCATGGCATCAAGAAGTCGCTGATTTGACTCTTCATTGCGCGAGCCGATGCAGGGGAAGATCATGACCGGGGAAAGAAAGCGCGCCGCATAGCTTTGCCTTTCATATGCCACTCTTAACATGAAGCCCATGCCGTTGGCGTTAGGGTCGGCAGCGACTGTGAGTGGGAGAAGCAAGCGTCCGCCGGGTCGGAGATTGTCAAGCCAGGCAGATCGCACGTGCGTCGCACCAGCGTTGATAAAGATCGCGTCATTAGGTTGAGAGTTGTACTCTCCGCCATCAGCCTGCAAAACCTCAACGTGATCGAGATGTGCGAGATTCTTACGCGCACGCGAGGCGAGGTCTGGATCTATCTCGATGCCAGTGACATGGCCGTTCGGTCCAACTACTTCGGCGATGATCGCCGTGTAGTAACCGACGCCGCACCCAACGTGAAGCGCGCGACCTCCTTCTTTGAGTTCGAGCGCGTCCAGCCAGGAGGCGAGAGTACTCGGATGACCGTTATTTAACTGGCGACTTGGATCAATCGCAATAAGAACGTTGTGGTAGAGATGTCGAGGATCTGCATCATCAGTTGCACGGTAACTGGTGCCGATTGTCATACCACCAATACTTGATCCGCGAGCATCCGGGCTCGCAATTTGCCACGGACCGGGCCCAAGAAAATGCTCGCGCGGAACTTTTGCAAACGCGGTCGCCAAAGCATCTGTCTGAATGTTCGCAACGGCCCGGATTTCTTCTGCAAAGAATTGACGAATATCAACAAGGTTCATGTTGTCTATGTTTCCTGTTACTCCACGAAGCGCCCAACGATTGAGTTGACGCGGCGGGAAACAACGACGTCACGGACAAGTTGTCGATGACAAGCCCGCTGATTCCGCTCGCGTCCAATGGTACGATGAAAGTCGGGCTATCAAAATAAGTTTCAAGCAGCAGATGTCTCCGGCAGGATAATCATCCTGCTTTTCCCTTTGGCTTTTTCCAATACCTTTAAGGAGGAGACATCTGCGTGGAGATAGTTTACGTCGGACTCGATCTGGGGTCGAGTAGTTTTCAGCAAGTAGCCATCAGGACCGATGGCGCGATTAAAGTGAATCGAAGTTTCACCACCAGTGAAGGAAAGCTGAGGGCCGTCCAATGGTTAGGCCCGCACCGACTCTTGCGGGGTTCCCGCGTGGGGTGCTCGCTAAGCCCAATCGAACCATAGGCCGTCTCCACACGTCGGGATGAGTCTCACATACCTGAATGGCTGAAAGAAGCAAAAACAAAACGGTCGATAAAAGGTGTGTAGGTTAGCGACGAGGTGACTGCTAAGCAACTCGGTGAGCCAACTTGAAACGCCAGCCGGCGAGTCGTTAACAGCCCTCCGAAGTCAACCGACTTTGGCAGGAGAGGAGATGTCTACGCTTGACTTCGACTTTCATACCCGATTTGTTCGGTGGCATGTCGGAACTCATTCAAACGGTTCTTTGGTGGCCCAACGCAGAAATGTAGCAGGAATCTCTTCCAGCTTTTGGGGTCCACCAGCGCCATTGAATTTTCCATCTTCGACCCAGCACTTAGGCCAATCTTGGCCGGGATCTAAGTCTTCGAAGGTTGGGAATACGCGGTTTTCCAAATCCGTTTCCATTGAGGTCGATACTGACGATCCAGCCAGGATTGTCAAGCGTCCCGATCGAAACCCCGAACTGATGCTCCCGTTCTCCGTCACATTGAGACTCGTACCATTGTTGCAGCTGAACCAGTACGCTCATCGAGTATCAATGCGAAGCCACCGAACGACAGGTTAGGCTGAGATAGTCAAATTGGACAAAACGATTACCGATTTGCTTCGGGATTTCCGCTCCGAGCTAGACGCCGTGACGCCAGCTGCGGGGAACGTCGAAGACCAAGTCGCCAACGCGAAGCAACTTGAGCTCTGTACCCTCGGGGACTTCGAAGAGAATCTCCGCTTGACCTCCGGCCTTGGTTCCGTAGCCAATGGCCAACCTCTGCGAGTACTGATGTTCATCGGCAGCAACGAGAATCGCTATTACTCCCTCCAGTTTGATCATCTTGTTGCTCAATAGCTTAATGACGATCAGGTCGTCGCCGGGCCTGGCAGCGACAAGCTGTGACATGAACTGTGATTTGAATTCCTTAGTCTTCCTAGTTTCACCGATGGTTACTACGCCCCGAGCCTTCTTCAAGGTGATGTTAGCTGCAGCCTGTACCGACTCGTCCAAATCCTCAAGCGCGTCCATCAACCGCGCGATTGCGGGCGTGCCTATACGACCTAACGCTTCTGAAACACTCCATGCGACTACTTCACGAGGGAAGTCCGGGTTTTCCCGATCATGGTCAGTGTATGCAGACGGCGGGCGCACGTGCGCTGCGAGCCGCCTGAGGACGGCCATGAGTGGTTCTACCGCATTCGCTCCGATGTCCGCTAACGCGTCGCACGCCGCATTGGAGATTTCGGTGCGCGCTCCGAAGGCCGCTATCAGCACATCCGTCGCTCGACTGTCGCCAAGGTTCCCCAGGGCTGCGACGGCCGCGATTCTCACTTCCCGCGGCTCTCGCTCATCGGTGACCACGGCTGCGAGCACCTCGATGACTTGTTTTCCAAGATCTGACAGAGCCTTGCGGGCTGCTTCCCTCACATCGGAATGCTCGTCGTCAAGCCTCTCCGCTAGAGACTTACCAATGCGATCCTCCTTCAACTCTCCCAAGCAACGAACCCACCTTGCGCGCCTGTCTCGTTCTTGGACTGCTGCATGAACCTGGGCATCGAGGACAGCTTTGGTCCGGATCGTGTGATCGCTCGCTCCGTACGGGGTGGGTATCAAGGGCTTTGATTGACTTTGCACGTCTTGCGCCGTCACGCGAATTGGACGAGGTTGGGCCTCCGCGGTACAGTCCGCAACAAATCGAGCGCCAGCCTTCTCCAATGCACGCACTGCCGACAGTCGGACTTGCCAGGCTTGGTCTGTTGCTATGCCGACCAGCGCCCCGATCGCTCGCGCGTAGCGCGGGTCAAAGGTAACTCGTGCGGGTTCGACTTCCCCAAGTTTTTTCGCAGCACGCGCGCGTACATCGGCATCCGTCGATCGCAGTCGTCGCAGGATCCACCAGAGCATCATGCCGCCCCCCTCAGTCGATTGTCGAAAACCGTTAGAATGATAAACTTCGGTTGAAAGGTCTGGACTGAGCCCCAAATTTGAGACCACGAGTTAAGCTACAGTTTTTTAGGAGGAGGGCGACTGTGGGCTTAACACAAAGAAAGTTTACGCGGGAGTTCAAGCTGGAGGCAATCAGGCAGCTGGCATCGGGCAAGTCAT
>JBGQJU010000134.1:0-12535 GCA_041499185.1 Pyrinomonadaceae bacterium | reverse complement strand
GAACTTTGCCCGCCAGCATTTCATACAAGACGACGCCCAAACTCCAGATATCTGTTCGGGCATCGGTTTCCTTGCCACGTGCTTGTTCGGGCGACATATACGAAACCGTTCCCATCACCATTCCGGGAGTGGTGTTGACTTGGACCCGGGTTGCATCTTCGCTTCCCGCCGACCGGGTCGCTACCCCGACAGGTCGGGGTTCTGACAATTTCGCCAAACCGAAATCCAGCACCTTCGCATAGCCATCTTTGCGCAGCATGATGTTCTCAGGCTTGATGTCGCGGTGGATAATCCCAGCCTGATGCGCCGCTGAGAGCGCTTCCGACACTTGCACGCCGATCTTCAGGATCGCATTGAGCTGCAGCGTTTCCTTTTGCGAAAGATGCTCACGCAGAGTCTTGCCGTCGATCAACTCGGTCGCGATATAGTTTTTGCCGTCTACCTCACCGATCTCATAAACGGTTAGGATGTTCGGGTGATTCAGGGCAGAAGCTGCCTTGGCTTCCTGAACAAAACGATTCAACTTGTCCGAGTCCTTGCTGAACTCTTCGTGCAGGAATTTGATCGCCACTTTCCGGTCGAGTTTTGTGTCCTGCGCCAGGTACACCTCGCCCATCCCGCCTGCGCCGATCTTGGAGACAATGCGGTAGTGCGACAGAGTGGTGTTGGCTGACAGTTCTCTATTCATCTTCTTTCAAATTCATTCCGGCAAATTCATCCGTTTCAGCATTTCCCTGAATCGCGGCTCGGAGCGCAGATCGTCAAGCTCCGGGACAACTGCATACGCATTGGCGGTTTCTGAACGATCCGACATTTGCTTTTCGAGCCAGTTCAATGCTTCCTCTTTATCACCAAGCCCAATGTAAATAAGCGCAAAATCATAGCTCTGAACATAACCCCGGGTCGATTCCTGTTTTAACTCGCCGAGCAGCTTCACGGCTTCATCGCGCTTGCCGGATTTCGCCAGCCACAGTCCCAAGAATCCCTTTGCCGAGGAAGCATTATTCAGTTCGATAGACGTGCGCGTTTCGGCTATGGCTTCCGGATACATTCCGTTTGAGCCATATGCCCAACCCAAAGCCCGGTGAGCGTAAGCAAAATTTGGGTTACTAACGAGAGTGCGCTTGTATTGTGCAATCGCCTCATCATACCTGCGAGCGTAGACCAGCGTGTCACCGAGATTCGTACCTATGATCGGCGAAAGCGGGTCAAGTTCCTCGGCACGCCGCAACTCAACAAGACCATCGTCAAACCGTTTTACATTCGAGAGGTCAGCACCCAACCAATGATGGGCGGTCGCGTAATTCGGTTTGAGTTCGATAGCGCGGCGATACTCCTTTTCCGAGCCATTCCGATCCCATTCATAATTGGAGAGATAAAGTCCGAGAGCGGTGTGTGCTTCTGCCAGCGAATCGTCAATCGCTAGCGCCCGCAGAGCCGCCGCTTTCGCCTGAGGCATGCTGTCGTTTGCCGGCGCAACATCGTAACTCGAAAAGAGAACGTATGTTTCAGCCAAACCTGAATAGGCGAGGGCATAGTTCGGGTCTTTCTCAATTGCTTGCCGATAAAGCTCAGCAGCTTGTTTGAGGGATTCGCCCGTTCGTTTGTTCCAATAGAACTTTCCTTTCAAATAAAGCTGATAGGCTTCGGGATTAGCGGTGTAGTTCTTTTCGACCTTCGCTACGTCTGCACCCGATAGTTTCGATTTGAGTTTGCTCGAAACATCGCGGGCGACCTCGCTCTGCAGTGCCACGAGATCAGAAACTTTTCTCTCGTACTTATTGCCCCAGATCGTGTTCTCCGTCTGCCCGTCTATCAATTCCACGCTCAAGGTCAACTGATCGCCTCGCTGGATAACGCGGCCGGTTAAGATCGCCTGGACACCTAACTCCGAAGCTACCTTTTTCGGATCGATCTCCTTACCTTTGTACCTAAATACCGAAGAGCGAGCCTTAACGCTCAAGTTCGGGATCTGGGAAAGGCTGTTGATAAGCGTCTCGGTCATCCCGTCAGAGAGATATTCAACATCCGCATTACCGCTTTCGTTGACGAACGGCAGCACGGCGATTGACTCGATTGCGACTGCGGTCTTGCCCGCGCGCAGATAAAGCCCGAGACCGACGGCGCCAACAACCAGCATCAGGAGTGCAATGGCTGCGGCAAATTTGTTTTGTTTGACTCCGGAGAAAATGTACTCGGCGCTCGAGGCGGGCTGCTGGCTAACCGACACAGTGCTCTCCGCGCGCCCGCCGTCTGTGCTACTCATCGCACTGTTCGTGGTCGCGCTCGAGGACGGCGCCACCGAGCGTTCGATGTCGCTCGCGCCCTTCATCTCTTCGAGCAATTCTTCAAGATCGTTGGCCGTGTCGCGAATTGTCTGGTATCGCTTCTCCGGCTCTTTCGCCAGGCACTTGCGGATGACGCGTTGCAATTCAGGTGATGCTGAAGGATTGAAGTCAGTGATGGCCGGCGCCGGGTCGTGAATGATCTTGTGCAGCGTGTCAACGATTGAGTCACCGGCGAACGGCTTGCGACCAGTGGCTGCTTCGTAAAGGAGGCAACCGAACGAGAAGATGTCTGAGCGCTGGTCGACAGGTTTCGCTTGCGCCTGTTCGGGAGACATGTAACCCACTGTGCCCATCACGACGCCAGGGGTCGAATGCTGAACGGGCATCATCGCGGTTGCGATCTCGCTCGAGAGCCCTCCCTCACGGTCGGGCTTCTGCCCCGCTGTCTCAAGCAGCTTTGCCAGGCCGAAATCAAGAATCTTCGCGTGGCCGTCGCGCGTGATCATGATGTTGTCGGGTTTGAGATCGCGATGCACAATTCCTGACGCGTGTGCTTTCGCCAACCCTTCTGCGACTTGGAGCAAGTGTTTGAGTACGACCTTCAACTCACCTTTTTCGTCGTGAATCTTTTCCCGCAAAGTCTTGCCGTCGACAAACTCCATCGCGATGAAGTTAGTGCCATCGCTTTCACCAATCTCGTAGATGTGCGCAATGTTCGGATGATTGAGTGCCGCCGCCGATGTTGCTTCTTGTTCAAAGCGTCGCATTCGATCTTGATTAGACGCGAGATCGGCGGGAAGAACCTTTAGTGCAACTTTGCGGTGCAACCGTGTATCTTCCGCGAGATACACCTCACCCATTCCGCCCGCGCCAATCTTTGAGCGGATTTCGTAACGGCCAAGATTTGTGCCAGTGGCGATCGTCATAGATGAGACAGGCAATTATGCGAAGAGAACAACTGTCGATAAGCTGCGGTCATTTCAATCCTCCGACTAAATAGAGGTCTGAAAGCTGGCGGCGGATCGAGTACATATAACCCTTGCCATCAGGGGTCATGAGAATAATGTTGGGGCCGATGACCCCAGCGGGGTCGGCGGGCATGACTTCCTTAAGCAGCACCCTGCTCCACGTTGCAGAGTCAAACTGATAGACTTTGATCGGCATCACTTGGGTTCGAGCGAGGTAGAGCGAGTTGCCGTCACTGCTCCAACCGATGATCTCATCGTCGCTCTCCAGGTGCGAAATCGGCTGCGGCGCGCCGCCTGCCACCGGGTAGAAAGATGGCTGATGCTGAGCATCTAAGGCGATCACGAATTTGCCATCCGGGGAGATGAAGATTTCTCTTGAACCTCCGGTTGTGCCCTCAGGCGTGATCGGGCGGGGAAGGCCGCCCTCGATGCTCTGAACGTAGAGACGCCATTCGCGGCCCGGTTCCCGGCCCTCGAAAACGATTCGCTTCCCATCCGGGAACCAGCCACATCTCTTACCGTATTGCTCGATGGGGCCACGCTCCAACGGTCTGGCCTCACCCGCGCCGGTCGGCAGCAGCGCCAATTGCGGCGGAGTGAACAGAATCGTGAGCACCCACTTGCCGTCCGGTGATAATCTGGGACCATCCCCGTCGCCAAGGCGAATGGCGGGCGAGCCATCCGTCCTGCGCAAATATACGGCATAGTTGATTCCCGCCCCTTCTCCTACAATGTGGATCAAGATCGTCTTGCCGTCCGGCGAAAAGTCCGAAAGCCAACCCTGAACGAGCCAGGAAAAGTCGCGCTCTTTTGTTTCGCCGGGCAACAGGCCGGCAATGTTGGCCGTGTCACTGTAGCTGTCAAGGAGCACATGTCCGTCGCGGGAAATATCATGCAGCGTCAAATGGCTCGTCGTCCTCAGGACCAACCGTTCCGATCCGGAGAGCGTCACGGCATAAAGAGCCTCGGCTTCTCCACCCTTGCTTGCCGTGAACCAAACCTCGTCCCCGGCCGGAGTCCAGGCCATCCCCTCTTCGCTGCTCCATTCACCCGAGAGCACTGTCTTCTTTCCGGCGGGGTCGACGACCGCCACCCACCCGCGATTGTCCCATTGCACCTGATGATCCATGAAGACGACCAGGTCACCCCGTGGCGAGACGCGCGGATGGCTGATGTAGCCTGCTGTTTCGTAGAGCACTTTGCCAATGGGATATTCGAGTTGATTACGCCCATTCACCCAGCGGACCACGGCCAGCTTGGTTCCATCCGGCGACCAGTCGGCTTCCTGCACGTCTTCGAGGATGTCACGCGCCGCGCCGCCATCAACCGGCATGCGGGCCAGCGTGCCACGTCTCGAACCGGGGCCTTGACGGTTGCGTAAGACAGCCATTTCATTGGCGGAAGAGATCGCCAACAGATCCGTGTTCTCCAAATTGAGCGCGCGCGATTCAGTCTTCCCCGCACGAGCCGAAAAGACATCTAACAGATTGCCATTCCACGTGGCACTGTAAACCACGGCCTGGCCATCGGGAGCGAACCTCGCATTCCAGATCGTGCCGCGGTTAAAGGTTAGGCGTTGGTATGAAGGTGGCGCTGTCGTGCCCGCTCTCTTTCCCAGGATGAATGCGCCAATACTGAACGCAACCGCCGCGAGCAGCGCCGCTAGAGCCAGTATCTGCCAAAAACGCAGCCGCGCAGGCGCGGCGATCGCCGGTGAAGTGCTCAAGTCCAGATTCGGCGTGGTGCTCAGTTCTGGCTGCGATGTCGTACTCGCTCCTGACAACGCCTCAAGCGCGAATGCGAGATCCCGGGTTGATTGAAAACGATCTTCGGGCTTTTTCTCCAGACAACGTTCGACCACTTTCTCCAGCGAGGGCGAGAGGTGCGGGTTGAGTTCGGACAGCACCGGCGGGTCTTCCGTCGCAATCGCATGTAGCGTCTCGCGTAACGTCTCACGTTGGGGAAATGCACGTCTGCCGGCGAGCATCTCGTAGAGCACGACGCCGAAAGAGAAGATGTCTGAGCGATAATCAACGGATTTGCCGTCCACCTGCTCGGGCGACATGTAACCTAGGGTGCCCATCACGGTACCGGGAGTCGTATTGAGCTTGCGCGTTGGCAGATCGGTGAGCATTGGGCTAGCGCTTACCGGTTCGATCAGCTTGGCCAGTCCGAAGTCGAGAATCTTTACCTGACCATCTCCGGCAATGAAAATGTTCTCCGGCTTTAAGTCTCGATGCACGATGCTTCGTCCGTGCGCCGCCGCGAGGCCTCTGGCGATTTGCGTGGCATAATCAACCGCCTTCCGCTGTTGGATGGCTGGGCCATCAAGACGCTCGCGCAGCGTTTCTCCTTCCAGCAGCTCCGAGACGACATAAGGCGCGCCATCATGCGTGCCGACATCGTAAACGGCAAGAATGTTTGGATGGTTCAATGTGCCGGCGGCTTGCGCTTCCTGCTCAAAGCGTCGCAGTCGATCTGCGTCTTGTGAGAAAGATGCGGGCAGAACTTTGATGGCCACGTCGCGGTTCAGCTTCTCATCACGCGCGCGATACACCTCACCCATCCCGCCCTCACCAATCTTCGAGCGGATTTCATAGCGACCGAGTTTTGTTCCAGGCGCCAAGGTCATGCGAATCTCGCTGCGCTAAACCAGAATGAATTCAAATTAATCGTCATTTCTTCAGATCCGCAGCCCAGTTGAGCACCAATGTCAGCGGCTGGGAATTCGTCATGTTTGCCAGGTTGTTAACCAAGAATCTCTGCCCGTCCTGCGTCGTAACGTAGTTGTTTCGATCATCGGCAATCCCGGTCAGCGGCACGGCCGTCTGGAATAGAACCGTCGGCCGCCCGGCTTCGAAATTCGAGCCGCCGCTGACAGTCACCGCCATCAAGTTGCGATCCGGCGCGATATAGAACAACTCTTTTCCGTCGCCACGCCACTGCGGCTGGTCGCCGCCGGCGGTGGAAATCTGCCATTTTCCGCCCGATACCGGGAAACTCTGGACAAATACCTCGGCCCTACCGGATTCGTCCGACACATAAGCGACCCACCGCCCGTCCGGCGAAAACTGCGCATGAGACTCGACGAAAGCACTTTGAAGGTAGGGAAACGGTGTTGGGTCACCCAACATCGGCAGTACCCAGAGATCTATCTTTGTTTTTACGGTGCCGTTCTTTTCGTAAAGCAGATACTTACCGTCACGCGACCAACTGTCCGCGTACGGCCTGCCACTGCTGCCATTCATCAATAGTTCATCGTTCCCGGCTCCGCTTGATGCTTTACGATAAACATCGAACTGACCCGCCCTGTTTGAACTGAAAACGATCTGGCTTCCATCAGGCGAAAACAAAGACGATGTATCCGCCGCCGGGACGAAAGTAAGCCTCGTCGAACTACCCCGCACCAGATCCATCAAAAAGATATCTTGCGTCCCGACACCCTCGCCGCGGCCGAAAATGACCTTTTTGTCATCCTGTGACAGCGAGGGCTCGTGATAGCCCCCCGGCTCGGTGATCGCCCCCAGGGATCTACCGGATCGGTCAAACCAAGTTAACCGGGTGGTCTGCTGGTCACCGGTGCGGTACAAAAGGTTTCCGGCTGATGCGGAAAAGGCAGAGAATGCTGTCGGCCCTATCTCAGTTGGAAAGCTTAAGATACCCTCTACAAGTGGTCTCGCTTCGCCCGATAGCTCAAGTTTCCCTGCGTCAAACGGCTGCGCCATTAACGTGGTTTCCCGAATAAACAACAGGTAACCTTTACCCCCCGCTTCGGCGTACCCGCCAGTCACGTTAGTAGAAAGCAGAAACTTGGATTCCCGCGAATCGAGCGAGCCGACAAAAAGCCCTTCTTTGTTTGCCGGGTTTCCCCGTCCAAAGAAAATAAAATGCCGCCCGTCCGGCATCATCGACGGCCACCGGTGCGACGTCTGTCCACGTTCGGTGTCAAACGTTGTAACCTCGGACGTAGGGCCGCCCGAAGCGGAAACCCGCAGGAGCGGCGAAGTGGTATCGGGACCAAAGACTATCGTTCCATCAGGTGCCCAGGTACCGCCTCGCGGGTCGACAGATGCCTCGGCCAAAGTCTGTGCCGGCCCTCCGGCAGCGTCTATCCTGCGAAGCTTACCTCCAGCAAAAAAGCCAATGGAGCGGTTGTCCGGGGACCAAAACGGAAATGAGGCTCCGTCGGTACCGGGAAGCTGCCGCGACTCGAGTGAAGCCAGGGACCTTACCCATAGCGATGTCGCACCGGCAGATCCGAGAGTAATAAACGCAACCTGTTGACCATCCGGCGAAAGTGCTGCGACATCGGCAAAGTTGAACTTCTCGGGCGGAGATAAGGAGAAACGCATTGTCTGACCACGCGGCTCGGATCGCCGAAGATAGAGCCCGGCAAGAACAAGTGTTGAAACAAGGAAAAAGGCTGCAGCAGGCCACGCCAGGCGTCCAACCCATAACGATTTGATCGCGGTCTCATCTTTCAGGGCATTCACTGCCGTCGTCAGATTATTTCCCGACGAACTTGTCGGCGCGGACAACGATTCAAGCGCAAATCCGAGATCGGACGTCGACTGAAAGCGCCTCTCTGGTTTCTTTTCGAGACACCGCCGGACAATCCGCTCAAGCGACGGATTGATGTTTGGACTTGACTCGGTTAGTTCTTCCGGCTCCTCTTTGAGGATCGCCGCCATCGTCTCGGCCATCGTCTCGTGCTGGAAAGCACGACGACCGGTGATCATCTCGTGGAGGATCGCACCGAAGCTGAAAATATCCGAGCGATGATCCGTGGCGTGGCCGCGAACCTGCTCGGGCGACATATATCCGACCGTTCCCATCACCACGCCCGGATTGGTGATCGCTTTGCGTGTCGCGTCCTCTGAACCACCCGCCTCGCTCGGGAGTGGCCGCAGCTTTGCGATACCAAAGTCGAGGATCTTCACCCGGTCGTCCTTCGTGATAAAGAGATTCTCCGGCTTCAGGTCGCGATGGGTAATGCCTCTCTCATGTGCGGCCGCCAGCCCGCTAACTATCTGTTGTGCGTAGTCCGTCACCTTTCGCAGCGGGATCGGCCCTTCATCCAAACGCTCACGAAGTTCCTCGCCTTCGAGCAGTTCGGCAACGATGAACGGCGTCCCTTCGTGTTCGCCTATGTCGTAGACGGTCAGGATGTTCGGATGGTTGAGTGCAGAGGTGGCTTTGGCTTCCTGCTCGAAACGCTGCAGCCGGTCTTTGTCAGCCGCGAAATCCGCAGGGAGAACTTTGATCGCGACCTCACGATCGAGCCGCGCATCGTGTGCTCGATACACCTCTCCCATGCCGCCCGCGCCGATCTTCGAGACGATGCGGTAATGCGACAGTGTGGCGTTGGCTGGCAGTTCTTGATTCATCCTGCCTCAATCGGTTTTGGATGATGCGACCTTTTGCATGAGATCTGCAAAGCGCGGGTCAGCGCGCAAATCATCGATTAACGGGTCCACTGGAATCCAACTGTAAGAGGTCGACCGTTCCGCAAAGTCCTTTTCGAGGGCGGCGAAGGCCTCGTCTTTATCGCCCAGCGCTGTGTCGGCGACCGCCAGAAAGTAACTCGGAACATAGCGGCGTGCGGTTTCACTCTTCAGCTCGTCGCGCAGTTTTATCGCCTCAGCCCGACCGCCGGATTTTGATAGCGCAAATATCAGTATTGCCTTTGCATATGGCTCTTCATTTAATTCGAGAGATTTGCGACATTCCGAGATCGCTTCCGGATACATTCCTTTTTCATGGTAGGCCCACCCTAACAGGTAATGGGTGTAATAAAAATTCGGGTCCAGCATAAGAGCCCGTTGGCCCTGGGCAATAGCTTCGTCATAGCGTCGGGCCAGAATGAGATCAAAGGCCGTGTCCGCACTGATGATCAAAGACAGCGGATCCAGCTCTTCCGCCCGCCGGGCGGCAGCGACGGCTTCATCAGGCCGCTTCGCAAACGCAAGTGCGACACCCAGCCAGTGATACGCGGTCGCGTAATTTGGTTTGAGTTCGATGGCCCGGCGAAGCTCCCGTTCCGCAGCGGGCTGATCCCAGCCGTAAGCGCTAAGGTACGTTCCGAGCGCCGCGTGTGGTTCAGCAAGTGAATCGTCGAGTTCCAAAGCTTTGAGGGCGGCCGCCTTTGCCTGAGGCATACTGTCCTTCGGCGAAGCGACACTATAATTCGCGAACAGGACATAGGTTTCAGCCAAACCGGAGTAGGCCAGCGCGTATCCGGGATCTTTTTCAATTGCCTGCTTGTAATAGACGGCCGCCTGCTTCAGCCCATCGACAGTTCGTTTGTTCCAATAGAAACGTCCTTTGAGATATAGCTGATAGGCTTCCGGGCTTGCGGTGTAGTTTTTCGCAAGTTTCTGTTCGTCCGCGCCGGATAGTTTCACGCGCAGTTTGCTTGAGACGTCACGGGCAATCTCGCTTTGTAATGAAATCAAATCAGACTGTTTGCGATTGTATTGCTCGCCCCAGATATGATGATTGTCCTGAGTGTCGTCTAGCGAAACATTGATGAAAAGCTGGTCACCTACCTGCTTGACGTTGCCCGTCAACAACGCGCGGACATTCAATTCGCTGCCGACCTTCTGCGCGTCCGTTTCCTTGCCTTTGTAGCGAAAAACCGAATTGCGCGACATTACTTTCAGATTTGGCAATTGCGAGAGACCGTTGATAAGACTCTCGGTAATGCCATCGGCAAGGTATTCCTGTTCAGCGTTGCCACCTTCGTTGACAAACGGCATCACCGCGATGGAGGTGATTGGGGTCGTGCCTGTTCTTGACCGATAGAGATAGGCAGAGACGGCTAAGGCTACGATGGTAGTGGCGAGAGCGAGAGCAATGACGACAATAACTGCTATGATTGTTTTCCATCGCCTCGATTTGTTGAGCGCCTGTGTCGAGCCCGGTGGCCCCGGCGCGGGCAGCACCGTAGTTGGAGCAGTGGCGCGCCCCGTGGCAGAATCGGTTACGTGCGGAAGAATGCTCGTTTCAATCTCAGTCGCCGCGGGCGCAGAGCTGAACTTCAGCGAATCCGCGAAGACCGGACCGGAGTCGCTGACGAGAGCCGTGCCATCAGCGCGACAGAAGACGAGCGCGTCATCAGTCTCAACGCGATTGCATTGTGGGCAGCGTTTCATACTTGGAGTGAACCACCGCGTAGCGGTGGAATGAACGTAGCCCGGTCTTTCAAGGCCGGGTCACAATTGGTTCCATAGTCCTTCGTCGCGTCAGCGACGGCTGAATTGGAGTCGCCACTCAATCCTCCTATCGCGACGAATAACCTCCGCCCTCGGAATTCCCGGCCTTGAAAGGCCGGGCTAAAGTCACGCCGCGCCGCAAGCGGCTCTTCGCAAGACAAGGACGTTTGCGCTACTGCGACACTCCGACGCGCCGCACGAGGTCGGCGAAGCGCGGATCGTCGTGAAGGTTGTCGAAGAAAGGTTCAATCTCAAGAAAGCTCATTTTTGTCGCCCGCTCTTGATAACCTCTTTCGAGCCAATTGAGAGCCTGCTCCTTTTCGCTGAGGCCCGCATAAATAATCGCCCAGCTGTACTCTGAAACATAACGCTGTCTGGCGATGACCGTAAGTTGATCGAGCGTTTTGAACGCCTCATCTCTCTTGCCCGACGCAGCATAAGCGTGGCCCAGCCATGCCAACAGCGCGGGATCGTCACTCAATTGTCTTGCTTTTTGATACTCGGCAATGGCTTCAGGAAAAGACCCTTGCAGCTCGTAGGCTTCACCTAACTGCCGGTGAGCATAGTAAAAGCTTTGGTCCATCTCGATCGTTTTGCGCAATTGTTCGATAGCTTTGTCGTACTGGCGAGCATAGATGTAATCAAATCCCAAATCAGCATTTATAATCAGCGAGAACGGATCCAGTTCCTGGGCCCGCTTTCCCTCCGCGATGGCCTCATCAAATCGTCTCATGACTAACAAGTTGTTGCAGGCATACCAGTGATGGGCCGTTGGGTAGTTCGGATTCAAAGCAAGGGCTCTTTGGAATTCGCGAGTAGAGTCGGGCAAGTTCCACTCACCGAAAAGGATTTGAGCCAACGAGGCGTGCGCTTCGGCGAGTGTATCATCCAACCCCAGCGCTCTCTTCGCCGCCGCTTCCGCTTTTGGGAAAGACTCCCGTGGCGCGTCACCACCATAACCAGGGAGCAAGCTGTAAGCATCGCCCAATCCCGCGTAAGCCAGCGCATAGCTCGGATCTTTTTCAATCGCCTGATTGAAATACTCGATTGATTTCTTGATCGCCTCGCCCGTGCGCTGGTTCCAGTAGAAACGGCCTTTCAGATACAGTTGATATGCTTCGGGATTGTCCGTGTAGCGCTTCGTCAACTTCTGCTCATCCGCGCCCGACAGTTTTACTTTGAGTTTGCTCGACACATCGCGGCCAATCTCGCTTTGGAGGGTGACGAGATCGGCTTGCTTACGATTGTATTGCTCGCTCCAAATTACATTTTCTGTCTGCGTGTCTACTAACTCGAGAGTCAGCAGTAACTGATCGCCGCGCTGGGTGAACCTTCCATTCAGGATAGCTTGCACGTTCAGGTCTTTGCCGATCGTCTGTGGGCTTGTCTGTTTGCCCTTGTAGCGAAAGACGGACGAATGCGCTTTGACGCTCAAATTAGGCAATTGCGACAGAGTGCTAATCAGCGTATCAGTCATCCCGTCAGAGAGGTATTCAAGTTCCGGATTGCCACCTTCATTGACGAACGGCATTACGGCTATGGATTTGATGGCAGCGTTGGAGTTCCGCCCGCGGAGATAGAGTGCGATGGCCGTAATGCCGGCGACAACCACGACGAGACCAATGGCGACTGCAAGTTTGTGCTGCTTGATCCCGGTCGCAACATACTCGGCGCTGGAGGCTTTGGTCGAGAGCGATGGGGTACCGGTTGGCGGGCCGAAACTCTGGCTGCGTGTGCCTTCGCCTCCAATTGACGTGGTCGTTTCGCCTCTGGTTGGCGGCGTCACAGTTGTATCAATTCCGGCGCCCTCCATCTCGCGGCGCAACCCCTTCAATTCGATCGCGACTTCCTTGATCGATTGATATCTCTCGTCTGGATCTTTCGCGAGACACCGCCGCACGATGCGTTGCAACTCCGGCGGAGCGGACGGGTTAAGATCGGCGATCTGAGGTGCGCCCCTAGAGTGAGACCACGAGTTAAGGTGGTTTTCGTATAGCAGCGGATTGCTAGTTGCAAAGCGCCGCGCCATTGTTGCAGAGTGCCGCCGGTTGGTGAAGCGGAGGCG
>JBGQJU010000133.1:0-12562 GCA_041499185.1 Pyrinomonadaceae bacterium | reverse complement strand
TGTAACCCTCCCCAAAAACCGGGCCATTGAAAACTAGAGGTTTCCGGGCGAGTATGACGCTTGGAGGCCCCAATGCGGAAGAGCAAATTCAGTGAGAATCAAATCATCACGATCTTGAAAGCAGTGGAAGCGGGACGAGCAGTCAGAGACGTTTGTCGCGAGCATGAAGTGAGCGAAGCGACTTACTACAAGTGGAAGTCGAAGTACGGCGGCATGCAGGCTTCGGACATTCGACGGCTGCGAGAGCTGGAAGAAGAAAACCGGCGGCTAAAGCAGATGTATGCCGAGCTGTCTTTGGACCATCGGATGTTGAAGGATGTGCTCACAAAAAAGCTGTAAGGCCGGCAACTAAGCGGGAGTTGATTGCCGGCTTACGAGAGCAGTACCAGGTGAGCGAGCGCCAAGCCTGTCGAGTCATCGCGCTGCGGCGGTCAGTTAATCGTTATCGACCACGACCGAACCGGGACGGAGAGATCGTCACGCTGCTTTTAGAGCTGGCGCACGGGAGACCAGAGCAAGGGTTCCCGAAGTTGTTCAAGCGACTGCGACGGCTCGGACATCGTTGGAACCATAAGCGAGTGTATCGGGTGTATTGCGGGCTGAAATTGAACAAACGACGCAAAGGCAAGCGCCGGTTGCCAACGCGGAATCCGGCGCCGTTGGCGGTGACGCAAACGATGAATGAATGTTGGTCGGCGGACTTCATGAGCGATGCGTTATGGGATGGACGTCGCTTCCGCACGTTCAATGTGGTCGACGACTTCAATCGCGAAGCGCTGGCGATCGAAGTGGACTTCAGCCTGACGGCAGAACGAGTGGTGCGCGTGCTTGAGCAGATAGCCGCTGTCCGCGGCTATCCCCTCAAGCTGAGAACAGACAACGGTCCCGAGTTCATTGCCCTGGCCCTGGCTGACTGGGCCGAACAACATGGCGTGACCCTGGAGTTCATCAAACCAGGCAAGCCGATGCAGAATGGCTTTATCGAAAGATTCAATCGCAGCTACCGTGAAGCGGTGCTCGACATGTTCGTGTTTCAAACCTTGAACGAAGTGCGTGAGCAGACAGAAAAGTGGCTCAAGGAGTACAACGAAGAACGACCACACGACTCTCTGGGAGACATGACGCCCAGGGAATATCTACTAACCAAAATGCCCGAAGTCTCTACTTATGAGTGGACCTAAATTGGGGAGACTTACACCTTTCCATCAGTTATATCAATGGTCTTGCTCGATACGTGGCCCCCAGTGACTCGACACAACCTTGGGCCCCACCTTCAACCTCTGGCCAAACGACAACCCTTGGTCGAAATCCTAGAAAAGGCTCTCAGGCCGCGCGATTCTTATGAAGCAGTGAGTACTAATCTATGGGAACGCGGGCTGGTCGGAGCCGAACGTGCTTACGTGTATGCCATCGAGAAAAACAAGGCGAACTCTAATCCCGAAGCCATTGGCCTGTCAAGCAGTTTCGCGCGACTGCAAAACGTGTTGGTAACTAAGGCTTAATTAGACCAAGCCCTCTTGATACCAACCGCATATGGGTGCTATACGTCAAGAGTAAAATTCCCAGAGTAGGAAGCACCACAGAGAGGAACATCATGGCCGAATCCAGCCCTGCTGAAGCGGTTAGAAATCTTCGCATTCGCCAAACTTGGCTTCAAGAGCAAACGCACCAGGTGTGTCAGCAATTTGCATATGAGAACGATGACGACGCCTTTCAGGCGGTAACAATGAGCTTGCTCTTTAACCTCGATTACGATGCCATACAGCCTGAGGAAATAGTCAACGGTGGACGCGACAAACAGATCGACATAATACGGATCGACGACGATCAAGATCGAGGCGACGCGAACATCTATATTGTTCAGGCGAAGAACACAAAAAGCTTCAGTTCAAATGTCCTTATTCGAATGCGCAACGGTTTGAGCTGGATATTCGAGCGACCGGCGGCCGAATACCGCCGACTAAAGAATGCCGCATTTATTAATAAGATTGACGAGATCCGGCAGATGCGGATCGACTATGGAGCCGCAAACTTGAACGTGCACGTCTACTATTCAACGCTGGGCGATACGCGAGAACTTTCTGATGAATATATTGAAGAGAGAAAAATTGTTGTGGATACCTATTCCAATGTCGGCTTCAACTCCTTCGTATTCCGCGATGTGGGCGCGTTTGAATTAGTAGAGTTGCTTAGTGAGGCTGAGCGTCTTGAGCGCCAAATCGATGTAGACATTCCGATCCTCTACGACGTGAATCGGCCGTCCGTGATTCAGTACAACTCAGGGGACACCAAGGCTTTGATTTGTACGGTCAAAGGAGCCGTTCTTGCTTCAGTCGCAAGCGCTGAACCGCGGGATGCAATCTTTGATCTAAATGTTCGGCCCTATTATGGATCGAGGGGTCAGGTAAACAGTGAGATTCTTACCACGTGTACCTCGACTGAATCCGCTCGATTTTGGTTCCTCAATAACGGTGTGACTATGGTGTGCGATAGATTTGATTTAATCGCCGATCCTGACAATCCAATGGTTAAGGTCTCAGATGCCCAGATAGTCAACGGTTGCCAAACAACCGTTACGCTCAGAGAAGCGCTTGAGAGCAAATCCTTAAAAGATGATGTGAGCATTCTCTTGAAGCTGTACGCAACCGATAACCCACACCTTGCAGAAAGAATTACCCTGACTACAAACAATCAAAATCGAATAACAGATCGAGACTTGAGGGCCAATGATGATGTTCAAATAGACATTCAGCGAATGATGAAAGAGCGATACGGCTTCTACTATGAAAGGAAAAACAAGCAACACCGAAACCTCCGGGGTGAACAGCGGAACCTTATCGTGCCGAACTACAAGGCTGCTCAAGCGTACTTAGCTATTATTCGAAGGAAACCATCGATTGCTCGCGGTTACTTGCTCCGAATATGGTCTGACTACTACAAAGAGATTTTTGAGAACGCTACGGTCGAAGACCTCTTGGCGTCATATTTGATTTACCGCTACTGCGTTAAGCAGTCGCGCGCGAGGTATAAGTCCTTGTTCACAATCGACAATGAAATTGCTGTGTACGGTGCGTTCCACATTGCCCGAATCTGCGGTTCGTTTTTGACGAAGGATAACTGGGGCGGCAAGAATCGGGAATCAATTGTGAATCTCATTAAGAAACTTTCCAATGAGACAAGGCTTGCTGAGGTTTATCTAAAAGCCCACCGTTTGCTTGTTGAGATCAGGTTGAAAGGCCAAGAAGATAATCCAAGTCCCGCCTTGTATTACAAAGCGGGCGATGTTCAGAAGGAGATCGAGCGGACCCTAGCTAAACTGGAGCGGTCATCATCGGGCCAACGCATCACAAGGAAGAAAACCACCCAGAAATAGGCGGCATTGCCAACCCTCGCAGTCTCATAGCGACTCTTTGGACACGGACACAGGCGCGTTGAGCCTGCCGATCTCGATCATGACTTTTCCTCCTGCCGGTCGATGGGCGCCTCGCTTGTGCCTTCTTTGACGACGGCGCGCCTGAGTTTATATAGTTAGAGTTGTAACCCCCCGCGCAGTCTGATCTGATATGGAGCCTTCGCGCATTCCTCCGGCTGACGATGGCTTGAATATTTCTGGAGATTTTGGAATTGGGCGAGCAAGCTTTGGCAAGCATGGCGTTATCAGGCGCGCAATTACTGATGCTGCAGGATGGCGGCGCGTTCAGGCGCATCTGGTACTATCTTAATCACAAATTCACGGTCGGCAACATCGAGGTCTCGGTCACGACTTTCGTAACCGGCGTCCTCGTTCTTGTGCTGGCGTTACTGGTGGCGCGCACAGTAAGTTCGTTGATCGCGCGCCGCATTTCGAAGCGTCGCTACATCGATCCGGGAATTCGCTACACCGTCGCGCGGCTGACTCATTATCTGATCGTGGCGCTGGGAGCACTCTGGGCTCTCAAGGCGGCGTTCGGTCTGGACCTGACTTCCATCGCGGTCGTTTTCACTGCGCTGTCGGTCGGCATCGGCTTCGGGTTGCAGTACATCGCGTCGGATATCGCGTCGGGCTTCATACTTCTTTTCGAGCGGCCGATACGTGTGGGCGACCGCGTCACGATCGGGACTGATGAAGGCGACGTGCAGAGCATCAACCTGCGGACGACCATCGTGACAACCAACGATCGCATCTCGGTGATCGTGCCGAACTCAAAATTAATCCGAGAGCGCGTGATCAACTGGTCCTACGGCGATCCGCGAGCGCGCGTCTCAATCCCCATTGGCGTGGCGCCCGACTCCGATGTGGAACTTGTAACTAAGACACTCCTGCGCGCGGCCGAAGGAGTCGACGACGTGATCGAGCAGCCTCAACCAAAGGTTCAATTCGTAAAGTTTGGCGATTCATCCTTCGATTTTCGTCTGCTGGTCTGGACCAACAAGCCGCGCGCGCACATTCAGATCAGAAGCGACATCAACTTCCGCATCGAGAAACTCTTCCGCGAAGCCGGCATCGAAATACCTTCACCGCAGTTTGACGTCCGCCTGCGCGGCGCTTCGGTTTCGCTGGCTGCAGATAACGATCTGCTGGCTAAAGAGAGTGCTAGCGACCACGGACCGCTGGAGCAATGACCGCAAACCGCCGAGCCTCCACACGACCATCATCAGCGCACCGTTGCGCGAACCGTCGGATAAGGTTAGGCTAGCGATCTAAAACTGAGTGGCTGTTCATTCAGTGAAGAATTTTAGATTTTTGACTTGCGATTTTTGATTTGAGCAGGCGATCAGAACTGTGAGTTTCACGCGCTAAATGTTCTCTCGTTTCGCGATTCAAAATCTAAAATCAAAAATCAGCAATCTGAAATGATTCCATGTCTCGTTCAACTCCATCCATCCGCCCCGCCTTGACGGACAAACGCGAAGCGATCTTGCGCGCCGCCATTCGCGTCTTTGCGAACAACGGCTACTTCAATTCCAAAGTCGCGGACATCGCGCGCGAAGCCGGCGTCGCCGACGGCACTGTCTATCTTTATTTCAAGAGCAAGGAAGAAATCCTCCACTCGATCTTCGACAAGAGCATGGAAGAAGCGATCGCCGACGGACGAAAGCGACTCGAAGGCGTAAACGACCCGCGCGAGAAACTGCGACGCATCGCGCAGCTCCATCTCGAACGCCTGGGAGCCGATCGCGATCTGGCAGTCGTCTTTCAGGTTGAACTGCGCGGCTCGACCAAGTTCATGGAAGAGTTTTCCGCCGCCGGCTTTGCCGAATACCTGGGACTGATTCGCTCCACAATCGAAGAAGGCCAGCGCGCCGGCGTGTTTCGCTCCGAGTTGAACGCCAAAGTGATGGCCAAGATCCTTTTCGGCGCGCTCGACGAAATGGCCACGAATTGGATTCTCTCGCAGCGAAGATACAAGCTGGCGCCGATGGCTGACCAAGTGCTGGACGTGTTCCTTAACGGGGTTAATGCGCGGTGAAATCCGTGACCCAAAAGACTCTTGAGCTGAACGTCGAAACGCCCCCGCGCGCTCCACTTTCCGCGGCTGAACCAACGACGCTCGTCGAAGTGTTCGAGCGCGTCGCGCGCGTTCATCCAAAGCCGAACACTCTCAATTACAAAAAGGACGGACAGTGGATTCCGATCTCTTCCGACGAGATGTTGGCGCGCATTCGTCGCATCGCCGCGGGTCTCTATTCAATCGGCGTGCGCCATGGCGATCGCGTGGCCTTGTTGTCGGAGAGTCGCGTCGAATGGACTTTGACCGATGCCGGATGCCAGTTTGCCGGCGCGATTGATGTGCCCATCTATCCCACGCTCATGCCGCCTCAGGTGCGTTACATCATCGAGGATTCGGGCGCGCGCGTGCTGGTCCTCAACAATCACGAAAAGTTTGTTCAGTTGCGGGAGATTCTCAAAGAATGTCGCGCGATCGAGCACATCATTTTCTTTGATGAAGCCGGAGTGGCGCCGACTGATGGATTGACGCTCGCCGAAATCGAAGAGCGCGGTCGTGCGCTCACTGAACGGCAACCGGATCTGGTTGACGAACTCGGGCACCAGACTCGTCCGGACGAGCTCGCGACGATCATCTACACGTCGGGCACGACGGGCGAACCCAAGGGCGTGATGTTGACGCACGCGAATCTGGCGTCGAACCTTGCCGACTCGGCAGGCCACTTCTCCTTTGGCCAGGCGGACTCGGCGCTTTCTGTGCTCCCGCTCTCGCACGTGTTTGAGCGCACGGCGATGTACATGTATCTGCATCACGGGATGGTCGTCTATTACGGTGAGTCGCTCGATCAGATTGGTCAGAACCTGCGCGAGGTGCACCCGACGATCTTCGTCGGCGTGCCGCGCATTTTCGAAAAGATTTACGCGCGCGTCAAAGAGAAATCCGCCGCAAAAGGAAAGCTGAACCTCGCAATGCTCAACTGGGCAGTCTCGGTGGGAAAAGAGCAGGCGCGGTTCACGATCAACCATCAGAAGATGCCCCTCTGGCTCGCGCTCAAACACAAGCTGGCTTCGCGTCTGGTCTTTAAGAGGTGGCGCGAGGCTCTGGGTGGACGCATTCGCCTGCTGATTTCCGGTGGCGCGGCTCTGCCCGAAGAGCTGGGCTACATCTACATCGGCGCTGGGATGCCCATCGTGCAAGGTTACGGCTTGACCGAGACTTCACCGGTGATCACCGCCGGAGTGTTGGAAGACAATCGCATCGGCACCGTGGGCAAAGCGATCAAACACGTCGAGATTCGGATCGCTGACGACGGCGAGATAGAAGTACGCGGGCCAAACGTGATGCGTGGTTACTATAACAAGCCCGCAGAGACGCGTGCGGTTTTTACTGAGGACGGCTGGTTTAGGACCGGCGACATCGGGACCATCGATAAAGACGGCTTCCTGCGCATCACGGATCGCAAGAAAGAATTGTTCAAGACTTCCGGCGGCAAATACATTGCGCCCCAGCCGATCGAGCAGATGATCAAAGGCTCGCGCTTTGTGAATCAGGTGGTGCTCATCGGCAACGGCCGAAAATTTCCCGCGGCGTTGATTGTGCCCGATTGGGAGCAGATCGAATCTTACGTTCAATTGAAGGACATCAACGCGAGTTCGCGCGCGGAACTGTGCCGGCATCCGCGCATCATCAATCTGTTTGAGCGCCAAATCGCCGCGCTGACGCCGGACCTCGCGCAATACGAGCGCGTAAAACAGATTGCTCTGCTGGAAAACGAATTCACGATCGAGAGCGGAGAAATGACGCCAACGCTGAAAGTAAAACGGAGAGTTGTTGACGAGAAATATCGTGACGTGATTGACCGGATTTACGAGAAAGCAGAGGCGGGTGCGTGAACCTCGAAGAACCAACGCCGCTGATCATCACTCGAGTGCGCCAGCAGGCTCGCGCGATCCGTTCATTCGATCTCCTGCCGGAAGGCGCTGAATCAAGTCATGGTGTCGTGTTTGTGCCCGGCCAGGTCGCCGTGCTGGGTGTCGAGGGCGAGGAGCCGGCATATTTTGCTTTTGCCAGCGCGCCTGAAGATCCCGAGCTTGAGGTTCTGGTGAAGCAAAGTGTGGGCGCCAGCGATCGAATCTTCGACATGCAAAAAGGTGAGCGGATCGAGTTGCTCGAGGTGACCGGGCACGGCTTTGATCTGGATGGGCAACAGGGCAAAGATCTTGTTTTCGTTGCGATGGGCACGGGTGTCGCTCCGCTGCGTTCAGCTTTGCGTCACGTGCTCAATCGCAAAAAAGATTTCGGCCAGCTTGTCGTGCTCTACGGTGCGCGCACGCCCGATTACTTTTGCTATCGCGATGAAACCGAAAGCTGGGAGCGGGCGGGCGTCGAATTGCGCCAGGTGGTTTCACGTCCTGACGGTCATGATTGGTCCGGCCCAACCGGTTATGTGCAGTCGCTGCTCGATCACGTGCTGCCGTCTTTGTCATCGCCGGTCGCGTTAATCTGCGGCTCACTGCCCATGATGGAACAGACGCGCGATCGTTTGCAGCAGATGGGCTTTGCGCCGGAAGTGATTCTGACGAATTACTGATCTCCACACTTGCTGAATGAGCGCTCATTCAGTATGATATTACCTCGCTGGAATGGGCATTTGGGCTAATTGACGCACGAAAGGCGCTTAGATAAATAATGCGGATTGAGAAAGCGGCGGTGCTGGGCGCGGGCACGATGGGCGCGCAGATTGCTGCGCACCTGGCAAACGCTTCGATACCAACATTGTTGCTGGACATCGTTCCCAGCGAATTGACGGAGGAAGAAAAGTCCAAGGGGCTGACCCTTGATTCAAAACAGGCGCGTAACCGTATCGCCCGCACCGGACTGGAAGCTGCGAAGAAAGCAAAGCCCGCTGCGTTCTTTACTCCGGAAGTCGCTTCACTGGTCAGCATCGGAAATTTCGATGACGATTTGCCGAAACTGAAGGACTGCGATCTGATCATCGAAGCGGTTGTCGAGAATCTTGAAATCAAGCGCAAGCTTTACGAGCGCGTTGAGCAGCATAGACGGCCCGGGTCGGTGATCGCCTCAAACACGAGCGGCATTCCGATTCATCTTCTTGCTGAAGGGCGCTCGGATGATTTTCGCGCGCATTTTCTGGGCGTCCACTTCTTCAATCCGCCGCGCTATCTGCATCTGGCCGAACTGATTCGCACTGAATGGACCAAGCCGGAAGTGTCGTGTTCGATCTTCGGCTTTCTGGATCAGCGTTTGGGCAAAGGCGTAGTGCCGGCGAAAGACCGTCCAAACTTTGTTGCCAATCGCATCGGCACGTTCGGAGCGCTGCACACGATCAAGACGATGCTCGAAGACGGCTATTCGATCGAAGAGGTTGATAAGATGACCGGCCCGGCACTCGGTCGGCCGAAGAGCGCAACCTTTCGCACGTTTGATCTCGTTGGTCTCGATGTTTTTTCACACGTGATCAAGAACCTTTACGATGCGCTGGCCGACGATGAGGAGCGCGAGATGTTCGTCGCGCCCGAATTCTTGCAGAACATGGTGGCGCGCGGGATGCTCGGCAACAAGAGCAAGGGCGGCTTCTACAAACGGCAGAAGGGCGAAGGTGACAAGAAAGAATATCTGGTGCTCGATCCGGCCACGCTCGAATACCGACCGTCGCAAAAAGTGAAGCTGCCCGCGCTCGATATGGCGAAGAATATCGAAAGTACCGGCGAACGCCTGAAGGCGCTGGTCTGGGGCAAGGATCGCGTCGGGGCGTTTCTGTGGAAGACCTTCGCGCGCACGCTCTCGTACGCCACGAACCGAATTCCCGAGATTGCCGACACCATCGTCGAAATTGATCGCGCGATGCGTTGGGGATTCGGCTGGGAGCTGGGGCCGTTCGAAGCGTGGGACGCGATCGGCGTCGAAGAGTCCGTGGCGCGGATGAAGGAAGAGGGACGGACCGTGCCGGCGAATGTCCAGAAGCTGCTCGATGCCGGCGCAAAGTCTTTTTACAAAAAGCATGATGGGCAACAATTCTATTTTGACTTTGCCGCCGAACAGTATTTGCCGCTATCAGACCCGGCGGGCACGATCATTCTCAAATCAGTCAAAGATCGCACCGCCGTTATCAAGAAGAATTCGGGAGCATCGTTGATCGACCTTGGCGATGGCGTTGCTTGTCTCGAGTTTCATTCGAAGATGAATGCCATCGGCGGCGACACGCTGCAGATGTTGAAAGCTTCTTTGGCTGAGGTAGAAAAGAACTTCGTCGGTCTCGTGGTCGGCAATCAAGGTCCGAACTTCCGCGTCGGCGCCAATATCATGCTGATGTTGATGGAAGCGCAGGAAGAGAACTGGGAAGAGCTGGACCTGATAGGGCGGGCCTTCCAGAATTCGGTTATGAGCTTGCGCTATTCGCCGAAGCCAGTCGTGGTTGCGCCTTTCCAGATGGTTTTTGGCGGTGGGTGCGAGATGGTTTTGCACGCGGATCGTGTACGTGCGGCAGCCGAGACCTACATCGGGTTGGTCGAGGCCGGAGTTGGTATTATTCCCGCGGGCGGCGGCACGAAGGAGATGCTGGTGCGCGCGCTCGATTCCATTCCAAAGAATATGGATGACGCCGATCCGTTTCCGTTTGTGAAGCGCGCTTTCGAAACGATAGCATTGGCGAAAGTGGCGACTTCCGCCGAAGAAGCACGCGGCCTTGGATTTCTCAGCGCCGATGACACGATCTCGATGAACGCGGATCGTTTGATTGCAGACGCAAAGAAGGAAGTGTTGGCGCTCTCCGCGAGCGGTTACGTGCAGCCGCAGCAACGTACGGACATTCTCGCGCTCGGTTTGCCGGCACTGGCCACGTTCAAACTGGGCATTCATCAAATGAAGCGGGCTGGATACATTTCGGATCACGATGCCTTGATTGGCGAAAAGCTCGCGCGCATTTTGACGGGAGGCGATCTGAATCATGAGACGCGGGTTTCCGAAGCATACATTTTGGATCTTGAACGTGAGGCTTTCCTGTCGCTCGTGGGCACGCGCAAGACGCAGGAGCGCATGGCGCACATGTTGAAGACCGGGAAACCGCTGAGGAACTAAAAGCATTCAACCACAAAGGCACAAAGTCACGAAGTCAAAGAACAAGTCCGAGCTGTTATGAGTCCTTAGTGCCTTTGTGCCTTCGTGGTAAAAAGAGGTTATCGAATGAGAGAAGCAGTAATCGTTTCAGCAGTTCGCACGGCAGTCGGCAAGGCACCGCGCGGCACATTGAAAGACACGCGTCCGGACGAAACCGGGGCCGCCGTAATCAAAGAGGCGATCGCGCGCGTTCCCGGCCTGAGCGCGTCCGAGATTGAAGACGTGATTATGGGCTGTGCGATGCCCGAAGCAGAACAGGGCATGAACGTCGCGCGCGCGGCGGCGATTCGCGCGGGCTTGCCGGTAGAAACCAGCGCGATGACGATCAATCGTTTCTGCTCGTCGGGGCTGCAATCGATTGCGATGGCCGCGGATCGAATAAGGACGGGCGGCGCTGACGTAATCCTCGCCGGCGGCCTGGAGTCGATGTCGATGATTCCGATGGGCGGCCACATCATTCGGCCGAACCCTTATTTAGTCGAACACTATCCCGACTTTTATCTCAGTATGGGTCTTGCCACAGAGAACGTCGCACGCAAATACGAAGTCACCCGCGAAGAGCAGGACGAGTTTGCGTTGCGTTCACACAACCGGGCCGCTGCAGCGCTCGACCAGGACAAGTTCAAAGATGAAACCGTGCCGCTGACAGTTGTGTTTGAAGAACTTGATGAGAAGGACCGCAAGCAGCGACGCGAAATAGTGTTTGATAGAGACGAGGGTGTGCGACGCGATACGTCGATGGAAGGTCTGGCCAAACTGAAACCGGCGTTCCAGGTCAAGGGGACGATCACGGCGGGCAATGCTTCGCAAATGTCTGACGGCGCCGCGGCTACGGTCGTGATGTCAGAAGAAAGAGCAAAGAGCCTCGGGGCGAAGCCGATGGCGCGCTTCGTGGCGTTTGCAACGGCGGGTTGTCCGCCTGAAGAGATGGGCATTGGGCCGGTGTTTGCGATCCCGAAAGTGTTGAAGCTTGCCGGGTTGACGCTCGATCAAATCGACGTCATTGAATTGAACGAGGCGTTTGCGGCGCAGTTGCTCGCAGTGATCAAGACGCTCGGTCTCGATTCAGACAAAGTCAACGTCAATGGCGGCGCGATCGCATTAGGCCATCCGCTGGGTTGTACGGGAGCGAAGCTAACCGCCAGCATTTTGCGCGAGCTTGAACGCCGCAACGGTCGTTACGGCATGGTGACGATGTGCGTAGGCGGCGGCATGGGCGCCGCGGGAATTTTTGAACGAATGAATTGAAGCAATGACGGCCTCCGAAATTTTTGAATCAGTCACCGGCAGCGGAAGCAGCGACTTCGCGCTTCTGGTGAGCATTCTCAATAAACGTGGGCGCTGGTGTTTGATTGGGGGGCTGGCGGTCAACTGTTATGTGGAACCCGTGTACACGTTGGATGCGGATATCGTCGTGGCTGCTTCAGAAGTCGACGCAATCAAACAAGATCTTGCGACGGCAGGATTCTCGCTGCAGGAGTTTTTGCATTCAATAAATGCCAAGATGGCGGGCAGTGAACTCAGGATTCAGCTAACGACGGACGCACGCTATCAGGACTTCTTGACTGAGACACGACTGATGGAAGTTCTCGGCGAGCAAGTACCCGTTGCGTCTTTAGCCAACATTGTGCGAGGAAAGATCTGGGCGTGGCAGGACGAAACGCGCAGACCCACGAAAAGGAAGAAGGACGAACTCGACTTAATGCGTATGCTTGAGGCATATCCCGAGTTGCGTGGTTCGATGCCAGAGGAAATCAGCAAACAAGTACCAGTTTGAAGTAGCGAAAGAAAGGAAACCGATATGGCAGCCGTAGCAGAACAGAAACAGATCGTCAAAGGGGGCGCGTTTTTGATCGAAGAGCGTACGCCCGCGGAGGTCTTCACACCGGAAGATTTCACCGAAGAGCACCGCATGATCGCGGAGACAACGCGCCAGTTCGTCGACAACGAAGTAAGCCCACACGTCGACAAACTGGAAAAGCACGATTGGAAATTGG
>JBGQJU010000132.1:0-12826 GCA_041499185.1 Pyrinomonadaceae bacterium | reverse complement strand
TCTCTGGGAGACATGACGCCCAGGGAATATCTCTTAACCCAAAACCCGAAAGTCTCTAGTTATGACTGGTCCTAAAGAGGGGAGGGTTACACGTCCATCTTGAGGAAAGGGAGGACGACGGCTGGCTTACCGTGCGTGACAACGGCATCGGCATGACTTCTGATGTGGTGAAAAACTACTTCTTGAAGGCCGGTGCTTCCTTCCGTCGTAGCGACGCTTGGAAGAAGGAACACGAGACACCTGAAGGAAAACCACGTGTTCTTCGATCTGGAAGATTTGGAATAGGAGTCTTGGCCGCGTTCTTGTTAGGCGACCAAGTAGAGGTAACAACTCGGCATGTTTCAAGTCCGCCCGATCATGGTATTCAGTTCTCAGCTTCAATTGATGACGAAGCTATAGAACTTCAAAGAGTGAGTCTTCCTGACGTCGGCACCACTGTTCGAGTTCGCTTGCCCAAGGGGACGGTGGCCAAATTCAAGGGAAAATATTCCTCGCCTTGGGAAGACAAATGGGATTGGGATTGGTACTTCTTGAAGGATCCCGCTGTCCAGCGGACGCTTACCGCGGAGCACCCGTGGAAGGGCGTGGTAACCACTGAGGTGCTAGAACATGAGCATTTCATTCCCAGTCCTCGGGCCGAACTGCCAACCGGTTGGCATCGCATTAGTCATGAAGACTTTGACGATATTCATTGGCACTTCCTCGAGAAGCCTAATGATCGAAGGACAGGCGTGTTCTTCTGTAACGGGATTAAAATCCCTGGAGAATACGAGAGCGGACCCAACATCGAGAAGAAACTGAATTGGCAACTCTCCATAAAAGAACCTGTTCTTTCCATATTTGATGCTGCTGGAAAATTGCCGCTGAACCTTGCACGTTCCAACTTAACAAGAGAGTTGGCTTTCGAACGTGAGCTGTTGGAGGATATTTACCGTGACTTGATCTCATGCTTGATTGTGCATACTCCGACAAAACCACTTTATGATGCTAAGACAGCTCAGATCTACGGAAGGATCTCCTATCCTGGAAATAATGGACACAACTGGTTTTGGAGTACACCGGAAGGTTTATCACTCGCACACAAGTGGTTCCTCCGCCGTGTATCTCCACCGAACTTGTACCTCGTACCGGAATTGACGGCATTGCCATTTCACATCCCTAAGCGTCATGCCCATATCGCATCCTTTGACCGTACCAGTTCTGGATTTGGTTACTACGACCCTTGGGTGCGATTTGCGCTGACCGGAACGGGATTCCAAAGCCGTTGGTTAGAAGGTCTCAAAGCAAAAGGTCGGCGCCTTTTGGTTAGCGCCGCATATGAAGATCGCATTAAGAAAAAAAAGCTGGTCTCCAAAACGTTCTTGGCGACAATTATCGAAGAATGGAGAGATCGCAATTGGGTGCTTCTAAGCACGAAGAATTGTCCACCTCCTACCGTTTCTTTTCAAGAGTTGGCGCGTCACGCAAGACCTGACGTTTTCACGATGTTGGCAGAGTGGTATATAGAACCGAACGAGAAGGAGGTTGTAGACGGTGATGACAACGTCGACGATCTTGATTACGAAGACCGCGAGGAGTTTTACTTGCCGGGGGGTAAGGTTGTGAGCAAAGATTCGGTCCTTGTGCCGGTCTGGAGAGACATCATTGGCGAATCCGCCATCATTCCATTCGAGATCAAAAGGCGCAACACGGCTCTCGCAGAAGCTCTCCGCAAACTCGAGCCTTACATAACCCTTCATCGGACAGGAAAATCAAAGCGTTAGGCAAGATATTTCGCCTTCTCGCCGCTCATCACGATGACTTGCGCGGCAACCTCTCGTCGGGCATGGCGACGTTGTAGTTGAATAAGGCTGTGATGATCGCAGACCTGTTTCACATCTTCCTCCTGCACGTGATCGTAGAGATCCATGTTTGTGTGCGCGGTGCGGGTGCGATACTCGATTTCATCGCGGATGAACATGAATCCGGGCGGATTTCCATTCAATCGCCTGTTCAGGCGCAGTCAAAGGACGCAGATCTTGGTCAGCGGTGTTAAAGCCTCTTCTCCTTGCGCTACGCTGTAATCTCGCGATCAATTTCGCGCATCGTTATCTTATCGGTGCCAGGGCGGGAAACGAGCTTAGCGGTTGCTTTCTTCTGCACTTCGAGAGCACGCGCATAGATCCGCGCGAAGTCTTCGTCGCACTCCTTCTCAATCTCCAGCCGCGCTCGCCGCACTTCGGCAACTATCGGGTCTTCCCACATCTTCACACCTCCATCAACTCTTCCGGAGTGCACACAATCGGCGTGTAAACACCCAGACGAGCGTTTGTATCTTGTAACATCTTCTGCACCCGTCCGCTGGCAATATGCTTGCAGTTCCACGAGAGCACGTAATCCATTTTGTGCCAAGCTGCAACCGCCAGGTGAAACGCGTCAATCTTCGCCTTCTCCGGTATATTCAGCGCGGCAAAATACTCGCGGGCCAAAGCTTCAATTTCTTCATTCACCTGCAAGACTGAGAAGTCTGCAATCGCTTCAAGCCGCTTGCGGGCATACTCGTCGTCTCCGCGTGTAGCCTCGTCTATGACAAACGGGGAGACAAAGCACTCGACTTCTGGGCGCACGCTCGCCCACCATTCAGATGTAATCTGCTGATGTGCCGCAACGATCAGGTCCCTGCTCGGCTTCGCGGTCAAGTAGCTGATGATCGTTGTCTCAATGTAAACCGATGAGGCCACGAGCTACAGTATAGCAAATGGCGCAATCTTAATTCTCCGGTTTGAGATCGCGATGGATAACACCGCAAGCGTGTGCGTGGGTAAGCCCGTCGCAAATCTGCTTGAAGTAATACAGCGCCTCAGCAAGGCCGGTCGCGAGCGACAAAGACTTCAGCGTAACTGCCGGAATTAATCCGACCCTTGATCTGATAACGATCATTGAGGACGACGCTCTGTAGTCTGAGGTCGGGCATATCGTTCGCATCTTCAAGTCGATTCTATCGAACACCAGCAGCCAGTCTTACTGGACGCGCGGGCCGCATCGAGCACAAGCTGCGTGCGATATCCGTCTTCGAGAGTGGCCGCGCCTTTGACTGTGGTTTGTCCCGCCAGCAGCGCTTCGACGATCGCGCCTGAAAATGCCGTGAAGCCGCGCGACCAGCTTCCTGCGCGCATGCCTTTCGCCATCGCATCCTGGTCCACCTGAACCGGCTGCCAGGCGCCCGAGCCCGCGGGCGAATGCCAAAGCTCGCCTGTCTCTTCAACCATCAGCGCGCCGTTGGAACCGTAGATCTCCAGACGATTCTCGTAACCGCCGGATTCAACCACCGAGAGCGAGGCCGCGCCGGTGGCGCTGGTGTTGAGCGAAGAGTCGGCAAAACGGAAAAGCAGCTTGGCCTCGTCGTCGGACGTTACGCGACGCATTGTGCCGCTTGTTTTGTCGGGTCGTTCAGCGATGTGGGTCGAGAGCAGGCAGAAGACTTGCGCGATCTCGGCGCCGAGCACCCAGCGAAACGAGTCGATCGCATGCGATCCGATCGCGCCCAGCGTGCCGCCGCCCACCGACTCGTCGGACCACCAATCCCATTTACGATCGAGCACTGCACGATAATCGGAGCGAAACACATAGTTACAATGACGCACGGTACCAATTGCGCCGCTGCGCAGCATTGCGCGCATCGTCTTCCGGCCATTGAGAAAGCGCAGTTCGTGATCGATCAGCGCGAGTACTTCTGCCTCGCGGGCACGCTCACACATTTGCTTCGCCTCGCCGGCATTTAGCGCCATTGGCTTTTCGCAGAGGACATGCTTGCCATTTCCGAGCGCCGCGAGTGTGATCTCCATGTGCGTTGCCGGCGGCGTCACGATGCTGACGAGATCGACGTCGTCGCGCGCGACCAGCTCGCGCCAATCGTTGGCGACGTGCCGGATCTTGAATTCATCGGCGACGCTCTGCGCACGTTCGCGATGCGCGCTGGCGATTGCCACCACGCGCGCGCCGATGCAATCCTTGAATCCCGGAATCTGCGTCGTGCGGGCAAAACCCGCGCCGACTATTCCGATGCCGATGATCCTCTTTCCCAAGCAGCGCTCCGTGCCGTTGTCTTCAACTTCCGAGAAAGATCAGATCACGTGATAGATCTCGGATTCAATGTGCCCTGGTTTCGTTTTTCTTAAGCTCCGCGCAATGTTAGCATCGATGCGCATGGTTGAGTAGGCACAAACCACTTGGTATTCTTCGCCGCTAATGGACCTCCTAATCCTGATCCTCGTGTTGGTCGTCATTGCAGCGATCGTCGCAGCACTCGTCCTGCCAATCGTGGCTCTCGTGATCTCGGTTCGATCGAAGAAGAAGCTGACTGAGCGGATCTCGAGGCTTGAGGGCGCGCAATCTCCGCCGGTTCGCGACGCACTGACGATCGCAGGCGAAGCGGCAGCGATCCGACAACTCTTCACTCGCGTAGAAAGACTCGAAGCGGCGCTGACGGCCCATTCCATCCTGATCCCGGACGTGGTTGACGAACGCAGCAAACCTGTGACCGAGCAAACCGCCGAACTCCCAGCCAAAGAGTCAGGGCCTTCCGTCGAGACTCCGCTTGAGTCGCAGCGGCCGGCGCCAGGGCCTGAGTTCCCGCCGCCTGGTCCTGAAGGGTTGCGACCTCCGGTCACACCAATCCCGTCGCCGCCGCGTCCAACTCGAACAATTCACGCCGAGCAAATCGAATCAGTCATAGGCCGTCGATGGCTGGGGTGGGCGGCGGTCGGCCTGATCCTTTTCGCGACCGCGTTCTTCCTCAAGTATGCGTTTGACAACCGCTGGATTGGCGAGCTCGGCCGGGTAGCAATCGGCGTCGCTGCCGGTGTCACCATGACGCTGTTGGGCTTTAAGTATCACAGGCGCAGGTGGCGTGTCTTCTCCCAGATACTGACGGCCGGCGGTGTTGTGCTGCTCTACCTCTCCGCCTATGCCGCGTTTGGGTATTACCATCTCGCAACTCAGAAAGCGGCGTTTGTCTATCTGGCGATCCTGATCGCCGAAGCGGCAGGTCTTGCCTTCCTCTACAACGCGCCGGCAATTGCGATCATGGCATTAGTTGGAGGTTTCTTAACGCCAATACTTTTGCACTCTGATCGCGATCAATACCGATCGCTGTTCGGTTATATCGCGGCGCTCGATCTTGGCGCACTGGCGCTGCTCAAGCACTGGCGGGGATTAAGCTCGCTTGCCTTCGCCGGAACACATCTCCTGTTCTGGCTCTGGTACGGCGACAATTATCATCCGCGAAAGCTCGTCGCGGTTATGGTCTTTCAAACCGCAGTGTTCCTGATCTTTCTGCTCGCTCACATTGGCCGGCAACTGGTCAAACACAAGTCCGTCACCGTCGAAGACCTCGGGCTGTTGCTGATCAACCCCTTCGTCTTCTTCGCCACCGCTTATCACTTGCTCAATGCAAACCATCACGATTGGATGGGGGTCTTCGCCATCGGCATGGCGGTGCTTTACGCCGGCGCGGCAAAGATCTTGCTGGACCGGTCAGCGGCAACTCGCAGTGAGTCGTTGACGATGATCGGTGTCGCGCTCACTTTCGTGACGATTGCGATGCCGATTCAGTTGCGGCAAAACTGGATCACCATTGCCTGGGCGGTTGAAGCGCTCGTGATGTTGTGGGCCGGCCTTGAAACCAGAGCACAGCGGCTTCGCGCCTTGGCGTACACGCTGTTCGGGCTGGCTCTATTCAGGCTCGTATTCTGGGACACACCCAAGCACTCCGGACAGATGTTCACGCTGGTGCTGAACAAGTACTTTCTCTCGTCTCTCGTGGTCACGGCGTGTCTGTTCGGTGCCGCGGTTTTGTATCAAAAGGTGGGCGGTCGCAAGCAGATCTCCGCGCCAAAGCTTAGGCTTGTTGTCTTGCTCCTTGCCATAGTCACACTCTGGTTTGTCATGTCCGTCGAGAGCCAAACGTTTTTCGAGGCGCAAGCGACTGCCCAGAAACTGGCCGAGGATGCCAGCCACGAGCGCTGGCTGGGGCAGATGGCGCTGTCGGTTCTGTGGTCCATCTATGCGGGGACGCTCGCAGCCGTTGGCTTCGTACGGCGCTCGGCGGGCGTGCGTTGGGCTGCGCTGGCGCTATTCGGCCTGACCATAATCAAGGTCATGCTGGTTGATATTGCGCAGCTTCAGCAGCTCTACCGGATCGTCGCGTTCCTTGTGCTCGGTGTGCTGTTGCTGGTGGTGGCCTGGGGTTACCACAAAGCTTTTTATTCCCGGGAGACGTCAACATGAAAAAGCTCGGTTCAATCATTCTCTTCGTCGTCGCCGCGGCACTGGCCCTCTCGATCATCACGGTTCTTGCTGCAGCGTCGATGGCATCGTGGCCTTACTTTGTCGACATCACTCCGCGTGGTGGAGCACGCGGCACCTATGATCTCGTCGTGCCGCTCACGGTGATGGACAAGGCGCGCGAAGGTCTGGCCGACCTGCGGCTCTACTACCCTGACGGTCGCGAGATTCCCTACGCGCTGCGTATTCGCAAAGAGGTTGCTGATAGCCGAGAGATAAACGCGCGTTTGTTCAATGAGGTGAGCATCGGGTCGAAAACCAGCGAAGTATCCGTGGACCTGGCTGAGAATGCCGGCGAACACAACGAAGTTGAGATTGTGACCGCAGGCGCGAACTTTCGCCGCCGTGTGGACCTGGAAGGGAGCGACTCCGGCAAGGAATGGCGGACGCTGACGACCGGCGAAGTGATTTTCAGCTTCGAGTCTCAGAACAAATCCGTCGAGTCGAACCGCGTGAGTTACTCGACGAGTAGGTACCGTTATCTGCGCGTGCGAGTTTTGGCCGACGAGTTAACCGACAAAGAGGCTCCGGACATCACCGAAGTGAAAGTGAAGATGGCGATCCGTGATAAAGGCGAGCGGATGATCTGGGGAGTCACCGTCCCCCCCTACCAATTGCTGCGGAACCAGGGCACGCCGACTTCGGCGTGGACCATCAATTTTGGCGGTCGAATCCCCTGCGACCGACTCGCCATCGACTTCAAGGATGAGTCTTTCTCGCGTCCGTTTCAGATTGAGGCTATCGACGATCCTCAAAACATACGCCTGGTCGCTTCGGGAGAATTGACCCGGCGCCTCGGTGAAGCGCGCCGGCCTTTGGTCATTAATTTCGACCAGGAGGAGTATGCGCGAAAGTTGCGTCTCTTGATCACTGACTACAGTAATCAGATTCTGTCGATCTCTTCGATCAACGCCGCGGCCCCGGCGCGGCAGTTAGTCTTTGAGTTGAAGGAAGCACCTGCCGAACCGCTGCGGCTCTTTTTCGGTAATGCTAAAGCCAGCGAGCCGCACTACGACTTCGAGAAAGAGCTGCCGGCGAAGTTAGCCACGGCGCCGGTCCGCAGTTTAGTCGGCGCCGTCGCTAATAACCCTGACTATAAGCCTGAACCATTGCCGCTCACCGAGCGCATTCCGTGGTTGATTTATGTGGTGCTCGCCGCATCCAGCATTGCGCTGGCGTTGATCCTAATCAGCCTGGCTCGCACGACGCTTCGAACCGAGCCGCAACCACCGGAAGAATCCAATATCAAAACCAGCGCTGGATGAAGTGAGGCCGCGATAGGCGTTTGGCTTCCTGCCTACTGATTCTGGTGCCCCCGCAGGGATTCGAACCCCGAACCAACAGATTATGAGACGGTTTGAGGGGCATCAACAAGGACAGACGAAACCAGATGTAGCAGTATTTACCGAATCCCCAGCCGTCAAAGTTAGTTACATCTTGCTACGTCTCAGCACGCCATCGCGCCATAATCGCGCCATCTTGTAGGCACGGTTAGCAGGTTTCGGCAAAAGGTCTAGCCTCGGAAAAGTTGCCGCCGCAGGCTAGTTTTCAGTCTTGACAAACTTGGCGAAAAGTCTGGTGCGTTCGTCTTCAGTCAGGATCACATCCGCGTCCGTTCTGCACTTTCTTTGTCTCTCCTTAGTTAGGTTCCCGCCATCCACTTTATGAAGGAATAGTTCTTTGATGAACTCAGCACTAGGAGTAACAAAGGCATAGCCATTTATGATTCGTCTTTCTTGAGTCAGACTGTTCTTTGGAATTAAGTCCGTCTGATAGATGAATTGAACCCTATCGCCAACTCTGTATACCGGGATTACTGAGAATATGTCGTGCCGGTTGCCCACAACAAACCATGATCGCTTAGGCCTTTTCCCCTTGAGTAACTGAGCGTTCCCGTGCTCCCAATTTAGACCTTTCTCGAGAGCTGTGACCAATTCTATCGTTCTTTCATAGTCCTCGTTCACAACAAAGACATCGACATCCTTAGAAGGCCTCATAAACCGCCCCTTAATACCGGCTATCGCAATTCCACCATAAACCCAATAGGGGATTCCGGCCTTTTCTAATGCTGGCAGAATTGTTTCGAAGATTGGGTTCAGGTGCTCATTCATGTTCTCTTAGGTTACGGCAAGGGAGTGTGAGTATTGGCCAATCGATCCTGAACGTAGCGCGAGCCCATACAAGAACTCCGCACAGAAACGATTCATCTTTGTTTCGCGCGGGTTCACTGTCGGAGCATCAACCACGATGGCGCAATCACCGTTGGGATCTACCGCGATCAAGCCAACCCGATGCCTATACAGCAAGCCCTTGTCGACGCGCGCAGCGGTCTTGGCCCATACAGCGACGTAGGTTTGATCAGCGAAGAAAGTGTAGCGACGCGCTTGCAGGATTGCATCTCGCCACCTCGTCTGTTTGGCTTCGACAGCGACCACGTGTTTGGCCGGCTTGGGAGGGGCAAAGATGAGGCGCACGTAACCATCCTTGTATCGTTCGATCAGTCCCAGTCTGTCCAACTGGGGAAGCACCTTTGTGCGTAGGGTGCGTTCGGAAAGAGCAACTCGTCGCAGGATATACGGCAATGAGGTCCTCCCTTCTGAGCGCAATGCCAGGAGCACTTGTACTATGTGGTGATGATCCAACGCGACTTCCAACCTCTTCTCTTTGCGCTGCTCACAGCCCTCGCCGCAAAATGCGGCACCCACCAGGTCCGCAACTCCATAGCCGGCAGAGAACTCCCGGGCCGTGATATCCATCTGCAGGTGGTCCAGCATAAACCGCCGAATCGGCTCAATCATTTGTGCTTCTAAGTAGCTCATGGCGATCCCCCTGCCGGCGGAGAAAACACTTGCTGCCAAACTCGCAGATGCGAATAGTAACCGGGTTGCAATGCTACCACCTGTTGCTTCCTTACGCTTTCACAATTCTGAAGAGCGTCCCGCACTCTCTTGATGAACCAATCGAGACGCTGCCTTGAGTCTGTAAGGCTATTCAATGTTGCGACCTCTTGAGTCCTCCCGTAGAGAAAATGCGCCTTAGCAAATCGGTCAAGACCCCGAAAAGCACCGCCGCAATGCGGGCAGTTGCACCTTAGCGACGAGTTACGACTGTCAGAAAGAATGTCTTGCGCCATCGGCACAGGCAACGTCAGCATCATGCCCGGGATGTAGTATTTCTTGGTCATGTCATAGCCAGACGACCGATTCACCAATAGATTACTCTCGGAGAAAGTAGTTAGCGAAGCAATGCCAGTAGTCGTTCCGTCTGCACCCGCAGCAAGAAACCCCAAGCCAAGCGTTCCTATCCGACACGCAAAGACTGGCTTGCCCAATTCTTGAAAGAGTTGAATTACATCAAGGTAAGCTCGCAATTGAAGCGGGTTGTTGGTCCGTTCGTCGAACGTATCGACATAAAAGAAATACCCATCTGCCCGCGCCCGCGAATACCGGTTCAGTAGAGCTAAGCGGTTCGACTCAATGGTGTACGGCTCGATATTTATACACAGCCAAGCATAAACCGGCGGCGCGCTCGTCTTGCTCTTGGCATATGCGATCGATTCTTCGATGAGTTTGATATCGATGTCAGTCCATGGCGAGCTGAGGTCGCGACAGAAATGAAAAGGCGCGGTCAGAATCGAACACTTCCATTGGAGCTGCCAATCAATACATTTTCGCGCATAACTCTGTTGAGCTTGAAGCGACTGCAGAGCGGCGGGTACCAAGACACTATTCGGGTCCGGGACGTACGGCAATTTAACGAGTCCCTGCGTTTGCGAAAAAGACGAGTACGCCAATCTGTAAGTCATCGGATCGAATAAATATGGAAGGCCTAAGTTTCTAAACGCCTCCAGAGATTTCTTGTAGCGAGGAAGAAAGTGTGCTGGATAGATCACCGCATCCACTTGTCCACCAGCGTTAACGAACTGCTCCACGTCTCCTTTCTCAGTCTGGAGCAGGTGAATGAAGCATCTCTTGCTGTAGCTAACGCTCTTTGGCCTGGCGACGATTTGAGCTTGCGGCGGAACAGCGACAGGCGTTGTTTGGATCCCCTGAATCAACTCGTCATGGCTACTCGGCCGTTCATAAGGCTGCTTGGCAAGCAACGTCAGAATGAGATTTTCGAATTCTGATGATAATAGTCGGTTGTGACGAGTAGGTGGAGTGGGTGGGTTGTTGACCACTTGCGCATACAGCTCCAACGGTGTTCTCGCCGTAAACGGATAGTTGCCCCGAGTCACCAAGTGGTAGATCAGGACACCCAGAGAATAAAAATCAGCGCGATAGTCGACTGCATCACCACGCAGAATCTCGGGAGCAATGTAAAGCGGGGTTCCAACTGGCTGCCCCGGCATTGTCGTGAGGGTTGTGTAATCGAGCATCTTGACTAGTCCAAAATCAAGCAGCTTTACATCACCGGATTGAGTAATGAAAACATTGGCCGGCTTCAGATCCCGATGGACGATATTCTGAGCATGGACCGTGTCGAGTCCGTCAATTATTTGTACGAGTATTTTCTTGAGATCAGCTTCACTAAAAGCATTGCCTGATGCCTGAAAAGCGCGAGCCAGATCTTGGCCTTCCAAATACTCCAGAGCGACAAAGTAGCGGGTCTCGTTTCCCAGTTGTCCGACGCCCGCATCAATAAACCGAACGACGTGAGGGCCGACGGCCTTCTGCAGAGCGCGCACTTCTCGCTGAAAACGTCGAACGTCATACCCTTGCTGCATAGCCTCTTCTTTAATCAGCTTCAGCGCCACACGCTCCCCTGACTTCACGGCTTCGTAGGTTTCTCCATACGCGCCATGTCCAAGAAGCTTCCCAATGTCGTAACCGCCGATGACGGGCATAGTATCGCTCCAGTGTTAAATCAATCCGCAGTATAGCGGTTCTCACCTCAGGTGGTACAAGAATTCAAGACGAAACTGTTCGTTCCTAGCTCAGAGGCGTCCTCCACGCTCAAAAGCGAGGGCATCTAGACAATATGTCCCATATCTGAGACACTAGCTAAAGTGAAGCCTGCCGTATTTCACCCGAAGGCTCGGGACGCTATAAGAGAATTTCCTGAAGACGTGCGGCGGGAATTCGGCAAGGTCATCTTCGATTTGCAGAAGGGTGAGAAGCTCTCGATGCCGTTGTCGCGACCGATGGCTTCGGTCGCGTCCGGTGTTGAAGAGTTGCGTGTCAGAGACCGCACCGGCGCATATCGAGTGTTCTATTACACGAAGCTGGGTGATTCAGTTTTGATCTTCCATGCTTTTGCAAAGAAGAAGCAGAAGACACCGCCGCATGAGATTGCCTTAGCGCAGACGAGACTCAAGGAGATGCTCGATGAAGAAAGTTAGACCAGTTGTTGCCCGCAATTCCCGAGAACTAGCGAAGGTGTTGGGCCTGGCACCCGCCTACGGAATGGAGATCGAGTTCCGCAGCGACTTGAACGATAAGATCATCGAGGTTGTCGGCAAGAAGGGATTGACCCACTCAGACGTGGCGCGGCTCGCTCACACGTCACGCACTCGCGTGACCGCCATTCTGAACCGCAACACTCACGACATTTCAACGGATCTCATGCTGCGTGTATTGGCCTCGCTAGGGGTGCAAGCGAAACTCCAATTCAAGAGCGCCGCCTGAATTTCACGCAGCGCTAGACGCCGACGCAGAATGAGCAATCACTGCCCGCCAATGTTCACTTGCCTACTGGTTACCGCCTACTGCCTACTGCCTACTGCTATGGTGCCCCCGCAGGGATTCGAACCCCGAACCAACAGATTATGAGTCTGCTGCTCTAACCGTTGAGCTACAGGGGCACACTTAATTAGCAACTGAAGAGCGGAGAGATTGTAGCGGAAAACGAGGGCATGCCAAAACTCATCCTAGTTGTAACGAAACCCAGTTTAGTTTACGACTTCGTTAACGCTTTCAATTTGAAGGAGCCCAAAAATCGCTCCATCACCGCGAAGCCGTCGTAGTCTTTTCTGGTTCCCGCGGTCCACTGATACACGCGATGCCCATCGACGACAACGACGCCTCTAAAGCTGGCGTAAGAGGCTTCTCCGGAAAATTCCAGCGCGGGCAGCGTGTCACCAGGCGCTCTTTCAAATTGTGTTTTCTTGCTGCTCAGCAGCTTTGCTTCGGCTTCTTTCAAGAAATTGTTCTGGTTGGCCTCCAGCTCGCCGTCAACTGATAAGCGAAACTCTGGCTCGTAATCAACGTAGGCGATGCCCAGGAATACGTTTTTGTCCGTCCAGCTATAAATCTGCACCGTGTATGGAGTCTTCATTTGCGGACTCGTGTTCGTCTTGGTTTCATGCTCAGGCTGGGCCGGAAAGAGCGCGGAGAAGCGTCCCTCCGGAGACGAGTATTCGATCCAGGATTGATTCGACTGTTGAGAGAAAACCGGAATGGAAGACGCTAATAGCGTCAGCAAAAGAAGAACGGCAGATCGTCTGAACATTCTGGTCTCCTTCCTCGCCCAGCGACGCGATCTGGGCATTAGGTCAATTACG
>JBGQJU010000131.1:0-12937 GCA_041499185.1 Pyrinomonadaceae bacterium | reverse complement strand
GGCAGGAGGCGGGAAGCAGGAAACAAAATGCAGCGCGCTGTCGACTTTCGAATTTACTGCCGTCTGCCTCCTGCCGTCTGCCTCCTCGCCAGTATCTCTCTGTGCCTCTGTGGCTCCCCCGTTGCGGGTACGGTTACCGTGATGTACCATCCAGCTCTCAAATTGATCTTCTCAATGAGGACTCGATCAAATGAAAATCGCACTTGCGAGTGATCATGCCGGCTACGCCGAAAAGGAACGTTTGAAGCCGCTACTGCGCGAGTTGGGAGTCGAGGTCCAGGATCTCGGCACCGATTCCGAAAGCTCGGTTGATTATCCCGACTACGCCGCGAAAGTTGGGGAAGCAGTGGCGCAGGGACAAGTCGATCAGGGCGTGCTGGTGTGTGGTTCCGGCATTGGGATGGAAATTACGGCTAACAAAGTGCCCGGCATTCGCGCCGCGCTTGTCTGGTCGGAAGAGACCGCGCGTCTCGCGCGCCTGCATAACGACGCGAATGTCCTCGCCATAGGCGCACGCACAACGCCCCCCGATGAGATTCCGAAGATTGTCCGCGCCTGGTTCGAAACAAGTTTCGCCGGCGGGCGCCACGCTGAACGAGTTGAAAAGATAAGACAAATCGAATTAGCCACAGAGGCACAGAGACACGGAGAAAAGAAGGCAGAAGACACTAGGCAGTAAGCGGAAAACAAGAGGCAGGCACGCGCACAATCGTGACCAACACGGCCATCTCTCGTCGTTGACATTTTTTATTTCTCTGTGTCTCTGTGCCTCTGTGGCTGATTCCGGAAAGGGAAAATTAAATGCCCGATCTCAGGAACGCGCCACTTTCCCAAATCGACCCCTTGATCGCTGACGCCATCGACAACGAAGTCGCGCGTCAGGCCGACGGCCTCGAGCTGATCGCCTCCGAGAATTTCGTGAGCGAAGCGGTGCTCGAAGCGGCGGGCTCGGTCTTCACGAACAAGTACGCCGAAGGCTATCCGAAGAAGCGTTACTACGGCGGCTGCGAGTGGACTGACGTTGTCGAGCAGGCAGCAATCGACCGCGCGAAGGTATTGTTCGGCGCCGATCACGCGAACGTGCAACCACACAGCGGCGCGCAGGCCAACATGACAGTCTATCTCGCGGCGATCCAGTATGGCGACACAATTCTTGGTATGAACCTTTCGCACGGTGGCCATCTCACCCACGGCCACCCGATGAATTTCTCGGGCATTAGTTACAAGGTCGCCGCTTACGGCGTGTCGCGCGAGACGGAAACAATCGATTATGACGAGTTGCAGCGCATCGCCGAAGAACACAAACCGAAACTGATCGTCTGCGGCGCGTCCGCCTATCCGCGCATCATCGACTTTGATCGGATCAGCGAGATCGCCAAAAGCATCGGTGCGCGCATGTTTGCCGATATTGCGCACATTGCCGGTCTGATCGCTGCCAATCTGCATCCTTCGCCCGTGCCGTGCGCTGACTACGTAACGAGCACCACGCACAAGACACTTCGCGGCCCGCGCGGCGGCCTCATCCTTTGCAAAGAAGAGCACGCGAAAGAGATCGATCGAAAACTTTTCCCCGGCGTACAGGGCGGGCCGCTGGTTCACATCATCGCCGCCAAGGCCGTCGCGTTTGGTGAAGCGTTGCGCGAAGACTTCAAAGAGTATCAGCGCCAGATTCTGGCTAATGCGAAAGCGCTCGCTTCCGAGTTGCAGGAACAAGGCCTGCGTCTCGTCTCGGGCGGGACCGACAATCACCTGATGCTGGTCGATGTTTGGATGGATGGGAAAGGCGTCACCGGCAAAGACGCCGAGAAAGCTCTCGAAGCCGCGCGCATCACCGTCAACAAAAACACGATTCCATTCGATCAGAACAAACCCTTCGTCGCCTCGGGCCTGCGCATCGGCACGCCGGCTGTCACCACGCGCGGCATGAAAGAACCCGAGATGCGCGAAATCGGACGCCTCATCGCTGAGGTCATTCATGCGCGCGAATCGGAGGAAGTGCGCAAGAGCGTCAGAAGAAGCGTAGCTGAATTGACGGCAAAATTTCCGTTGTACGCGAAGAGGTTGAAGCCAGCTAAAACTGATGTGATTACCGCGAAGTAATATTTCATGAGCGCCGAGTATGAATATGACGTTGCCTTTTCTTTCCTTCAGCGAGATGAGGAACTAGCCGTAGATATAGCTGATCGCCTTCGTAGTCGCGTTAAGCTCTTTATTTACTCGGAACAACAAAAGAACCTCATCGCAAACGACGGTGTGGATACCTTTTCCCAGATTTTCAAGGAAGGGGCGCGAGTCGTCGTTATTCTGTTCCGCCAAGCTTGGGGAACAACGAAATGGACCGGTATAGAGGAAAGAGCAATTAAGAGCCGACATCTGGACGAGGGTCCCAAGTTCTTGGTCGTGGCTTCTCTTGACGGGAAGCATCCGGTTTGGTATCCCGACACCTGGATCTGGGGCGACTTGGAACGATATGGCATTGACGGTCTGGCAAGTGTCGTCGAGACGAAGGTTCGTCAACGCGGTGGCGAGGTTCGTTCGGAATCCTTAACGGATTACGCAGCAGCGGCAGAACGACAGATCACCTTTGCTAGCGATCGTCGCAGTTGGCGTAATTCGGAGAGAGCTATACAGGATGCAATTAAAGAACTCGATACACTTTTCGCCCTTCTGAATCAGACCTGTGAGCAGATCTCGCGCTCTGGACACTTGCAAACTCAACTCCAGTTCCACAAGAAATATAGTTACACGGCAGTTGTTTCAGGCTGGAATGTTCATGTTTTCGTCAGCTGGGGTCACACCTACGGAAACACGCTTGACATGTCAGGCCTAAGGATTGTGATGAGTGAAGGTGGAAGGTTCCTTGGCGATATGGCAGTTGTTCAACCACAAGAGATTGCAGCTACGGATTACGATCTCGACTGGGATGGAAGCCGCAGAATCGGCTGGCGCGAGGAGGCCGGAGGCAAGTCGTTTTATACATCGGTGCAGCTCAGCGACTTTTGGATGAGACGGCTCCTGGATCGCCTGCGAGATCGAGCCGTGGGCAACTCTGACTGATGAAGAGCCGACGCACTTTGCCAATTTCGACGTGACATGCAATGCTTTGCTCGGGATTGCGATGGCTGTTAATCGAAACAGATTAGAAGACCTTCTGAAACTGCTACCCGAGGAACTGCAGAACGAAGTGCTTCAGTTCGCGGAGTCACTGCTTCGTCGGGGTGATGCCAAGTCAACAAGAAACGAAACACCACCGGTTCGTGCATTCTTTGGCATTTGGGATAGCGGCGATCCACGCTCAGCCGACAACGATCGTATCGACGCTGACCTTGCCCGCGAATACACTAGCTCTCACGAGGCCGACACATAATGCTGCTCGACACTTCGGGTTTGATGTGTCTCTTTGATCAGAGAGACATTCGACACGAACCGGCGGCAAGACATTACGACTCTGCAACTCGACGCCTAACTCACAACTACGTGTTTGCTGAATTTGTGGCGCTGGCGATCGCGCGTCGGGCTCCGCTGGTTGATGCGATGCAATTCATAGACGCGATTCATCACAGCGATGAGATCGAAGTCGTTTGGGTTGACCCGGGCTTGCATGATCGGGCTATGCGTTTGCTGGCTGAACGCCAAGACAAGCGATGGACGCTCTGCGATGCAGTTAGCTTCGTTCTGATGAGCGACAATAAGATCGGCGAGGCCTTGACGACGGATCATAACTTTGACCAGGCGGGCTTTGTCCGACTGCTGAATCAATAACGTTTTGGTGAGAGCGAGTCGAAATCAATGCAGGAAATCTTCGGACCTGATGGTCTAATCGCCAAAGCGCACCCGGAATACGAACACCGGCCCGGCCAGATTCAGATGGCGCAGGCGGTGATGCGTGCGTTTGAAGAGCGGCGGCATCTGATCGTTGAGGCGGGAACGGGGACGGGAAAGACGCTGGCTTATCTGGTTCCGGCAGTTGCGGCCGTGATCGGCGGGAACGGGCGTGTGATTGTTTCGACGGGCACGAAGAACCTGCAAGAGCAGTTGATGGAGAAAGATATTCCGTTTCTTCAGAGCGTGCTGCCGAAGAACTTTAAAGCCTCGTACATGAAGGGCCGCAACAACTATGTTTGCCTCCAGCGGCTCGGTCGCGCGGGGAATTCACCGGTGCTCAATGGGCTCGATGAGATGGATTACTTCGATGAAGTCTGCCATTGGGCCAGCGGAACAGAGATCGGTGATCGCGCTGAGCTGGCGAATCTGCCTGAGAACCTTTCGTTCTGGCGACACATCGACGCGCGCTCGGAGACGTGTCTGGGCCAGAAGTGTCCTGACTTTGATCCTTGCTTCATCACGCGCATGCGCGACCGCGCGACGCAAGCGGACATCGTCGTCGTCAATCATCACCTCTTCTTTGCCGATCTTGCATTGCGCGACAGCGCGTATGGACGCGTGTTGCCGGATTACACGGCTGTGATTCTCGACGAGGCGCATCTGATTGAAGACGTGGCATCGGAATATTTCGGCGCGCAGGTTTCGAATTATCAGATCGATGATCTGGTGCGAGACGTCGGTTTCGTGTCGTTTGAGAATGCGGAAGTCGATCGCGAGGTCACGAAGACCCTGGCGCGTATGACGCGTTTTGGCGATCAGTTTTGGATGGGCTTTCGCGAAGGGCGCGGCGAAGAGGCACGGTTCCCACTCGTGCCCGGCACATTTGCGAAGAAAGACGCTGATGGCGAGATGCAGGCAACGGCGCTCGGCGACTCGTATCTTGCGCTCGATGGATCGCTGGGGCGTCTAGAGACGACGCTGGATGCGCTTAAAGAGAAGCCGGCGGAGGTCGACAACCTCGTTCGGCGCATCAGGCAGATGCGGTTCGATCTGCAGTTCATCGTCACCGGTGCGGATCGAAAGTTTGTCTACTGGCTCGAGCGGCGCGGGCGTGGAATATTCTTGCGCGCATCGCCGATCGATGTTTCCGGCCTTTTGCAAGACAAATTGTTCGACACGGTGCCAACTGTGATCTTGACCTCAGCGACGCTGTCGAGCGCGGGCAGTTTTGCGTTCATCAAAGATCGGCTCGGCTTGCATGGCGCCGAGGGTTTGATTGCGGAATCGACTTTTGATTATCAAAGCCAGGCGTTGCTCTATCTGCCGCCGCGCATGCCCGACCCGCGTTCACCGCACTGGGCCGAAGCAGCGGCGGCTGAAGTGATCAGAATCGTGCGCGCGACAGCAGGGCGCGCGTTTGTGTTGTCGACGAGTTTAAATGGAATGCAGTCGCTCTACGATCTCGTCTCGCCGCACTTGGATTATCCGTGCCTGGTCCAGGGAAGCGCTTCAAAAGGCCAGTTGTTGAGAGAGTTTCGGGAGACGCCTAATTCGGTATTGTTTGCAACTTCGAGTTTTTGGCAGGGCGTCGACGTGCGTGGGGAACAACTGTCCTGCGTGATCATCGACAAGTTGCCGTTTGCTGTCCCCACCGACCCAATTGTCGCCGCGCGCCAGCGCTACATTGAAGAGAACGAGGGATCGAGTTTCTACCAGTACAGTGTGCCGCAAGCGATCATCAGTTTGAAGCAGGGACTGGGACGTTTGATCCGCAGCACGACTGACCGCGGCGTGCTGGCGATTCTCGATCCGCGCGTGCGGACGAAGAGTTACGGGCAAGTGTTCTTGCAGAGTCTGCCGCCGTGCCGGGTGACGTCGGAAATTGATGAGCTTGCTCGAATCTTCGACGCGCCTTCCAGTATTCAAAGTCCAATATCCAAAGTTGGATTCGCGTAATCACGCGATTTCCCGCCAAATCGTGTCTTTGAAGTTCCTCTACTTCAACACTCGGTTGAGCTTCCCCGTCCTTACTTCCCACAGAACCACTGAGGCATTGCCGCCGGCACTGGCGATCAGGCTCCCGTCAGGTGAGAAAGCGAGCGAGGTCACCGTCTGGTCATGACCTTTGAGCGTGTGTCTTGATTTGCCCGATGCGGTGTCCCAGATAATCACCGTGCGATCGTCGCTGCCGCTGGCGAGCAATCGTCCGTCCGGCGAAAAAGCAAGCGCATTGATCATGGCTGAGTGCTTTTGCAACTTCTGTTGCAAAGCGCCGCTTTGGAGATCCCACAAAACAATGGAGTGATCCTCGGTTGCGCTCGCCAGTGTATGACCGTCGCGCGAGAAGCATAGTGCAGTGACTTTGCCGCCGGCATTAATTGTCTTCTCGATCCGCCCGCTCGCCAGATCCCAAATCACGATCGCACCGTCTTCGTCCGCGCTCGCCAGCGTACGGCCATCGTTCGAGAACTCCAGGCGGTTGACCAACGTCTGACGCTGAGCCAGCGTCTTCAGCACCTCGCCCGTCGCGACATTCAAAAGCTTTACGTCTTTGCCGGCGCCTGCTGCCAATGTTTGGCCATTGGCGGAGAGCGCAATAGCAGAGAGTGAACTACCGTCTCGCAGCGGCAGATTTCTTTTCTCCTCGCCGGTCACGTTCCAAACTCGCAGCGTTCCGTCGCCGACCTCCGCCAGTGTCTGTCCGTCCGCGGCGATGGCCACCAGCGACGGCGCTTCTTCGTCGGCAGCGACTTGCTTCTTGACCTCTCCCGTCCTGTGATCCCACAACTTGATTTCGCCTTGCTCAAGTTCACCTGAGACTGTCTTGCCATCCTTGGAGAACGCTACTGCTACAACGCGCCTGACAGACAACACAAAACGGCTCGCGGGTCTTTCTTTACTATCGCCAACGCCATTCGCTTCGAACGTCTGCTTCACGTTCCAGGCTTGCGTGTCCAGCAACTTTACAGTCGCAGGATCGGAGCGGAGCGCCAGCAAGCCACCGCTTCGAGAAAGAACCAGTGAGTCAGGGAACTCTAAAGAATCTCCGCCGGCAGTTGTTAAATTGGCAGAATTTCCGATTTGGAAATCCCAGAGCTTCAGGCCGGCGACGACACGGTCTTTTTCGCGCAGCACGCCGCCGATTAGCAGAAATCTCCCGCTTGGCTCAAAAGCTAAAGAATTAACCGCGCCAAGACTCGGCAATTTGCGCGTAACCTTCCCGCTACGAACGTCGAAGAGCCTGACTTCGCTTTTGGCCGTCACCACAAACTCGTGCGCCGAGCGGTGGCTATCGTATTCTGTAATTGCCACCGCCAATAACTGGCCGTCCGGTGAAAAGGCGATTGCGTTGGGTCGTCCCTTAAAACCTTTCAGCCTGCGTTGCTCCTGTCCCGTCCGCGCGTTCCAGAGCTTTACTTCGTGGGAATTCCACGCCGCTATGAGCTCGCCGTCTGGAGAAAACATCGCCCGCCCGGGTTCGCTGCTGCTCAGCTTGAGTTTCAGTTCGCCTGTTTGCGCATCGAGTAATTTCAGATCGGCGCTGAAGAACATTGATGGGCCCAAGGATCTTAGTGAGGCAGGATTCGGATTATTCGGCCCCGGGATATCGAGCGGCGCGCCGGCGGAAACATAGGACACCTGCATGAAGGACTCGGCAACCGCCAACTGTTTGCCGTCAGGAGAGTAGGTAGCGCGGAGTGAGGAGTTGCCTTCGCCAGGCATCGTCAGTTTGTGTTTCAGCTCGCCGGTTGTCGCATCCCACCATTTCAGCTCACCCAGTACAATACCTTCGCGCTCGTGGACCTTCTCGCGAATCTTTGAGGTGTGGTACTCGCTACTGCCGCTGACCATGGTTTGTCCGTCTGGCGAAAACGAAACTGATCTTACAGGACCATCGAAACCCTTGATGACGTGACGTAGTGTTCCGGTCTGCGTATCCCATAACTCAATCCGCCCGTATCGCTGAGAAGGTTCACCCGCCCCTCTGGCAATAGCCAACGTGCGCCCGTCTGGCGAAAAGGAAACTGCGAAGACCACATCGTCAAAGCCGGTGATCATCCGGGATGGACTTCTTCTTTGCGTGACTGCCCATACTGTCAGACCGGATAGAACGCACAGAACGACGAGCGCGAATCGCGGGCACCACTTGCTCTTCATGATTTGATTCGAATATCCCTTACGTCCAAGGAAGAAGAACGTCAGGCAAAGATTGCAACAGCGACCGGGCGCTTTATGGCAAAGGCGGCGCGATGGGCCTTGATCTTCTCAATCTCATGGAGAGTGTCAGCGGTTAGGTAACTCTCACCGCAATGGGGACAGGAGATAACAGGAACGTGTTCGATGACAAGAAGTCTTGCTCCTTTACCATAACTTCTCGACACATAACGAACCTGTGTGCCTCTTTTTCCACAAACGTCACAGATCGCACTGCTGTCTCTTCTTGCACGCTTATTCGGCATACATCGTGATGATAACTAACTTATCAGTAGGGCTCAACTTCGCCACAACGATAATCTCGTTTTCGGAAAGCGTCCAGCCCTTCACCAGATATTTCCACTCGCCACTCTCGTGATGCTTTTGCCGTTGTACGATCTTACCGGTGAGCATCGCATGTTCTAGGTCCAGCACTGTAAACCCCTCGTCCTCCATCTCTTCAACTGCATGCAAACTCATTACAAAGCTGCGGGCTCTGATTCTGTCACGAAACCGCCTCAGGATGCGCTCAAACACTTCAACGTAACCTCACGAGGCTGAAGTCTGCCGCTCTACTGCTAGGTAAGCTGTGACAAAAAACTCTGACCCGCCGTCAGCTTCAATGTAAAGTTTTCGGCAACCGTTTGGCCGATGTCGGCGAGCGATTGACGAGTGCCGAGGTTGACGCTTGGCCGGGCTTTCTTTCCGTAAACAATCAGTGGTGCGTATTCGCGCGTGTGGTCCGTGCCGGGAAATGTTGGGTCGTTGCCGTGGTCGGCGGTGATGATAAACAGATCGCCGTCGTTCATTGCGGCTTCAATCTCCGGCAGGCGCGAATCGAAATGTTCGAGTGCGCGCGCATACCCTTCGGTGTCGCGGCGGTGGCCGTAGAGCATGTCGAAATCAACAAGGTTTGAAAAGATCAGGCCGCACGTTTTACATTGCAGCGCCTTGATCGTTTGATCGATCGACTGTTCGTTGTTCTTCGCCGTCAGGTCTTGCGTGACTCCCATTGAATCGTAAATCGAAGCGATCTTACCGATGCAGACGACATCAAGACCTTCATCTTTCAGCGCGGGCAGCAGATTCGCACGCGGCGGCGGCACGTTATAGTCGTGCCGGTTCTCCGTGCGATAAAAACGTCCTGGTTCACCTAAGAAGGGCCGCGCGATGACGCGGCCGACTTTGTTTTCGCCATCGAGAATGCGGCGCGCGATTTCGCAGATCTCGTAAAGCCGCGCCAGTGGGATCACCTGTTCGTGCGCGGCAATTTGAAAGACCGAATCGGCTGAGGTGTAAACGATCGGCTTGCCCGTCTTAACATGCTCCTCGCCTAGTTCCTTGATGATCTCTGTGCCCGATGCGGGAACGTTTCCGAGGATTCCCGGAACGCCGGTTTCGTTGATGAAGCGATCGATTACGGGCGCGGGAAATCCATTCGGGTACGTGGGAAACGCGCGCTCGAGAATTATTCCAGCCATCTCCCAGTGGCCCGTCGTCGTGTCTTTTCCATTCGAGCGCAAGGCACAGCGACCATAAGAACCTCGCGGCTCACTTGCCGGTGGCACGCTCTGCAGCGGGCGGATGTTTCCCAGCCCAAGACTCTGCAAATTTGGCAGACGCACTTCGCGCGACTCGAGAATATGCCCGAACGTGTCAGAGCCGGCATCGCCCCACTCCGGCGCATCAGGCATTGCACCGATGCCCGCGCCATCAAGAACGATCAAGGTGATGCGATCAAAACAATTTTCCATATGTCATTTGTCAATTCTCATTTTTCATTTTTTGATCGGTTGCGAGCCGTCTTTAGAGACGCGGTAAAGATTCTGCATAGCTCGGCGTTCTCTTTGATGATTTTGCCGAGCAATTCTGTTTTCAGCACCTAGCTACTGTTGATGATACGCAACCAGATCGAAGTCTCGTTCAACTCCTTGAGCACGATGCGCAGTTTATGAACGAAGTCGGCATGACTTTCTGCCCCTCTTGCTTCACCATAATTTGGCGCTGGAGAAGTCCCTGATCGCAAAATCTGACCAGCAATGTGTTTCCCGGCTGACGTTTTGGGCAAGCCTGCGGAGAGTTTGACAATGCGAACAGCGAAATCGATCAGCCGCGCTTCAAGTTCGTCAGCGCGCATCCGGCTGCTTTTCTCTGTTTGGTCAATCTCCATTTGTTGTTTGTCGATTGTATCCGTTGATTCCGATTAGAAATGGCAAAATGCAAATTGACAAATCAGATATGGAAAATCCCGTTTATTGCTTCGGCGCGTAGTAACCTTCGCGCGCGTGTACTTCATTCTTTCCGTTGACCTTGCGAAGTTCAACTCGAATCGTTCGAAACTTTCCATCGCGTGCCTTGTTCGTCGGATAGTAGCCGAGACTGTATTGCGTGCCGATATCCACGGCGACGCGCGCAAAAGCAGCGCGCGCGTCCTGTAGATTGGCGGCGACGAAATTTCTGCCGCCCGAAGCGCGCGCCAGATCGTTCATCTCGCGACGGGCCAGATTGTAAAGTTGGCGGCTAATATCCATGCGTTCGAATTGGCCCATCTGGCAAAAATCCGCGACGTCCTCCCTCTTGGCGCCGGGCAAGAAGATTTGCCGGTATCTCTCAAGCTGCTTGGCGGAAAGAGTCAGTTGCCCATCATCGCGACAATCTCTTAGCAAACGATCTTCAACGAAGTCTTCCGTATTAACTTGAATGAAATAGGTGGCCACGCCGGCCCGCAAGAGTCTTCCGCGCGCCGCGTCATAATCCGAATCACTGGTCGAATCTACGCCGTCGGTCAAGGCAACGACAGCGCGCCTCCCGCGCACTTCTTCGCGCGGGGGCTCGCGAAAGATCTCTTCACCGATTTGTTTGAGCGCATCGTAGAACGGCGTGCCATTACTCGAGCCGAGACTCTCCATCGCGTTGCGCAACGCTTTGCGATCGCCGGTCAATGTCGACAACACTTCAACTTTTGCCAGCCCGCCTTCCTTTGCCGACTGATTAAAGGCCACAATCGCCACGCGATCTCCCGGGCGCAGCGCGTCGATGAAAGCGTTTGCCGCCTGGCGAATCAGTCCCACGTCGTCTCGCGTCGAACCCGAAGTGTCGAGCAGCAGCGCAATCTCGAATGGCGCCTCGGTCGTGCCAAAGTTGGCAATCGCCTGCGGCTTCCCATCTTCAAATACAACAAAGTTCTCAGCACGCAGTGCCGGCACAGGACGGCCCAGGCCGTTAGTCACAATCGTCGGCACTGAAACAAGCTGCGTTTCAACGCGAATGACGTCCCCTTCGCTGACTTCTTCAATAGACGAATTCTGGTTCGTGGTTGATTTGCTGTTCGAATTCGTTACCCGGCGCGGTCGCTGTTGCTGTTGACTTCCCTGCTGCTGCCCGGCGGTAGACCATACGATTCCGCAGACGATCAGACTTGCCAGCCAAAGTAGCGCCGGTCGTTTTAGACATTGCGAACCCGGGTTTGCTTTCATTTCTCGCATGACGATTGGCCCGGACGGGAGAAGCTTAATGAGAAACTATAGCCGGAAAGGCAAATACTGCAAAAGGCGAGGCGCGTTGGTCGGCCCGGGCAATCACCTTGACAGTCTCGCTCGCTTCTCATAGCATGGCGAATCGCTCGCTGCCATAAATAGTTTATCGTAGCAGCGCTCTTTGAAACGCACGTGTCAAAGAAGATTTTTGTAGGACAGGCGCTTTCCCAGGCTTCGGATTTAACGACCAACGGGAACGTCTGTTCCGTTATTGCAGGCACGTACGTCAATGGTAGACGGCTTCCCTTACAAGGAAGAGGTTGGGGGTTCGAGTCCCTCCGTGCCTACCACCACAACGTAGAGGTTAGGGATCAGAGGTCGGACGTCAGATAAAAGCTGACCTCTGACATCGGATTTCTGTTTGATTGCGGAGTCGTAGTTCAGTTGGTTAGAACGCCGGCCTGTCACGTCGGAGGTCGCGGGTTCGAGTCCCGTCGGCTCCGCCATTTCAATAAGTTAGCGCCACGCGCGTGGCGCTAATTTTGTCTGTGCCACTAATTGTGTCACTAAGTTTCCTCAGCAGTTCAAGTTCGGCCGCGAGGAATCTTCCTGTCTCTAGCCGTGAAGTTTGCGCAATATGACCAGCGAGTGCGGAGAAGTCCGCAAAAGAGCCGGGAGTTCGTGAAGGAGGCCTGGGTGACGGGATTCTCCGCCGGGACAAGAGGGGGACTAACGGCTCGGTAGCTTCGGCAAGAATCCTCTAAAACCGGGTTTCTCGGCCTAGCCTCTGGCCACACTCAATTCGCGAAGTCTCGTGGCGTGAAATTTGCGCGGATCGGCATGGGGGAATCGAATGCGATTTCCAATTTCGTTGATCGGTTGCAGGTTGACCTGCGGATTTGCCAGTTCGGAACACCACCCGCGTTCAGGCCTTAATTCGAGAGGAGTGAGCGTGGGCTACTCGAGCCCGGGACCGACTGACGGGAGCAACAGGTCTCAGACAAGGGCTTCGCGCAGCCAATTAGGTACGGTTTGGGTTACGTAGTCGCGACTTGCTTCGCTAGCTTGAGAACGAAGCGGTGGCCGCGCTTGCCGTCCTCGTCGTAAGGCTTCTGTTAGACGTCGATGGGTGCGGAGCCCACTAGTCAGGGAGCCAGATGGAGCCTCTGGAAAAACTAGAGCTTTTCTCGCGAACCTTCGAAAACAGGTTCATATTCAATCTGTTTGATGTGCTCTTGTGCGGGATTATCGTCCTGGTGATCTTGAGGGCATGGCGCGCGCAGACGAAGACGATTCCCGTCCGAAATCAGCTCCTCCTTCTTCTTGCATTTTCCGCCTTGGGCGTATCTTTCGCCACGAAGGCGCTTCTTTCCGGTGCTTTTATTTTCTTTCGGTATCGGTTACCAGTAGCCTCCTTCGAATCAGTGTTTCACATGTTTCAG
>JBGQJU010000130.1:0-12948 GCA_041499185.1 Pyrinomonadaceae bacterium | reverse complement strand
GAAAAGAAGTGCCGATCATCATGGGGAGCTACGGCATCGGCGTCGAGCGCATCATGGCCTCGGCGATCGAACTGCATCACGATCAGGACGGCATCATCTGGCCCAAGTCGATCGCGCCGTTCGATGTGATTGTCACGGTTACGAACATGAAACAGGACGAGCTGCGCGAGGCTGGCGAAAATCTCTACAAAGATTTGCAACGCGCGGGGCTCGACGTGTTACTTGACGATCGTGACGAGCGCGCCGGTGTGAAGTTCAAGGACGCGGACTTGATCGGCATTCCTTATCGCATCACCATCGGCAAGAAGATCGCGGACGGAGTGGTGGAACTCTTCGATCGGCGAACAAAGCAGAGTGAAGATGTGAAGTTGAGTGAGATCGTTTCGCGGGCACAAATGCTGCCCCGTCTGGTGGAACGACGCTGATGAGTAACGACGCGCAAACAATCGTACTGATCGTTATCCTGCTCATTGCCTTAGCGCTCTTCTTCATTCCGTTCATTCTGTTCTTCGTCTACGTCTTCTATCAAAACAGCAAACGAAAACGGATCAGAGAACGGATGCTCGCTGCAAATCAACAGTTGGTCGGCACCAAGCGTTGGCTGCCCGTGCGGTATGCCTCCGAGCCGCGCTTTAAGTCCTGGTTCAAGATCTTTCCGTGGGAGGGTGCGGGCGTGCTGGTGCTGGCACCCGGCAGTTCGCTGTTTTTGGGGGAAACGAATTCCGGCGCCTCTGTAATTCTGCAGTTCGCGCCGGGGAATTCCACCATCAATTGGATCGGAAAGTCCCCATTCCCTAACGGTGCGGTCTCGTGGTTTCAATTCACTACGGCGACCGAAAGACATTTCTTCAGCTCGGAAACCGGAGCCTTCGTATTCGGCTCGCATCGTTCGACCAAAGAGATCTACGACGAGGCCCGCAGGAGCTTCGCGGGACAAGTGTGAGCGTGAACGCGGAAAGTACTACAATAGTCAGCACGGCATGAAGGCAGTCAAGAAAGCATCGCGCAGCGATCGAACTTCCACCATAATTTGGATCCTTGTCATCTTTTTCGTTGCCGTTGTTCCCGCAAACTCCCAGGACGCGCTGCCCGAACTCGTCCGCCGCATCAAACCCTCCGCTGTCGCCATCGTGACTTTCGACAGCCGCGGCGAGAGTCTTTCGCGCGGCAGCGGCTTTTTTATCGCCGTCGATCGGGTGGTCACCAATCGCCACGTGATCGAAGGCGCGTATCGCGCGGAGGTTCATTCTTCGACCGGCAAAGTCTATCCGGTCAAGGGGGTCCTGGCCGTAGATGCTGAAGGCGACGTTGCCCTGTTGAGAATTGAGGCGCCTCCGAATCTGGTTCGTCCTCTGTCACTCGAACGAACGTCGCCGCAGGAAGGCGAGAGCATCGTCGTTATCGGCAATCCGTTTGGTTTGGAAGGCAGCGTCACCAACGGCATCGTGTCAGCGGTTCGCGACATTCCCACGTTCGGCAGAATCATTCAGATTACCGCGCCGATCTCTCCGGGTTCGAGCGGCAGTCCGGTTGTGAATATGCGCGGTCAGGTAATTGGCGTCGCTACTCTACAGATCACCGGCGGACAGAGCATCAACTTTGCCATTCCTTCGGAGCGAATTTCGCAGTTACAGACTGGGACAACAATGTCGCTGGCGGATCTCGTCGTCGCCACTGGCCGAAATAAGCGCGCGAAGGCGGTTCAGTTTTTCCGTGACGGGCTCAGCTTCCTTTCAAAAGACGATTGCGAAAAAGCGCTGCCGTATTTCGAGAAAGCGGTCGAGTCGGACGCCAACTATGCTGAAGCCTGGGCGCAGACGGGTTTCTGCAACGAGAAACTCGGCCATCATACAGAGGCCATTGAGGCTTCAAGAAAAGCCGTAACTCTAAGACCATCCGCCGAATCCTACTTCAACATCGGCCTCGCCAGCTACTACCTGAAACAATACCGCGAAGCCGTTGACGCGTACCGGCAGGCGATCAAACTCGATCCTTACAATGCGGGCGATGCTTACTACGCGCTCGGTTTGACGTATCGGGATTGGGGCCGCCCGGATGAGGAGATTCAAGCTTACAAGCAGGCGATACGTTTGAAGCCCGACTACACAAGCGCGTACGAGAGGTTGGGAGCAAGGTACTTACGGTCGAAGAAGTATGCAGAGGCGATCGAGATCTTCAAACAGTTGTCAGTGTTGAAGCCCGGCGATGCTGCAGCACCCAACAATATGGGCGAAGCGTTGCAGGAGATGGGCAAGCTAAACGAAGCGCTTGAAGCCTTCAAGCAAGCGATTCGTCTCAAGCCGGATTTCGGCCGGGCCTATTTCAATCTTGGCAAGTGTTACCTGGCGTTGGGCAATCGCGAAGCCGCCATCGAACAATACAACATCCTCCAAAACCTCGATCAAGATTGGGCGGAGAAGCTGGATAATCTGATCAATCCTTAGTGCGGAGGAGGCAGGAGGCGGGAGGCAGGAGGCAGGAGCAGGAGGCAGCAGACAGGAGCAGGAGGCAGCGGCAGGAGGCAGGCTCAGGGGCGGGCTCACGAACGCGGTTAACAACTCACTAATTTAAGGAGAGACTCACAATGACTTCACAAGGCTTCAGAGACTTGAGGGTTTATCAACTCGCCTTCCGACTGGCGATGGAGATCTTTCACTTATCAAAGGGCTTTCCAAAAGAAGAGAAGTATTCCTTGACCGATCAGATTCGGAGAGCTTCTCGAAGCGTCGCAGCGAACATCGGCGAGGGCTATCGGAAAAAACGCTACGTCAAAATGTTTGCTAGTAAGATGGCGGCTGCAGATGGAGAAGCGACTGAAACGCAAGTATGGATCGATTTTGCGGCGGAGTGTGGCTACCTCTCAACAGAGCATGGCCGAAATTAGATCGGCTTATGAAGAAATCGGTAGAATGCTGGGAGGTATGATCGCTCATCCAGAACGCTTTGCAGTTTGACCCGCCTCCTGCATCCTGCTCCTGCCGTCTGCCTCCTGCCCCTGCCTTACTTCAGCGCCTCACTCATTAACGCAGTCAGTGCATTGTCCTGGAGCGTCTTGTTTTTTTGCAGCGCTCCATGCAGGTCGCAGCCGAAAGTCGCGTAGGTGAGTGACAGCGGCGAGTCGAAGAGCCCTCCGCCGCGAGCATTGCCCGAAAGATCTTCACCCAGCAGCGAGCGTCGGGTAACACGCCCGTCTCCGGGCGCAGACATTGCCTCAGTCGCCTGACGTCGAGTAATGCGCTGACCTGCGGACGTGACGTACTCCCGCGGCCTGATCAACGTCAGCCAGCGATCGCGTTTTGGATCGCGCATTACGATTGGCGCATTCAGCGTCTCTTCACAGTCGCCGCCCACGGCAAGCAGCAATACTGGTGGACGATCGCCTGAAATTGCATCAAGGGCTTCGTGAAATCGCCGCGCGCGCTGCAGCACCGCGGCAAGGTAGCCATCTAGCTCCTCGAGTGAACGCTTGCTCGTGGGCGAGTGTTCAGACTCATTCCGGCGCTTCTCGTAGCGACGGCGGTAATCATTATCGTTGATTGGCGACCAGCCATAGCGCTTCCAGACGGCCGGATCATAGAGATCGATCGGTAAAGGCTTCAGATTCTCGTCGAGAAACCTGGCGCCCTTGCTGTGCGGCAGAAGTTGAAAGATCGACGGCGCCGTTATGGACTCTTCGGCCGTTAGTTTGTTAAGGAGCGGGATCCGTCGCCGCAACCCTTCGGTGATTGAATAGCCGTCGATCAACGTCGAAAACGCATCGGCCGAACCTTCGTTCGGCACACCCAACATGATGATCTTGTTGATGTCTGCCGCGCCGGCCCACGTCGGTTGAGGCTGAACGCCATCAGGCGGCAGGTCCGCATCGCCATACATCGCCGCATAGCGCGCGATCAGACCGCCCATCGAATGGGCCAGAATGTTGAAGCGCAGGTCGGGTCGATGCAGCTTCTCCTTTAAGACGCGAATGTGCCGCTCCAGCAGTTGCGCATTCTCCACGTTGTCTCGGCGGAAGTCATAAGCGAAGACATAGAATGTGTCTCGATCGTCAGCGTCACTCGGACTGTTCCAGTCGACTTCGCGATACCCGCCAAAATGTCTGAGCGCGTCGAGCAGGTCCCGATAGACGTAGACTTCCGGCAGCACCCGCGCCAGGCGTACGGTCTCAACGATTCCTTTCGGCACCACGTCGTCGCGATTGGCGGCGAGGTTTGGCGTCATCGGCAGCATCGAATGCTCGTCGTCAGAGCGAAGCACGGAGGGCCAAATTACCTCACCAGTCTTTGAGTTGACCAATCTTGAGCCAAGCACACCAGGAATGATGATCACGGGTCGCTTGCCTGTTGTCGCGCGCGCTTCAGCGAAGATGCGTTCGAGATTTGGCGTGCGTTTGGGAGAAATGCAAGCAGAGAAAAGAAACGCCTGGCCAACCAACAAAGCCAACAGCAGAGCAGCGGCTACGGACGCAGGCCGAATTTCTCTTTGTTGGCGAATAGGGCTTGTTAGTCGCAAGATTAGCGGGAGTGATAACAAAATAAACTCAGACTATCTAGAACTCAGTCCACCGGCGCTTCCCATCTTCGGTTAATCAAACTGGCCACAAAGCCTGCGCCAAAACCATTGTCGATGTTCACCACGGTCACATTCGAAGCGCACGAATTCAACATGCCAAGCAGCGCCGCCACACCACCAAAAGACGCACCATAGCCGATACTGGTTGGCACGGCAACCACCGGAACACCAACCAGCCCGCCAACTACGGATGGCAATGCGCCTTCCATTCCCGCGGCGACGATAATCACACGAGCACGCTGGAGCAGCGCGCGCTCAGACAGCACGCGATGAATGCCCGCAACACCAACATCCCAGACGCGCTCGACGCGGTTGCCCATTGCTTCCGCCGTTAGCGCTGCTTCTTCCGCGACGGGAATGTCGCTGGTTCCAGCAGTGACTGTGGCAATCACGCCAACCCCTCGTTCAGTGCGATCCTTTTGAATCCTTATTAGGCGCGCGACTTCATGCCACTCCGCGTCGGTCGCCACGTTCCGCACTTCGCCATAAGTGCCTTCATCCGTATGGGTGACAATCACGTTTGGAGCGCGCTGGATCAGACGCTCGACGATGCCCACCACTTGCGCGCGCGTTTTGCCTGCGCCGAATACAACTTCAGGAAAACCCTGCCGCGCTGAACGCGAGTGATCGACGCGCGCATAGCCGATGTCTTCGTAATGAAGCTCGCGAATCTGCCGCGCGGCTGCGCGCGTGTCCAACTCGCCGCTCTGAAAGGCCCGCAGCAGTTCTTCTATGTCGTGCAAATCCATTCTTTGATCAAGTCTTTGGCCAAGTCGGTGGCAGGCATTCTAGCATCGAATATGACAGGCGCTAAAATCGCACTTCAAAACTCTAGCTCCTACGGCTGAACCCGGTTAGAATGTCACGGTTTAACTATACAGCGGTCTTTGCCGCCCAGCTAAGTATCGCTCTCAGACCGTGACGATTCCACAAGGAACTAAACTCGGCCGCTACGAAATCCGCGCGCAACTCGGCGCGGGCGGGATGGGCGAGGTGTATCTCGCGCAAGACACCAAACTTGATCGCAAGGTTGCGCTGAAGATTCTGCCTGCCGAGGTCGCGTCAAATCAGGATCGCATGAGCCGCTTTGTGCTGGAAGCAAAAGCTGCCGCCTCGCTAAATCATCCAAACATCGCACACGTTTATGAGATTGATGAAGTTGACGGGCAGCACTTTATCGCGATGGAGTTTATCGATGGCCAGACGTTGCGCGAACGCATTCATGGCCGGCAAACCGACCTGAGAAAGCTCTTGCGTTATTTGCAGCACGTGGCCGAAGGCTTGGCCAAGGCTCACGCCGCCGGTATCGTACATCGCGATCTCAAGCCAGACAACATCATGATCACGCGCGATGGCCACGCGAAGATTCTCGATTTTGGCCTGGCAAAACTGATCGAGCCGCAAGGGCAAACGCCCGACGGTGACGAAGGGCTCTCGAGCGACACTGCTACGGCGGTGACGGCCCTGCATTCGACGCCCGGGATAGTTCGTGGCAGTGCCGGTTACATGTCACCCGAGCAGGCCCAGGGAAAAACCAGAGAGGTCGATCATCGCTCAGACATTTTCTCTTTCGGTTGCATCTTGTACGAAGCAGCGACCGGGCAGAGGGCCTTTTCGGGCAAAGACGCTCTGGATTCTCTGCATAAGATCGTTTACGGGCCGACTCCGCTGATTAAGGAAACAAACGCAAACGCGCCCGACGAACTGCAGCGCATCGTACGCCTCTGCCTGGCGAAGGATCCCGAAGAGCGCTACCAAACGATCAAGGATGTAATAATTGAATTGAAAGACGTGCGGCGCGAGTTGCAGGGAGCGGGCATTGATACAACTGTGCCGCCGCTAACCGGTAGTATGGCAATGAGTCCTTTAGGTACGGAAACTGACGCACGCCCAATCTTCAGCGCTACGACCAGCGCGGCGCCGGCTTCGCTCTCGACCCGCTCCTCCAGCGCCGAATACATCGTTACCGGAATCAAGCAGCATAAACTGGCGGCGCTAATCTCCCTGGTTGTGCTTGCCCTTGGAATTGTTGGTCTCGCTGCTTATCTGCATGCGCGCAACACCGAAGTCGCAATTGAATCAATCGCCGTGCTCCCGTTCGTTAACACGAGTGGCGATGCAAACACGGATTACCTTTCTGACGGGATTACGGAGAGTCTCATCAACAGCTTTTCTCAACTCCCCGGGCTGCGAGTCGTGCCGCGCAGTACGGTCTTCCGCTACAAAGGGCAGCAGCTTGATCCACAGGAGATCGGTCGCAAGCTGGGCGTGCGGGCGGTGCTGACCGGGCGCGTCGTGCAACATGGCGACACGGTGAATATCCAGACTGAATTGATTGATGTGGATAAAGAGGCACAACTTTGGGGCGAGCAATACAACCGCAGTATCTCTGACCTTCAGGCGGTGCAGAGTGAAATCTCGAAAGTAATCTCCGCAAAGTTGAGACTGAAGCTGACGGGTGAAGAGCAACAGCAATTAGCAAAGAAATACTCTCCGCCGCCTGAAGCCTACCAGGCGTATTTGAAAGGACGCTACTACTTTTTTCAACACAAGGAAGAGAGTCACAAGAAGGCCATCGACTCGTTCAATCAGGCAATCAAGCTGGACCCAAACTATGCGCAGGCTTACGCCGGGTTGGCGTCGGTCTATACTGAAATATCCAGTTCGTACCTGCCGCCGACCGAGGCGATGCCGAAGGCCAAAGAGGCCGTGCAAAAAGCGCTGGCGATCGACGGCTCGCTGGCAGAAGCACACGTTGCCTCGGCAGAGGTTTACTGGTGGGGCGATTGGAACTTTGCAGCAGCCGAACAAGAGCTGAAGCAAGCTGTTCAACTCAGTCCAAATGATCCGATGGTTCGTATCGAATACGGCAATTTCCTCGCTCGATTGGGCCGGTCTGATGAGGCCATGGTGTTGGCAAATAAGGCGCTGCAACTGGATTCGATTTCTCCGTTTGTAAACGGCAACCTGGGGAGCATCCTCTATTTCACGCGCCAGGCCGACCGTCTGATCGAACAAGCCCACAAGATGCTCGACATGGATCGTAATTCGAGTGACGGGCATACATGGCTTGGTCGTGCTTACATGCAAAAAGGACTTTACGATCAAGCCATCCCTGAACTCCAGAGGTCTGCGGATCCGCAGAGCGGCGATGGACTAGCCCAGCTCGGCTACGCCTACGCGATGGCCGGACGCAAGAGCGAGGCTCTTAAGACGCTGGCTGACTTGGAGGCACTGGCAGACCGAAGGTATTCCTCACCGGTTCGGATCGCCTGCGTTTATGCCGGCCTGGGCGACAAGGAGCGCGCGTTCGAATGGTTGGAAAAAGGCTATGCAGGCCGATCTGATCATCTGACACAGCTAAAAACCGATCCGATGTTCGACAGGCTGCGCTCGGACCCGCGCTTCGCCGATCTCCTGCGCCGCGTCGGACTGCCGCAGTAATTGTCTCTGAGGGTCTATGAAACGTTGCCCGCAATGCAATCGCGTTGAGCCGGACGACACGCTCGCGTTCTGTCGCGCCGACGGCACGCCTTTGGTCAGTGATTCGGGGTCTGTCAGCGGTGATGCGGATACGGTGAAGCTTGGTTCTGCGTCGGTAGCGAGTGAAATAGAAACAAGCGTCCTGCCACAGACGGCGACTGACGCAGACATGAGCCGGCCCACTGCGCCGACGACTGTTCTTTCCGCACCGCGTACTTCGGACAACACGCGGGGGCTAAGCAAACCGAAACTGCGAAAAATTGTTGTAGCCATAGCCGTCCTAATCGTGCTAATCGCCGGCGCTCTCGGGGTTTCTGCTTACTTCTACCTGTCACGAAAGAACAACGCAGCCATCCAATCAGTTGCCGTGCTGCCCTTCACGAACCAGAGCGGCAACTCCGATGTCGAATACTTGTCAGACGGCATTACCGAATCGCTTATTAACAGCCTCTCGCAGCTTCCGAATCTTTCGGTTAAGGCGCGCAGCACGGTGTTCCACTACAAAGGCAAAGACGTTTCGCCGCAGCAGGTCGGATCGGAATTGTCTGTGCAGGCTGTCTTGAATGGACGCGTCAGCCAGCGCGGTGACCAGTTAACCCTGAGCCTGGAATTGGTCGATGCACGTACCGGCAATCAGATTTGGGGCGAGCAGTACAACCGCAAAACGGCCGACCTTGTCACTCTGCAAAGCGAAATTGCCCGCGACGTTTCCAACAAACTGCGTGTGAAACTGTCGGGCGCGGACGAGCAGAAACTCGCGAAGAATTACACGGCGAACCCGGAAGCGTACCAGCTCTACTTGAAAGGGCGATTTTATCTGAACAAGCGCACGGTGAAAGATTTGCAGAAAGCTGCCGAGTATTTCCAGCAGGCTACCGCGCTAGAGCCCAACTACGCGCTTGCTTTTGCAGGTCTGGCCGATGCGAACTCACTGATTTCAATCTATGGTGGCGCACCGTATCGTGACGCGATGGCTAAGGCTAAGGAAGCTGCGCTCAAAGCCTTGTCGCTTGACAACAATTTGGCGGAAGCACATGCCTCGCTCGGTCAGATTTTGGACTACTACGATTACGACTTTGTCGGGGCGGAACGTGAGTACAACCGCGCGATTGAACTGAAGCCGAATTACGCGACGGCGCATCAGTGGCGCGGCGAGGTACTTTGCGAACAAGCCAGGTTTGAAGAATCGTTTGGCGAATACCGGCGAGCGCTGGAGATTGACCCGTTCTCGCTCATCATTAACCGGATGTATGGCCATACCCTGCTCTATGCCCGCCAATACGACGCGAGCATAGCGCAACTAAAAAAGACGATTGAGCTGGACGCCAGCTTTCCTTCGGCGCATTTCACGTTAGCGTTGGCTTATGAAGCAAAGGGCAACCATGCCGAGTGCGTCGAGGAGTTTGCCGAACTTCATGAACTGGAAGGTGGGCCTCAAAAAGCCGCATTGATAAGAGAGAGTTTTGCCAAAGGTGGTTGGCAATCATTCTTGAGGACTATGGCGGGAGAAGGCAGGCTACCTAATTCCTCAACCTACAACGCGGCGACGTTCTATGCCGCACTCGGAGAGAAAGATAAGGCATTAGCCGAGCTGAATAAGGCTTATGAAAACCGCGAGGCGAGTCTTCGTTCGCTCAAAGTAGACCCGCTCCTCGACCCTTTGCGCGACGATCCGCGCTTCGCCGACCTTATGCGCCGCATGGGATTCCAACCGTGAGAACTATGTAGATGAAACGCTGCCCTGCATGCAAACGAGTTGAGAACGACGACACGCTGGCGTTCTGTCGCGCCGACGGCACGGCGCTCGTCAGCGATTCAGGTTCAGTCAGAGCAGACGCTGGTACGATGAGGTTCGGCTCTGCGCCGGTAGCGAGCGAAGTAGAAACAAGTCTCCTGCCTCAGCACGCCACAGATGCAGACATGAGCCGGCCCACGGCATTGACGACAGTCCTTCCGGCACAGCGTATTTCGGATAACGAGCTGAGCAAATCGAAACGGCGAAAAGCGATCGTAGCAATAACGGTGGTGGTAATCGCCGCCGCTCTTGCTGTCTCAGCCTACTTCTACCTATTACGAAAGAGCAGGACAGCCATCGAATCAGTCGCGGTACTTCCCTTCGTGAACACGAGCGGCGACCCGAACATGGAATATCTCTCTGATGGACTAACAGAAAGTTTGATTTATAACCTGTCACAATTGCCGAGTCTCCGTGTGATACCACGCAGCTCCGTTTTTCGCTACAAAGGCAAAGAGACAGACCCGCAGATCGTCAGCCGCGAGTTGGGCGCGCGGGCCGTACTCGAAGGTCGCTTGAGGAATTGATGACGCGGGCGAAGACAGAATATGTTTCACCTTACGATATTGCGTCTTTATATCTCGGATTGGGAGACAAGGAAAAACGCGCTCGTATGGCTGGACAAGTCGGTTCAGGAACGGGCCTCTATCATTATCAGTCTCAAAGCAGCGCCAAATTGGGATAGCCTCCGTAGCGACCCGCGCTTTGCTGATCTGCTGCGGCGCGTCGGATTGCCGCAGTGATATTGCGATGACCCTGATAAGTAAGACCATTGCTAATTACGAAGTGATCTCGAAGATCGGCGAAGGCGGGATGGGCGAGGTCTATCGCGCGCGCGATACGAAGCTCAATCGCGACGTGGCGATCAAAATATTGCCGGAAGCTTTTGCCCGAGATTCGGATCGCCTGGCCCGGTTCAAACGTGAAGCCCAGGTGCTTGCATCCCTGAATCATCCAAACATTGCTTCCATCTATGGACTCGAAGAGTCAAACGGCTTTATGGCGTTGGCGATGGAATTGGTTGAGGGTCCAACACTCGCCGATCGTCTCGCCGCCGGTCCAATTCCTATCGACGAAGCTCTGGCCATCGCCCGGCAGATCGCCGCGGCGCTCGAAGCGGCGCATGAGCGCGGTATCATCCATCGCGATATCAAACCAGCGAACGTGAAAGTCACTCTGGAAGGAACAATCAAAGTTCTCGACTTCGGACTCGCCAAAGTGTTTGCCGATGAAGCACCCGACGTTAATCTGTCTCACTCGCCCACGCTCATTAAAGGCACACAGGCCGGAATCATTCTTGGCACTGCAGCCTACATGAGTCCCGAACAGGCCAAGGGCAAAGTCGTAGACAAACGCTCAGACATCTGGGCGTTTGGGTGCGTGTTGTTTGAGATGCTGACGGGCAAGCAGAGTTTCGGTGGGGAAACGTTAACGGACATTCTGGCGTCGGTTGTTCGCGCAGAGCCTGATTGGAGTGCCCTACCAGCGGTCACGCCGGAAGTGATACGACGGTTGCTGCGTCGCTGTCTTACCAAAGACCAAAAACAGCGACTGCGCGACATTGGCGAAGCCCGAATCACAATTGAAAGCTTTCTAGCCGACAAGTCTGAAGAAACCACGGAATTGGCTACTTCCAAAGAGCCACTGCCACTTCGGAAAACTTTCTTCTGGATTGCCGGCATTGCGTTGGCGTTCATGGCCGGCGGCCTAGGTGTGTGGTTGCTGCGTCCAGTCAGTTCCGAAATTCCGCTCCGCAAACTGGAACTTCAAATTGCTGGATTGGATCTCAGCAGGGACTACGCCTACAGCATTTCGCCCAATGGTAAGAGCATCGCCTATGTGAGTAACCACCGCCTGTGGATACGCGATCTGGATCGCCTGGACCCCCGCGAAGTACCAAACACTGAAAACGCCTCCCACCCTTTCTGGTCTCCCGATAGCGCCTACCTCGGATACGTGATTGGTAAGAAGATGTGGAAGGTATCCAACGCCGGCGCGGGAACAACGGCGATAACCGATCTGCCCGACGTCTTCAGTGGTGCCGGGGGCGCAGGCTGGCAGGCTGACGGAACCATTATCTTCACGACGGGAGGCACTGGGTTGATGCAGGTGGCGGCCCAGGGCGGAGACCCGTCGCCCCTGCTCAATGTGGGAGCGGACGAAGCTGACTTTCACGACGCCACACTTCTGCCCGACGGTCGCGGAGTGCTCTTCGCTGTTCATCGCTCGGTCCAGGGCGTCGACACCATTGCTCTGTTCGACGGTAAGTCTCGGAAGAATCTACTTCAGCTCGACGGTCAACGGATTGGCCACCCGGTGTACTCCCGAAGTGGGCACATTCTATTTGAGCGCCGGCTAACAAATCCGGGAATCTGGGCGCTGCCGTTTGCGCTTAGCCGGCTGGAGGTAACCGGAGAACCTTTCCTGGTAGTTCCTGGTGCGGGGGCGCCAAAGGTCGCGGACGATGGAACGCTTATCTTCGTCTATGGCGAAATCAGCGCGCCAACGAGACTGGTGTGGATGGATCGCGGTGGGAAGATCGTGAACAGCATTCAACCCGAAGCCTTACCCTTTCAGTTGCCTTCTTTCCGACTGTCTCCGGATGGAAAGCAACTAGTCCTGGCAACTCGCGAATCAGGGAAGACGGACTATTGGATTGTCAACGTAGCGCGCGGCACGCGCACGCGGTTGACGTTCGACAATTCCGCGCGCGGTTGGTTTTGTGGATGGTCGCCGGATGGGCAACGCGTTCTGTACGCGTCGGGCGATGCGCCGGCCGTCTACAAAATAGTGTCGAAGGCAGCCGATAGCAGTGGCGACGCAAAGGAACTTCTCAACGGTTTGGATGCCTCGTTTTCACCTGACGGGAGGTTCATTATTTATGCGACTCCAGTGCAGGGACAACGCGGCTGGGATCTGTGGTACGTCGGAACAGAGCCGGGAGCGAAGCCTTTGCCGTTTCTGGTTACGCCCAAAGACGAAAGATATGTGGAGTTTTCGCCCGACGGCAACTATGTAGCTTACGCCTCAAACGAATCAGGGCGCTACGAGGTTTATGTAAAACCGTTTCCCGGCGGCCAAGGTAATTCAAGAGTCTCAAT
>JBGQJU010000129.1:0-13308 GCA_041499185.1 Pyrinomonadaceae bacterium | reverse complement strand
CTCTCTTCATCTATATCAACAACGGCGGCGCAAATTCGAACCTGGCCGGCAGAGTGTTCGGCGCGCCGGAAAGTGACCGAAGTAAAGCGAGCGATGACATCGGCCTTGCTCATGCCGATCACCCCTGCATAGCTTCCCGTCATCCCTATGTCAGTCAGGTATGCCGTTCCGTTGGGCAAGATCGTCTCGTCGGCGGTCTGCACATGTGTGTGCGTCCCCAGAACGGCCGAGACGCGGCCATCGAGGTACCAGCCCATCGCGACTTTTTCAGACGTCGCTTCGGCGTGCATATCTACAATCCGAACTTTGACGTCGGGTAACAGAGATGCCAATACGCTGTCGGCTGCGCGAAATGGATCATCTGACGGTGGCATGAAGACGCGCCCCATGAGGTTGACGACGGCGACGCCGATACCCTTCACCGCTCCGGTCCACACGCCATGGCCGGGCGTATTCGGAGGATAGTTTGCCGGGCGCAGCAGACGCGGCTGCTTTGCGATGTACGAAATTGCTTCGCGTTTGTCGAAGATGTGATTGCCGGAGGTCATTACGTCGATACCGGCGGCGAAGAGCCGATCCGCGTGTGCCGGGCTAATAGAAAAACCGCCCGTTACATTTTCAGCATTCAAGATTGCGAAGTCTGCAGAATACTGTTCGCGGAGATCCTGAAGCCTTTCGAGCACGGCATTGCGCCCGGGCTTCGCTACCACGTCGCCAATCATCAAGACTCTCATAACTAAAAAGGCCGTAAATCGTGAATCGTCAATCGTGAATAGAAAATCGCCTTTCTATTTACGATTCACTGTTTACGATTTACGACCAGGTGGCTTGGCAGGAGGGAGATCCGCGTGAGTCGTTCCGAAACCGTAATTGAACCTGCTTTACAGGTGGGTGACCTGTGTTTACCGCAGGCTCTGGCAATTCTTAACAATGAAGAACCGCACTGTCTGCGGCTTTGGTCTCCCTTTTCTACGGCGTTGGCTCAATCATCATAAATCGGTGACGGGCCCCGCAGACTGTTTCCCTCCGCCGAGCGGATACTAGCACAAGAGAGTCGCAAGTAACAGGTTAGTTTGCCAAAAAAACCTACGTTTCAGCGCTGGAACGCAAACATTCCCGTTAGCTGCTGCCCAGGGAGTTTGGCTCAGTCGAGCAGCGATCGAAAGGTAACGTGTGCCGGAATCAAAAATGGTTTCGCGCGCGGGCAGGAAACAGTATTGGCGCGGCTAGCTTTCTTTGTTCCAAACTTGAGTGGTCTCCATCGAATTCACGTACTCCCTAAAGTCAGCGAGGTCCTCATCGCCGAAAATGAAACCAGGTACATCGTTAATTACTACCCGTCGGGGTATAACAGTTTTTAGTTGTTGGTTTAGCTTAGCTTGAGCGTTACATCCGCGGGGGCATCTCCAGTAATCCAGCCTCATCGTCACGCCCGGGTCTACGTCTTGGAACGGCTCCCACGTCTTCCCGCACTTATCGCACCTCAAGACGAGATCCCAGCCTGTCATCGTGACACCTATGGTCTTGAGTTCGCTCTCCAGAAGGTTTCTATTCATGGCTGACCCCTTTCTCTAGTCAGGAGCCTCCTCGACGCAAATCGAGTAGTGGAAGGCTTTGAGTGTTCAAACGGAGCCTGATGTGCAGGCCGCCGCACGGTCCTTCAGGAAAACCCGATTTCGCCGACGCCGCTTTGTCCCTGTTCCACGCTGTTGCGAACCTTCAGCAGGCGATCGAGCATTTCCGAGCACTCAGAGCTGCGTGCGGCAAGCTGTGAGTCAGCCTGTTCGTGAAGATTCTTCAGGCGGTGCAGTTCATCCGCGATATGAAGGGCAGCGAGGATGGCTACTTTCAGAGAATCCACCGTCAGAGTTCCAGACGAAATCTCGCGCATGCGGCCGTCAACAAACTCCGCAAGCTGAATAATGTATTCCGTGTCTCCGTCCGAGCGGATGCTATATGTCTGATTATAAATCTCGACTCTGATTGTGGGGCTTACGGTCGTGGTGTCCATACTGCTTTTGCCCAGGCCAATGCGGCCATTGCCGGTGGTCATCTGCTCAGCTCCTCAACCATCTCCGGATCAAGCGCGGCCACCGCGTCAAGCATCCCTTCGACCTTCATGCGAATCAGATCGCGCTCGGCCAATAGCTTCTCGACCTGTGTTTCCAATCTTTCCTTCTCGTTCAACACGTTTCCGATGTCACGGCGCATCAGCGATAGTTCCTTTTGCAGACTCTCGTTCTCCTGGCGCAACGACTTAGTCAACTCGATGGTGCGATAGATCTTGTCCTCGAGATGCGAAAACTTTTCCAAACCAGATAAACCCACCATCGCCTGTCTCCCGGACAATCCCGCCGCGTTACTGAAGCGTTGAGATTATGCGACTTCGCGCGCGCAAGCGCAAGACTACTGTCATGATCAAACGTGATTTATTTTAATGCAGCTCCGCGCCAAACTTTTGCGCGAGCACGTCGACGATATGCCGGTGCATCTCTTCCACTTCGTCGTCACGCAGGGTTCGCTCGTCAGAACGATATTCCAATCGCAAGGTAATGGATCGTTTGCTGTCGGGAATGTTTGGTCCCTGATAGACGCCAACGAGTTTTGCATCGCGACACGATTCAATCTTTTGGCGGACTACAGACTGCAGCAGGTCGGCCAGCGTCACCCGCCTTTCAACCAGCAACGTGACATCGCGAACTACTGACGGATAACGCGCGAGTGGTTGATACTGCGGCATCCTTTCCTCCGCAGCGAGCAGCGACGTCAAATCCAGTTCCGCAACGTAAACGGGCTGGCGAAACTTGTAAGGCGCAGCGATGTTCTCAGAGAGTCTGCCGGCGCTACCGATTATGCCGCCGGCGCCAAGTTTGACTGCGGCCGCCTGGCCGTCGCGCAGATGCTTGATGCTGGCCTCTTCAAAATGCAGTGGCCCGAGTTTCATTGCATCGACCGCCGTTTCCAAAGCGCCTTTGACGTCATAAAAATCGAGTTCGCGTGGCGCCTGAGCGCGGTTTTCTTCCAATGCTCCGCCGGTCACCACAATGGCCAACGCCTCGCGCTCGCGCGGAAGCTCGCCCCCTTCCTGATTCGCAAAAATCCGCCCAATCTCGAACAAACGCACGTCTTTTTCGCCATGATTAAAATTGCGGCGAACGGAATCAAGCAGCCCCGGAACCAGCGTCGGTCGCATCCTAACAGCCTCGTCGATGATCGGGTTTCGCAGCGCGACAAAACGCTCGTGGGCTTGAACGCTTACGAGGCCGGGCGCCAACTCGATCTGGTCGTCATGTGCGCTGTCAATGAAGCTCAGATTAATTGCTTCGTCAAAGCCACAAGCAGCAAGAGCCCGGCGCATGGCGCGACACTTCATCTCGTTGGGTTGGTATTCGCCCGCGGAAGTCGCGGCCGGCAACTCTGAACCAATCTTGTCGTAGCCAGTATGCCTCGCGATCTCTTCAACCAGATCCTCTTCCAGCTCGACGTCAATGCGCCAAGTCGGCACGACAAACGTCGTTGAGGCTGCGTCGCTTGCATCCCGACTCGCGCCCGCCGCCGATTCTGCTTGCGCAAAGCCCAGAGCTGTCAGAATCCGGTTAATCTCGTCTGGAGCCACGCGCAAAGCTGTCAGTGCCTCGACTCGTGCCGAGCGAAACCGGATGCGCCGCACCGGTGGCAGGTCCTTACAAACATCGATTGCGTCTACGGTCGCAGTGCCGCCGGCAACCTCGCAGATCAACTCGATACACCGGTCCTGTGCTCGGAGCACACCACCGTAATCCGCACCACGTTCGAAGCGACGTGACGCTTCAGTATCCATGCCCAGGGCCCTCGCCGCGCGCCTGACCGAATCGGGATCGAAATAGGCGCTTTCAATCAAGACGTCGGTTGTCTGAGTAGATATCTCGGAATCCTCGCCGCCCATTACTCCCGCGACAGCCACGGACCGCTTCGCGTCCGCGATCACGAGCATGTCGGTATCCAGCTCACGCTCTATTCCATCCAGCGTCTTGATCTTTTCGCCGGCGGCCGCGCGTCTCACGACAATGCGCTGTTCCACTAGTTTTGCCAAATCGAAAGCGTGAAGCGGCTGTCCCAGCTCGTGCAATACGTAATTGGTGATATCTGCTACGTTGTTGATTGGTCGTTGACCGATGGCCTCGAGACGCTGCGCCAGCCATACTGGCGAGGGAGCGATCTTTACGCCCCGAACGATCCGGGCAGCGTATCGAGGACAAAGGTCAGGATCGAGAATGTCAACCGCCGTATAGCCGTCCGTGCGTCCGGCGACCCTGGGCGGATTCGCGGGCGGGTAAATCACCTGACCTGCCTCGATTACCGCAAGTTCGCGCGCGATTCCAAGGTGAGACAAACAGTCAGGGCGATTCGATGGCACCTCCACGTCGAGGACATAGTCGTCACCTGCTTCCGCTACAACATCAATCGCGAGCCCCACCATCGTCAGACACTCGCGTAGCTCGCGCGGCGTCAGAATCGTGCCGGTTAGTTCGCGCAGCCAGTTGTAACTTATGTACATGGGTGTCGGGTGCCAGGTGTTGGGTATCAGTTAGCGCCGGAATTCTGCCGGCACCTGATACCCGACACCTGACTCTTCGTCAATCAAACTGTTTCAGAAAGCGTGCGTCGTTCTCGAAAAGCAGCCGAATGTCATCGAGGCCGTACATCAATGCGCACATGCGATCGATGCCCAGGCCAAAGGCAAAACCGGAGAATATTTCCGCGTCGACTCTCGCGGCGCGCAACACATTTGGATGCACCATGCCCGACCCACCTAACTCGATCCAGCCCGAGTGCTTGCAGATGCGACAACCTTCGCCGCCACATTTGAAGCAACTGAAATCAAACTCCGCGCTCGGCTCGGTGAACGGAAAGTATGAAGGACGAAAGCGTGTGACCGTCGTCGGTCCGAACATCCGGCGCAAAAACTCCCCTACTGTGCCCTTCAAATGCGCCATCGTGATGCCGCGGTCGACACACAAGCCCTCTACCTGGAAAAACATCGGATTGTGTGTCGGGTCGGGCGTGTCGCGCCGAAAAACCCTTCCGGGTGCAATCATGCGCACCGGTGCGCCGCGCCGCTGCATCGCGTGAATCTGCACGGTCGAGGTTTGCGAGCGCAACGCGAAGCCTTCGGTGGTGTAGAACGTGTCCTGCGACGCGCGCGCGGGATGGTTTTCCGGAATGTTCAGCGCGTCGAAGTTATAGAAATCGGTTTCGATCTCGCGATCGTCTTCGATGGCGTAACCGAGAGATACAAAGATATCTTCGATGCGCTCGCGCAACAACGTGATCGGATGAAGATGTCCGCGGCGCGGACGCCGACCCGGAATCGTGACGTCGATGCTTTCGTGTTCAGTGCGAGACGCTTCGATAAGACTCTTGAGAGTACCTTCAACCTCTTCGATCTTTTGAACGATGCCCGCTTCGGTATTTTGGACAAGCTGTCCGAAAGACGAGCGCTTTTCCGGAGCAATGCGCCCAATCAATTTCTTGCATGACGCTAGCGCGCTCTTCTTGCCGAGATGCCTGGTTCTCAGTTCGGAAACCGCACGCTGCTCACTTTCGGCCTGGGCCAGACCCAGCCGGGCCGCTGGCGTTGCTCCGCCTGCAAAACGGGCAAAGCGCTCGAACTCTTGCTCGAACGCCTTGCGGGCCGCTTCAACCTGAACTCTTGGATCTTCCTGGCTTTGACCTTCTGCCATCTCTGATGTTGCACCGGCGCGCACCGCCGCCTCTAAGCGGTTGATGAAACCAAAACCGCCGACAACCTAAGCAGCCGCCTTCTCTCGCTGTTCATTATCCAAAGCATTCTTCGCCTGCATCGCTACTGCGGCAAATGCGTCCGGCTGGTGCACGGCAAGATCCGCGAGCACTTTGCGGTCGAGTTCGATCCCGGCAACCTTTAGCCCGTGCATGAACTGCGAGTAGTTCAGGCCATTGAGCCGCGCCGCGGCGCCGATGCGCACAATCCAAAGACTGCGGAAATCTCGCTTCTTCAGTTTCCGCCCGGTATAGGCGAAATTCAATCCGCGCTCGACCGATTCCTTTGCTGATCGATAAAGCTTCGACTTGGTGCCGCGATAGCCGCGCGCGAGTTTTAGAATCTTCTTGCGCCGTTCGAGGCGCTTGTTTCCACGTTTTGCTCGAGGCATGATTAGTCCCCTTTCTTATATGTCCGACAAACTTCAGTTTGTCGTTTGGTTCTGATTTACTATTTCAGATTAATGACCGCTGACTAACAGCAACGACAAACTGAAGTTTGTCGGACCTCCTTCAGCTTCGCCCGTACGGCAACATCGCTTCGACGCGTTTCTGATCTGCCTCAGCGACAAGTCCGTCAATATCCAGCAGACGCTTTCGCTTGTGGGTCTTCTTCGTCAGAATGTGACGCGCGTGCGAATGGCCGCGTTTGATTTTTCCCGTTGCGGTCAAGCGAAATCTTTTTGCTGCGCCTTTGTGTGTTTTTAGTTTTGGCATAGCTTACTCCATTTACTCATTTCCGATTTCCAATTGCCGATTTGGACTTTCCGATCTCTGATCTCTGATCTTGAATATTTTGAATCTGTGATCTGAAATCCCAGATCTGGCATTCTGTTGATTGCTTTCTGCTTACTGCCTACTGCCTTCTGGTTCCTGACTCTTGACTCCCGACTCCTGGCTCCTTGCTTCCCCCGGAGCATGTGCTCCGCCTTTGTGTTTCTTTGGCCCAAGGATAATGAACATCTGATTTCCTTCCATCCGAGGGCGCGCTTCAACTTCGCCGACGTCCGCCAAATCTTTTTCCAGTTTCTCCAAAATTCGCGCGCCTAACTCGCGGTGCGTCATCTCTCGGCCGCGAAACCAGATGGTCGCCTTTACCTTGTCGCCCTCTTGCAGCCACTCGCGCGCGTGCTTCATGCGATAGTCATAGTCGTGAACGTCTGTGCCGGGCCGAAACTTCACTTCCTTGACGGTGATCGTGACCTGCTTTTTCTTCGCTTCGTTCGCCTTCTTTTTCTGTTCGTACTGAAACTTGCCGAAATCGATAATGCGACAAACCGGCGGTTGGGCGGTCGGGGCAACTTCGACGAGATCGAGGCCTCTGTTTCTGGCCTCCCGAATGGCGTCCTGGACCGCCATTACGCCCAACTGCTCGCCTTCTTCGGCGATGACGCGCACCTCAGGCACGCGAATCCTTTCGTTAATGCGCACGGCCGGCAATCGCCTGTGGTCCGGGCGCGGGCGACCTCGAAAGCCTGTAGCTATTGCTGCACCTCCTTGGTTATGGGGCCAGGTCCCGGGTGCCAGGTTTCAGTAAACTCCTTTCTAACCGGCACCTGACACCTGATACCCGACACCTATCCGTTCGATAGCGCCCGCGACTCAACCAGCCGCCGCGCCATACCGATAAACTCTTCAAGCGACATCGCGCCGATGTCGCCCTTTACTCGTTCGCGCACCGCAACTTTTCCCTGCGCCATTTCGCGGTCGCCGAGCACTAACATGAATGGTACCTTCTGCATCTGCGCGTCGCGAATCTTCGCGCCAATTGTTTCGCTCTTAAGATTCGCTTCGACACGCAGCCTGCTTTCGCGCAGTTGACTTGCAACCTTTGCGGCGTACTCATTGACGCGGTCAGTAATCGGCAGCACCGCCACCTGAACAGGCGCGAGCCACAGCGGAAAAGCGCCCGCGTAATGTTCGATCAGTACGCCGAAAAAGCGCTCGATCGATCCAAACAGAGCGCGGTGGACCATCACCGGGCGATGCGGCTTGTTGTCCTCGCCGATGAATTCAAGCTCGAAACGTTCCGGCAGATTAAAATCCCATTGCACCGTTCCCAGTTGCCACAGACGACCGATCGCATCTTCAATCTTGAAGTCGATCTTCGGTCCGTAGAAAGCGGCCTCACCTTCCATGCGCTCATACTTGATTCCTCGCGCATCCAAAGCAGCCGCCAAAGCCGTTTCAGCCTTTTGCCAATCCTCTTCCGCACCCAGCCATTGCTTGTTAGTGTCGCTGCCCTTGACGGAAAGCTCAAACTTTATCTTGTCAAAGCCAAACGTCTTCAGCACTTGATAGGCAAAGTCGACGCAATCGTCGATCTCTTTGCGAATCTGATCGGGCGTGCAGAACAGATGCGCGTCGTCAACCGTGAAGCCGCGCACACGCATCAGGCCGTGCAGCGTGCCCGACAATTCTGCGCGATAAACCGTGCCCATTTCGCCATAGCGTTGCGGCAGATCGCGATAAGAACGCTGCTGCGATTTGTAGATGCCGATGTGCATCGGGCAATTCATGGGCTTCAAGCGAAACTCTGTCTCCTCGAGGGTCGTCGGCGCAAACATCGAGTCAGCGTAGTTCTCTTCGTGCCCGCTTATCCTCCACAGCTCACGTTTGGCAATATGCGGCGTGTAAACCAGGCTGTAATTTCGCTTGATCAACTCTTCGCGCAGATAATCTTCCATCTGCTGGCGAACGACAGCGCCTTTCGGATGCCAGAGAATCAAGCCCTGTCCATATGCTTCCTGGATCGAAAAGAGATCGAGTTCGCGCCCGAGCCGTCGATGATCTCGCTTCTCCGCTTCTTCGCGTTGCTTCAGCCAGGCGTCGAGTTCCGCCTGAGTGAAGAACGCCGTGCCGTAGATGCGCTGCATCTGCGGCTGCGAAGCATCGCCCATCCAGTAAGCGCCCGCGAGCGACAACAGTTTGAACGCGCGCAGTTTGTTCGTGTTCGGAACGTGCGGGCCGAGACAAAAATCAATGAACGGCGAGCCGTCGATGTAATAGACGCTAACGACCTCGCCACCCTTGTCATCGATGAGCTGGCACTTTAGCGGCTCGTCCCGCTCGTGAAAGATGCGGATTGCTTCAGTCTTGGCGATCTCTTCGCGACGATAGGCAAGGTTGCGGCTGGCAATCTGACGCATCCTCTTTTCTATAGCCGGCAAATCGGCCTCGGTCAAAGGCTGCGGCGTGATTACGTCATAGAAGAACCCATAACGCGGATCTTCAAGCAGCGCCGGACCAATCCCGAGCTTTGTTCCCGGAAAAAGATCGAGCACGGCGGCAGCGAGTAGGTGCGCAGTTGAGTGCCTCAACACGTCGAGCCCTTCGAGCGTCTGCGGCAGCACGGGCTCAATCTTCACGGCCTCGCCGTTCTGTTGGGCGTCCAGTGTGAACGCAAGATCAACCTCGCGGCCATTAACGCGTGCGGCGAGTGCCTGCTTGGCGGCGTCGCGGTCGAGTCGTTTCAGCGCCTCCCCGACCGTCACTGGTCCGGAAATCTGCGCCGCCGCTCCGTCATTCAGTTGGACGTTAATCTCGCTCATTTCTCTTTCGTAAATCGTAAACCGCCAATCGTGAATAGAAAAAACGGGGTGAACCCGCAGGCTCTTCCATTCAGAACCTTCGTTTAAGGCGAACGTTTCGCCCCATCTATCCACGATTTACGATTCACTACTTACGAACTTCAAGATCGGATTCGATAGGAGCGCCTTCGCCGCAGCCCGCGGTGTGTTGCGGGCCATCAGAAAATAAAGAATCGTGTGTACGTTCGATTCATAGCGAAAGTCTTCCGGAGCATCCTATCAAAAGTTAGAAAATTGGTAGACGCGTGCGATTTGAACCGCCGACCCTACCGTCTCAACACGCCGAAGAACGCTGCATGCAACGCTTAATCGTTCTATCAAGGAGTAAAATCTAACTAAAGCGGCTGGAGAAGTCAATTGCACATCGTTTGAAACGAGTAGATCGCATGGTGAGGCGACATCACGCTGAGCAATCCGAATCGGTAGTTCAAACATTCGGTGGCTAGAGCCTTGCGCATGGCGCGAGTGTCTTTTGGTTGATTTACAGCCCATCAATCGCATTCATATCCGTCCGGGTGCGCTCGGTGCCAGGCCCACGCAGTCTGAATTATTGTTTGAAGTTTCGGGTATTGCGGCTTCCAACCCAAAACTGATCCGGCTTTTTCGGCGTTGGCGACCAACCGCGAAGGATCACCAGGCCGAGCGGGCTCGATTCTGGTTTGAATCTCTCGATTGGTCAGCAGCCGGGCCGTGTCGATTACTTCCATCACTGAATAGCCCTGGCCATTGCCCAGATTGAGGCACTCGGACTGGCCGCCCTTGCGCAGGTGGTCCAACGCCAGCACGTGCGCCAGGCAGAGATCGCTGACATGAATGTAATCGCGGATCGCGGTGCCGTCGGGAGTTGGATACTCGTTCCCAAACACCGATAGGCACGGCTGCTTACCGAGCGCGGTCAACAGGACGTTCGGAATCAAATGAGATTCCGGTTCGTGATGCTCACCACGCCGCTCCGTTGCGCCAGCGGCGTTGAAGTATCTGAGCGCGACATATTTCAGCCCGTAGGCCTGATCGTATGCCGCGAGAATTTTTTCCATGATGAATTTAGACCAGCCGTACGGATTTGTCGGTTGCTGTGGATGATCCTCATCAATGGGGATGCGCACGGGCTCGCCATAAGTGGCGCACGTCGAAGAGAAGACTACGCGGCGCACACCAGCAGCGAGCAATACATCGAGGAGGGCGATCCCGTGCTCGACGTTTTTCTCGAAATAGAGTCTGGGATCGGTCACTGACTCGGCTACGTAAGCCAGCGCGGCAAAGTGAATGCAGGACTCAATCTTGTGCTCCTCACAGATTCGTTGGACCAGCGCACGGTCGCCGGTGCTTCCCTGGAAAAAAGGCACACTCTCATCCAACGCGCCACGATGCCCGCGCACCAAGTCGTCCAGCACAATCACGCGTTCGCCTTGCTCACTTAGCAGGTCGACCATTACGCTGCCGATGTAGCCCGCACCACCTGTAACTAAAATGGCCACAGTCTTACCCCCTTAAATCTTTGCACTCTAACCAATCTCAGATAACCAAAAACTCCCGCGCCGGGAGAAGATCCGGAAATGACAAGCGGTCGATATCCCGTGCGCCGAGTATATCGCTATATGATTCCTTTGATCGAAAATGATTTCTCTGCTTTGATAGGATAGAATGTTTGGCCAGCGTCGGCGCGATCTACATGAATCATTATGGCCATCCGAAGCTCTTCTATCTTTATAACATGCTCGACGCTCTGATTGTGTTTCCCTCGTAGCGGTTGTTAACGGCTTGTTCTATCCATTCTTGATGCGCAAGCGGACCGGTTAGACTTTGTGAGAGCAGAAGAGTCGCCAGAATTCCGCCGGATAATTGAGGAATTGCAGAGTTCCGGCCTCCTGCTTGAATCAGACGCTGCATTACCCAGCGTCGCCAGTCTTGTTGCGCAAGAACCCATACGCGGATCATGGTGGGCACATCCACGAGGACACGACATCTTTCAAGCAAACGAGCAACTCGCCACTCATCCGGATGTCATCGCTTGTAAACTTATTTCCGGCAAGATCACCTACGTGCATCGAAGTCTCTGGCCCGCCCTGTTTGCCGTGGCGCATTCCCGCGAGGCTTGGCAGCTAAGCAGAATCTCGCCGTCGGCGCGATCACTTCTCTCTAGAGTCATGCGTCACGAGATCGTGCGAACTGATCGCCTTCCAAAATCTCGCAGTGCCAAAGCGAAAGCCGCAGGAGAAGCTGCGCGTGAATTGGAAAAGAGGCTGCTCGTCTACAGCGAAGAGATCCACACCGAAACTGGAGCGCACGCGAAAGCATTAGAGACGTGGGAGCACTGGGCTAAACGGATAGGATTGGCACGACAAACAACTAATACCGAGCAAGCAAAGAAACAGTTGGAGCAAAGGTTGCAACTTCTAAACACAAGGTTTGGAGCAGCGGGCCGTCTGCCATGGACTACCACCAGATCGATATTCCAGTACCGCTGACTCATCAGCAACTGCGCATCTCGCCGCGCCGGGTGAGCAAGGTTCGGATCCCTGGCGCAATCGTTATCTCTTCAAAGACTTGATATAGCTGAGGATTTCGGACGTGGGTTTCGAACCGTGCCAATCACTCGTGCCACTTTTCGTCTGTGGTGGGTGGTCCCCTGAAAAACTCTTTTTCCCAACAGTGGAAGCAGTGGCCTTATCAATCACCGTGACATCGCAATTCCAGACATACCCCTTCGCCCCAGATTGGTATGTACCGGAAACACTTTCGCTGCAGGAAATCCATACTACCGTTCCGACTTCCTCAGGCTTAGAGGCTTTCAACTCGGACGGCAGATCGTAAAAGGTGTCGTCTATCTCGTTCGTTGTCTTATCAATGGTGATCGCTTTTCCGGTGATGGTGGTGGACGAACTAGATTCGTTGAGGCGGGGGAAGTGTGTGTATTCGCTCAGATGCTCCGCAAATGGTTTCGTCGCCAAATTTCGGTTGTAACTTCTAATGCCGTATACTCCACCGCCAATCAAAGCAACGACAATCACTATGACAACACAGCCTAAATTTCCGGAATTGTTGGCCATACGCTACGCTCCTTCTCTGAAGATTTCGATTAACGCCTTGCTCTATGAATCACGAACACCCTCTAGAAGACTACGCCCTGGATCACACCCGGAATCTTGATCTGCCGCTCTGCGTGGTCCGACACAATATCATAGACGGATCACTGGCACCAGCACCTTCATCTGTCGCTTGCCGTTGAGCTTTTTCAGACGGTTTTGTAGCGACCTTGTTGACAAACGCATAGCTCACATCTTGAAACCGCCCTGGTGCGCTCTCGAATCTGCTTGTACCGCTTAGAGCCCTGATAGTCGCAGGCTTGTGCTTGATGAATTCCAAAACCTTAATCGAGTGCAGGCCGTGTTGGAGCGCTTGTTTGAAAGCGTGCAGAGGGTCAACCTAATTCACCCACTTGGAATTTGCTGCCTGCTTGACACGTCTGTAAGCCGTTTGTTACTTTCGGCCTCGCTTGGTGAGAAGTTAACCACGTGAGTAAGTTTGAAAGACTCTGTAGGCGCGTAGCTCAGGGGTAGAGCACTACCTTGACACGGTAGGGGTCTGGGGTTCAAATCCCCACGCGCCTACCAATCCTCTCAACAACTTAGCCGGAGAGAATTCCCATCCAGTAGAATCCTACCTACAACGGTAGGCGTCCAGTGTCGAAGTCACCATCGAAATTTTCCCGCATCGCGAGGACTCTGGAACTCGATTTTCCCGGTCGAACTTTCGTGGTGATTCCAGTGGGCCGACTCGATCCTCCGCGCGGGGTCACCGGGGGCATTGATCCCGACTTTCAAAAGTTCGACCGCGCTTTAAAGACGCAGGTGCGTCCGGTACTGGTGTCCCTCCAACGATTGCCCTTCCGGGATTTCACCGCTGAGGAGTTCCTTGGCCGCACGTTGACGACCTG
>JBGQJU010000128.1:0-13733 GCA_041499185.1 Pyrinomonadaceae bacterium | reverse complement strand
GTTTCGGCTCTCCAGAACATCGCCGAGGATTACGACGGCGAGATGGGTTGCCGCGGTAAGACCAAAAGCTGTCAACGCAAACTTTTGCACGTCAGGCGCTACCAAAAGAGTGCTGCCGGCGATCAGTAATGCTTCGAGGAAGTAAACAAGCTTCAGCAAATGTCGAAAGAACAGATTGGGAAAGCTCCGGGGCACGGCAACTTCGACAAGGGCCCAGAAAACCTGGCCCAGCCTCGCAATCCACGCGGCATACTTGCTGCTCACGCGGCGACGCGCGGAAAGATCTGCGAGCATCTTTCCGATTACAGTCGTCGCTCGTGCCACCGAGCGTAAAGCCGACTCCGGTTCGACATGACTCCGCGTGCTAAAGTTGTTGACGTAAAAGCCCCTGATCTCGTTTTTCTTAATCAGTTGCTTTAGCTTGTCATTGAGCGTCGGATTGTTGACGCTGCTCTTTTCTAGTTTCTCGATAAAGTCGTCAAGTAATTGGGGCTCAGCTTTTCGCGTTCTAGTACGCATCAGTGACTCAGCCAGCAACTCATGTCGTTCGTCTTCGCTCATCGCTAAAATAGTCTCGCAGACGATCTCGGCTTGAGCTTCGCCGATGAGCTGAGCGCGCTGCGGATGATTGGGAATAAGGGAAGCGATGATCCTTTCGGCGCCATCCAGCCGGCCCCAGAGAATATCGTTCTGCCGCCAGAGTTTTTCGAGAAACGCGCCGAAATGTCCGAGCGCCGTGCCGGCGAGTTTATGGCAGCCGGCTTCGCGCTCGTCGATCAGTTGCTTCGCATCCTCCGGACTCACGCGGATGATCTCAACCGTGTCCGCTTCACCAACATCCGTGTCGTACAAAATGGGATAGGTGATCAGATCGTAGTCCTCATAGTTCTCGTAGAAATGTCCAATAGAGCGTTGAGCCAGTTGAACGAACTCGCCGGTCGGGAGATCGCTTGGCGCCGGAGAAGTGTTGCGCGACGAAAAGAGGAGAACGCAACGTTCCTCGGCATCTTTCTTGACCGGCTGGAGATCGGCTTTCAGTGCCTCGGCCGTTTCATTGAAAAGCTTCTGCACTTCTGAACTGTCCTTTAGAAAAGCAATCGCCCGCTTCGTGCACTCGTCTTCAACCGCCGCATCCTGAGACGAAACGCTGTCTTGGTCCCCAGGCGAAGCTTCCGGGTGGCGCCGGCCCAGGAAGTAATCGAGTATCGCCGAAGGGGAATCCTTATCGGGGACTCGCTTCCTTACCGCGCGATCAATTTCGGCGATTAAGCGTGCTACCTGTTCCTGTACGGGACTACCCGGGCTTTCGGTCGTAGCGCCAGTCTTGTCCTGCGCCGAGCGACGCGAGCGCAGCGAACGACCTTCGCGTCGCAGCGACACGAAAACGTCGTTGAGAGTTTCTTTGAAGCGCAGAAGCTCCTGACGAAAGATTTTTTTCTCGTCGTCTCGCGCCGTCTGTATTCGTTCTCCAGCCTGCACTGTGTCGGCGATGAACTGCACGGCCTTCTGGTCGAGACGGTAAAGGAAGTCGACCTTGTTTCTTAAATAATTTACGCGCCTCACGGGATAGGAAAGATCGAAATCAAATAAGAAGCGATTCATCGGCGGGCCGGCATCCTTATCTTCCGAGCGATATTCGATATACACTCGGTCGCGCCAGGCCCGTACCAGACTGCGAACGATAATGAAATAATCGGACTTTTCATCGAAGCCGCCGACACGAGCGACAAGCGTGGCCAAGTCGTCGGTTAGGGAAGCAATTCTCAGTCTATGATAAGCAGCGTACGCGCGACCCTTCCTCTTGATCATGTCGGCCAGATCAAGCCGGCTCATTTCTTCGTCGGTGAGTCCTTCCCGGGCCCACCCGGGGCCCGGCGGCGAGGCCAGCGCGCCACGATCGAGCCATTCATCAAAGGGTTTGCCGTACGCGACGTTGCGCTGCGGCCTCACAGCGATCGTATCTCGATCGACACCGGCAGTGATACGATTGACGCGATCAATCAACCGGTTGCGATCCATCACTCGCTGCAGGTCTTCACGAATGGTTTCATAGCGCGGGAGATTGAGCGCAGACATCACATTACTGATGGCGTCAGCTTTCTGTTCGTGCTCGACGTCGTCTTCCGGATGTTCAGGCGAGGGTTCGATGTAGAGCAGTTTTCGATCAACCGGCACGTCGGCATTGCGGTTCATCAGTGTTTCCGTGGCATAGGAGAAGGGCTTGTTGTCCAGGTAACCACCATCACCGAAAGCTCGCTTTGGAAACGGCACCGTCGAAACGCCTCTCGGATCGAGGTAGTCTCTATAAAATCTCTGCCATTCAGGGCTCCCCGATTTGCAGTTCTCATCACCACGATACCCGGGGAGCTTGGCGAGAAGTTCGTCGGTGTCGCAGAGGCACATCGGCTCGAAGGCAAACGGAAACGAAGACGTGCAACGAGCTGCATAAGCAAGAAACGGATTGTATTTCTTAAGGAAATCGTTGCGCGGTTCGTCTTCGCCGCTCATATCAGGCGCGGAGTACACAAAATGCAGTACGTTACGATGACGGCGCTCGTAGACCAGGTCGTCGGAAAGCCGAATGGGCAAGACTACGCCCTGTAAGTCGGTGGAAGTTACAAAGAGGTCCAGCTCGTCAACGTAAGGCGACAGCGCAGTTTCCGATCGCGGCCCGCCCGCCTTGTCCATTCCGTCGAATGCTTTTAGCAGTTCGAGATACATGCGTTCGCTGTTGAGAAGAGATGTGGGCGGGTCTTGCAGCGACAATGGTTTCTCAATCGACCCTTTGTCGTTTATCAAACTCTCGATATCTCCTTCCCTTACCCAAAGGTCTTTGAGTTGTTCCATGTCCTGCCCGTTAGCAAGCGCCTTGGCCAAAAAGATTCCGTTTATTCCTCCGGCTGACGTGCCCGACAAAATGTCAACCAGGAAGCGCGTGGGAGGAAACGATTGCGGATCATCAGGGTCAGACACCGCTGGCGCGGAGCCATTGTCCTCCTCGGCCAGCAAATAACTTATCTTTCGATAAATCCGCTCAGTGCCGCTTGCCGGAGCTGAACCGGCAGGGACAGCGGTTGACCGAACCAGCCTGAGCAACTCCTGCGCGACGCCGTTGATGTAAATGGCGAGTGATACGCCGCCGTACATCACGACGGCGAACCGCACTTCGCGTGTGTAATCAACCTGCGGGGACGAATCCGGCATGATGGGCCTCCGTGAGAGAAACGTTTGACTGAGACTGAGTATGCGAGAACTTTTCGAAAGCGAAAGCAAAAAACTGAAACGCGCACAATAATACTTCTTGAAGCTCAGATGTCAATGTGTAAGTGAGGTCACGCAATGCAAGTTAATAAAAACAGACTAATGTATTGGTCTGAAACGCCATTGTTAGGTTAGCACTATATCCTGCGTCAGATTGAGCTTGTAAGGTAGCCTGCCAAATGCTTATTCGCCATCTTGCCTGGGCGACCAAATTGGTCATCAGCAATGTGGCGAGTGGGTGGTAACAATACCATCTTCACTTTCAGTAGCGACGGCATCGGGGCCTTCAACGCGTTTACGACTGCCACCTTCTTGCCGAACATCGATTTTGATTTCGCCCACAATATCTACTGGATTGAGGCGACGGTCTTCAAAGCGGATGCAAGCCAGTCCGCAGATCTCGGATCCATACAGATCTGGGAGAGCGACGGCGCCGCGTGTCGTCCGTAGTCAAGACGCAGGATCACGTCAAAAAGCGAGGCGGGACTGATGCTCATATCAGCCTCGCCCTCGCTGTCTCCGACCTCCGATCTCTGACCTCTGACGTCTGACCTCTGCTTTCTGCCTCCTGCCGTCTGCCTACTGCCTCCTGCCTCCTGGACCATCGCGCCAATCGATGAATCGGCGGGCTTCTGAATTCTGACCTTTGACCCCCGACTTCTGATCTCTGCTCACTACCTACTGCCTTTCGTCCGGGTAGCGGACGCTTGAAAATAGCCCAGCACTTCAGTGCTGGGAGTCCAGTCGTAATAAGAAGGAAGCCCGTGAAGCGGGCGACTGAATTTGTCCTCGCTTAGCTTCAGGTCAGTCGTCCGTTTCACGGACTGCGAATTTGTTTTTCACGCGATCCCACCGATGAATCGGTGGGCTATCATCATTCGTCCGCTGCGCGGACTTAAACGCGTGATGAATCATTCCAACCCAGTTAAATGGAGGCGTGGGCAGCCGCAAGCCGATCGCTGATAGACGATATGTCTCTGGTCATCGTTCGTTGCGACAGTCGCTAAGCGGAACAGTGCCTTCTGCCTTTTAGTCTTCGCGAAGAGTCCTCCGTGCGATTTGTTCCGCTTCGCGGTCGTAAGAGTCCGCGACTTCTCGAAGCGTGGTCGCTAGTCGAAAGAAGCCCGCTAACTCAACCTCGTCAGCTTGTCTTCGATGGTTGCCCGCGAGCTCTCGTTCTACTTTGCCTTCCGGATCTACAAAATGGACGCCTCGAGAACTAAGGGTTGCTATCTCATAACCCCGACGGAGATCTTCAGCGTCTTTGGCATTTAAGAGGTTGGGATTCCTTATTTGCTACAATCCCCAAAAAGCAGAGGCCAGAGATCAGAGGTCGGAGGTCAGAGGTCAGACTCCATTTCTGCAATGAAGTCCGCGGCTTTCATTATCCGCAGAAACGGATAACGCGACCGAAACTGGCGGGCGACATCTGTAGAAGTTGTCATCAAATCGAGGAAGTCTTGATCTCTGCTCACCAGATATGAGGCATTCGCGACGATGGCAAGGTTAATGTACATCTCATCGTCCGAGTCGCGCTCATAGCGATATTCTTCAGCGACATTGGTGATCAGAATCGCCTTGGCTTCAAGCTTGGTGAAAAAGGCATTGACTGTTCGGTCGTTAATGCCGGGAAGCTGGCGTCGGACCTCTGGTCGGCTCAGCACGTTGCGGACTTCTCGAAGAATCGCCTCGCTTACAAAGAGCGAGATTGCACCATCAAAAAACAGCCGCAGCGCCTTGCGGGCCGGGCTGTTGCGATTGGCAATCCCTTGAACAAAGACGTTGCAGTCAAAGACGACGCGCGGAGTCTGTTCAGGCATCGACTATTTGTTCCGGCGTCCTTCTTCGCGGACGGCCTGAGTTGCTTGTGCCACTAGATCGTCAAGATCCCCTTCCGTCATCCCGCTTTCGTCAAAGCTCTTGGCAACAGGCTCAACGATCTCTTCAAACGGTCTCTGTGCGAGGACCGCTGTTTCGAGAAGTTCCAGCGCCGCGGCTTCAGGAGTAGTCCCCTGGCGCTTCGCGGCTTCAGCGATCGCGTGGACTGTATCCGGATTTGTGACTTCGACAACTAAGCTTTCCATTGGACCTCCTCGCATTAAACCGTCAACCGCCGTTCAGTTTAGCACCGATGGTAGCAGGCGGAAATCAGAGATCAGATGTCAGAGGTCAGAGATCAGAGGACTCTCAAGCACTACGTTTCAGCCGGCTGTTTGAAGTCTTCCTTCGAACTCCTTTCTTTGCTGTGGCTGACTCTGCAGTATCGGCAAGAAGCCGGAGCGCGCGGTTGACAGATTCGGTGTCGGGAAACACGTTCGCCAAGTCTGGCTCGATCAGTACCAGGTTGGTGCCGGCAGAAGCTTCGCGGTAGTACTTGCCACGAACGCCGCCTTTCAGTTGCGAGAGATCGTATTCCGATCTCAGGTCGTCGTTATTTCTCTTCGCTGATGCTTTCTTCATACTGCTTGCGCTCCATTCTAGTTGCTTTCCTTGCGCTGATGAGGCGAGTGCGATCTCCCCGCCGCGTGTGGGAGAGAAAAACTACTCTCTGTCTTGCCGAATGGCCAATCGTGATCTCCCTAACTCTTCGCCAGAGTGATCCGGGTCAGGAAACGTGACTGCCAGCGGATCGAGGAACACGCTTGCCGCTTCGTCGAATGCCACGCCGTGCTTGCGCAGGTTTGCCTTCGCTTTCTTCGGATCCCACTCATAAATCACGAACTCAGTTTACCCCAATCGTAGCTGAGAAGCCGATAATAGTGAATCGAAAAGGGCAAAGCGAACAGCAAAGGGCAAAGGGCAAAGGGCAGAGAGATCAGAAGTCAGAAGTCAGAAGTCAGAAGTCAGAAGTCAGAAGTCAGAAGTCAGAGATCAGAAGTCAGAAGTCAGATGGCGGAGGTCAGCAACGCTGCGGCGCCCGATGTGAGGTTGAGCTTTGCCGCCGTTACTCGTAGCGCAGCGCGATCAGCGGATCCACCCTTGAGGCTCTGCTGGCCGGAATGTATCCAGCCAGAGCAGCGACGGCGACCACGAGCACTGTGACAAGGACGAACGTGATTGGGTCTGTTGCCCTAACTCCGAATAACAAGGTCGTCAAAACCTGCGCTGCCAACCGCGCGGCGAATAATCCCAGGACCACCCCCACCATCACCAACGTCAGCGTCTCGCGCATCACCGTTTGCACAACCTTTCGCGGTTGCGCGCCGAGGGCCAGGCGAATGCCCATCTCGCGCGTGCGTTGACTGACCGAATATGAGATCACGCCGTACAGACCAACTGAAGCCAGAATCAGTGCCGTACTCGCAAAGATTAAGAGAAGGACCATGTTGAAGCGTGGACCCTTGAGTGCACTGGTGATAAGACTATCCATCGTAGAGCCGCTCAGCACCTGCACCTCCTTATCAATTTCCGCGACGCGGCTGCGTACCGCCGGCAAGAATGCGCCCGGGTCCTGATTGGTGCGCAAGATGAAGTATGAGGCCCAGCGAGTGTGCTGCAGATTTGGCCAAAAGATCTCAGGCTCCACCACTTGCGCCTCGAGATCAAAACGCTTGATGTCGCCGGCAACTCCCACGATCTCAAGCGATTCTTTTAATCGCGGCAGGATCACGTGCTGGCCCAGCGGGCTCCCCTCGGGCCAATAACGCCTGGCCATCGTCTCATTGATAACGGCAACGTGCGGAGCGGATGCGTTGTCCTGATCTGTGAACTCACGGCCGCTGAGAAGAGGAATCTGCATGGTGTGGAAGTAGTCCGGGCTTGCATCGTAATAGCGGGCCTGAGGGTATTCACCCTGGGCTGAGGGAGGGCGTCCTTCGGGCATCCACTCGATAGGTTCGAAACCTCCGAATTGTGGTCCAGCGGAAACTGCGCCGACACTTTCCACGCCGGGAATTGACTTAAGAGTTTCCCTGGTCTGCTGGTAAAACGCGGCCACCTGGCTCTTCTCTTTGTACTTATCCATGGGCAGAGCGAGCCACACCGTCAAGAGATTTTCCGGATTAAAACCCGGTTGCATCCTGGTAAGGCTTAAGAATGATTTGCTCAACAGCCCCGCGCCTATTAACAGCGTCAACGCCAAAGCCACTTGCATGACGACCAGTATTTCTCGCAGCCGAAAGCGATGTTTGGGGCCAGAGGCTTTCACACCATCTTTAAGCTCTGTCACAAGATTCAGCTTCAAGGATTGGAGCGCCGGTGCCAGACCGAAGACGAGACCTGTCAGGGCGGACAGCACAAAAGTAAACACCAGAACCGTTGCGTCGACCTTTACCTTTACCGTGCCGGGCAACACGTTCGGGCTGATGGCGACGAACAAATCCACTAGCCAGTAAGCCAACAAGAGACCGGCCGCGCCGCCCAACAGGGCCAGCACGACGCTCTCCGTCAGGAGTTGCCGGAGCACCCGAAATCTATTGGCCCCCAGACTGACACGAATCGCAAACTCTTTGCGACGAGCGGTAGCGCGCGCGAGCATCAGATTGGCAATGTTAGCGCAGGCGATCAGCAGGACCAGGCTCGTGGCTCCCAGGAACACGAGCAGCGCCGGACGAATCGCTGCCACTTCCTGGTCCTTCAAGCGCTTAACGGAAATGCGCCAGCCGGCGTTCTCTGTCGGATATTGGTCGGCGAGTCTTTGAGCAATCGTGTCCATTTCGGCCTGCGCCGCTGCGAGCGTCACATTCGGCTTGAGTCGGGCATAGACACGGCGGTTGCGGACGTGTCGGCCAAGAAATTGATCCGGATCAATGGAAACTGGAGCCCAGATTTTCCACCATCCTACATCTAAAGTTTCCATCTCAGGAGGCAAGACGCCGACGATGGTGAAACTCTTGTTATCGAGAGTTATCGGTTTTCCGATCACGCTCTGGTCACCGCCAAATTGAGTTTGCCAGCAACCATAGCTGAGGAGTACGACTTGATCGTGACCGGGTTGATTCTCTTCAGGTAGAAAGGTACGGCCCAAAACGGGCTTGACGCCGAGCGCCAGAAAGAAATCCGGCGAGGCGATAGCGCTCGAGATGCTGACTGTTCCATCTGATGTGGCGAGGCGGAAGCCATGCCAGTCCCGCCACTGGCCGAAATGTTCGAGGGTTTGGCTCTGCCGCTCCCAGTCTTCCAGATTCCGTGGGGAAACAATCGCACGGGTTGGGTTTTTTTGCGGGTTAAGTTCGCCGAGGACGACAATTCGCTCAGGTTGAGGCAGGGGCAACACGCGCAGCAAAGTGGCGCTCACAAAACTGAAGACGGCCGTGTTTGCTCCAATTCCAAGCGCAAGGGTCAGGATGGCGACTATGGTAAAGACCGGAGATTTGAGCAGCATGCGCAGGATGTGGCGCAGCTCTGTTAGGAAATTTCCCATCACATAACCTCCATTCCCACTCAAAACTGCGATAGCATTTGCCATGCCATTTACCACTGCTTTGAACTCTAACAGTTTTCTTCATAACTGCTGACCTTGAGGCGCTGTGGAAGGAAGCTGATGTGCACTTATGGGATGACAAAATCCCGGAATTGAGAAGACTTTGTGGAGCGAGCCAGTTGTGTCAGCGGCTGTATTAAGATCAGTGTCGAGGGATTGCTGCGACCGCCTCGCCTACGCGCGGTCCGCCCTTTGTTCCGAGCAGAATAATTCGCGTTCCTTTCTTTTCCTGACTAACGAATTCTCCTCTCCCGATGGGAGAGGGGTAAGGGGAAAGGGCGCGGAGCGTACGTGTCAGCAGGGCCGCGAGCGAAAGACCCGCGGTACCGGCTAGAAACTGTCTGCGACTGTGCATACGCGGGATTCTACTACGTCGTAATGCTCAAAGCGTGCATTCCAGCCGCAGATATACGCGGATAAAACGCGGATCTGAACAAACCAAACGAGATCGAGTCCAAGTCTTCGGTTTAAGATCCTGATCTGTGTAGATCCGCGCTAATCCGCGACTGGAAAAGGGCGGTCACACGCGTCGCCAGGCGCGTATCACCAATCTTCTTGGCCACGGACGCAAACGACGTTGTCGGTCCTTGCCAGCGCAGCTCATCCACATCCTTGAAAAGCGGCGCATCAATTCGCAGCGTTGCGAGGTCCTTGAACAGCAGCGCGCGGTCGAGGTTGTCCGCTTTTAAAATCCCGACGGGAAACTGTTCGATGTGGCCGTGCCGGTTTATGAGTGTCGCGGCGGTCTTCGGCCCTAAGCCCGGGATGCCAGGGTAGCCATCAGCCGCGTCACCCACCAGCGCGAGATAGTCAGGGATGAACGCGGGCGCGACGCCGAACTTGTCGCGGATAGCGTGCTCATCACGAATCTGACCGCTTCTCCGATCCACTTGCACCACGCGGTCTCCGACGACGCATTGCGCGAGATCTTTGTCAGGCGTCCAGATGCAAACTCTCTCGACTCTCTTGTCCTGGGCAGCAATGTGAGCCGCGGAAGCGAGCGCGTCGTCAGCCTCGAACTCGACCATCGGCCACACGACTACGCCCATCGCGGCCAGGGCTTCTTCCAGTGGATGGAATTGCGCGAGCAGGGCCGGCTCGATGCCTTCACCGGTTTTGTAGTCAGGCCAAAGACCATTACGGAACGACTCGATGACGTGATCAGTCGCGACTCCGATGTGCGTGGCGCCGTCCTCGAGCATCTTCACCACCGTGCCGAGAACGCCAGCCACCGCGCCGTAGGGCGGATCGGTTTTTTTGAAGCGCCGAATTCCGTAGAAGTGGCGAAAGAGTTCGTATGTGCCGTCGACGAGGTGAATGATCATGGAAAGCAGAGGTCAGAAGATCAGATGAGTCCCCGGTCCATACACTCCCAAAGAGAGACGGAGTCAACCAGCAATTACGTTGCCTGCTCGCAGTTAACCATCCACGGAATCCCGAACTGATCGACGCACATTCCGAAGCCCGGCGACCAGAATGTTTGCTGAAGCGGCATCTGCACGGTTCCGTTTTCGGCCAAGGCGTTGAAGATGCGCTCACCTTCGGCGATGTCTTTCAAATGGAGCGAAACATTCATTCCCTTTGGCTGCTGATAATGGCCAGGAGGAGAATCGGCGCCCATCAGTACGTCGTCGCCGACACTCAGCGTCGCATGCATTATTAATTTGTGCGACCCAGCGGGACATTGTTCGGCGCCAGGCATTTCACCCCAGGTCATACTGAAGGTGATCTTGCCGCCAAGAACTTTCTCGTAGAACTTGAAAGCCTGTTCGCACTGGCCGTTGAAGTTTAGGTATGGATTCAAGTGCATGATCTTCTCCTTTACGCTGCGGGCGCGTAGCACAGTAAGACATTCCCATTGCCAAAGGTCCGCGTCTTTGTCAGCTGCAGGGTCAGCTTCTCTTTGAGGCCTTCGAACATCGTTCGCCCCTTGCCAAGAACGACGGGATTCACGACGATCTGGTATTCATCGATCAAACCCTCCTGCGCCAATTGCGAGACAATGCTGCCGCTTCCCAAAATCGCCATGCCCTCTCCGGGCTGTTGCTTCAGCTTGCGGATTTCCGCCGCCAGGTCGCCCTGTCAGAATCATATGTGGTTCATGCGCTCGGCCACCATCGACTGACCTGGCGGCAGTATGCTTCGTACTCTGGCCCGAAGGTTCGCCGTAGCGTGGGCTCTTCGTACCACACCACGAAGATGTGAGTTATGAGAAAAAACACACCAGCATAACCCAGAAGCGGCCACGACTCGTAGAAGACTGCGGCGCTGGCCAGCGCGAGTCCGGCGCCAATGTACATGGGATTTCGCACGAAACGGTAGGGACCCTGAATCAACAATCGGCGCGGCGGATCAAAGGGCGCCGGAGTGCCTCTGCCGATGAACGCGAAGGTGAATATGCACCACAGAGCGACCGCCGCACCAGCGGCCCCGATAACCATCCCGGCAACCTGCGGCACTCCAATCGTCGCGGGGCGGACAATGCCCGACCATGACAAGACGCGAGCCGGTAAGTAAATGAGTACGAGGCCGATGAAGAGCGCAGCGTAAGTGACCGTACGGACAAGAACAAACATGCCTACCTCTGGCGCGCCAGGTGTTCTCGATTGGGCGCGTAATGCCAAGGAAGATCCGCAACGACAACCAAGCGTCATTCGAGACGAGATACCAACCACGTTCCTGGCACTTACTCCTCGTCCTCTATCCCCTGGCTGATCCTAAAGACATGGCCATCCGGGTGCCGCACGTGCATCTCGCGAACACCCCATGGCTCATCGGTCGGCGGCCACGTTATCTCGAGACCCTGCGCCAGGCAATGCTGGTGGACGGCATCGACGTCGTCGACCCAGATCGACATCCAGACGCCCTTGTCCGCCTCTGCGGCCCCGTCGATCCCAAAGGTCGTTGTCAGAGTGCCCTTACCACGACCGCCCTGCCCGCCCTCGCACAGGAAGATCTCGCAGTCACCGGAGCAGACGCCTCCAAACGTGGGCGGACTACCCCAGTCCCAGCCCTTCTTCCATCCGAGCTTCTCAAACCAGGCGAAGCTCTCTTGAATATCCGAGACGTTCAGGATCGGCGTGAGCCTTTTCGTGAGCATGACATTCATCCTCCAGCGTTGATGACGTACACTGTGACTTGAAGCCGGGATCGTACCTGATCACGGCCGCCAAAGTGAAAACCGATCGCTGCTATGCTTTCTCGCTGATCAAGCTGCTGCTTGGCGGGAGTGGTGCCCCTGGGTTAGGCGGTCGGCTCTCCTTACGTGTCACGACCGTTTCGCGAGCCTCAACAGGCGCCAAGCCCAAAGACATAGACTTCCCGAGGCAACCGTGATGAGAACGTATAGCGGATTCGTCGCGAGGTGCCGCCCTTCCACGATGATCCGCAAGAGATGCACCAAGGTCAGCAGCCCAAAGACCGCGCCGGTAGTTATGACATATGCCTTTATGACATCACCTCCTGGGTAGTCTAGTTTAACTTAATCTCAGTCCGTTTTGAATTCGGTTCGAAGCACGCAGCAGCGCGCGTTTGTGGTGTCGTTACTGCACGTTGGTTGATTGTCGGGAAAGAGAAAGCAATGAAAAAGAAATTTGCCAAACTGTCAAAAAGAGAGCAGGAAAAAGTCGAGGCGGCGTACCATCGAATGAATCCAAAGGACCTTGACGAAGCGATGTCTGCGGCAACGTGCCAAAGTCCTAATGCCATTCGGTTACCAAGTCGATTGGTCGATAAATTAGAGACGGTGGCCAAACTGGAAGGCGAAGCCGAGTACGAGACGATGGTAAAGACTTGGATCGAGGAGCGCCTTCAACAGGAAGCAAAGCTCGTCCGTTAACGCTGTCCAAACTTCCTCTAGCTCCCGCGCTACGGTCAAACCACGGAAGAGTTATCGAAGGGACGTTGCCTTCGTTTAGTGTTCCGTTATCAATAACAACGCGGCTTCGCTAGGATAACGCCCGCCTACATTCAGGACTTGACGTTCTAAAATCTGGTCGTCGTGATTCATCTGCAAAATGCGAGTTGTTGCTTCACCGATTTCTGTTAACTGTTCGATGAAAACTCCGTTCAAACGAAAGTGCTCCCGCCAACGATCAGTGCGTCGGTTGTAAAATCGGATTAACTCATTTCTTGCAGGTATCAATGAAGCAATATCACTGCCTTTGTATCGGTTACAGAAAACACACGCCCACGCCAAATTATCAATCTCAGAAGAACCGCCGTGCTTACGACTAATGATGTGTTCGACTTGGAATCTGAAATAAGCGTCTTCTTCGGCTATCAAGCAATACTCTCAAACGTAATTGGCGCGACTGGCAACAATCTGTCGAATTTCAGGGCTGACGTGGCTACTCATTCGACAAGAAATCGCGGGCGCGGGCTTTTGCCAGCCGCATCAAATGTTCAAGCTGCAAGTAATGATCGAGTTCGGACTTTTCTTCGGGTGACAATGCGCCTTCCTTTTCACGTGAGAGCAAATCCGTAACTCGTTCCTGCGCCGCTTCCGACGGGCGAAAGGCGATGACATTCTGCGGAGTGGTTCCGGCGGCGATAAAATCAATAACTTCTTCGTAGGCTTTAACGGTGCTCATAACAAGGGCAGGATACCTTTTGTTGCTGATTAAGCCAACCGCTTCGAAGCGGGCTCGTATCAATCGCCGTCGAGATTATCATTTAGCGAATCACGAAAACGCTGTTCTCTAATCCGCTCTTTCACCGAAGGAATACCAAATATCTTATCAAAGTGGCAAAGAAGGCAGCGCGACCGACGACAACCGAATGCCTTCTGCTTACGAAAGCGGCCAACCTGAAACTCGCAGATGCAGTGCACTGGAGTAATAGGCCAATTATGCAGCCCACGAAGGTGCAACTGATGAACTCGCTGCGTGCGCTGCAATTCCTGATGATACTGTAACCCTCCCCAAAAACCGGGCCATTGAAAACTAGAGGTTTCCGGGCGAGTATGACGCCAGGAGGCCTGAATGCGGAAGAGCAAATATAGTGAACATCAGATCATCGCGATCTTGAAAGCAGTGGAAGCGGGACGGAC
>JBGQJU010000127.1:0-13773 GCA_041499185.1 Pyrinomonadaceae bacterium | reverse complement strand
TTTAGGCGTGCCAACTCCCATTAGGTAACGCGGGCGGTCCGCAGGCATTAGCGGGGCGATCTCGTTTATTACTTCCCACATGGCCGGCTTCTCTTCCCCAACACTCAACCCGCCGATCGCGTAACCATCAAATCCAATCTCCATTGTGCGCTCGAGGCTCTCGCGCCTGAGATCGAAATGCGCCGCGCCTTGCACAATGCCAAACAAAGCTTGCGCGTTCACGGACGAACGGCCCATATCGGCTTCGTCATTTTGCAGTCGATCGAAGGCAACGCGAGATCGTCTGGCCCAACTTAAGGTCAATTCCATACTGCGTCGCGCCTCATCATGTGGCGCCTTTCCCGGTGCGCATTCGTCAAAGGCCATCACGACATCCGAGCCAAACGCCGCCTGGACTTCCATCGAGACCTCGGGCGACAGGAATTGCAGACTGCCGTCAACTTGCGAGCGAAACTCGACGCCTTCTTCCGTGATCTTCCGCAGCGACCCGAGACTCCAAACCTGAAATCCGCCAGAATCCGTCAACAAAGCGCGCGGCCAACCGATGAAGCAATGAAGACCGCCGCATGCTTTGATCGTTTCAATTCCGGGTCGCAACCATAGGTGGTACGTGTTACCGAGTATGATGCGCGCGTCAAGGTCCGGCGCCTCCAGCTCTTCAAAGCGAACGGCTTTCACACTGCCGGCTGTTCCTACCGGCATGAACACCGGCGTTTCGATCACGCCCCGGCGCGTCGTCAAGATTCCGGCGCGCGCTCGGCCGTCGGTTGCCACCACGCGAAAATCAATTGGCTGATTTCCCATGTGATCTTCCTGCCATACTTTGAGTCTTCGTCCAGATAAACTTTTCCCGCAAAGGCGCCCAGACGCAAAGAAAGGAACAATCCGAGTTTGGCTCTTCGTTTGATGCAGGAGCCAAGATGACAGCAGAGCCCTTGCGCCTTTGCGGGAAGCTAAACCATCGAGACCGAGCGATGCGAGAAGAAGAGCCACTATCGCATTCTCTTGCCCTTCTTGTGCCGCTCCACAATCCGCAGCGGTGTGGCAAAGAAATCAAACTCTTCGCGCAGCCGATTCTGCAGGTGTCTCTCGTATGAAAAGTGCAATCCGGCTTTGCCGCCCGCGGTAAAGACCACAAACGTTGGCGGCCGCACACCCACCTGTGTGATGTATTGCACGTGCAGTCGCGACACACCGCTGCGCGGTTGCGCCATTGTCTTCTCGAAAAACGAATTGAGCTGTGACGTGGGAATGCGCCGGCTACGTGCTTCACTGGCCTGCACTGCCAACGGCAGAATCTTGTCAACGCGCTGCCCTTCTAAAGCAGAGATCGTAATCACCGGCGCCCATTCGAGAAACTTCATGCGCTCGCGCAGTGTTCGTTCGAATTCATTTGCCGTGTTTGTTTCCTTGTTCTTAAGCAAGTCCCACTTGTTCACCGCGATGATGATCGAACAGCCCGCCTCGTGTGCGTAACCGGCGATGTGCGCATCGAGGGCGGTCACTCCTTCTTCCGCGTCAACGATTACGATTGCGACATCCGCGCGCTGCAGACTCTTCATAGCCATCACCACGGAAAGTTTCTCCGCCATCTCGCCGGTTTTTCCTTTGCGACGAATGCCGGCAGTGTCGATAAGGCGAAAAGTCTGTTCAGGAGTTTCGAGCACCGTGTCGATCGCATCGCGCGTGGTGCCCGCAAACGGCGACACGATCACTCGCTCTTCCCCAATCAAGCGGTTCAACAAGGACGACTTCCCCACATTCGGACGGCCTACAATCGCTAAACGAATTTCTCTCGGGAGCCCAGGCATCGCCACTGGAACCCCGGTCTCCTCGTCACCGTTCGTTCTTCTCTGTGCCTCTGTGCCTCTGTGGCTAGTCTGTTCTTTGAAGTCCCTAACCAACGCATCAAGCAACTCACCCAACCCAATGCCCTGTTCCGCGGACACCGGAAACACTTCTTCAAAACCAAAGCGATAGAATTCCGACGCTTCTGCTTCCAATCGTTGAGCTTCAACTTTGTTCGCTGCCACCAGCACTCGCTTACCGGTGCCACGCAAAAGTTTCGCCAACTCTTCATCGAGGGGTGTCAGGCCTTGCCGAGCATCAACCACCCAGATGAGCGCCTGCGCGTCGTCGATTGCGAACCCCGCTTGCTTCAGAATGCTCGCGGGAATGACCGCGTCGTCGTCGGGAATAATTCCACCGGTATCAACAATCGAAAAGCGCGTACCGGACCATTCCACTTCACCGTAGATCCGATCGCGGGTGATTCCCGGCTCGTCCCCGACAATGGATCGCCGCTGGCCGATCAGTCGATTGAAGAGCGTGGACTTGCCGACGTTTGGCTGGCCCACAATCGCCACCAGCGGCAGCGCCTTCGGCGAAACTCCATCCGTTTGTTCGTTACGTTTTCCAGCTTCAACAGTCATTGCGTTCCGATTTGAAAGACGATCTTTCTCTCTGATTCATGAGAGATAACGGTAGGGCAACTAGCCGGAATTTGCCAGCGGCGAAGCTCGCCTGAGAACACTTAACAACGAGGATTTCTGGACAGGATGGGAGCGGCAGGATAAATTCTTCGGCCAGGTCGATTGTCGGAGTTTGCTGCCAAGCCTAGATAACGCGGTGGCAACCAGGCCTCCCCCAATCATGATGGAACGTGCAGCAAACAAACGTGCAGTAACAAAGCGGTCCAACAAACGTCCGCTTTGGCGCTGTCCAAAGTGCGGCGAGCGATTCGTCACCGCGAACATGTGGCACTCTTGCGGAAAGCACACTCTCGAAGAGTTATTCGCCCGCAGTGAACCGCACGTCCTGCCGCTGTTCAAGAGATTCGCGAAGATGGTCCGCGCGTGTGGGCCGGTGAGGATGATTCCGCAGAAGACGCGAGTCGTCTTTCAGGTGCGCGTGCGCTTTGCGGGCGCTTACCCGCGCAAGTCATATTTCCTATGCGGCATTGCCCTGCCCTGTCGCGTCGACGATCCGCGATTCGTTAAGATCGAAAACTACGCGCCACATTTTCAAGGCCACCTCTTCCGTGTCGCGTCAGAAGCAGACCTCGACGATCAAGTGCAGCGCTGGCTACACGAGGCCTACAGAGTCGGCGCGCAGGAGTTCTTGAAAAACTGCGGATCCTAACTCGCGATGAGCGGCTGACACTGCCACACAAGCCGGCGCGCCTGACTTCTTCACGTACTGAGGCTACGCAGCTTTGCAGTTACTTGTAAAGGATATCGATCTCGGGCTTCTGGCCGAGCGCACTTCCTCCGCAATGTTTCGGGTCCGAGCTGTCAAATAGTACGGCGCCCGATGAATCCTTAACTACTATCTGATCTATCTTCTTCGTTTTATTCTTGTGACCGTACAATCCGGTGGCAGCGTCGAACGAAATACACTGCGGGCCGCTGACCGTATCCGAAGCCGGACATTGGATCGTCAAAGAGCCACCCTTGATTATGATTGGGTCGCCTCCTTGAGGTGTGTTGTGCCTGACCAGCGCAAAGACACCGAGGGCCAACGCCAGGATTGTGGCTATCACGATTATGAGCAAACGAGTGTAATGCATTGTTCTCTCCTTTTTCAGTGGGATGGGAAAACCGTTGCGAGCCGAAGCGAAACCTCGCACCCGCGTGAAAGTCGCACGAAAAATCATCCTCTGCTCGATGCGAGGGTCCTGGCGTCGAAAACGATATTGCTAAAAGATCCTAACCGCCAGGATCGAAAAAGATTGAAATCAAGAACTCATTTATCGGCGCCGGTGACTTCGCTCAGTTGTTTCCGAAACCGCTGGATGTCGGGGCGGCTGAGATAACTGTTGAAGTTTGCGGTACCCCAACGCTGGTCGAGCTTTGAAAGCGACTCTGATGCCCGCAAAGCATACTCGCGCGCCTTGCCACTGTCACCTTTGCCGCGACTTGCCCCCGCAGCAATAACCCAAGCTTGCCATTCCCCTCCGGGTTGGTCGCGCCGGGTAAAGCTTTCCTGCGCTTGCAATGCACTGGCCAAAGAAGCTTGTCGATCTCCAGCCAGCAGCATTACTTCAGCGAGCGCGAGCTGCGCTCTTGCGAGTTGCCCGGGATCGTTAACCCGCTTAGCCATCTCGACTGCGTCCGCGCAGGTTCGCTTCCCAGCTGCTGCCGCGCCAGCGTACGACTGCGCCAGTCCGAGGACACGCTTGGCGCCAATTGCGATGACCGGAAACTGCGTTCCGATTAGCGCAAGCAACTTCTCAGTCTTGGCCTTCGCTTCGGGAAGACGCCCCTGGCTGAGCGATATCTCAGCGTCAACAAGGTTGATTTCTGCTGATAGCTGCTTGTATCCACCATCTGGTTTGTCCGCGATAGCCGACGCTTCGCCAAGCAAGGACTGAGCTTCCGAGTGGCGGCCGAGCTGCCAGAGGATGTACGCGCGAGCCAACAAGTTAAAGCCCAAGCTGCGCTGCACCCCTTGCGCTTTATAGATGTCATAAGCCCGGCTCAAATGATCTAACGCTTCCGGATACTTCTCCTGGCGAGCGAGCGCGGACCCCATGTCGGCGTGCGCAAGCGCGATCTGGGATTGGTCATTCCACTGTTGGGCAAGCTGCAAGAGTTGCTCGTCAATCTTTAAAGCGGCCGCATAATCATCCTTCTGGAGATTTGCCCGGGCGAGCAGAGCAAGGCAGGAAAAGCTTTCTGCTCGATATCCTCCCTGCTGGTAAAACGCCAGCGCAGGTTCGACGTAACGAACAGCGTCATCCGGATTCTTCTGCTGCAAACGCAAACTTGCCAACGAAACTCGTACTCTCGCTTCGTTGTTTCTCGCTTTGTTTTTCTGCGCTGATTCAAAAGCTTCCGTCAAATACTTTTCCGCTTCGGGGTATTCGCCTCTGACCAAAAAAGAATTGCCGAGATCGATCAAGCCTCGAAGACCGAGGTTTTCCATGCCGTTCTTTTGTGCGAGGTCAACGGCTTCGCGGGCGTATTCAGTGGCGCGCGCAGTTTCGCCCGTATCAAAGGCTACGCTAGTCAACTGCAGCAATGTCTTGATCACCTGCGATTTGTTGTCGTCGACGCGCGCCAAACTTAGCGCCTGTTCCAACTGAGCTTTGGCATCAACCATCTTGTTGAGCTTATTGAACAGAGCGCCACGCTGAAAGGCCACTTCCGCGCGGCCCTCAAGATTCCCAAGAGCTTGATAAATCGCTTCTGCTTTATCAAACGCAGTCGTCGCGTTGGCCAATTCCTGTTGCCGGCCGTAGAGAATTCCGAGGCGCAGGAACGCCGTCGGGTACTGGGCGTTACGCGTCGTTGCCTCTGCATAGCTCTCGATAGCTTTCTTGGCGTCGTCGTTCTTCTCGTAGGCGCGTCCGAGATCGACCAGCACGCGAGGCTTCTCAGTATCTGGCGACTGTTTCGCGATCTCGGCATAGGATTCGACCGCAGCGCGGAAGTCCTGTCTCACGGTGGCCGAAATTGCGTCGACGTAAAGCCGGTCCGTTTTTGGCAATAGCGAGCGATCGCTCGCGAGCGAACTGACGCGCAAGAGTTCGTCCTTGGCCCTGTCTGCGGAGTCTAACTCGCCCAAACTTTCGGCCAAGCGAGCGTGTGCCAGGACATACTTATCATCGATCGCAATCGCTCGCTCGAGGGCCTTGCTCGCCTGATAGTAGGCGCCATCCCGCAACGCATTGGTTCCGATCTCGTACCAGTTTTGCGCTTCCGCGGACGGCACGTGCAGAGGAGGTCGCGAAAACCGCCAGGCAATCCACATCGCACTGGCGACGACAACGAATCCGACGAGGATGTACCAAACGGGCACGCGTGGCCGACGTAATATTTGCGAGAGATTGGTCAGCGTCTTATGCCGGGGCTGGGAGATCGCTGAACTCGGCTGGATGAGTGTCTGGCTTGAATCCTCTTGCAGCAGATCCCGAACTGAGCGCAGATCTATGATCATTTCGTCAGTCGACTGATATCTCTTCTCAGGCTTCTTCGCGAGCGCTTTGAGGACGAGGGAGTCCAGTTGCTGCGGGATTTGAGCGCGTACCTTTGATGGAGGCACGGGCTCAACATGAATCACCTTGGCCGCGATCTCAATCACGCTCGTGCCCGGGAACGCCGGCTGGCCCGTGATGCATTCGTAAAGCACTCCACCCAGCGCAAAAAGATCGCTGCGCGCATCGACCTCTGCGCCCATCGCCTGCTCAGGAGACAAGTAAGCCGGCGTACCGAGAACTATTCCACTGCGCGTGCGAATGGCGAGCATCGTTCGCGCTTCCGGTTCGGAAACATGAATTTCATCTTCATTGAGCTGTTTGACGAGCCCGAAGTCGAGCACCTTGATCTGACCCCGCTCGTCAACCATGATGTTCGAAGGCTTTATGTCCCGATGGACTATGCCTCGAGCGTGCGGCTCACTCAGGGCTGAGGCGACGTCTTCGATGATCTGTAACGCGCGCGGCAGCGTCAGTTCACCTTTGCGCATCATCTCGCTGAGCGTCTGTCCCCGGACAAACTCCATCACCAGAAAGGGACGTCCGTCGCTCGTCTCGCCGTAGTCGAAAAGGGTGGCAATGTGCGGATTGCTTAACTCAGAAATGGCCCGCGCCTCGCGCAGGAAGCGAGCGCGATAATCGTGTTCATTAGAGGTGAGTGTGGGGAACTTGATAGCCACCCGACGGCCCAGGTTCGTGTCTTCGGCCAGATAAACCTCACCCATGCCGCCTTCACCGAGGTGGTCGATAATCCGATAATGAGAAACTATTTGCCCGATCATTGGCCTGGACTTTTCAATACTTTAGGGAAAGAGATGATAGACAGCGTGGACCACAAGATAGCGACGCCCCCGCGCAATTCAACGGGCTTTATATCTTCGAGGCGCATACTACGCCAAAGCCATAAGCTTTTCAATTAGGCCTCAGTCGCACAAGCCATCACTCGCGGTTTCGCCCGGGGCGTTCGGAAAGCAAAAAGTAGTTTTCGCGAAGCGGGGCTGGACATTGCTGTTACAATGGCGCCGCCGTTTGGCGATTTCCACTAACCACTAAGGAGAACACATAAATGGCCGCCGCAAATGGTTTCGGTCTTTCCGCAATCGGACAGATCGCCGTCAACGCGCACGATATCAATCGCGCAATCGACTTCTATCGCGACAAATTGGGGATGAAGTTCCTGTTCACGGCGCCGCCGGGTTTGGCGTTCTTTGATTGCGACGGCATCAGGCTGATGCTGTCGCTTCCGGCGAAGCCGGAGTTCGATCACCCCAGTTCGATCATCTATTTCAATGTCGACGACATTCAACTAGCATATGGGACTCTTTCTGAGCGAGGTGTTAAGTTTGAAGAACAGCCCGCGTTTGTGGCAAATATGGGCGCCTACGATCTTTGGATAGCAGCCTTCCGCGACTCTGAAGACAACCTTCTGGCAATGATGAGCAACGTTGCTCATTGAAGTTGGAAAACAGCAGGAGAACTATGAAAAACGTGACCATCCGTTACTGCCCGGTTTGACCGATCAAGAGGATGATTGGCGCCCGGGTGGCGGCTGAACTAGAAAAGGAGCGGAACGTGCGCGTGGAAAGAGTAAAGGGCGGCTTGGGTGAGTTGAGCGTTTCGGTTGACGATCGCAAAGTGTACCACTCGAACCCGCTCTGGTATTCAACGCCCGGCGCCGTCTTGAACAAGGTGCGACGTGCCCTCCGCGAATGACTCTCGCAAGGGCAAACATTTCAATGAAAGGAAATTCCGATCATGGCTAAATGGAGTTTCGAACCGGGACATAGTGCGGCGGGGTTTCGCGCGCGGCACATGATGGTCACTTATGTTCGCGGCCACTTCAAAAATGTTCATGGCACCCTCAACTTCGATCCGGACAATGCGAAGGACTCGTCCGTCGAGGCCATCATAGAAGCTAAAGGAATCTGGACCGGCGAGCCGCAGCGAGACGATCATCTGCGCAACGCCGATTTTCTGGATGTCGCAAATCATCCGCAAATCACTTTCAAAGGAAACGATGTCGAGATCCTCGGCGGCAACGACTTCCGTGTCAGCGGTGACCTGACCATTCGCGGCGTTACGCGCAGAGCAACGCTGAATGTGCGCTACCTGGGGCAATGGCAGACGCCCTGGTGGGAAGACGGCGTCGACAAGGGGCCAAAAACGCGCGCCGGCTTCGTCGCTACGACAACCATCAATCGCCACGATTTTGGTGTCAGTTGGAATGACATGATGGACCGAGGCGGCGTTGTTGTCGGACATAACCTGGACCTCACGATCGACGTCGAGGCGATTTTGGAAGAATCCTGATCCATCGCATCGCGCTGGGGAGCTTTCACCTGATGCCGGCAGATTTTTGTATCTAGAACGACGAGGAGGTCGTTGATGAAACGCAGAGATTTCCTGCAAACTGGTGCGCTTGCCTGTGCGGCGGCGGTGACCAGTCCCGCCATTTCGAAAGCGGCGGAAAGACCAGAAGCCGCCACTGCCGCGACCATGACGCCCAAGCCATTCGAGTTGGACGAAGTAACGGTCAGTGAACTTCAGGACGGCATGAAGTCAGGCAAGTTCACTTCACACTCCGTAACGGAAAAGTATCTGGCGCGAATCGGAGAGATTGATAAGCAAACCGTAAACTCCGTCATCGAGATCAATCCCGACGCTCTGGCGATTGCCGAGGTGCTCGATCGCGAACGCAAAGAAAAAGGACCGCGTGGGCCATTGCACGGTATTCCCGTCCTTATCAAAGACAACATTGACACTGCCGATCGCCTGATGACCACGGCCGGCTCGCTCGCGCTGTTGGGATCGACTCCGTCACAGGATTCAACCGTGGCGAAGAAACTGCGAGAAGCAGGCGCGGTGATTCTTGGCAAGACAAACTTGAGTGAGTGGGCCAACTTTAGATCGTCGCATTCGTCGAGTGGCTGGAGTGGCCGCGGTGGACAAACGAAGAACCCGTACGTGCTGGATCGAAATCCCTGCGGCTCCAGCTCCGGGTCGGGCGCTGCGGCATCAGCAAATCTTTGCGCCATCGCTGTCGGCACTGAAACAGATGGTTCCGTTGTCTGTCCTTCCTCCGCGAATGCGTTGGTGGGAATCAAACCGACGGTCGGACTGATCAGCCGCGCTGGCATAGTTCCCATCGCGCACAGTCAGGACACGGCTGGCCCAATGTGCCGCACCGTCACCGACGCCGTCATCCTGCTGGGCGCGCTGACGGGCGTCGATCCGCGGGACGGCGCTACCAACGCCAGCCAGGGCAAGGCGTTGACCGACTACACGAAGTTTCTCGATCCGAATGGTTTGAAAGGCGCACGGCTGGGCATCGTGCGAAAGTCGTTTGGCTTCAACGACGCGGTCGACAAGTTGATGAACGAATTGATCGCTGAGATGAAAAAGCTCGGCGCCGTGATTGTCGATCCGGCGGACATTCCAACGGCGGGAAAGTTTGACGATTCAGAACTCGAAGTACTGCTCTACGAGTTCAAAGCCGATCTGAATGCCTATCTCGCCGGTCTTGGTCCGAAGGCGCCGGTCCATTCGTTGAAAGAGATCATCGACTTCAACGAAAAGAATCGCGACAAAGAGATGCCCTATTTCGGCCAGGACCTTTTCGTCAAGGCGGAGGCCAAGGGCCCGTTGACAGACAAGGCTTACTTGAAAGCGCTCAAGAAGGATCAGGAGATGTCGCGCGACAAAGGCATTGACTTCGTCTTGCGCCAGAACAAACTCGATGCGCTCGTCGCGCCGACCGGCGGACCGGCGTGGCCGACCGACTGGATCAACGGCGACCATTTTACCGGAGGCTATTCGACGGCATCGGCAGTTGCGGGCTACCCACACATCACCGTGCCGGCGGGCTACGCGCACGGACTGCCCTTTGGCATATCGTTCTTCGCTTCAGCTTATAGCGAACCGACCTTGATCAAGCTGGCCTACGCTTTCGAGCAAGCGACAAGGGTTCGTCAGGTTCCAAAGTTCTTGCCAACCGCGAACCTGAGCGAATGATATAGCAATTCTCAAGAAGCCGCGGCTCCGGTCTTCGGCTATCCTGAGTACTGATGACACTTGGATGCTGTTGTCCAGCGGATTCCTTTAAGCTATGGTGTGGCTTCTGTTCTCAGTGCCGTAGGCACGAAATGTTTATGGAACCACGACGCGTCTGTGAACTAGCTCCGAAGGAGCGAAATGTTTGACGTGCCGCTCCTACGGAGCTAATGCTAAGTCTAAGATCCGGCAGCTATAAACATTTCGCCGCTACGCGGCTGGGGAAATGAAACGTCGCTGTTTGGACCGAGGCAAATCTTTCCTGTGATTAAGAATGGAAGGAAAACTCTCTTATGCCACGCACAGCAACCAAAAAGAAATCGATCTACGGCGTCCACCCGGGAGTTGCGATCACCCAGAAGTGGATTGCCGAGTTGAAGCAGAAGACCGGTCGCACGCTTGAAGAGTGGCTGCGCCTGATCAAGAAGTCCGGCCCAAAGGATGAGAAGGCGCGGCGCGAATGGTTGAAGACAGAGTATGGACTCGGCACCAACTCCGCGTGGTGGCTGGCCGAACGCGCGGACGGAAAAGGTACGGAAGTCGGCGATGCGGATGAGTACTTGAAAGCGGCTGAAGGTTACGTTGAAGAAATGTTTTCTGGCGCAAAGGCAGGCCTGCGCCCAATCTACGACGCGTTGCTGAAACTCGGGCTCAGCGTAGGCAAGGAGGCGAAGGCATGTCCCTGTCAAACGATAGTGCCGCTTTATCGCAATCACGTCTTCGCCCAGATCAAGCCGACGACGCGGACGCGCATCGATTTCGGTTTCGCGCTTGGGGACACAAAAGCGAAAGGCCGATTGATCGACACCGGCGGTTTCGCAAAAAAGGATCGCATCACCCATCGCATCGAGATCACTTCGCTGAAGGACATCGACGACGAAGTGAAACACTGGTTGAAGGTGGCGTACGATCGCGATATTGCGAATAGTAGTGGGTCATCGAACCCTCGCATTTTGTAAATCCTAAATCCTATGAGAAGCGAACAGACAGCGATGAAAGGCCCGCGCATGAGCGATGAGGCCGTGAAAGCAAAAACCGGCAAAACCTGGAAAGAGTGGTTCACCATTCTCGACAAAGCCGGCGCGAAGAAGATGAGTCATCAGGAGATCGCCGAGATTGTCAGCGCGAAGCACGGTGTTGGACCATGGTGGCAGCAGATGGTCACGGTCACCTACGAACAGCAAAGCGGCCTGCGCGCAAAGCACGAACGGCCAGAAGGTTTCCAAATCAGCGTCAGTCGCACCGTCGGCGCGTCGCTGGGAAAGTTATACAAAGCTTTTGAGAGCGAGAAGAGCCGCGCTCGGTGGCTAGAGGCGGATGGTCTCGTCGTGCGCAAGGCGACGCCAAACAAGTCAATGCGCCTAACCTGGAAGGACGGCAAGACGAGCCTTGAGGTCAATTTCTACGCGAAGGAAAATGACAAAAGCCAGGTGGTGGTTCAGCACAGCAAGTTGCCCGATGCTAAAACCGCGGACAAGATGAAAACATATTGGGGCACAGCGCTGGATCGTTTGCGTGCAGCATTGGAAAGATGAAAGTATTTGTGTATGAATACCAAATACGTCCGGCTCTATTCCGATGCCAACGGAGAATCACATTTCGAAGATCTCGAAGTTGAACTGTCCGCCGTTGAATTCGCGCCTCCGGCTCCGCCGTTAAACCTCTCGGCATTCATGCCCACTTCGCAAGCAGCATTCTTTGGCGCCCCTGCCGGCTGGCGCGGTGACTGGCATCCTTCGTCCGCGCGAAACCTGTTTGTCATTCTAAGCGGCGAATGGGAGGTTGAGGCGAGCGATGGAACCGTCCGTCGATTTGATTCCAACAGAGTCTTCTGGTAGAAGACACCTCGGGCAAAGGCCATTGTTCCCGAGTCGTAAGCGAGACCGATTCGCTCTCCGTCCTCGTACAACTGAAAGACTAAGATCGTGCAATCCTCAGAGCCAAACAAATCCTCAGCTAGAGCACCTACCGAAGCCGCTCATCTGGAACTGGGCAAGCGCGGCGAACAACTCGCCGCCGCCTATCTCGAACAGCAAGGCTACGCCATTGTCGCCTCAAACTTCGCCCTGCCTGTCGGCCGAAATATGCGCGGCGCGATCATCGACGCCGAGATCGATCTCGTCGGTTATGACGGGCCAACGCTTTGCTTTATCGAAGTGAAGACGCGCGCTTCGGATTGGTTCGCACCGCCGGAGGCGAACGTCGACCGGCGCAAACAACGCCAGATCGCGCGCGCCGCGCGTGCTTACCGGCGGATGTTTGGACTCGTCGACGCGCCTTACCGCTATGACGTTGTGACCGTCGTCTTGCCGGCGGAGACGGACGAAACTGGTACGCTACAGATCGAGATCCTGCGCAGCTTTTGGACGGAAGACAAACTGCGCAAGCGTCGCTGGTCCGAAGAGTACTACGACTAATGCCCGCAGCGCTTTGCTGGGAGTGCATCACTGGGGGCGCATCGGTGAGAGCACGTCGCTGGGAGCGCAGACATCCTGTCTGCAGACGCGCCGTTAGGCGCGTAAGTCTTGCGCGCTTCGCGCTCACTGCCCGCAAGATGTCGGCGCTCCCGGCAGCCCGCCTTGACAACAATGTTTGAATCGCTAGAATCTTTTGCTGTAAGCGGGAGTAACTCAGTGGTAGAGTGCGACCTTGCCAAGGTCGAAGTCGCGAGTTCAAATCTCGTCTCCCGCTCCAAACTTCAAGGCAAAAAGCAAAAGGTAAAAGGAAAAACCCGGACGTTGTTTTTGCCTTTTACCTTTTTACTTTTGCCTTTCCCCCGGGGCGGCGTAGCCAAGTGGTAAGGCAGAGGTCTGCAAAACCTTTATTCATCGGTTCGATTCCGATCGCCGCCTCCAACTAACCCAAACAACAACAAGGAGCCAGCGGCCTGGCTTGAGCGATCACGTCTCGAGTCATTCGGGCTAAGACCCTCTCCCCCGGCATTCGAGTTGTTGCCAAGGACGCGCAGAGAAGTACGGCGGGTTTCGCGGACGGTGCGCTTCTGGGTGATTAGGCTTTAGCGCGAGTGCAGATGTGAGAAGAGAGCGGCGGGGTTGTGGGAGGCTCCGCCGCTTTTGTTTTGCGCGCGACCAGATGCACCACGATCACGCCGATGCCTGGAATCGTAGTGAGCCAAGCCGCAAGTAATCGCTATGGGGCTGGCTTCTCGCCGCGTCCCGAACCGGCCCGGGAGGGCTCGCCTGGCGCAGCACGAAGTCCTCCATGGAGACGGTGTACTCGTCCTTCGCTGGCGTGTAGCGGATGCACGACCGGGTCGGGTAGTACCCGGTCAGCGCGACGGCGTCGGGCGACTGGATCGGGAAGCACGCGTCGGGCTTCGACAACATGTAGCCGCGGTCGACCATCTCCTCGTAGAAGATGACCCGGGCCGTCGTAGGCGCCATAGATCCAGTGGCGTTTGAACTTCTCGCCGTGGAACACGTGATCCGTCGGGTCGACCAGATGATTGCCCATGGCCGGCGCGACCAGCCCCAGGTCCTGGAAGTTCGGCGGCAGGTAGTTTCCCGGCATCGGCTTGCGCGCCAGCGCGAACTGGTCGCACCGAACCATTTCGGGGCCACAGGTTCCCCGCTGGATAGCGAAGATGTTCTCGATCGGCTCGATATAGAAATGAACGTCGAAGTGAGGCTTGTCGAACACGCCCGGCGGTATGTGCCCCTTGGGGTTCCAGTTGAGCAGAGCCCACTTGAACGGGACATCCGGCCGACGGCTGGCCTCGCTCGGAA
>JBGQJU010000126.1:0-13787 GCA_041499185.1 Pyrinomonadaceae bacterium | reverse complement strand
CACCTGCGCCTTGGCCTCATATATATCCGGCTTGCGCGCCATGTAAACGGTTGCAAGCATCGTAACGAGGACAACGATGCCAATGACGAGCCACAGCCGTTTGCGTATCGCCCGCCAGTAGTCGAGCAGATGAACCTCGTTTTCGGCGTTCGGGTCAACGCCATAGTTGTAAGAGTGCGGAGAGCTGTCGACGGGTCGGTCGAGAGAGGTGATCTCCGGCTCTTTTGGGGCTAGTTGCGTGGCTTCTTTCATGGTTTCACCTTTAAGAGCAAAGGGCAAAGGGCTAACGGCGAAGCGTCTTCGAGAAATTCGTGATCTTGCGACTCAACAGGTCGCAGTCAGTCAGAAGCCCATCGATCTCAACCGAATCAAACAAACCAAGACTCTCAAACACCATTAGCATGGATGTGTCCTCGAACGAAGACCGCCTTGCGATATTCAGAAACTGCTTGAATTCCTGCGAATGCATACTCCCCGAACCCTCGGCAATGTTGTTGGTCAACGAAAGACCCGCCGCTCTCAATTGCTCTGCATAGCGATAGAGGCGCTCCTTGTCCAGCTCCTCGGCTAGCTTGTGTAATTTCACCGCCAAACATCGAGCGAGCTGCCAAATCTCCAGATCCTCAAACCGGAAGTGAGGTCGCATTTTCTTTTGCCCTTCGCTCTTGGCCCCTTGCTCTTAGCTCTTCGCTCTTCGCCCTTAGCTCTTCGCCCTTCACTCTTAGCGCTTTGCTTTTAGCCTGCACTTACGGTATCACGCGGATGGGTAGTTGCGAGGCGGTTGGCGCTATCGTGCCGATGAAGGCATGCAACAGACTCTTACCGGTTGAAGTGGTTACGTCGACGATGTCGTTCGCCTGAAGCGCAATGTCTTCTGCCTTTTTCTTCTCGATGGCGCCGAGGTCAACGAAGATCTCTTTCTTGGTCGAGCTGCCTGGCTCTTGCCGGAGCACCCTGACCTTGTCCTTCTTGGCGTCCCGGGTTACTCCACCGGCCATGGCTATCGCGGTGGCCAAAGTGATCGGGTCTTTCAAAAGAATAGTGCGCGGCGTCGTAACGTTGCCCACCACGAACACCTGATCCGCTTCGGGCAAAGTCACGATATCGCCGTTCTCCAGATAGGGATTCGCTTTTTCGTCTCCGCGAAGCGTATCAGCCAGTCTGTAACTCGCTAAGCCGGTCCTAATCTCGTCATTAGCTGCCTCATCTTTTTTGCACTGAAACGCGGTGCCCGAGTGAATGACATTGATCGTCTGTCCGGCATGTTCTGCCGGTCCCTTTGCAAAGCTGAGCAACTCCAGGAGACGAACGCGGCGTTGTAGCAGGAAACGGCTCTGATCGTTAACTTGTCCGATGATCGCCACTTGCGTCGAACGATACTCCTTGATGAAGACGCCCACTTGCGGGTTTCGATAGTATTTCAGGTAACGTTGGGTGATTTCCTTCTCCAGTTCGCTTTCGGTCAGGCAGGCTGCTTGAATCTCGCCCTCGATCAGAGGCATCCGTATTGTTCCATTGCCTTCCACCCGAACGTTGTCGCGCGAAAGGTTTGGCCGATTGAGAATGCGAATATCAAGCAAGTCGCCGGGGCCAATGCGGTAGCGATCAGCAGGTGAGATCGTGAAAGGATTGGCGATCGCCGGCTGCTGTGTAGCAGCGACGTTCTGATCCATCGACGGCGGAGATTGCGCAGGTTTAGCGGCCGGTTGTGCGGTCTTCTCCGCTGGTGGCTGCCCTTTGTTCGCCGTCGTTTGCGCGGACGTGGCGAGCGCCATTGCCACTATGATCGCAAACAAAGTTGCGACCCTGACAACGTAAAACTGGCGACTATTGAATTTTTTCATCACTCCTACCTTCCCGACATCCCGGTTCTCCGGGATAGCAAAGCCTCGCGCATATGGTTCGGATGCGCCAGGTTCAATACGGTATTACTCAAGAGCACCATCAACTCTTCGTGCTCGCGGGCGAACGCGCCGGTCAACGGCTGATCGCCGGTTTTCACTACGACGCCTTCTCTGACCCACTGCCAAAACTGCGTCTGCGTTGTCCAAAACTGTTTTCGATCGCGGCAGACTACAAGTGCGGTCTTCCTCTTCTTCTTCTTTTTCTTTTTGTCTTTATCTTTTTTGCTCATTCTCGGTTTGCTCGTCGCCTGCATACACTCGTGCCCTTGCGTAGCGTTTTGTTTTCATCCGGACCGCAAAAGCCAGGGCCGGATGAAGCCACACATAGTACCCCGTAGGGAAGCCTCTCATGCAAGGCGGCAACAGGTTTTCAACACTGGAAGCGCGAGCGTCTCGCACGCAGTTGCGGCGGTCCGCGCGCGATTCCAGCTACATCAATAACCGCGAGATCAATTCCGCTCGTCGCTTCACGCCAAACTTGATAAAGATATGGCGCAGATGAAATTTCACCGTCTGCTCGCCGACGTTCAGGCGCCCGCCTATCTCGGCGTTCGACAGTCCTTCGACACAACACAGCGCTACTTGAGCTTCGCGGCGGCTCAGATTGTTATTCGCCACCACGCGCTTAATCGCCCGCTCAAAATATTGATTCCCTTCTCTGATCCGCACCTCCCTCGGATACGACGCGACGCCCATTTCATTCCGGTGCGCGAGAATCTCCTCAGGGCTGCGCACGAGGTACTGCTTTCCCGGCTCACCATTCCCGTTTTTACCGGTACCCTGTCGCTCAATGCTAAGCTTGGCAATCAAGCCTTCAAGCCCTCTTCGCAACGTGCTCGAACTGCGGATGCTGGTCAACGTCATCAGTTGGCGAGTGCTGAAGAGACCTAAACGGACGCCTGGTGTCGAGGTCTGGGAAAGCATCGTCATGTAAAGGCTGTGTTCGAGATGCGTATGACTGAGCGCGACCAGGGCCATCGCTCGTCCGTCAGACAAAAGTTCACCCTGCTCGCCTAAAGGGTAGGTTTCTGGGCCGATCTCGACCTTGATTTGACTCTTCTGGGGATACATCTATTGATTGCAAATCATTGCGGCGGGAAGTGAAGCAAACGCCTTCACTCTGGCTGTCCGAAAAGAGAGCCGCACGAGTATCTCCTTGAACCGGGCCGCAAAACTAAAGGATTACAGAGGGTTAAAAACTTTTGTCCCTGATCTCCTCTTTAGAACTTCAAACAACTTGATTCTTAGGTTCGCTCGTGTCAGCCGGCTTCAGCAAGGTCGAGCTAAGCCGAGGAGCTTGCCGGCTTGGACATCATCTCGCTTTGGGTGCTGAGAGCCTAATTCCTTCGCCTGTTACTGTCAAGCAGATTCCCTGCTCAGTAGCGTCCTAAAGTTGTGTTGCCCGGGGCGGGGCATTAGCCCGACCGTCAGGGAGGGCTCAGATTGAGGGCATAGAATAGCGAAGCCCTCCCTGACGGTCGGGCTAATGCCCCGGTCCATCCTTCGAATCCTATCAACACAACTTTAGGACACTACTCCCCGCTCTGAGCCCTTAGCGCTTTGGCAGGAGGCAGCAATCCGAAATCAGCTTTCCAGCGCATCTGCCATCTCGCACCAGAGATGGCCAATCGTGATGTGCGCCTCCTGCACCCGCGAAGTGCGCCGGGAAGGAACAGCCAGAGAAACGTCGCAAAGCGCCGACAAAGGACCGCCATCAGCGCCCGTCAGCGCAATCGTCTTGCAGCGGGTCTCTTTTGCTGCCTCGACCGCCCGAATCACGTTCTGCGATCTCCCGCTGGTGCTGATAGCTATCAATAGGTCGCCTTCGTTTGCCAGGGCCGTCACCTGCCGGGCGAACACTTCGTCAAAGCCGTAATCATTGCTGAGAGCCGTGAGCGCTGAAGTGTCGGTGGTTAAGGCGATGGCGGGCCAGGCGCGTCGCTGCCGTTCATAGCGGCCGACTAACTCGGCGGCGATGTGTTGGGCGTCCGCGGCGCTGCCGCCGTTGCCACAGATCAGAACCTTATGACCGGAATTCAGAGTCTGGCAGATCAGCTCTCCGGCTTTTTCGATCTCTGCCAGCTTGGTGTCCAACAGTGCCTGGAGCGATTCCAAATGTTCTTGCAACGAACGCTCCAGTAGTGTTCTTGCTGGCGTCAAGCTCTCTGATTTCGGCGAATTGTCCACGTTGAAGCTCACTGCGCCAGATTAAATAGAATCCCCGCAGCATTGCGGGAGTCAAACCAAAACTACCGGTTGGCGCTAAACTGTTGGCGCTGGAAATTATCATAGATTCTCCTGTTACCAAAATGCGGTAAATGGGAAAAAGGCCGGGGACAAAGAGCCAGGAAGCGCGAATCGTCGGTTTTTAAAATCAACGGCCTTGGGCTGGCTCTCGCCCGCCGGAACTAGCCCCTTGCTCTTTGTCCTTGGCCCATTTACCATTCACCACTCACTGATATGACTACCGCTAACCCAACGCCGATGCTGCGTCAGTACCAGGAGTTGAAGCAGCAGCATCCTGGAACTCTTCTATTTTTTCGCCTGGGCGATTTTTACGAACTCTTCTTCGACGACGCCGTCATTGGCGCTCGTGAATTGCAAATCACGCTGACTGCCCGCCACAAAGAACGCGGCGAGCCGATTCCGATGTGTGGTGTCCCGCATCACTCAGCCGCGAGTTACATCGCGCGCCTCGTGCGCAAGGGCTATCGCGTGGCGATCTGCGAGCAAACCGAAGATGCAACAAAAGCGAAGAAGCTGGTGCGCCGCGAAGTTGTGCGCGTCGTTACTCCGGGCACGCCAATCGATCCGCAGTTGCTCGAGGCGCGCGAATCGGTCTTTCTCGCCGCGGTTTGCGCCACCGGCGAATCCGTTGGCGCAGCTTTTCTGGATATTTCAACCGGAGAGTTTCGCGCGACACAGGCAACCGGTTGTGACGCCTGGACGAGGATAAGCGCCGACCTCGAGTCGTACGCACCGCGCGAGCTTCTCTTTCCCACCTCGCTGACTCCGTTTATCAAAACGGGATTATCCGGGAAAGCTCACACCGAGCCGCTACCGTTACAGATTGGGGACGAGTCCTTGTCAAACAACTCCCAAGTAGTAAGGAAGTTCGAATCGCACACTGGTTCCTCAAACCAGAGCCTGATTGACTCCACGCTGACTCCGCTCGATGACTGGTTGTGGCAAATGCAGGACTGCGCCTCCCTTTTGCGCCAACAGTTCGGCGTGCGCTCACTGGAAGGTTATGGAATTGAAGGAAAGACCGAAGCAACTCGCGCCGCGGGCGTATGCCTCCGTTACGCGCAAGAAACGCAGAAGGCTGGGGCCGCGCACGTTACCGACCTGGTCTATTTCGAGCCGGCGGATCACCTGGTGCTCGACATGGTGACGGTGCGCAATCTTGAATTGGTTGAATCGCTGGGCGGAGCCAGCGGCCGAGCGCTGCTGGACGTCATCGATGAGACCGTAACCGGTATGGGCGCGCGGTTGTTGCGATCATGGCTGCTGCGGCCTTCGGTGCGACGAGCCGACGTTGAAGCGCGGCTCGCGGCAGTCGAGGATCTCTTTTCGTCGCACCTCAAGCGCGATCGGCTCCGAGGGCTTTTAAAAGAAGTCAGCGATCTGGAGAGACTGATTGGCAGGATCAATCTTAGTTCCGCGACGCCTCGCGATCTAAACGCGATACGGCGATCACTGGATCAAGTACCGGCAATCCGCGAAGTCTTATCGGACGCAAAAGCTTCTCTGCTGCAGGTTCTTCACGAGAGCACGGATGAGTTGGCAGACGTTTCCGCTCTGATTGCGCGCGCGATCAATACGGACCCGCCGGCAAAACTGAGTGAGGGCGATACGATTCGCGAAGGCTACTCAAGCGAGCTGGATGAACTGCGCTCTATCAGCCGTAATGCCAAGCAGACGATTGCCACGCTCGAAGCAACCGAACGCACGCGCAGCGGCATCGGCAATTTGCGCATTCGTTACAACAACGTCTTTGGTTATTTCATTGAGGTGTCGAAAGCCAACGCGGCGCGTGTGCCGCCAGATTATGAACGTCGGCAAACACTCGCCAATGCCGAGCGATACACGACGCCTGAGTTGAAAGAGTGGGAGAAGAAAGTGCTCGGCGCCGAAGAGCGCATGATTCAACTCGAGACAGAACTCTTCAATGAAGTCTGCCGCCAGATAGCAACCCAGACGAAGCGTCTGCAAGCGACAGGCCGAGCGTTGGCAGCCATCGATGCGATTGCGTCGCTCGCGGAAACCGCCGTGCGTCGTCGGTTCGTTCGTCCCACGATGCACGACGGCGACGAGATCGAGATCGTTCAGGGACGCCATCCGGTCATCGAGATCTTCAACGAAGAGCCGTTTGTGCCGAACAGCCTTTATCTAAACAACTCAACTGATCGGTTGCTGATCATCACTGGTCCAAACATGGGTGGCAAGAGCACGGTGCTGCGTCAAACGGCAATCATCAACATCCTGGCGCAAATGGGCGGCTTTATTCCGGCGGAGCGCGCGCGATTGCCTCTGCTCGATCGCGTCTGGACGCGCGTTGGGGCGTCAGACGATCTCACGCGCGGCCGCTCCACGTTCATGGTTGAGATGACCGAGACGGCGGCAATTCTCCACAGCGCGACCTCGCGCTCGCTTGTGCTGCTCGATGAAATTGGCCGGGGCACTGCGACGTTCGACGGGCTCTCGATCGCCTGGGCCGTGGCCGAGTATCTGCACGACTCACCCGCGCACGCCGCCAAGACGCTCTTTGCGACGCACTATCACGAGTTGACTGAGCTTGCCGAAAGATTGCCGGGCGCACAGAACTACCAGATCACGGCGACGGAGCGCGAAGGCGAAGTCGTGTTTCTTCACCGTTTGGAACGTGGCCGTGCGTCGAAGTCTTACGGCATCGAGGTCGCGCGACTAGCCGGTCTGCCGCCCGCCGTGCTGGCCAACGCGCGCGATGTGCTCGCGAGGCTTGAGCGGTATGAACTGGAAGTGTTTGCTGACGATGAAAAGTTTGTCACCGGCGAGGAACTGGCCAAAGCAGCCGGCGTCTCAGCGAATCCTGGTTTGGACAAAGCCACGGCGCGTGCAGGTCGCCGCAAAGCTGCCGCTCAGGCCTCACTCTTCGATCTCGTCAATCAAAAAGTAGTTGAGGAGATCCGCGACGTCGACCCGGAAACTCTCTCACCGGAAGAAGCGAAAGAACTGCTGCGCAAACTGCGTGAACGGATAGTCTAAGACAGGACCGCTGCGGCGGCCCTTTAGTAAAGGGAGTCTACCAGTGACAGATCAATCTGAGCAGCACAAAGCGATGAAACTGGCGCACGTGTTGTTCATGGACATTGTCGATTATTCAAATCTGCCAATCGACCAGCAGACAAAGGTCGTGCAGACGCTGCAGGAAATAGTTCGGGGCACGGCTGAGGTCACCCGCGCGCAAGCCACCGATCAGATAATCAGCATCGCCACCGGCGACGGTATGGCGCTCGTTTTCTTCAATGATCCAATGGCCCCGGTCCAATGTGCAATGGAGATAAGCCGCGCTTTGAAGAGCCGGCCGGAGATCAAACTGCGGATGGGCATCCACAGCGGGCCGGTCGATCAAATCGTCGATGTCAACGAACGCAAGAACGTAGCCGGCGCCGGCATCAACATGGCCCAGCGCGTCATGGACAGCGGCGACGCAGGCCATATCCTTCTTTCCCGGCGGGTCGCTGAGGATTTGGGGTCAGTACAGCAGTTGGCAGCCGTTTCTTCATGACCTCAAGGAAGTAGAGGTGAAACACGGAGTGCGCATGCACGTCTTCAATCTCTATACCGGTGAAGTCGGAAACGCCGCGCTGCCCGAAAAGGTCAGGCAGAGGAACAAACGCAGTATCGTGGTTCCTGCGATAGCCACTGCTGCCGTAGTGCTAATCATCGCCACTGTCGCCGTCATGCTTCTGAGAAAGGGCGTGCGACCGCCGTCTAATCCCGTGCGAACGGATTCAGAGTTCACAACTCTATTACAGCGAAAAGCAGACACATGGGTGGACGCCATATTTACAGCTCAAGCTGCCAGTGGCGGACTGAAGGGATCGCCGGCGGGGGCCGAGTCAACGGTCCAAGTTTGGACGACGGCGCAGGGGTTGACGGCTGTTCTGTCCACGCAAAAGAGTCTGGATAGTTATGCACCGAGAATCAAGAGTGCTTTTGAATACATCCAAAAGCTGCGGCGCACTACTCCGGCTGAGGGCTGGAACTACTATGGTAATGCGAATCCCTACACTATTACTGAGATCAATGCCTGGGTAACAGTGGCGCACATCGAGTCCCTGGATTCCCAAACGAAGATATGGAGCGACTCGGAAAGACAAGATATTGTGAATCGCGTGGTGCGCGATCTTGAAGAAATCAGACGAAGGCAGGATGCGCAAGGCGGCTGGAGACCGATTCGCGACGGCGGCCCGGACTTTGCCAGAACTTACTCGACTGTAGTGGCACTGTGGAGCCTGCTAGAAGCGAGAAAGTCACCATCTGTGTCCGAACGAATAGGAACTCAATATGATGAGAGTATTCGGAGCGGAATTAACTGGCTCTTGCGGACCTACAAAGAAGGGCAAGGTTGGGTGCAAAATCCCAACCGGAGCGGCCAAAGAGATCGGTATGACGGTCTTACGGCGCATGCTTTGTTTGTCTTATCTCGCGCGGAAACGGTGGCTGGCCTTGCCTACTTGAAAAACGATCAGACTTACAGAAGCGCGAGGAAAGACTTCATCAATAACAAACAACTGGCGACGCGGTCGATAGAGAAAGACAACAGCAGTATTCCCGATGCGGATATCGGATTTGCCAATAGCGAATTCATGTCGGAAGGCTCGACATTCTTATGGTTCCCCTGGACCCTGCTGGAACTAACCCAGCTTTCCCTTGATGAGAGTTTGTCGCCAGACGAACGTGAAGCCGCTTCCCGTTTGCGCCGTGAGATATTGAATGCAAATTTTGCAAGCCTGGAGAGCTACGTGGAATCGGCAAATCTCACGTACCAATTCGCCGAAAATCTCTTTTGCGTATCTCAATACCTGAATGCAATGCAGTCAGGCAAATCAGCCGCAGATTAACGCGGATAACACGGATCCGAATTAGAGCAGGACAAACACTTCTCCAGCGCAAACTGCCGCGTCAAAACTCTACCCGAGGATAATTCTTATGCTACGTGCCTATCTGATTGATCCGTGGTGTCCGCGTTAATCTGTGGCTATTTCTGCGCTGGCGTGTGTGGGTCGTCGGTGACACGGAACCAGGGGCCTTGCCCATCGTTAGTCCGCAGCATGCGCATCATCTCTTCGAAATTGAACGGTCGCGCGCCACGACGCCCGAAGACGGAAAGCTGATTGCCGCTTTCATCAACGGCGCGATCCCGATCGAGAGGCTTCGAAATGGCTAGCGCGTCGCCTTTCGTCTTGTAAGTGGCGATTAAGATCGGTTGCGGGCGCGGACTGAAGCCGGCGTATTCGGGCATGGTTTCGGGCGAGGTCAGTTGCAGGATGCGCATGCCGTTTTTGCCGTCGGCGACGTAAGCGAAAAGGCTCGCGTTCGTCATGGCAATCTTCACCTGATGCACATCATTCAGTTTGCCATCGGCATTGAACGTCTGGTCCAGACGCGGCTTCTCGGGTTGTTCGACATCGACGATCGCGATTCCCTGCTTGCCGCCGGCGACGTAAGCATAAGTGCGAGCGACATACACATCATGGGCCTCCTGAAGAGGAACAATTGCCCCCTCAACCAACTTCGCTTGTTCGGGCATTGTTAGATCGAGCACCTTCAGACCATCATCATCGACTACGAAGCCATAGCGAAACTGGATCGCAATCGCCCGCGGATGTCTTAGTGCCGGCTCGCTAATCTGCTGCACGATCTTCGGATTGAGCGGATCGTCGATATTTACGATTACCAACCCATGGTCGGTCGTGATGTAAGCGTGTGTGCCGGCGATGGTGATGTTATTCGCGTCATTCAGCGCGCCGCCGGGATTGAAGGCGCCATTCGGATACTTCGCCGGATCGAGCGCGCGCTTCAAATAGTTATTCAGCGGATCGCCGTCCAGCAGTGTCGCGGCATTGACGAGGATCAGACCCTCGTATTTGTCCACGACATAGAGGAAGGCATAGAGCAGATGGATTGGCTGCTCTTCGTTGACGAGTTGATTGCGCTCTTTGCCGGTCAACTTAGCAGCGGTTACGGGATCGATCATCGTCCCATCAGTCTTCATGCGCCAACGAGCCGGATCGACCCCCAGCGTCGTCGGCGCGGTGACTGCGGTCGCGTATTTGGTCTTGACGTAAAACTTTTGCCCGTATTTGGAGACTGGCGCGGTAGAGATGCGTTCTGAAAATCCTTTTTGATCGATCTGCGCCACGTCATAGACGCGGAGGCCGCCTTCACCCGCCGCCACGTACGCGTACTCGCCGCGCAACTGCACTTGCAAGACGCGCGGATTTCCCTTGTGCTCGTAGACCTCGCGCAACTCGCGGCCACTCTTCACAAATTTCTCGAAGTCGTCCGGATAGGCAATCTTGTGCAGCGTGCTGCCATAGACCGCCTGCGGGTCTGAATGTTCCGTGGCGACGACGGCTTCGAGCGCGTCATCCGACGCCACGTAAACATAGCGACCCATGAAGTTGACAAAGTTTGTTCCCTGCAAAAGCACCTGGGCCAGCCACGCGTTGTTGTCATTCTTTTCCGAAACGTGACAGTCGCTGCAGTGCTTCGTCTCTTTTGCGCGCACCGTATGCGGCACGTGCGTGTTGAAGGTCTGGCCGGCGAAGCCTTCGGCGGAAACGGTTTGCTGCTGCGAATAGATCCACTCGCGATTTTGGTTCTGCGAACTGACGAGAATGGCAGACGAGGAGCGCACCGGTGCGATCCGGTTGCCGGTCACGGTGCCGTCGCGCCCGAGCATGAAGATGTCGTCGCGCAAAACCTGGAAGTTATACGTTGTGAAATTGCGCGATTCGCCGCCCTCGTTGTGGCGGTTCGGCATCTTGCGATTCGCCTGCATCGATAGATGACATCCAAAACAACTCGTTACCCAGGACGAGTGACAAGCGAAGCACGTCATGTTGTCATCGCGGTGTGCGAGCTCTTTGTCTTCGGCAGGAAGGGTGCCCCAGGTCGCGTTGTCTTTGCGAATCGTCTTGGCGTAGCGCGACTTCTCGCTGTAATCGCGGGCGCCGGGCGTGATCGTGTCTACGGTTTGAATGATGCGCCACCAGCGGCCGGGCACGACCATTGAGTTCTGAATGATGTCACCCACCTTCAGATCGACATCCTTGCCGTTTTCGTCCTTCTTCTTGCGGTCGCGCGTGATTCTTTGAAACAAAGGAATCTTGGCGCCTGTTTCGTCACGCACGCTGATGCCGCGCGTCAAGTTCCGCCCGACCACTGGCGGTTTGCCTGCCTGTCCGGCGGCCACCGGCGCCGCCGGCCCGGAAGTCAGCAGCGTACTGCGCTGGCGAATCGAGCCGTGACAATCGACGCAAGTGATTTCGATTGCGGCGCGCGGTTCGTTGTAGAGATTGCCGTTGCCGTGCGAGTCCTGCCGAAAGTGACAGTCGACGCAATGCATCCCTTTTTCGAGATGGATGTCATTGAGATGAACGGCCTTTTTGAACTTGTCCGTGTCGTCGGGCGAAACGACCTTGTCGTCGGCATCGAGTAAGTTGCCCTTACGATCGCGTTTGAAAACTTTGCGGAACATCCAGCCGTGACCGTGATAGTCGCCAAACTGCGTGTTCTTTAACTGGCTGTTGAACTCCGGCGTACCTGTCTTTTGCAAGAATTCAAGCTGGGACCATAGGCCGCGCAGGCTTGCTCCCTCGGGATTGCTGTCGAGCTTTTGCCGTTCCTCTTCCTGCGACGGATTGTGTTGCTGTTTTGGGTACATCTTGTCGCCGTCGCTCTCGTTGTCCCACCACGTCATGCCGAGATAAGTGGCGACCATGTTCGTGCCCGGATGCATGTGGCAGACCATGCACTGCGACGTGGGAATCTGGCTGGTGAACTGATGCTTGATGGGATGGCCCGATTCGTCTCTGGGAATATTCGTGTCGGCGGTTTGCGAAAGACCCATGTTGCCCGCCGTTTGATAAGTGGCGGAGTGTGAAGGATCGCGATCGTTGGCATAGATGACGTGACACGCCGTACAACCTGACGAACGAAAGTCGCCCGGATGATCGTTGGTGCCGAGAAAGTTGAGCGTCGGATCGAGCAGCCGGGTTTTTTGTATTCCCAGAAAAACTGGATCCGTTCGCTGGTTTGTGCCAAAGCCGCGCGGGCTTAAGCCCTTATCAGGTTTGCCCGGGTCCTCGTCTTTGTCGGGAATGCCGACTTCCAATCTGCGCTTGCCGCCGCGCTCAAAAACACGCAGCACGTTGCCGGGTTGCGAGATCTCCCAGCGCGGGAGCGGATCGAGAAACGTCAGCAGTCCCTTGGTGCGTCGCTCTTCAAGGTTCGGCGCGGGGGTCTGAATCAATCTTTGCGGCGCGCCTGATTCGCTGTAGCTCTCGCCAAAGCGCGCGTCTTTCAGCGGGAAGTTCCCATTGTTGTAGAGCGCAGCGCCCCAAAGCATCGAACCGTGCGCCATCATGCTGCGCGCGACGCTTTTCGTTTCGGCTTCGTGGCAGCCGCTGTTGCCACACGTCTTCGCCGCCACGCGTATGTCGCCGGGATTGATGAAGCGGACGAACTCGAGAGTTTCGCGCGCGAGCAGCGTGTTGGTGCGCTCAGGATTCGCGCCCGTGTATTTGCCGTCGCGTTTCCATTCGTTCGGGAAGCGTGGCTGAACGTGCGCCTCGTGCTTGACGCGTTCGATCTCCGCGCGGTCGTCACTGGTTTTTTGCGGTGCGGGATTGCCGCCGTGGCAGGCCGTGCAGGTCAGGCTGAAAGCATCTTTGCCGTCCTTCAGTTTATCGAAAGTCTCGGTCGTGCCGTACTTGTGCATCGGCTCGATCTTGCCGTGGCACGAGATGCAGCCTTCGAGTTTTGGTGTAATTGCGGCGCTGGGGGCTCTTTGTTGCTTTTCCTTAGCGGCCCGTAGTTTCTGCCTCGCCGAGAACAACGGCGATCGGGGCTGCGGCGCAAAACGCGGCGCTACACTATCGTTGTTTGCGATCGAGTGTACGCTTAGCAATGTTGCGGACGCTAAGCCAAGCACCAGCGCAACGGAAAAAACGCGCTTGTTCTTCGTTATCGGTACGCGCATCAGCTCACTTGCATTGAGTCACAATCACCGCCGACTCACCACAGAGACACAGAGAACACAGAGGACGCACAGAGACGTTTCAATCTACATTACCCTGCGATGGATACCATTCTTCAGCAGGACTACGTTGAAATTGATTAACAACCCAATATTCCAACCACCAAGCCTTAAGTACGTTAATAGTTGGGCATCATGAATTGGCGCCAGCGCTTCCACTGATTTAACTTCTACGACGACAAGCCCCGCCACCAGTATGTCGATACGATACCCACACTCTAATCGAATACCTTTGTACTCGAGCGGTAAAGGTTTCTCACGCTCGAACGGAACGCCACGCACCAACAACTCACGGCAAAGGCACTCGTGATAAGAGGACTCTAACAATCCCGGACCGAGCGTGCGATGAACCTCAATCGCGGCGCCAATAATCTCGTGGCTCAACTGATTCAAGTGAGGATTCATTCTGTCTTCTCTGTGCCTCCTCTGTGTTCTCTGTGTCTTGTATGTTAAGCGTGTCCATTATTGAATGTGTTGGTGCATGTCGGCATCTTAATGCTGAGCAGACCGTTTTTGGCAAGGGGTGCAACAGACCGATAGCGTCTTGGTTGCTGAGAGCCCGTCGCAGAGCT
>JBGQJU010000125.1:0-14652 GCA_041499185.1 Pyrinomonadaceae bacterium | reverse complement strand
TAAGTGACGGTCTAGGGGGCACCCGAAACCTTGACCTCCTGGCGAGGACCTGCGAAAGCAGGAGCGGCCGTCACTTTAACCATTCAGGAGCGAATGACAGGAGATTCGCAAATGACGAACAGACTGACTCGATGGCTCAAACGCCTTGCAGCAAATGTTAGAAACCGCTTTAGACCAACGCCGCAGCCAAGGGATCGAATCCCCGCACCACGCCCACCTCTGTCGTATGCCGAGGCGTGTAAGCGACTCTCGCCCAGACGGCTCAAGGAACTCGCGCAAACACACTATGGCTGGTGTCCCTTTGACGACATCAGATTGATGGGGCCGGGAGGATTGGAAAAGCGAGTTGTGCGGGACACGAACGGTACGTTTGCGACAGTGCTTCCGCGAGGCGAGTTGATAGTTTTTCAGAACGTGAAGTTTTTCGCCTTTAGCGAGGGTGATGACGATTACTTTGAAACCAAACCCCGAACGATGACCGAACACTTGAAATACGCAGCCACGTGCGCCGGTGAAATTCAGGACGCCTATGGCGACTGGGGATTTGTATTGCTCAAGTCCCTGACCGGAATGGAACCCAGCGACGCCGCGGCGATGTTTCACACCATCCAGCCAACAACCTTCCCTCTCTCGACGCTGAAAGACGAGTTGATCTACGAAGCACCACAGCGCATGAGAGTATCGAACTTCGCCAGCAACCCACTGAGCAAGACGATTGCCGAGGATACGCTGTTTGAAATGCTGGGCGGCGCGCGGCGGGCGTTTGCCAGAGCGGAGAAATTGATCATCGAGTTCGATGATCTTGTCGGGCAGCAAAGGATTTCACCTTTCGCCACTGGACAGGGCGAACGTTGGCACGGGTTCGCCCACGCGTTTGAGCAACTGGGCCTCGACTTACCGGCGGTTCTGCAATGACGAAACGAGGACAGTCAAATTCAATCAACGTTGATGAGATACCCGCTGGTTGGGGAATTGATGGGTTGATAGCAGAACGCTTTCTCGGGTTTGTAAAAGGAAACCCGATGCCAGCCGTCCCTTACAGCTTCTGGTGGCACGCGCCGGATGGAAAGGTGCTCGCCGAGCTTCCCAAATTCTCCGAGGACTTAAACAAAGCCATGTACGTGGTCGAAGCGCTCTTTAAGATCGGCTGGAAGTACGGCACCACCCAAAACACCGATGGCGAGGTAGTTGTGATGTTCGCACCGAACGAAAAAGAGTATGACCCCAACCGAGCGGTGAAGGCGCGAGTGCCCAGCGTTCATCTGACGGCCCTCGCGATTTGTCGCGCAGCGCTGCTGGTGGCAGAGGTACTGCACAGAGAAGAAATGATCGAACTGCCTGAGATGTAAATGAAAGGAGGGCCTGATGAAGATCAAATGTTTTCGCAGCGTCAGATTTCACAATGACTGGGAATTCAATCTCATCGGCAAAGTGTGGAACCTGAGAATCGGACGCAGCCAACTCGCTTTGTGGCGAAACCACAACGCCGTGTTTTGCTTCTCCCGCGACCATAGGGGCGGAGCATGGCACGACCCGATAATGTAAATGGATCTCTTCGAATACAACCTTGACGACGAATCGACCTGGGTAGTGCGTGAAGCGCCGCCTCTCGATTCCGACTTCAACGAAGGTCTGATCAAGATCGCCGGCTGGAATCGTTTTGGTGAGCAGATGCTCCGCGTTGTCTGGGGTGGAACACACCGCGCCAAAGGAATCCTCGTCTATAAGCTCTGCGACACTCCCGAAACTCTCATCGCACATCAATACCGCGAGCCATCCCTCGGGCAGATGGTCGAGGTAAAGAAACTTGCGGACGTACCCGATGGTGCGATCTCAATTCCAAAATACGGCAGCATCGAGTTGGGAGAGCTGCGCTGGATGATTGAACGCTGGGTTAGCAGCGAGCAGCTTGAACATATGGGTTACTTTGACGAGTCCCTGGGCCGAATCGTTACCGAGCTGCCTACCGATACGCGTTACGCGCATCAGGAGTTTAAGGCGCGAGTGAGGGCTGGCGAGAAACCGGAAACAGCGCTTGCCCGTGTCGAAGGTGAACTAGATCGCCAACGCAGCATGGAGTGTGATCAAGAGATCAAAGAATACTTCGACCCCGAGCACCGAGCGCATGGCGACTATCAGTTGTTTCTAAAACTCGAACGCTCCAACGGCATGTTCCACGAAGCAGATGGCGAGGCCCTTGAAGGCATCCGCGCTATGTGGGAGTACAACGAGAACACGCCCCTTTCGCAAATCATCGCGGACGAGAAGGCCGCGAGCGAAGAACGCCGGGCAGACGTGCAGCGTCGCCTCCAGGCGCTCTGGAACCCGGACAATGTTTTGAAGTACAGCGATCCGAGCGGAGCAGCGCACGCGCTCTGGGAGGACCTCGAAGGCAACGCCAACGCGCAGATTGATTTCACTCTTTAACCAACCCTTTGAAGGAGACTGTTATGTCACAGATTATTATTGATGGCCCGCCCGCAAATGAGAGCCTGATAGCGCCAATCCTGGCCGCGCGAGAAGCGCTTTCTTCGCAGAAGACGAAACAATTATCGGCGAACCATTTCGGCTGGTGTCCCTATGACGACATCGTGCTAATGGGACCGATGGGCCTTGAGAAGCACGTCGCCTACGATCATAACGGCGAGTTTGCGACTGTGCTGAAGCGAAGCCAGTTGCTCGTTTTTCAGAACGTGGACATTCGCAAGCTGAGCGACCGCGACAACAATATCCCTAATGGGCCACCGCCGCAGATGATTGATGTAGTGAAGTATGCCGCGACCTGCGCCGGCGAAATTCAGGATGGTTATGGTGAGTGGGGCTTCATGCTCCTGATGTCGCTGGTTGGCATGGAGCCGTCAGAGGCGTTCGGGATTTTCAAAGTCATCCAACCAGCGGCCTTCAAATTGTCCACGCTCGAGGATGAGTTGATTTACGAAGCGCCCAAGCGCATTGAGGCAGCGCGAGAAGCGAACCCGAACTTTCGTGACGCGGACGCGGAACTTACGCGCCGAGAGATGTTGCTCGGCGCCCGTCGCGCCATCATCAAGGCTGAGAATCTGGTGGGCGAACTGAACAAAGACATGGCTGCCTTCGTCGGCACGAAGCAAGGCAAGTCGATGGCGTTTCCCGGCGACCTGCACGCGCTCGATCAACTCGACCTGCAACCACCAGCGCGAATTCAACCCCGTGCTGATGCCGATCTGGGCGACATCCGTGAACTGCTGGTGAGAATGGCCCAGCGCGACTTGGGAACCGCGACCGAGGGTGCTCTCCCGCTGAACGCACAAGAGGCTCAGCTTGGCCAGGCCCTCGCAGCAATCGCCCGGATGGAGAAACGGCAGAAGGCGCAGGACATGGAACTCGCAGCACTGCGCAAGGTCGCCAAAACAGCGAAGGCAAACTAAACCACCTTGCCTATTACCGCCCAAGACGACGTAACTGAAGTCATCGAGCTTCTCAGGCGTCCTGCTCAGACGGCTCTGTCGTGGCAGGACATCTTAAAGTCGCTGGGACGGCAGTATGCGAAGCGTAATAAGCAGTTTCAACTCTCAGACAAAAACTGGTTTCTCCGGTCACAGCCCCTTACTCCCAACGCGCTTGATGAGCCACTGAATGTTGACGACTATTCGGTGCCGGTCAAAGTCACGATCCGCAATCGCAACTCCGCTCCTGACGACAACTGGTATCCGGTCGAGATCGTCAACGCTGATGAGATCGAACGCGCGAGAATCGAAGGACGAAACGCGGTTGCGATCTATGGCAGCCCGCCGAACATTTCCTACTCGATGGATATTACGGATCAGAACTTCACACTTTGGTATGAGCCAGCGGCAACGCGCCCGACGAACATCGCTGACACCCCGGAGATCGAGCAGGACTTCAACATGCTCCTGATCTATGACACCGCGCTTGAGTGTGGCGGCATGGTCCGCGACGAGTCAAAGGAGTTTAAGGACTGGTGGAAAGATCAGCGCGTGTATCTACTGGCCCAGGTGCGCGACTGGGAAGCCATCATGCTCAAGTGGATGAACATGGGCCGCAATCAGGGCCGTGCCTATAAGCGCACCTGGCCGATGAGCAATCGCGGCAACTATGGACGCGGCGACGAATTCAAACGGAGATAGTTTATGCCAGTCGATCTAACAGTTGCCCAAAAGCGATTGACGGCGCTCTACAACGCCAACGCGAAGAATGCCGACGGCTCAATGATCTACTCGACGGCGGTTGACGACGATCGCAGAAACGCAACCGAGCTGCTGGACCTCGTAACTGAAGGCGCAATGTCAGTCCTCCTGGCGCTGGCAGAATCTCCCAGCAACGGACTCCGCAATCAGTTGATGGCCGACTCAGCGGAGATTGTTCACCGAGGCCGCATACCGCAGCACATTGGCCCAATCGGGGTCGTCAAGATTCAACGCTTCGCCGGCGATTCATTCTCGGCCGGAGCGAAGCGCCCGGCAAACGAGATCGAGTCGATGCGCGAGAATCTCAACAACTTCTACGCGCCAACCGCCCATGACCAGCAGGACGAGGATGGTAATCCTTCGCCGATCTCCGGCTTCTGGGACATCCTCGCTGATGAACTTTTCTATACCGGGTTCTCTGCCAAAATGCAGATCGCAAACTTCACTCGCGCGGACGCTGCTACGAAGGTGCCCGATCCTTATGAGGATGTCGTTATCGCAAAAGCATTCGCTCTGGGAGTGAAGGACGGCGACGTGAGCTTGACCACACTGGCGTCGAACTACAGCACCTATGCCGAGGGAGCGTTGCGCATGATTCGCGGCGGGGCGTCAGTAGTGCCGCCAATTCCAGAGGCGCAATCACAGGGAGCATGAAAATGAAAAGTCTATACGGACTTCACCTCTGGGCGGTAAGCGTTTCATACCGCCATCCGAACACTAGCAACAGCGGCACGAAGCTGTGGATTACTACCGCGCACGATTCGATCGTCATGGCGACAAAAAAGACTCATACCTTTCTAAGACACCATCGAGACTGGTATCCGAAAGCCAAAATCACCGCCGTTGAGTCACATGGCTTCATTGATGCGTAAGGGGGCGTAAACCGTGGATCTCCGCAACGTCCTCAAGAACCTTCCGCCATTCCTTCAGGTCACTGAAGAACAGATAGCAATCTCCAGGCAGATTCAGGAACGGGCCAAACAGGCCATGTACGGCCGCGTAAAGGCGAATCAGGAGGAAGCCCGCCTGATACGTGGGATTACGACCGAACGCTTTGTGCGCGCCCAGCTAGAGATACTGGCGGTGCATCCAGCGCGAAAAGGAAAGGCAGAGCTAATCCGGCGCCATCAGGCGCGGCTGGCAGACGCTTATGCCGACCAGGGACGCTACGCCGAAGCTGCAAAGACTCACCCAGTGAAGAAACGTGCTCGCGAGTATGCGGCCATCCAGAAAGCCATCGACAGACCAGATGATGAGTCGTGTGGTTGCCCGGAACTCAAAGAAGTTAAAGACCCAGCCACGGGCGCGACGCTCCAGATTCCCCAGCAGAACAAGATCGAGGATGTGTTTTCGCCGAAGCATGGCCGGATGATGCCCCTCGTGCGCTGTTCCTGCGGCGACCTGAACGCCAAGGCGCTGCCTCTTGTGCTCGCGCGACGTGAAGCGCTGAACGCGACCGCGCACACGCTGCCAGTGAGAGACGCTGACGTTATGAAGTGAAACCCCGCTGCCGGCGCCTGTCGCCGTCAATGGCGACGAACTAGATTTATGAGTGAACTTTCTAAATATCTAAAGGCAGAAAAGCGATTCGTAGCCTTCCTTACCACCCTGTCGTTCAAGACATGGCTGGACGTAAGGCTTCCAGCAACAATTCCTGGAGTTGATCAAATTCTTAAGGATTTAGGCGGAGGTTCAAAGTTGGGGGATATTAGGTTTGGAATTGAAACCAAGCATGATGGTAAATATTGGACCAAAGGCCAAAAGTTCTACGGCACCGCCAAGTGTTATCAGGAGGCCAGGTCTAAAGCGCAAAAGGTATTTACCGAACTGTGCTGGTATAGAAAGTTCCAATCAGAAGGTAGTTAAGCCACCAGAAACGACGACCAGGACCACAAATCAAGTTTATTATGTTCGAGCCCTTAGCAACCTTCACCTTTGAGCGTTACGCGTCGAGCGTGGCCCGTTTCACGTCTGGGCTGAACTATCTGGCAAAGGGCACCAAGAACCTCATCTGCCTCGGGCGAGGCAAGAATACTGCCTACAAAGGACCCGTGTTGCAGGCCGGCGTCAACGGTTCAAAGCAGATGATGAATGCTGCTGACGGCTACGCTGGCCTGGGCGAATACAACACGCAGGGAGTCGGTAGCGTCTTTCGTGTGCTTGCAGCTCTGTTCTTCATCGGCGCCGGTCTGGTGCGCTACAACGGTGCGTCCTTGGCCACCGCGGCAACGTCAACCCTTTCGATGTTGATACTCAGCAGCGGCACCTTCTCGGGTGGTCCGTGGCAAGCAGGAATGGCCCAACCCTCAGCTCCTGACGTTGGAGTCAGGGCAACGCCCGGAACGGGCTTCACGGGCAAGGTAAGGGGTTCTGTCAGCGTTGTGGTCTGGCGCATCAGATCAACGACGGGGGCGAACTCAATCAAAAGCCCCGCGTCGGCAGTTGTAGTTGCAGACAATCAAACTCTGCGGGTCTCGGTATCGGCGCTCGACTCTAATGGGCACGACCGCTGGGGCTATGGTGTGACCCAGGTAGGGTTTGGATTCTCAGGCCCGCACTTCAAGCTGGGCGAGATCGCAGACTCTGCGTTGACCACCATCGACGGCATCGCCCGCTCATTCGAGATCGAATGGATCGACGCTGACTTGGTTGGCCAGCCGCTCGCTCCTATCGAGGACTTTCCCCCGCCGGCAGCAGTGTTCGGCGGCGCGCTCGGCGATGTCACGTTTGTGGATGGTGCGTATGGTGACACGTCAACCGGAGTCACTGCCGGTGCGCCAGGTTCCACGATCGCAGTCAGCCGCCCGCTGCATCCGGAGAGTTTTCCCGGAGACAATCTACTCTTTCCACCTGAGCCGCCAGTCAATGTTATGCGCGGCGGTGATGGCTACTACTACCGTCTCGGCAAAACTTCGATGGGGGTCATTACCTACACCGGAGGAACGCCCGCGCTCGCGCTGCAAATCATCTGGCCCAACGTCGGCATTTCCCAGCCGCACAACGCCTGTGTTGGAGAGGACGGCCGTCTCTACGTGTGGATCGGCAAGCCAGCTCGCATCATGGCCCGGTCGGAAGAACCCGATGTTGGTTTTGGGGATGAAGTGATAGACGACTTCGAGGGCTGGGCTGATGATGATGTGTTTTTAGGCTGGGACGCCCGCCGGCAACTGATGTGCTACATCAACGCCACCCAGAATAAGGTGATGCCCTTCAACACCTCTGCAGAGGGTAATCCCTGGAGTAGTCCCCTGTTCCTTACGGGCAAGATCATCGGAACCGTTTGTGCCACGGTTATGGATCATCGCGATCTGTTTTTTGCCACTAACGATGGAAGCGTGCTCCGACTCTACAAGTTCGATGGGGGCACCGGCACTGTCGTTGAGGTGTTCACCGCCTGGGCGAGAGCTGCGCTTGAGAGCGATGACATCTACCGAGTGATTGCCGACTGGCGCGCAGATAACTTTGCCAACCCGGTTGAGATGCGAATTCTCACTGACGGCGATGACAATCCAGCCAACGCCACTGTGACTAAAGTAATCACTCTCACGCGCACTGGCCTGCAACACTTGGAGAGCAAGCGTACGCGCGTCAACGGACAGAGCCACGCGATCTATCTCAAACAAACCTGCACCGGCGGCAATGACGCCGGGCCAGAAAAGATCAGCACCTTTGGATCGCATTCAGGAGTGTGAAGAAAGGAAAGTTGCAATGCCAGACTGGCGCAATCGACAGTTTTACGAGGGCGGAGGTTGCGAAGCCATGATTATCCTTCCGATATTTCTGGTGTTTATTTTCCTACCGTCACTAGTACTTTGGCCCAAAGTAGTAGGAGCGGCATTCCTGATTTTCATCACCTTGCTGTTTGCATTCCCGGAGTGGGCTTCGACTATAGATACGACACCACGAATTACCCCGCTTCGCTTGCTCAATGAGAGTTGGTTCATAGTCCTAATACTACATTTTGTGTCAGGACTATCATGGCGAGCATCGCTTTCGTTTGCAGGGTTGACTGTAGTGACTTTAGCTGCCGTGGCGTTTGCTATCTGTGGGAAATTCTACTGGCGAGAGAGTCCCGCCATCGGGCGAATTTGGTGTTCGCTGTTTCATCCCACAATTCTCTGGAACTCCACGCGTAAGAGTTGCCAATGCAATCACTTTGGAAGATCAAGAGGCCCGATAAGGGACTCAAGTATATAAGTCCCTTTCGAAGACGATGAAGATGTGCTGGTTGCTAAGTGCCATCCTGATTTTGAAACATGTATGACGTGCATTAACCAGGGCATTCGCGCTGGATTCTGGAAGTTCTAAGGCGACGGAGCGTAAGAATGGAAGCTGCAACCCTCAGAGATCAGCAACAGATAATTCGTCTTGAGCAACTTCGGCAGGAAGTTGACAAGCGAATGGATGCGCTCGATCAGGCGACCAGAGCGGCGCAATTGGCAGTGCAGCAGGGAGAGGCGCAGCGCGTTTCCATCGTCAACCTGATCGACAACAGCGACTTCGACTGGTCACAGGATCGCTTTTTGAATAATCCAGTGTTGGGCGGAGACATCGACTTTGAATGCTTCAACTGGTTTCGACACCTGACCACTGACACGCTGCTGATTGAGAACGCGGCCCATGCTCTTAAATATGCCGGTCACTCGCTCTATGCGGCCGCTGAGGGCGCAGACGGCGACATTCCCCGGTGGGACAGACCTGACGGCTGGCCGGAGATCGGGGCGGTCGGCGCGAACCAATACGACCTCGTTTCTCCATTGCCAGAAAACTTTATCCAGCCAGGCAGAGGCAGAATCTATCTTCAGTTCATGGCGAAACGTAGAACCGCCACTGCCCTACCAGCCGGCATTCAGGTTTACGGCGCCTTCTTTGATAACACGGTGGGCCAGGCGAAAGTGATCGAGGGAGGCACGTTTGCGTTGGTGGGTGTGAGAATCGGTGCGGCCGGAGCAACCTCTCGCCAGTTCAAGGTTATCGGCACCAGCGACTATGGCTCTCAGATCGAATCGAACGTAGTGACGATCGCGGATTCGGTGGCCGTGCTTTCCGTGGCCAACTATGTGCGCCTGACAATGAGCGGCGCTGTTGGCTTCATCCAGTTTGACATCTACGAACTTGTGGGCGGCGTCTGTTCCCGCATCGGACAGATATTCAATTCGATCAATGTTAGCTACAACCACTACGACATCGCGCCAAAGGCCAACGTTGGTGGCGTCTTCCCGACAGTGACACTCACCAAGGCCCGCGCCTATGCGCAGACCGATGACTTCGAGGTAAGTGACAGTGGTTGGACCCTCTATGATCTGACAATTCCGATCCCGCCGACCTACGCTTCCTCTGCTACCACGGGGAAGCAATGGTTTCGCCTGGGTCTTACAGCAGCCACGGCAGATCCGCGGCAGGTATTGTTCGACAAGGTTGGTCTCAGCTTCGGCTTTGGTGACTGGTCCCCGAGTGCGCGCCGGCCCGCGAACTTCACTTCCTCTACTTCCCTGAGTGGCAGCGATCAAGGACCGCCTACGGGCGGCGGTGGCCCAGCGGGCGATGGTGGCGGCGGTCCGCGCTGTTGGCTGCTCGATGGTTGCAGGATTAACGTCCTGCACGGCGAAAAGGAACTGCTTCAATCGTTTGATGATTTGAAACTCGGCGAGCGCATTGTCTCTAACAGTATTCGCTCTAACATCCTGCTCAGCAAGAGCCGGCACTTTGTAGAAGAAGTCTTTTTGGTTGAAACAGCGAATGGTTTGAGTCATTTCTTCACGGCCACGCACCGCCTGCGGCGCAATGCAGATGACCTTCACGGAACGCCCGTCGTGAAACTCGAAATAGGAAATTCACTCATCACCCGACCTGATAAAATAGTCGAGTCAACCACCATAACGCGGCTTGAACTTATGCGTGGACGCTTCGAGGTTGGCTCAGTTGCTCTCAGACCCGGTCACTGGCTCTGGGTTAACGGCTTTGGTAGTCACAACATCAAATTGCAGGAGAACGCAGGTTGATTATCAGACCACTTGAACCGCTCGAATGGCTGGAGCTGCAACAGACTTTGATCGATGAGTTTGCCGAGCCGCTCCCGGACATCGAGACGACGCGCATTCTCGGCGTCGAGGAGGACGGCAAGATCGTTGGCTTCGTTCAGGTCGAGGAAATCGCAATCCACATTCGCCACATTTACCTTAACAAGACGCATCGCGGCAATGGCACCGCAGAGGCGCTGGTCGAACACGTCAGGACCTTGTTTCGCGCGGCCGGCAAGCGCGCGCACCTGGTAGCAGCGACCCCGTTTGCCGAGCGCTTGGCTGAACATGCGGGCATGAAACGGTTGAAAGGTGCTCTCTACGAAGGAGATGGATCTTGAAAGATAAAAAAGACAAGCAGATACAAGCTGATCTTGGCAAACAGGCTGCCCAGAATCAGCAACTCTTTCTCGACGCTTACAACAAAGCGAATGCTCCCGATCCGTTGGAGGAGCGTCGGCGAGCGTCGTCATTGGCCTTCCTCGACTCAGTAGAAGGCAAGAACGGGCCGTTTGATGTCACCAAGACTCCCGGCATGGAACCGTTCCTCAGTCTGTATGATCACGCCAAAGCCGGCCAGGCAGCGGACGCCAACACGGACACGGGGCTATTCCAATTGGGATCGAAAGGCGGCAGTCCGGAACTGGTGGCCCGGATGAAGGAGCAGAACGCCATGCGCCAACAGGAACGTGCCTCCGGGGACCTCTCAGACGCGTTCGCGGGCAAGTATGCCGAAGTCACCGGCAACACGATCCCTTTTCTTTTGCAGTACAAGCAACAACGTGATCTGAACTTGGCAGATATGATGTCCGGCAAGAGTACGGCATCAACCGGCATGTGGGCCAACTTCAAACCCGGAGACTCTATCTGGTCGAAGCTGTGGCAAAACGCCGCGAAGGGTGCAGGCGCAGCGGCTGCGGCCGGCGGCGGGTAAAGAGTTCTGCGTGCTGCTACACGCAGAGGGCGCGATCGGGGGCAATCGTTTCTGATGGGAGTCTCTTGCGATTGCCCGCGCTCCCTTGGAAAGCTAAACAGGAGGCACGATCCTAAGTGAAGGTCACAGTCGAAGCTCAGAATACTCCGGACGTGTGGCGCCTGGGTGGCAGCACGGCCTCCCTCCGCATTTCTGCTAATCAGCCCTTCGATACCATTGATGGGCAGTACATTCCGAAAGGTAGATCCGCATCAAACGATTTCTACCTGGAAGTAGACTGCACAATCGTCGGAAACGTCTTGCTGATTCCTGCCTTTGAAATTGACTCAACCGAGGACTCGCCTACGAACCCCGCCGCTGATTACACCGCGACGCTGGTTACCTCCAAACGCGCCTTGATCAGACCGGCCTTTCTTTCGAACTTTCGGGTTCCGGCGACGCTGCCGAATGTAACCTGGCCACTGCTCAGACTTCACAAAGCGGCCAGGATTCCGCTGCGCATCACGAACACGTACAACTCAGAGCAGATCGAGGCCCTTATCGCTATAGCGTTGACGTTCCTGCGAATGGGATCGGCCACGCAAATAGGAATGGCTGCGCTCAGCGTTGACCCGACTGATCCAGCGTTTCCGATAGGCGTTGCGGTCAACGATCCTGATTACGTCGCAATTCTGGCAATGCTCACCGACCCCCGTTTCGCATGGATCGAACAGGAAGTCCCGTTTTTCGCGCACAACTTTATCTTCACTGATCAGTTCAGTTGTTTTCGCATACCAATCACCGGCGACGTTACCATCTTCAGTATAGGATCCCCTCCCTCGGGATTGCCGATAGTTGTCGTGCTCGAGATTATTCAGGATGTGGTTGGGGGACATGCGTTCGCCTGGCCCGGTAATCTGGTGAACCCTCCTACACTTAATCTTGCAGCCAACGCAGTAACAGCCTTTCTAGCCAAGTACGACCCCGTTGGCGATCAGTGGTTCACGATAGGAGCCCCAGCAGCAGGCGGTGGAGGCGGAAGCATCTTCGTTGTCGGAACCGCCGCGCTGATTGGCGGGATGGTTACTGTAGCCGCCCCCGAAATAGTGGCCAACGCGGCCCTTCAGCCGGTTCAGTTAAGCGGGCAGGATCTTAACGTGAATGGAGCACTGCGCGTTTCCAGCCGCACAGCAGGAGTGGGGTTTGACATCGCCAGCACGGACGGTCTGGACAGTGGCAGCGTCGGTTATTCATTCCCAGTAATTTAGTGAGGTAAAAGTACCAGTGAAGAAAACTCTTAGACCGCTTCTGACCGTCATTGTTCTTGGGCTACTCTTACTGCCTCGGCCTGGCCCACGGACATTTGACTCGGTTACTTTCGTCGAAAACGCGCAGGCGCAGGTCCTGACGTTTACAATTGTCTGTAACGGTTCAGCAGACACAGCGAAGTTCACGAACGCGATTACTTCGCTGGGCGCGAACAAAGCCAAGCTGAGCGTTGCCTATCGCACTACGCCGTGCGTAGTGAACTCCTTTTCAGTGCCGGCGAATATCACTCTGGATCTGACCAATGCACCGGGGATCTCAGTGAATACCGGACAGACGTTGACGGTTCTGAGCGATGCGGACCTCTGGCCTAAGAAGAAACTGTTTTACAACGCTACAGCGGGATTAGGAACAATCTCATTCACTGGTAACAAGTCCATTGCCACCTTCTATCCGGAGTGGTGGGGTCCGGTAGGAGACGGAACAACCAACGACTCCGCGCCCTTTGCCACGTTCCTGGCCGCGATCCCAGACGGAGCAACAGGCTTCATCACGCCTCGCAGCACCTACCTGTTTACGACCGGCTTTACCATGACAGCGCGCAGCGCAATCAGGCTGACATCAGGAGTTGACGCTCAGAATTATCGCGTCGCGGCCCCTCGGCTTATCTGGAATGGCACGGGCGGCACAATGTTCGACCTTGAAATCTGCCAGGCCATGCACATCGAGGGTATTTACTTTAAGAATGCCGCGGGCAAGTCCATCGACACCTTCATTAAGATTGACGGCGTTGCGGGCGCTCAGATTTCCACACTGAACTTCGTTGAATACAACGCCTTTGATGCTGGTAGCCAGTCAAACGCCAACGCGAAACTGGTATCTATCTGTCCAACCTGCACCGGGAATAACGAAAATATGACTGTCAGTCACAACGACTTCGCGTGCTCAAGCGGGGTGCGCGCGGCGGCAGCCGGTATCGGTATCAACAACGGAAACAACCCTAACGCAAAGCACCAACGGTTTGACTACAACAGAATTCAACAGTGTGCTATCGGTATCAGGTTAGAAAACGGATCGTTTGGAGTCGATCACTTTGGCGGCGGCGCAAACAACATCGACATCCAGGTGCTAGATACTGCCACTGAACCGATCGTCGTCTCTCACTTGGAAACCGAGGGCAGCGCCAAGGCTCTGGACATCCGTCACAACCCAGCCAGTCTTACTTGCCAGTTTTGTCGTTTTTCCAACGGTAATCAGACTACTGCGTTTGTTACCCTCGGGGGGATGGTCACTCTCTTGAATTGCAAGATAGACTTCCTTCCCGGCGCCGGACAAACGTTTTTTGCGCCCGATGGCTCTGGTGTCATTCGGCTGGTCAGCATAAACAATCTTTACAGCTACAACGCTGGCATCACAATGGCGCAACTGGGATTTGACTATTTTTCCAGCGCCAGCGTTTCTGGGGAATTCACCGGCAATAATTTGATTAGTATTAACGATTGGCAAATCACCGACGCGCCCAGTCTGTACTATTTTCAATATGGTGGAACGGATTTCAACGACGGGAAAGTTGCCAACTTTTATTTTGGCAGCCCAATTCAGTTCAAGAGCATGACGTTGGCCAAATTGACCGCCAACGCCCAGCCGAACGGTACGTTTGCCTACTGTTCTGACTGCACGATAGCAAACCCATGTGCTGGCGGCGGCACGGGAGCTATCGCCAAGCGTCTTAACAACACGTGGATCTGCAATTGAGGTACGCACTATGAAACGCTTGCGGGTTATTCTTTTAATTCTTTTAATTTTTTCCCTGACATCGATCGTCTTTCCTCAAGCAAGGACGACAAACAGGCTTCAGGACGTGCCTTTCTCGCAGCTCAGCAGCCCATCATGGCCGAACAACACGATCCTTGGTTGTATCAACTGTCAGCCTCTTGGTGGCGTCTGCACTTCAGGTGGCACTGGATCCATCGCGATCAAACTGAACGGCGCTTTTTACTGTCCGCTCACCACTGCTCCGCCAGGTACAGGCACGGTAACCAGCGTAGCTCTCACGGCTCCGGTGGAGTTCACCGTTTCCGGCTCTCCGGTCACAGTGACTGGCACGCTAACTATCACCAAGGCGGTCCAGGGCGCGAACACGATATACGCCGGACCGAGCACAGGCGGCGCAGCGCAGCCGGCTTTCCGTGTTTTAGTCCCCGCGGACATTCCGGCTTTGGACGCTGCGAAGGTTACCTCAGGCCAGTTCCCGATAGTACGACTG
>JBGQJU010000124.1:0-14714 GCA_041499185.1 Pyrinomonadaceae bacterium | reverse complement strand
GTCTTGGAACTATTGTCACCGCCGAGACGCAGAGAACGCAGAGTATGCGCAGAGAAGATTTTCTAGTTTGAACCGATGAACTTTTCTTTAGCCCTACAACTCAATCTCGCAGACGTTAACTTCTGGCTGATCATGCCGGAACTGATCGTCTGCCTCGCAGGCGTTGTCGTCATGCTGGTCGACGCATTCGGGCGGCCAACGCAGCGCTGGGTGACCGGCAGCATTTCACTCGCGGGACTAGTCACCGCCGGTATCAGCACGATCTGGCTTTCGTCTTCGTGGACCGGTGTCACCAAGGCTTTCAACGGCATGATCGTACTCGATGACATGCGACTCGGCTTTACAATTGTTTTCTTGATCGTTTCCGCGTTGACGATTTTCGTCTCGATGGTCTGGGTTGAAAATGAACGGCTTCCCGCCGGCGAATTCCATTCGCTTCTGATGTTCGCGACGACTGGAATGATGTTGATGGCCTCAGGCGGCGATCTCGTGATCATCTTTCTCGGTCTGGAGATTCTTTCAATCGCGACCTACGTGATGGCCGGCTTTCGCCGTACAGATGTCCGTTCAAATGAATCTTCAATGAAGTACTTCATTCTCGGATCATTCTCTTCTGCGTTTCTCCTTTACGGCATCGCGCTGATCTATGGCGCAACAACAACGGCAACTGGACTGGCGGGCACAACTAACATCTACGAAATCGCTCGACGCATTCCCGACGCACAGTATCCGCCGCTGCTCTTCGCCGGTGCGGCAATGATGCTGGTCGGATTTGGTTTCAAGATCGCGACGGCGCCTTTTCATGTTTGGACGCCTGACGTTTACGAAGGCGCCCCTACGCCGGTCACAGCATTCATGGCTGCTGGGCCGAAAGCCGCGGGTTTTGCGTCATTCCTGCGAGTCTTCATCTTTGGATTCCCATTCGTAGTCGCCACCGCTAACACGAGTATCGCCGGCCAGGCGCACGCGGCGTGGCTCTCCGCGCTGGTGGTCCTGGCGATAATCACGATGACGGTCGGCAACGTCGTCGCGATTGTGCAGAACAACGTGAAGCGCCTGCTCGCCTACTCTTCAATCGCGCACGCAGGCTACGCGTTGGTTGGCTTTGTCGCGGCTGGAGCAGCCAGCGAGGTGGACCAACGCAATAGCGCGATCAGCGCCGTTACCTTTTATCTGCTAACTTACGCAGTGATGAATATCGGCGCGTTCGCGGTCGTAACGCTGATCGCCCGCAGCGACGATCGACGTACAGAGGTCGAGGACTACAACGGCATCGGTTTTCAGTCGCCGGTGCTCGCGTTCTCGCTGTCGCTTTTTATGTTGAGTCTGCTCGGAATGCCATTGACCGCCGGGTTCATGGGAAAGATCGTCGTGTTTCGCGAAGCACTCAGACAAGGTTACGTTCTCCTCGTCGTTATCGCCGTGCTCAATACAGCCGTGTCCGCTTACTATTATTTGCGTTTGATTATCGTGATGTTCTTCCGCGAGCGCACGACAGCCTGGACTGCGCCGCGAATACCGGCAAGCGCCGCAGTGGCGCTGGTGATCACGATTGTTGGCGTCTTTTACCTCGGCATTTTTCCGGGGCGCGTGATCAATGCGCTACAGACGAAGTCAGTGCCATCCGTATCACTGCGTCGATGAACAAATCAAAGACGCCATCCGCCAACGATCATGCCGAGGAAATCAAATCTCTGCTCAACGAGTCCTGGCTGCCGCGCCTCTATCGAGATCGCATCATGAGTGTGCGGACGCGCTCGTATCATCTGGGCGCGCTGCCACGCAATACTCGCGTCGAGATTCAGCACACTCTGCTCGGAGTCGAGTTGAAGATTGGGCGGCGACGGCTACTCTGCCCCGACCTGGCCACGGCCCGCTATCTTTCGGTCTTCGCTCGGGGTGGCTGTCAGGACGTGGCAATTCCGTACGACATCACGCAGATTTCTTTGATCGCGGACGAATTGGAATCGTCTTGGCAGCGAATGCTGCTGCTCATCGATCATCCCGCGACTGGCCGACGCGAAGCCTTACGGGCTCGAATTCGCGGGGTATTAATTGCTAAACTCAGAACCGAGATTGCCGAGGCGGGCGCCGGTCCCAGCGTTCCAGAGTTTAAGCAGAGCACGCGACAGCGCCCGGTTGGTTGAATTCAGACGGCTTTGAGTGTTTTATAGAACCAGAATGACTCAGGAGACTCAAGAGATTTTGCCAAGCGAAACGGGGCGGGCCGAAGTCTCACCCGAGCCACTTCCCTTTCCCTTCAACCAGAGAGCCTTCTGTCACTACGAGCCGATTGAAAAGAGAATTGACGAAGTACGTGTTCTGGTTGTCGACGACCTGCTGCGCAACGAAGACGATCTCTCGGATATCGCGAGGAACGACTGGGGCCCGTCTGTTCCCATGCACCTCAGGCGCGAGCGCCAGGTGGCCGGCATGGCAATGGAAAACATCATCAACAACATTCGCCGTCTGGTGAAACGCCCTTCGACGCAGGTCACACACATCTCCGATCTGCCGCAGGCCGAAGCGCAGTTCAAGCCTGATGCTGTAGTGTTGAGCGGGACGCTGCGCGACTTTGATTACTACAATCCGAAGATTCTCGAAGAGTTTGCCAGCTTCATTCGCGCGACTACCACGCCGGTGCTGGCAATTTGCGGTGGCCATCAGTTGGTGGGATTGAGTTTTGGCGCTCGCGTGGTCACGCTCGACAAGTTGGAACAGCGAGAGCAACGCGACAATCGGCCTGTCGAATATCAGTATCGTTTTATTCGTATCACTCAGGCTCGCGATCCAATCTTTCTGGGCATGCGTGATCCTGACTCCAGCGCCTGGCAGGATTACACAAAGGAAGCGCGCATTTTGCGCGTCTGGCAGAATCACGGGCTGCAGCTTGATCGTGTGCCCGACGGTTTCACGCTACTGGCAACTTCATACCTCTGTCGCAATCAAATGATGGTGCGGCGCCTGAATGACCAGTTGATTTACACGGTGCAGTTCCATCTCGAAAAATCTTTCGAAGACTGGAACAAAAGTCACACCCGCTGGGAACACCCAAACGAATCTCGCGACGGGCGGATACTGTTTGAGAACTTCCTGCGCCTGGCTTTAACGCCCCGAGCTTAGAGCAGGTCGCCGGCATCGCAGCGGGACGAGCACTGCAAAGATCCCCGAAAATGAGCATAGCGCCGCTGAAACCTGACCGTCGCATTTCCGAACTGGACGGCCTGCGCGGTTTCGCCATCCTGATGGTGCTCTTCTTTCATTATTTTGAATCGGCGCCGCTGCCCCGATATGCCGCCGCTGTGGGTCAGATGACCTGGACCGCCATCGATCTTTTTTTCGTACTCTCGGGATTCTTGATCGGCGGCATTCTGCTGGACGCGCGCAATTCGCCAAACTACTTCAAAACTTTCTACATTCGGCGCGCTTATCGAATATTGCCGTTGTATGTGGTCATAGTAGCGATCTTCTGGATCCTGACCTCGCTGATAAATTTCGATCGCAGCAACGCCGCCTTCCGCTGGCTGTTTTCCGATCCGTTGCCGTGGTATTCATTCGCCACTCTCACTCAAAACTTTTTCATGACTCACCGGAATACGCTCGGTCCCGGTTGGCTCGGCGTTACCTGGTCGCTGCCGGTCGAAGAACAGTTTTATCTGACTCTGCCTTTGATCATCAGGTATGTGAATCCGCGCCGTCTGCCTTATGTGTTGGGAGTAATCATTGTTGCCGCGCCCGTGTCTCGCATCTTACTTCGGCTGTTCTATCCGCACGGCGACATCGCCGCGTACATTCTTATGCCTTGCCGCGCGGACGCGTTGATGCTCGGAGTCGGCGCCGCGATGCTGTTGCGCAATGACAGAGCGCGCGAGTATCTCGCGAAAAACAAGCGCATCCTTTACGGTCTCCTCTTGCTGTTCAGTTGCGGCATGGTGTGGATGGGCATGAAGACCGCCGGCCTGCGTCACGAATACGAAGCCGTACCGGTCGGCGCTGCCGCGCAGTCCGCTTTGATTGAGTCGCGTTCTCTCTTCATGCTGTTTCGCCTTTACACCAGGACCGCAGTCTCCGCGTTGAACTATACCTGGATTGACTTCTTCTACCTCTGCGTGCTTTTCATCGTACTGACACAGAAATCGAGTCTATTAAGCCGGTTCTTTCGTAATCGCCTGCTGTTGGGAGCGGGTGCGATCTCTTACGCGGCCTATTTTTTTCACCAACCAATCGTGGGCTTGATTTATGGCTTCACGAACGGTCGCCTGACCAACATCACCAGTCTCACCGACTTGGGCCTTAGCATCATGGCTCTATTCGTGACGCTGGCTCTGGCAACAGCTTCGTGGCTCTACTTCGAGAAACCGCTATTGAAAAGAGGCCACAAGTACCGTTACGAACCGAGACCTGCTCCCGAAACGATTGCGCCCAGGAGTGGGCTGGTTACTGAATGAGGATCTCCTGAGATCAACGCGCGCGTTGCCACCGAAAGAGCTTCAATGACCGTAATCACCCTCAACCGGAAGCGCCTCTCAGAGGCGGCGAGAACTCTGGCCGCTCGCGATAAGGACCTGGCTTCTATCCTAACGCACTACGGAACGCCACCGCTTTGGGCCAGAAAGCCGGACTTCTCGACTCTGATCCAGATCGTCCTTGAGCAGCAAGTCTCGCTCACTTCGGCTGCTTCGATGTTTCGACGATTGAGCACGAATGTCACGCCGCTTACACCAGATCGGTTCATCGAACTGGGAGAGAACTATCTTCGCTCACTCGGTGTCACGAGACAAAAGGCAGCGTATTGTCTCAATGTCGCGCGTGCTGTCGCCGAAGACGGGTTGAGTTCTGCTTCACTCGCGCGACTGAATGATGAAGACGCGCGCGCTGAGTTAATGAGCGTCAAGGGGATCGGCCCATGGAGCGCGGACATCTATCTGCTGATGGCGCTCAAGCGTCGGGACATTTGGCCTGTGGGCGACGTGGCGCTGGTAACTGCGATCACGGAGCTGAAGAAACTGGGCGCGCGCCCGTCGCCTGGCGAATTTATCAAGATCGCCGAACCCTGGCGTCCGTTTCGCGCCGTTGCTGCAAGAATGTTGTGGCAGTATTATCTGGCTGAGCGGAACAGATAAGTCCGTGCTTCGCTTCAAGCCGCTCTTACTTTGATATCGTCGATGCTGAGATCATTGTTGCGGGTGCTGGGAGTTCTGTAGTCTTCGGAACATTTTCCATGGTGCGCTCGATCAAGCGATCGACGACCGCCCTGAAATCATTCGTCTCGCGATAAACCTGAAGCTGCTCGTCCGCAGACGTGCCGCGCTCGAGGATCGTGTGAATGTGCTCGATCTCCTTGCGTGATCCCAGTTCATCAAGCACGTCGTCGACAAAATCGAGCAACTCGTGAATCAAGTCGCGCACGGGCACTTCCTTTTGCTTGCCAAAATCGATCAACTTGCCATCTAGACCCCAGCGCACCGCGCGCCACTTGTTTTCCTGGATCAGTGCGCGTCGATAAAGGCGGAAGCCGAGGTTCTTTTCGATCAGTCTGTCGAGCTTCGCGACAATCGCCTGAAACAACGCGGCAATCGCGATCGTGTCATCAACGCGCGTGGGAATATCACAGATGCGGAATTCGAGCGTCGGGAAGAACGGATGCGGCCGCACGTCCCACCAGATTTTCTTGCCGTTATCGATGCATTTAGTCTTGATCAGCAGATCGACATAGCGTTGGAAGCCGCTGTAAGAGTCGAAGTGGTCGGGAATGTCGGTGCGCGGGAATTGCTTGAAGATTTCCGAGCGATACGATTTGAGCCCGGTGTTGTGGGCCATCCAGAAGGGTGACGAAGTTGAAAGCGCCAACACATGCGGCAGAAAATATCGCGCCGCGTTCATGATGTGGATCTGCCGCTCGCGGTCCGCGATACCGACGTGGACGTGCAGGCCAAAGATCAAAAGCGAGCGGGCGACGGTTTGCAGCTCCTGGACCAGCAGCTCGTATCGTTCGTCGTCGAAGATTTTCTGGTCCTGCCAGCGCGAAATCGGATGCGTCGAGGCGGCGACAATTACCAGCCCGGTCTTGTTAGCCAGACCGGAGATGATGCTGCGCAGGCGTGTGATATCCGCGCGCGCTTCCTGAATGTTCTTGCAGACGCCGGTGCCGACCTCGATCATCGACTGGATCATCTCCGGCTTGATCTGCTCGCCGAGGATCATCTTTCCTTCTTCGAGGAATTCCGAGACGTGCGAACGCAGCTCGCGCGTTTTGGGGTCAACGATCTGAAACTCTTCTTCGATTCCCAGAGTGTATTGGTCGAACATCTTAGTTTCTCCAGAAGCCGGATGTCAGCAATCAATTATTCTGACTTCTGACTTCTGCTTTCTAGGACGCAGTCACTCCCTGTTCAATCAGCGCGCGGTCTTCTGCTGAAAGATCCCGAAACTTAACGCCGACGCCGCGCCCGGGATTGCTGTAAACGACTTCGGCATTTACTACGACCTGTTCTTCGCCGACTGGAATCCGCAGCAACAACACAGCGCCTTCAGGCAGTTCGGACTGCGTGTTCATGTAGAGACCACCGGCGCTGATGTCCTTCGTGCTGGCGATTCCCGTCTGGTCTTTACCGTCAAAGAACACGTCAACAATCAATCGCGATCGATCGTGTTGGCGCCGATCGTCCGGTGCTAAGGTGAGTTCGTCGTCCAGCTCTTCAGCCACGGCAGTTCTCCTCAAAATGGATTGAGCTATTGTACAACGCTTTTCTTGTTCGTCGATCTTAGTTTCGCGCGCCTGATCCAGCTAACCTGAACGACAAGCTAAAGCTTATCGGACAAGATGTAGGTCGGGACCATCCCGCCGCCCGAAGTGACATTCGCCAACTCCGTCGAAGACAGACGAGTGAACGCCGAACCAACTTTGCCGTTGAAGAGCAAGGGATCGAGATCCACGAGCTGTTCGGCAAACTCCACTGTGCCATCTGGCTGCAGCGCCGGAAAGGTTTCGCGCGCGGTCGGCACGCGCTCCTGCACGAGATAGTCACCATTGACGAGCGCAGTCCGCACTGCCTCGTTCCAGCGAACCTCGTCAGTGTTCCAGCCGATCGAAATGCCGTGCCCGCCGTAGTCGTCGTTTGGTTTCAGCACCAGGCGATCTCTGTTTGCGGCGATGAACTCAAGCAGATCGATCTCCTTGCCAAAGTAGTCGCTCTTCTCGAGGCGCACTCGCCGCGTCCAGGGAACGTGCTCGCCGATTACCGCGCGCTCTTGCTGGTTGAACAAGCGCCCGTAACGCTGCGAGGTCAAGACCGCGAAAATCGCTTTTTTATGGATCAGCTTCGAGCGAAAACTGTTTACCATGCAGACGGCGCCGGCACGATAAGCCCGGAGCAGCGCGGGATACTGGTCGATGATTGGCAGATATTCGTTAACTAGCAGCCGTTTGTAAACGATATCTATTTCGAATTCACCGACGCGCAATCGATCGTTCCGAAACTCCAGCTCGTCCGGCGAGCAAATGATCGCCGGGTAACCTTGGCGCTCGAAGAACTCCTTGAACAGCTCAAACTCCTTCTGCGTCGGTAGTCCCTTCAAATCGACGATTGCAATTCGCGGAGCGTGGTCTGGCTTGCGCCCGAGACACTCTTCGTAGGAATGCAACAACACTTCGAGCATAAACCGTCGCCCGTAAAGGGCGCGAAGATTGTATTTTTCGGCGAACTGTCTCATCACCGGCAGCGCCGAATAGATGTCATAGGCAGCGTCGGCATAAGCAATCCCCGCGGGACTTTCGCCATTCAACTCGACGAAGCTGTATGCCGCTTCAGTAAGAAACGAGTCGAGCCGCGCCGTTGGCGACACTGCGCGATAACCGGGATCGATACTGATCAGCTCGCGCTCCATTGGCGTCAGACCCAGCTCGTCAATGATCGACGCGTCTTCCATCGCGGCGTCTTTAACTTTTTGGATCGCCGACCAAACCGTCTCGCAGATCGCCGTGATGCGCGCAAAGTCAGTCTCGGAAACAAAGTGTGGGCGCAGATAAGGCGAAAGCCGCCGGCCGCCAAAGATCAACTTCGACCGCTCGAGCCCTTCATCGAGCAGCGCGCGCGAGTCTTCGGCAAGATTATCTTTACCTAATAGTTCGTGATAGTAGGAAACAGCTTCGTGCAGCATAGACCTCAACGAAGGGCTCGCGCTAACAGAGATGAAGAACGAAGTTTAAGGAAGGTTTAGAGTATCATAATCGCAAGACGACGTCGCATATACTCATCGCCAAAACTCAGTGATGCGCTTTCGTCCCTGTAATACTCGGCGAGGCTGGAATCGGTCAACAGGATTCTCCTGAACCTCGCCCGAAAGACTTGTTCAAAGTCGCTTCAGAGGAATAAGATCGGACCGTGCGAGAGGGCATTCTGATTCTAGCGCTGGCTTTGGGCGTCGGTCTCAATACTTGTGGCCGGGCAAAACCCAACCCGGCCTCGACCGCTTCTACAGGTCGAGCTAATGTAAGCACCAACGAACACGAGAAGCCAGCCTCGGCGACGTTGCCAGTGAAGGTTGAGTCTGCGCCAGCGAGGATAGATTTTGCCAGGCAGATTAGACCCGTCCTCGAGGCTCGTTGCCAGCCGTGCCATTTCGCCGGCGGAAAGGTCTACCAGCACCTGCCTTTCGATCGAGAAGCGACAATTACCACACTCGGCACAAAGCTATTCACCCGCCTCAAAGACGAGAACGAACGGCGTCTGATCACAGCGTTCTTGTTGCAACAGTCATCGGGTCGGTAGCCCGACCATGAGGGAGGGCTCCAATGGTTGAGCTTGCGTGCGATACGGAGCCCTTGCTAACGCGCGGGCTACTGCACCGAGGACGCGAGCACAGTGAACACAAGCTTCTGTCTGTTTCGCACGACGCTGAGCGTGTAGCTTGCACGCTGAATTTTTAGTGTCGGAGAGGTCGTCAAGATCGGTTGGCCGTTGATTGCTTCGATCACGTCGCCGGGTCGTAGTCCTGCCTTGAATGCCGATGTCTGAGGCTGAACGTACACCACCAGCAGACCACCGGAGGCGCCAAGACGCGTGGTGACCTTGGGCCGGATTGAGATCGTCTCGATGCCGCGATCGAACAGTGGGTTGGTCGTGGCCGCCCGCGGACTGCGACTCTCGAACATCTTTGCGGCCAGTAGCGGATCAAGTGACTCGCTCAACTTAACGACAATTGCCTCCGGGTCGAGGCTACCGGGACGAACGAGAGTGAAGCGCACCGGATTGCCGCTGCCGGCTTCATCGAGCAGTGCCGAAAAGTCGTCCGCACTTTTCACCTCACCGTCGTTGACTCGCAGAATCACATCGCCGGGACGCAGCGCGGCCGAAGCTGCCGGACTGCCTGGAACAACCGAAGTCAGGAGGATGCCGCGTTGCTCTGCAAAGAGGGACATCGCGTTCTCGCGGTTCCAGCCATTGCGCACGATCTGCTCCAGGGGTGCTGCGGCAACTGGTTCGCCACGAACACCGAGCCACGGACGCGGCACGCTGGCTTGGCGCGCGATAACGCGCTGGGCGGCGCCGCGAATAACCGCCGGCGGCAAGACGCTGGCTTCACTTCCCTCAATGCCATTGACAATGCCGACGGTTTGACCCGAATTGTTGACCGCGATGCCGCCGATGTTCGCCGGTGATAGTTTCGCCGACTTGATTCTTATGCGGCTAATCGCGCCCGATGGTCCATGGTCGATACTGACAACCTTTCCTTCCGTCTCGCCGATGCGAACGTAGATCGCAGTGTTCGTATTCGACTCGGCGCCTGGCGCCGGCTCGGGCGAAAACAGGCGCATTAGTTGGCCCACGAAAAGTTGCTGATCGCTCTCATTGCTCGGCGCCGGCAAACGGTCGTCTGAGAGTTTCAGCAGTGAAAGTCCGGTTATTCCATCCAGGCCAACGTAGCGCACTCGATGACGTTTTCCATCGCGTTCGATTATCGTCAGATCGGGCGCACCGGGAAAAGTTGCGGTCAAGCCACCGAGTGATCCTTTTGGAGCCGCAATTGCCGGCCAGGGAGTTCCAAACACTTCCGGTGGCGTAGTCGCAGGTTCGGCCTCAACCTCGGCTTCGGGCAACAGGGCTGCGATCGTTTGGCCATCGTCCAGAGCCAAACCAGCAATGATGTTGGTGTGGACCTGACCCATGATCTTGAAAGCGTCGTCCATTGTCTCCACCGCGCCCAACGGCTGACCGGAGCGAAGCAATAGCCTGAGCATCTTCAGCCCGTTTAGCCTGTGCAGCACGGTGACGACCTGCGTCGCGGTGGGCCGCCGTTCAACTACCGCGGGTTCAGAGGCTGCCGGCTTCGTAGTAGCTGCTGTTTGCGCCGTCACGCGCGCAGACGACAACAGGGCGGCCACGACGGCAATCAATAAGAACCATGTTGCTTTGGACTTCGTCATTGGTACAGTTAACCACGAGCAATCATGCCCGCGCTCCCAGCTTGATCCGTCGGGTAGTTACCAGACGCCTTTATGTTCTTTCTCAAACACAGTCGGAGCAAACGAAAAGCCGCTTGCGAGCACCCTCTGCGATCCAAAGCTAAAGCTGGGCAAAGAGATCGTTCGCGCACTCCCGTGCCCATTATCAACGGACAACCTTAACGAACGTGCGTCAATCGGAACTCGAACCACCGGCTCCACGTCCGCTGGCCTGATGGGCGTAACAACTATGGAAGGGGTTACACCGGACTCTCGCACGCCCTGCTTGTTTTGTGCGACAACACTCGAAGTCCTCTGCCCGCCTGTCGCTGGCGTCCTGGCTAAATGGCGTTGAATTGCTCCCAAGCTGCCCGCGTTTTGGTTAGCCTTCGAAGCAACAGTTTCGGAATCCCTTTCACTTAAGACAGGCGGCGGGGTTATTCCTTTGGTCTCTTCTTGAGCGGTTCTGACTTCGGGAATCGGCGTGTTAGCTTGCACTGCTGCCCGACCATTGGTCGATGACATTCGATTCCTGACGATGATGCCGGCAACGGCAATCAGCAAAATCAGCGCCACAGTCGCCAATGAACGAGCGCCTATAAGATCGCCAATTGCGAAAACACCGTTCGGACGATCTTTCTCTCTGGCAAGCCGCGCGCGCAACCGAAAGTCAAAATCCGCCGGGGCCGCGACCGTTTCCAAACTCGACATCAAGCTGCGCAACCCGCGACGCTCGTCGCGGAAGCTGCGACACGCCGGGCACGAGTGCAAGTGCTGCGAGGCAGCGCTGCTTAGTTGTTGGTTCAGGTCCGCTTCATCGATTTCACGGCGGACCAACTTGCAATCATTTGAAGTCATAGTATTACTCACCCATCTCAGGGCAGAGCCTGAGTTACCTTCATAGATAAGCTCTCATCTTCTCGCGCAGAAAACCGCGCGCGCGACTGATCCGAGACTTTACCGTCCCTTCGCTAGTGCTCAAGATGCGCGAGATCTCGTCGTAACTCTTGCCGTCGACATCGCGCAGGATCAGCGGCGCCCGATACTTTTCCGGCAATGTGCCGATCGCGCGCTGCACCGCTGCGCGCCGTTCGGCGTCTACGAGCGCGACGTCCTGCAGCGGCTGGCCGTCGCTGGGGTCGAACTCGCGCGGCTCCGCTCCGTCGCTCGATTGAAAGAAACCGGTCAGCGAAATAAGCTTCCGCCGTTTTCGTTTGCGCAGCTCGCTAATCGCGAGATTCGTCGCGATGCGATAGATATAGGTCGAGAACGCGTGGCTCTGCTGGTAACGATCCGCGGCGCGGAAAACTCTGACGAACGTCTCCTGCGCCAAATCGACTGCCCCATCGTAATCATCCGTCATGCGATAGATGTAGCTGGTGATCTGATTGCGATAACGCCCTACCAGCTCCGCAAACGCATCTTCATCGCCGGTCCGGGTTGCTTCGAGCAGCGCGTGATCCGAAGTCCGGCCAGCAGCGGCCTCCTGCTGCAAGGCGGCGCCGAAGCTTAGCTCGTTTATAGAACTCAGCGTATCCATCAGGGCGGGTAGGCTCGCACTCGCGCTTAACAAGTACTCTTCCCTTTCGGAGATCCGTCATGCAACCGGGCGATGAGCGGCCCATCCAAAAAGTGATTATACTCCCGGCAGCCTACCGCCCGCAGAATATACACGCGCGCTTGGCCGGCTGGTTCCGAAAGGATTCGAGCGAGTTTACGGATTCGCGCTGGTTTGCGCTTCCGGGTTCTGGAAGATCGAGTCTTCGAGTTTGAGGCCGTAGGTGACAGTTAAAATGCGAGTTTCCTGCACCTGTTTGCCGTCTGCCAAAAGCACCGTGCGGTAAGGCACAAGTGTGTTTTGAACGCCGCGGTAGTCGTGAAAAGCCCTCGTGTATTTGACTGGAGTTGCACCCGGCTCAGGCGCTTCCTCATATTCGAGCCAGAGAACGTGAAGAGTTTTGGCGCTGATGTAATAGCGCGTGCGCCTCTTCTCTTTGTCGGTTAGATCCAGCACGTAAAGGTCAAGGCCCTTCTGCTTTTCCTTCCCGACCAATGCCATCGTCGAGCCATTCTCCTTGTACCGCAACAACGCATCGATGCTATGCCACTGCTGCGACATGAAACTTGCGGCGGCGTCCTGGCGCGGCGTAAAGTTGGCGCCATTGATGATTCCCCACAAATGCCCGTCACCATAAATGAGCGAGTACTCCATCGTGGGCATCTTTTGATCGACCCGAATCTTGTCTTTCGTTGCGTCCGCGCCGCGAACGAAACGCCGTTCATAAGTCGCTTCCTCGGTCCGACCGTCGGGTGTGATCCGCGTGATGCGACCGCGTTCGATGCCGTTGCGTCGAATCTGTTCCAGTACGCCGCGCGAGCCGTTTAGAAATATGGTTGACTCAGCGATCTGTTCCGCGGTGAAGGTCTTTTCCTGGCCGGGAGCGGGGGGCTTTTGCTGGGTCTGGGCCGGCGGTTTTTGCTGGGCCGCAGGAGAACTCTTCTCCTGGCCTAAAGAAGATTGAAGGGCCGCGCAAACCAGGAGCACGCAGCAGGCGGTAATTGGTCGAAACAATTATTGATTCTCCTCTTGGAGTTCTAGTCGGCGTTTTGAAAATGGGGAAACCTGCGTCATCCAGCGCGGGAATTGTACCACACGCTGAGCCAAAAGCAGTTTCAGTCAAAGCATTTGGCGGTGTGATTGATGCGCCGCGACCTCCGTCGGATGCCCTCGCAAATTCGTTCGGTTTGACAACTTTGGGCACCGCACGATATCGTCATTTGTTTCCAACAACGCCCGATTTCACACTGTGAATGAGTGCCTCTGGCTTGCTGGTATTTTGTGCGTCCACCAAGCGGACGCGAATTAAAGGAAGGACTGTAATATGAATCGAGTAGGTATTCTGGTCGGCCGCGAAAAGACTTTTCCCGACGCGCTGATCAAGAACATTAACGAGCGCGGAAACGGGAAAACGGTCGCTGAATTCATTAAACTTGGTGGCGTACGCCATGACGCGCCTCCGCGTTACGACCTCGTCATCGATCGCATTTCCCACGAGGTCCCTTTTTACCGCGCCACATTGAAGCGCATGGCTCTCGAAGGAACCATCATCATCAACAATCCATTCTGGTGGTCGGCCGACGATAAGTTTTTCAACTATTCCCTCGCCAAAAAGCTGGGCGTGGCGGTGCCGAAAACAGTCCTGTTGCCGCAGAAGGACTACATCCCGGGCATCGTCGGCGAGAGTCTGCGAAATCTGGAGTATCCACTCGATTGGCAGGGGATCATCGACTACGTCGGACTGCCTGCGATCCTCAAGCCATTCGACGGTGGCGGTTGGAAAAATGTGTCGCGCGTGAATTCTTTGGAAGAGCTGTGGGCCGAATACGATAACACCGGCACGCTCTGCATGACGCTGCAGGAGTTCATCGACTTCGATCAGTTCGTTCGGTGTTACTGCGTCGGCCAGGAACAAGTAATGATCATGGCTTATGACCCGCGCAAGCCTTACCTTTCGGGCGAGCAATACGTTCACGATCCGAACTATCTGTCCCCTAAACTCGCTGAACGGGTCGCGCAGGATGTGCGCACGCTTTGCTGGGCGCTCGGTTACGATCTCAACACGGTTGAGTTTGCGATCAAGGATGGTGTCCCCTACGCGATCGATTTCATGAATCCGGCGCCTGACGCGGAGTTGGCTTCGGTCGGCGAGTTTTACCACAATTGGATCACCAGCGCGGTCACCGATCTGGTTTTCAAACGCCTCGCTGAGCCGCGTCAGCGTGCGCGTTATCGCTGGGACGAGTTCCTGAATCCGGAGCCGACGCGAACTGAAGCTGTCGCTTCGGCAGCAGAACAGACTAGGCGAACGTTAGTGCCGGGGCCGGTCGCAGGCGGTGAAGGCGAGACTGCAAAAGCGGCGACTGCGGTTGCAGTCAAAAGCTCTACGACGGCTGCTCCTAAAAATGCTGGCTCAATCGTTCAGAGGAAAACGCGAACAGGCAGGAGCAAAGTCGGTAAATGACCCACTACCGAACGGCCACGCTTCGCGCATAAGCTTGAAAGCTCAAGTTGGCCCTTGAACTCAAATGGCTACGACTCCAAAAGTTCAGCCCCCAACGGTGAGCATGGTGTAACTCTCCCCTCTTTAGGACCAGTCATAAGTAGAGACTTCCGGGTTTTGGGTTAAGAGAAATTCTCTGGGGGTCATGTCGCCCAGAGAGTCATGTGGTCGTTCTTCGTTGTACTCCTTGAGCCACTTTTCTGTTTGCT
>JBGQJU010000123.1:0-14907 GCA_041499185.1 Pyrinomonadaceae bacterium | reverse complement strand
GTATCGTCTAAAGAGATTTAGAATCGAAACGGAAAAGTTTTTCGGAGACCCAGAATGAAAAATGCCGCACCGCGCGCTCGTGAAGAGTCGCTAATTATCAAAACCCTGCCAGATGAAGTTCTTGTTTACGATCTAAAGGCAGATAAAGCTCATTGTTTGAACCGGACCGCCGCATTCGTGTGGAACAACTGCGATGGCCGAAAGAGTGTGAGCGAGATCGCACGCCAATTGGGGAAAGAGTTTAACGCTCCCGTTGAAGATAACCTGGTCTGGTTGGCATTGGACCAGTTGGAAAAGTTCAATCTGCTCGAGGTGGGCGTGACAAGACCTGCACGACTGGCCGGCATGTCCCGCCGACAGATGGTGCGAACGCTCGGTCTGGTGGCAGTATCGATACCAGTAATCACCTCGATTATGGCGCCTCAACCTGCGCAGGCCGCCACCCTGCTCCCGCCCGGCGCCTGTTGTGTCAACCCCGGGGACTGTGCGTCAGGAGGCTGCAACCAGGGTGGGTCGTGTCCGCCTCCGAGCAAGATATGCGCTTAGGTTATGGTATTCCGTGCCCGCAGACCAATCTCGCGGCGTACCCAACCCAAGAAAGTGGTTGCCACAGTGGTCCGCAGTGTGCACCAGGCCAATGCGACGTTGCGGATCCAGCGTGTGCTCCGCTTGGTTTCAATAAGCATTGCACATAGACGCTGAGAAGCCGATCCTTGCTGCCTCGTTTGCGAAGACGACTCTAACGAGAGTCGAATTGCCAATCCCCCGTAAAACTCTTTGATCGTGTCCTAATCTGACGAATCTCTGCGCTACCTCTGCCCACTCCGCGTCCCGGTGAGCGGTTTCTTAAGCTATTCACCGTTGAGCCGCAGCGGACGCCGAGACTGCGTAGAGAAAAACTTGAACTTACCCTACTACTCCAGCCCTTAAAACAGCCCTTAAAACAATTGCTTTTCCCGCTGACTCGTGTTACTTTTCCCGCCCAAGCTCTTAGTTTGTAACGACTCGTGCGGGAAGGTCCCAGATCCCGACCTTCATTTGAAGAGATAAAGGGCCGGATTTTTTTGGCTCGCGTTAGGTTTCAGTAGTTCAGACCTGACGACTGACACGCCCGACGAAAGGCGTTTAGTGGGGGATACGAGTCTTTAGGCTTCTATCCTCCTTATGCATCAGAAAACCAGGGGCGCAGCTTTCGCAGTTAGCAGCGGCGCTCGCATCAGCCGGAACCGCACAACCCAGTTCTTAATGAGGTAGCCGGCAATAAGACGGTCAAATTTATGTAATCACCGCCCTATGGGGGAGATCTCTCCTTAGCTAACGGAAAAAGAAGCAGGTGATTACGGGAGCATCTTTATGAGAACAGAAATAAAAGATCACTTACCAAAGAAACGCAAAGAAGGAATCATCGTCAAAGAGTTACCCGATGAAGTACTCGTTTACGATCTCGATCGGGATAAGGTGCACTGCCTGAACCATTCGGCCGCGGAGGTTTGGGAGCGTTGCGACGGACGCACGACGGCGGCTGAGATCGCGCGCGCGGTGGAAAAAAAGACGGGCGTGAAAGTCGGCCAGGAGTTTGTCTGGTTAGCGATTGAAGCGCTCTCGCGCGACCACCTGCTCGAAGAGCGCATCGACTGGCCCGCGGCCATTCCGCGCATGTCGCGACGCGAAGCCGTGCGGCGCATCAGCATCGGCGCCGCGATTGCGATCCCGCTGGTGACTTCAATCGTCGCACCAACGCCGGCCCAGGCGGCCACCTGCTTGAGCAGATGCAGTGGCTGTAGCACTGGGGCGCAGTGCTGTTCCGGTGTGTGTGCTCCCAACGTGGCGGGTTGCCCGCCCGGTAAGAGTTGTACCTAGTGTCTCCCGGCGCGTAGCGCCAGTTCCTTCGTGTATGCCGATTTCTAATAATCCAGGTCACCAAACATTTGAAACACGACGCCCCCGAAGCGTCAACGAAATGAGAGGTAATAGCCGTGAACTCACTAATCAATAATCAGAATCAAGTTCATTCCATCGGACCAACAAAGTCAGGCGAGCAGTTGATCACAGTCCTGACTAACCGTGGAGGTTTTATGAAAAGAGTGAGATTGTTGTCCGTAGCCGGTGACGAACAACCTGGCGGCGGCCTTGTTATCAAGCGACTGTTCTCAGTGATTTTCCTGGCACTCGCGGTAGCGTTGCTTAGCGCTTCGAGTGCCAGTGCGGCGAGTCGCTTTTCGGTCGCGACCGGCAACTGGAATGCTACTACCACGTGGTCGGCGACATCTGGTGGTGCTGCAGGTGCGTCATTTCCAGTCGCCGGTGACACTGTATTTATTGAGGGTGGGCGTACTGTTACGCTTAATGTCAGTTCCGCTGCCGGTTCAGTGGATGTCGCCACGGGATCAACTTTGAGCGTCAGTGCTAGTGCCAATACGCTCACAGTGAGCGGAAATTTTACTGGCTCTGGAACACTCGCGAATACTGGATCCGCAGCGAGGGTCTATAACGTCGGGGGCGATTGGACATTCAGCGGCACTTCCACCGGTGCACTATCGTTGACACTTAACGGCACAGGGAACCAAACGCTTTCAGGTGTAATCTCCACAGCAACTGCAAACACCCCTGCGCTCACCATCAACAAGGCAAGCGGTTCAGTAATTCTTGGTAGTGCCATCACACTTGGGACAACAAGTACCTTCACTCTCACCGCCGGCACCTTCGATCCAAGCACGTTTCTGCTCACAGCAGTTACGCCCACATTCACTGCTGGGACTTTGAGAGTAGGTGCAACGACATGGGCGGGCAATTATTCTTTTGCAGTTACTGAGCCAGCGGTGGGTTCAATTGAATATTATGCGGCTGGAGCGCAAACGGTAAATAACGTTAATACTTATGGCGGTGATTTATTTCTATCCGGTAGTGGCGTTAAGACTCTTGGAGTATCAATGGCATCAATCGGTGGCGATTTTACCTTGAGTGGTAGCGCGACTGCTACAACTGTGGCCACCCTGACCGTAAGTGGAAATCTTTCAGTGGGTGATGGTACTACCCTTACCTTAGCTGGCTTTGCCTTTACGGTAACCGGAACAACCGCCGTGGGTGCAGGGACAAGTGGCAACCTGACTATCTCTTCTGCTACAGGGACTAAGCTTTTTACAGGCTTAGTAACGATTAATGCTGGCGGTACCTGGACCAACACTGCTGCCAATTCGCCAGTAACGTTCAGAGGTGGGATTACTAACAGCGGAACATTTAGTGCCGGAACAGGAATTCATACCTTTAACACTAACAGCCAAGCGCTTATCGGAACGTTCTCGATTCCGAGTGTTACGGTCACAGGAGTCACTCTCACAAACAATGGTACGCTCACAGTGACGACTGCGTTAGCGGGTAGCGGTGGATTGACCAACAGCGCGACGGGCACACTCAATGTCAATTTCACCGGCGCCGTCGGCATAACCACCTTAACTGCTACCGCAGTGGGGAATACGGTCAACTACGCCTTTGCCGGCGCTCAGACAGTGAAGGCCACCACTTACGACACTCTCAATTTGAGCAGCAGCGGTACCAAGACGCCCGCTGCCGGGTTCACGGTCAATAGCAATGTGACGATCGATTCCGGAGTTACGCTTGATGAGGCCGCCTTCACGCTGTCGCTCTCGTCAGCGACCCTCACAGTCAACGGCACGCTGGATTTCACGAGTACGACTGGTTCTGTTACGAGCACCGCAGCCACGAGTGTATTGACGATGGGTTCGAGTGGCTTGATTCGTACGGTTGATGGTAGTGGCTTGGGTCCTGCGGCAGGTGCCTCACTGATAGCCACCGCCACTTTCACAACGACCAGCATCGATACTAACGGCACGGTTGAATATGATGGCGCTGCTCAAACCGTTACAGATCGGAACTACAACAACCTGACAATCACTAATGCCGGGACCAAGACCTGGACCCTTGCCGGAGGCCGTATTGTGAACGGCAACGTGACTATTTCGTCCAACGGGCTCACTATGGTGGGCATTTTCACGGTCGATGTCAAAGGCGATTGGACAAACAGTGGCACCTTCACAAAGGGAACCGAGACCATAAACTTCAAGGGCAGCGTCGCTCAGACGATTGGCGGCACCAGCGCAACCTCGTTCAATAACCTCACCATCAACAACAGCGCGGGTGTTACGTTGGATACAACCGGCGACGTTGGCGCGAGCGTGAGCGGCGTTTTGACGCTGAGTACTGACCTGACGGTTGATCGGGCTGAGGCTCTTACACAGAGCGGTACATCCGCCGGCACTGGCGACGTGGTTGGCGACGTGCATCGCATTGACTTCGGGACAACGACCCATGCGTATGGCAATCCCAACAATCAGCTCACGGCCAGTTCAGGCACCAACAGTATCACGGTGATGGACGTGAACCTTGAAAAAGGTTCGGCACCACCAAATTTCACGAGTGCGGTGCAGAGGATCTATTCACTGACACCGGGCGCCGGCAGCTTAGGCACATCAACGGCAACTGTCCAGTTGCATTATCTTGACGCTGAGCTCAACTCAAACACGGCCGCGAGCCTGGATTTCTACAAGACCGTCTCGAATTTGTGGACTGATCAGGGCACGACCGGTCTCACCAGAACCACGGGGTCAGAGCCGAACAACTTTTTGAATCAAACTGGTATCACAGGTTTCTCTGCGTGGACATTCTGGGATGGCACTACTGGCTCAGCGCCGACGGCGGTGAATCTGAAGCGGTTTGGCGGGGCGAGCTTCACGGACGGCGTGGCGTTGTCGTGGGAGAGTGGGTACGAGGTGAACAATCTTGGTTACCGGCTCTATCGCGAGCAGAACGGACTGCGCACGCGGGTGACGCCATCGGTGGTCGCGGGTTCGGCGCTGAAGATTGGCGCGAACCAGCAGATGACCGCGGGCTATTCGTATTCGTGGTTTGATCCAAAGGGCACGCCGGGCACTGCTTATTATCTGGAAGCTATCGATCTCAACGGCGAACGCCAGTGGACCGGGCCAATCTATCCGGCGTCGGGTTATGGCGAAAGCCCGGTGGGCAAACGCCGACGCGCAATGCTGTTGAGCGAGGTCTCGGCGGCATCAAGCGGTCAAACTGGACAGCAGTCGTGGCCGGCGTCAATAGGTGAGGCGGCGCGCAACGGCAGCGTCAAGTTCAGGAAAGAGAGTCTTGGACTGCAACAGCAGATTGCCGCGGGCCAGGCGGTGAAGATTGCGGTGCGGCAGAGCGGCTGGTACCGCGTCAGCCAAACAGAGTTGGTGGCTGCGGGACTCAACGCGTCGGCTGATGCGCGGAATCTGCAACTCTACGTTGACGGTCAGCAGGTACCGATTCGGCTGAGCAACGACAGCGTGTTAGGAGCAAGTGATACGCTCGAGTTCTATGGCGTCGCGCTCAATACGCCGACCACTGACACGCACGTCTACTATCTAATCAACGGCAGCACGCCGGGTCTGCGAATCAGCAATAAGCGCACGAAGCTCAGAGGCACTGATCTGTGGAACGAGAGTGTCCCGCGCAACTTCGCCTACACCACGCAGCGGCAGGACAAGCTGATCTACTTCCCGAGCCTGCTCAATGGCGAAACAGAAAACATCTTCGGCGCTTTGATCATGACTGATCCGGTATCGGAGACGATCGCCATCAAGGGCTTTGACCAGCAGGGCAGCGCTCAACCGCAACTCGAGATTGCCTTGCAGGGCGCGACGAAGATCGATCACGTGGTGCAGGTGCAATTGAACGGCGCCAGTCTGGGGACGATCAACTTTAGCGCGGTGAGCAATCACACGGCGAGCTTCACGCTTGACCGGACGCAATTGCACGATGGCGACAACGCGCTGACCTTCGTAGCGACGAATGGTCAGCAGGACGTGAGCTTCGTCGACTGGGTGCGGGTGACGTACGCGCATCCGTACACGGCGGACAATAACGCGCTGACGTTCAGCGTGCCGGCTGGTCAGGCCGCGCGCGTGGATGGGTTTACCAATGCGAACATTCGCGTGGTCGACATCACCGATCCGAACGCAGTAGTTGAAGTTCCGGTGAGCGTCGGTCCTTCGGGCGCGGGTTACGCCGCGAAGCTGCAAACCAGGAGCGCGAGCGTGCGGACCCTGATCGCGTTTACCGACGACCTGATAAACCATCCGGCGGCGGTGACGGCGAACCAGCCTTCGAGCTGGAACGTCGGCGGCAACTCAGCCGACCTGGTGATCATCACGCATAAGGATTTCCGCCAGGCGATCGAGCCGCTGGCCGCGCAACGACGCAGCCAGGGCTTGAACGTCGCAGTGGTGGATGTCGAAGACGTCTACGACGAGTTCAGCTATGGCGCGCACACGCCGTACGCCGTGCGAGATTTTCTTGCATGGACGACAACACACTGGCAGACGACGCCGCAATACGTCCTGCTGGTGGGCGACAGCAGTTGGGATCCGCGCAACTATCTCGATCAAGGCAACAACGATTTTGTGCCGACGAAGTTAATCGACACGTCGTTGATGGAGACGATGTCTGACGACTGGGTGGCGGATTTCAATAGCGACGGGTTGGCGGAGATGGCCGTGGGTCGTCTGCCCGGGCGCACCAGCGCGGAAGTAGGGCTGATGGTTTCGAAGATTAATGCGTACGAAATAGCGCAGCAGGCGGGTGGATCACCACGCGGCGCGCTGCTGGTTTCGGACCGTGGCTTTGAAGGCCAGAACAGCCAGACGAAGGCCCTGTTGTCACCCAGCGTGCCGGTGCAGACAATCGATCGGGCGCAGGTTAACGCCGATAGCGTGATGAGCAGCGAGATCATCGACGCGATCAACGCTGGACCCATGCTGGTGAACTACTATGGCCATGGCTCGGTGGATGTGTGGACCGGGGCGGGCGTGCTTAATGATGCCAACGCGGCGACGCTGAGTAATAACAGCCGCCTGTCGGTGTTTGTGATCATGACCTGTTTGAATGGCTACGCGGGCGACGCGTACATCGACAGCCTCGGCGAGGCGCTGATGAAGGCCCAGAACGGCGGCGCCGCGGCCGTGTGGGCGTCGTCGGGCTTTACTGAGCCACAGCCGCAGTTCGCCATGAGCACGGCGTTCTATCAGCAGGCGTTCGGCGCGCAGTCACCGCGCATCGGGGATGCGATTCGTAACGCCAAGGCGAGCATCGGCGACAACGACGTGCGCCGCACCTGGATCCTGCTCGGCGATCCGACAATGCGTCTGCGCTGAAGACCTGCGAGCTGAGCAAAGCCAGGAGCGGGAAACCGGAATGCATTAAGGGTTTTGTTTCTTGTTGGTGGTTCAGTTTCAGATTTCATTAACACCTCGCTTCAGCGGGGTGAATGAGCGAACAGCTAGTCAGCCTCCTGTTTTCCGCGACTTACCGCGGTAAGCCACGGAAAACGCTGGGTTCGAGAGGGGCTGGTTAACACCTTGCTCAAGCAAGGTGTTAATGAGAAACAGTCTGGATAAAGGAAGTCGCCCAACTTGTGCTAAGGCTAGCTGACAAGAGCAGGGAGGACCGCCTTCGAAACTTTTTTGATGGCCCAGATGTGACCGGGCCGCTTTTGATTCTGGCCCCGAAATTCTTCGGGCACGTGAACTGATAAGAATTGTAGTTATGAAAGAACCATCGGAACCATCGGAGTTAGCTAAAGCAATAGATGTCCTGCTGAAGAGCACGTCTCTCGAGCACACCAACGGTAACAGTAATGCTTATGCCACACCGCCCCTCGTTGGCTATGGGGAAGACGTATCACGCGAAGGCGAGGCGCACCTGCGAGACTACTGGCGCATTGTCCGTGACCGTTTGTGGTTGATCATCGGCATTGCGGCACTCATTGGCGCCATTAGCATTATTCATGAGGCCCGGCTGCCTGACTATTACCAGGCGAAGGCCCGAGTGCAGGTCGATTCGGAAACCTACAGTCCGGCGCTCGGCGCTTCTCGCGGCAACACGATTCTGGTCGATAACAGCTACATGGATCCCGAGTATTTCAACACTCAGGTCCAGATTCTTTCCAGTCCGACTTTGCTGCGCCGCGTGGCGAAGACACTCGACCTGGAACACAATCGAAACTTTCTGAATCCGCTCGCCGAGAATCGCTCGACATGGCAGAATCTGCGGCGCATGTTTGGCTTCTCCGATAATGCCGGCAAGACGCCCGCGAATCGCCCCGGCGATTCAGGGAGCGCCGGCGATCAGTTAGCACTCACGAACAGCGCGACCAGTGACGACGGGGGCGAAGTCGAGCGGCTTGCTCCTTATGTCGGCTCGCTTCAGGGTATGATCGAAGTAGAGCAGGTGAAGAAGACGCGCCTCATCGACGTTCGCTGCACGCATTCGGATCCGCAGGTCGCTACTAAAGTGTGTAATGCGACGGCCGACGCTTTTGCGCTCTGGAACCTCGAGGTGAAGACAAAGACGAATACCATTGCGGGCACTTATCTGCAAAAGCGCATTGCCGAGCTGCAGTCGCAGATTCGCTCGGGCGAAGAGCAGTTAGTGAATTACGCCCAGAGCCACCAGATTCTTTCGCTGGATGCCAATCAAAACACAGTGGTCGAGCGCCTGTCGGGATTGAATCGTCAATTGCTCGAGGCCGAAAATGATCGCGAGCTGGCGGAGGCTGCTTACCGCACCAGTCTGGCGCCCGGCGCAGCCGCAGCCGCAGCCGAGACTGGCGACAAGCAGATCGCAGAGTTCAAAAGTAAGCTGTCCGACCTGAAACAGAAACGGGCCCAGTTGCTTTTGACCGACACGGAAGAGTCGCCCGAAGTGAAGGACGTCACCGAGCAAATCACAACTCTCGAAAAACAATTGAGCGCGACGCGAACCCAAGCCATCTCGGTCGCTACTACTAACCTGGAAACGAACTACCGCAAGACGCTGGAGCGCGAAGAGGCGTTACGCGAATCATTCAATAAGCAGCGCGCTGAGACGGTAACGCAGAATCAGGCGGCCATCAACTACCACATTCTCAAGCAGGAGATCGAGACCAACAAGAACCTGCTCGATGGACTGATGCAACGTTCCAAAGAGAACGACGTTACGATGGCGGGGACGCCAAATAACATTCATGTCGTCGACTATGCCGCAGTTCCTGCTGGACCCGTCGGCCCAAGGCGTTTGCAGGGCGTCCTTATCGCGCTGATCCTGGCGATCGCTTTCGGTGTGGCACTGGCGCTTTTCCTGGAGTATCTGGATGATACCGTGAATTCCGCCAGTGACGTGGAAAGAGAGTTGCACCTTCCTGCGGTAGCGTTCATTCCTTTGGCCGGCAGCGTGACCGGTCGTCGCTTTCTTCCGCTGCCAAGGGTGCTGGGAAAGGGCAATGGTCATGGCCCAACGCCTGAACTATTGCTGAACTCCGACAGCCCTTCCTTGCAAGCCGAAGCCTACAGACACCTGCGAACGTCTGTTCTGCTATCCACTCCAGGACGAGCGCCGAAGACCTTGCTGGTTACGTCGAGCGTTCCCGCGGAGGGCAAAACAACGACCGTCGCGAACGTTGCCACGGTGCTGTCTCAGACGGGAGCGAAGGTGCTGGTCATTGACGCGGACATGCGCCGGCCACGGCTGCATCTGGTTTTTGGAATGGAGAACAGACAGGGCCTGAGTTCCATTCTGTCCAGTGAGGTTAGCGACGCCGAAATCTTCGCGATGATCAGTCAGTACAAAGACAGCAATATCTATCTGCTGAATTCCGGCGCGATCCCACCGAACCCGGCCGAGTTGGTTGGCTCAGATCAAATGCGGCGCCTGCTGGCGTTGACTGCCGCTGAATTCAAGTACACCGTTATTGACTCGCCACCCATCGCTTCCTTTACTGACGGGGTTCTTATCTCTTCGTTAGTCGATGGTGTTTTGCTCGTTGTCCATGCCGGCAAGACTTCGCGGCAGGTTGTGAAGCGGACACGCCAGATGCTCCAGGAAATTGGGGCGAAGATTATCGGAGTCGTGCTGAACAAGATTGATGCGCACTCGCAGAAATACTATTACTATCATTCGCACTACAAAGACTACTACTCTCACGCCGAGGGAAACGACGACCAGTCAACGGCGATGGTACCCACTGAAAAAGCAGTGAACCAGTAAGCCTCTGCAGCAACAATCTTTCCGAAGTCGAGGCCCCTGCCTTTCCGATGCAGCTTGCCTCTGGAATGAATTGCGCTATCCTTGGCGGCCGCTTCGCGAACAAGGCAGGTGAGAATTGTCGGCAGCGTCCTTTTAGCGTTTGGTGAAGTGGTGCCGGAGGTCGGACTCGAACCGACATGAGTGTGACCTCGCCAGATTTTGAGTCTGGTGCGTATACCAATTTCGCCACTCCGGCAATTGGGGTCAGGCCATAATAGAAGGACGGAGTTTGAGGCGTCAACTACTAGAAATCTCTCGCGCCGACAATCACTCACCCTTCGATCGCTTGTAAAGTGAAAATACTCGCCAGCATTCTGCCCGTGCCCGGCTAGTTCCGGCACCTGTCCTTGATTACCCGCGAGTTCATCGATTGAAAAACTAAGCGGTGGGCCACGCTGCTTCGGCGGGCCGCGCGCTTCTCCACTAAACTCCTTCCAGCCAGACACTTAGTTGACATGTAAAAACATGTTTGCCACCCGCGGACAAAACCTGTAGAATGCTTTTGCCCTGTCGTGCGGAGCAGGGAAACCCTCCCGCATCGAGTTTCCTCAAGGCCAAGACCAAGAGAGCGTTCTTAGCAGTCCCGCGGATTGCTGTTGTTTCATCCTCGAGTATCAGGAGCTAGACGGAACATGCCAGACAAGGGCATCAGATCCCTCATCCTTATTGTTGACGACGAACGAGAGATCACGGAGATTCTTTCCGATCTGTTGTGTGCCGAACACGATTGCCAGACGGCGGGTTCGGCTGAGGAAGCGCTCGTGCGTTTGCGCAGCGACGAATTTCGGCTGGTAATCAGCGACATCACCATGCCGGGGATGAGTGGGCTGGAGATGATCCCGCACGTAAAAGAGATCTCGCCCAACACCGTGGTCGTGATGATTAGCGGCATGCAGACCGTCGAGAGCGCAATTGAAGCGCTGCGCCTGGGCGCGTTCGATTATCTGATGAAGCCTTTCGATCTGCGGCAGGTTGAAGCCGTGGTCAAGCGTGCGCTGGAGCACTGCGAGTTGATCGTCGCCAAGCAGCGTTACGAGGACCAGCTCGAAGAATTAGTCGAGCAGCGAACGGCCGAATTAGACCGCGCGCTGGATTCTCTGGAAGACGCGTATCGTTCGACCCTGAAGGCGCTGACGGCGGCGTTGGAGACGCGCGACTCGGAGACGCACGGACATTCGGAGCGAGTAGTAAGCTACAGTCTGCGACTGGGGCGCGAATATGGATTGGAGCGCGCGCAGATGAAGGCTTTGGAATTTGGCTCGCTGCTGCACGACATCGGGAAGATCGGAGTGCCGGACGCGATCCTGCGTAAGCCCGCGAAGCTGACCGAGGAAGAGTGGGTGCGGATGCGCGAACACCCATCGCACGGGCAGCAGATCCTGCGCGGGATAGAGTTTCTGGAAGGCGCCTCGCGCGTGGTGGCGCAACACCACGAGAAGTGGGACGGTTCGGGCTATCCGCTGGGCCTGCACGCTGAAGAGATCGATATCTGTGCGCGGATCTTCGCGGTGGCGGACGCGTTTGACGCAATCACCAGCGACCGCGTCTACCGGCGTGGGAAGTCATACGACGCAGCGGCGAAAGAATTAGACGCCTGGGCCGGCACACAGTTTGATGCGCGCGTCGTCGCTGCGTTTCACCGTGTCCCCAAAGAGGATTGGGATGAACTACACCGTCGCTCGCTGCGGCCGAGGGTCGAAAAGTTTGAAGTGCGTCAATTAGTTGGAGCGATGCTGGAACCCCGATTCGAGGTGCTGGTGAGTTAGCAGTCTTCCTTTCTGGCAAGATAATTCCGCTTAAAGATCCAAAGCAGACTTCCTCATCGATCTTATTGCGCTGGGCTGACGACGTACCCGCGACGCGAACGCAAGCTTAGACCAACCCGGCGCGAGGTCACCTGAATACGGCGATACTCCCCGGGTTCCGCCGAGGCCAATGGCCGTTTCGGGCGGTAAGTTACGACATATTCAGCGCCGATGTCGCGCGCCACCACAGTGGCTTCGCTAACCATTTCGTCGCTGGTCTTGGGAAGGAAGATCGTGCCGCCAGTTTCTTGCGCCAGCGAAACCAAAATTTGCTGACTCTTTTTCACCTCTGCTTCATAGGCTTTGCGCTGTCGCCGCATAGCCGGATCAAATCTAATCGAAACGCCAAAACTTGGGTTGCGCGTTTGACCGGGCGCCAGGGTGGGATCGGTGGCAGTGATCGGATCCGTAGCAGGCCGCATTCCACTTTCAATGTCGGGTGGTTTCTTGTCGTTCTTCTGTCGGACGAACTCGGTATAACTGATTATGTGAACGGTCGCGCGCGCCGCAATTAGTTGCTTGATTGCTTTCGCCCGTTCAGCTTTGACGCCCGCAGTGTCCACCCCGTCGGTAATCAACACAACGTGCCGGCTGCCCTCGGGCCGCTTTTGAATTTCTCGCGCTGCGGTTGCGATCGCATCTGAAAAGACATCGCGCTTGCCCGAGGAAACTTTCGTCTTTAGCACCTGCAGTGCGGCGTCGCGATTCGTGGTCCAGGCTTGCAGCAAATCGACTGAGTTGTTGAATTGCATGAGCGCAACCCAGTCGCCCTGATGCAAGTCCCGGACTAGCTCGATCGCAATCTGGCGAGTGAGGTTGGTTCGCTTCGACATCCCACCGAGCCCGCTCAACTCTCCGCCCGTGTCCAAAACAATCAGCACATTCGCGGGAATGTGAACCACACTTCTGATTTGCTGAGGCACGCCGTCTTCCAGCACGAGAATGTCATCGGCCACTAGTGTCGGATCGTAATGACCAAACTGATCTAAAGCCACGATTGGCAGGCGTACTTCCTCGGTGAATACCTTAATTGGCTCCTGGTCTTCACGCCGAGGAGTAGGCGTTGGCGAAGGCTGCGGCGCTTTTTCCTGCGCAGCGACAAAGGTGACTGCCGCAAGCATCAAAGTGGGAAGAATACAGAGCGAGAGTTTTCGGTCTGGCAACACAACCTGCCTAAATTGAAGTTGGAATGAATGCGCTTGTTTGACGGACGCCGCGCGGATCGCGTTGCCTCGAATTGTTATCCGAGAGCTTTGCGCGCTTGCGCCTGGACCGCCGTAATTGCGACCGCATCGACAATGTCTTCGGCTTTGCAGCCGCGCGAAAGATCGTTGGCCGGCTTGTCCAGCCCTTGCAGGATTGGGCCAATTGCGGTGGCGCCGGCCAGGCGTTCGGTAAGTTTGTAGGCGATGTTTCCCGATTGGAGATCGGGGAAGATCAGAACATTCGCGCGGCCGGCAATGCTCGAGCCGGGCGCCTTCGATTCTGCCACTGAGGGCAGCAAGGCGGCATCAACCTGAAGCTCGCCGTCGATTTCGAGTCCGGCAGCGCGCGCACGAACCGTGCGGGTGGCCTCGACAACCTTATCGACCAGTTTATGTTTAGCGCTGCCCTTGGTGGAAAAGGAAAGCATGGCGACACGCGGCTCAGCGCCGAGCAAAGCCCGGCAGGAATCCGCGGAAGTGATCGCAATCTCTGCCAGTTCAGCCGCCGTCGGTTCAATCACCACACCACAGTCCGCAAAGATCAGCGCGCCGTTGTGGCCAAAACTCGGATCGCGCAAGGCCATCAGGAAAAAGCTCGAGACGAGTTTGAAACCCGGACGCAAGCCGATGCAATAAAGCGCGGCGCGAACTGTATGAGAAGTTGTGTTGGTTGCGCCGGCGACGGATCCGTCCGCCCTTCCCAGGCGCACCATCAGGTTGCCGTAGTAGAGCGGGTCCTTCAGGGTCGTGCGCGCTTCGTCAGTCATCATTCCTTTAGCGCGGCGCAGATCATGAAACAGTGAAACCACCTTCTCGAAATCCGGCGCGCGCCGGTGATCGATGACCTCGACGCCGCCGAGATCCACGCGTTCGCTTTGCGCGGTGTCGCGGACACGGCCTTCGTCACCGAGCAGCGTGATGCGCGCGATGCGGCGCTGGGCGCAAGCAGCGGCGGCGATTACCGTGCGCGGGTCGTCGCCTTCGGGCAAAACAATATGCTGCGGACGAGCAGCAGCGCGCTGCCTGATTTGTTCGAGAATATCCATAGGGTCAGATGTCCAGGGTCAAAGTCGTGGAACTATCGATGATCTCCCGTTTGGTTTTGACTCCGGAGTCTAACCAACTTGAGAGGAGAGAACAAGTTTTTGCGCCGGGCCGAAGTCATGATAACTTAAAGCTGCCACGCTCCTGATGGGTTCTCGTCTGAGCGGTTGGTCCGAAACGATGTCGACACTGCAAGCAAGAAGCCGGATGAAGAACTTGCTCTTGTTCGTTCCGAACGCAGTCTTGCTCTGCGGTCGATTGATGACTGACAGCCGTGTGCCGCGGACGGAAAGGGCGCTGGTCGCCGGGGCCATCGTTTACGCGATCATTCCTTTCGATCTCATTCCGGACATGATTCCTTTTGTCGGGCAGATTGACGATGCTTATCTGATTGCCTTGACGTTGCTGCGGCTGATGGATCGCACGGATGAACGAATCTTGCGCGAACACTGGAACGGAGGCGGTGACATTGTTCAGCTCATTGAAGCGACGGCAATGATCGCTGGAAAATTCCTGCCAAAAAGAATTCGTCGCGTACTGACGTCCCGAGTCGTAGTTGCCAAAGAGAAAGAAGACGAGCAATTCCTCCCCACGCCTTTACTCGTGGCTTCCAGTGACGAGGAGGCAGACGGCGCGAGGCAGTAAAGCGGGTGACAGACAGGACGCCGCTTTTCCCGTTTCCTGCCTACTGCCTCCTGCCTCCTGCCTCCTGCTCTTTTATCGCC
>JBGQJU010000122.1:0-14989 GCA_041499185.1 Pyrinomonadaceae bacterium | reverse complement strand
TGTCTGGCCCAGCGCGGCGTAGATTCCGGCGACAGAATACGGCGACACGTTTATTCCCTGAGCGCTCGCCTTAGTAACTTCGTCAAGCAGCTTCAGCGCCTTGCTTCTTTTTCCCCACCGGGCGTAAGCATGTCCGATGATTGCTTTCATCGCCGTTTCCACGACCGACACGCCTTTCGAAAGCTCCAGAACTTTCTGATATTCAGCCATCGCGTCCTTATACAATCCGGCTTGGGCATAAGCGTTTCCGAGCACACTGTGCGCGGCGAGAAAGTTTGGCTCCAGGTCAATGATCTTCTGAAGGACTTCAGCCGCCCTCTCATACTGACGCGCAAGGTAGAAGACTAATGCCGGGGTCATGTTCATCAGGAGCGAGAGCGGATCAAGCTCGACCGCTCGTTTCCCGAACGGCATGGCCTCATCGTGGCGACCCACGTTGGCTAAATAGATTGCGTACCAATGATGAGCTTCAGCATAGTTGGGGTTCAATTCAAGCGCTTGCTTGAACCCTTCTTCGGCGCCCGCAAAGTCCCAATCATAGAGAAATTTATTAAAGGCCAGTGAAGCGTGCGCCTCGCCCAGCGTTTGGTCCAACTCCAGGGCCCTGGTCGCAGCTTTTTTTGCTTCCGCTGGTTTGGCGAGATAGTTGTAACAATCAATCAACCCGGTGTAAGCCAGGGCGTAGCGCGGCGCCTTTTCGATGGCTTGCTGGAAGTGCGTGATTCCCTTTTCAACTCCGTCCAGCGTCAGTTTGTTGAAGTGATAACGGCCCTTCAGATAAAGGTGGTAAGCGTCCGTCTTTTCCGTGTGGCGTCTCACAAGTCGCTGCTGCTCTTCGCTGCTCAGCTTCAGCCGCAGCTTCTCAGTGATTTCATTTGCAATAGTCTCCTGCATCGTCAAGATGTCCTCCGACTGCCGAATGTACTGCGCGCCCCAGAGGTGACCGTCATCGCGCGCATCGACAAGCTCAACGCTGATCGACAACAGGCCCTCGCGATCGGCCACGCGGCCCATGACTACCGCCTGCACATTCAATTCGCGCCCTACCTTTTGCGCGTCCGTATCGCGACCTCTATAGCGAAAAGCAGAGTTGCGCGACGTGACTCTCAGATGTGGTAACTGGGACAAGTTATTGACGAGACTCTCTGCAATTCCGTCCGAGAGGTATTCCAGACTGGGGTCGCCCGCGACATTCACGAAAGGCAAGACGGCGATCGAATCGATTGCTGGCCGGACGGGTTCGTCGCGCACCGCATGGACGTTTGCCACAAAGCGATAGCCGCGCCAGGGAACGGTTTCAACGTACTGGTGGTTGGTTGGGCTTTCGCCCAGCGCCTTTCTCAACGTCGAGACGTTTCGCGCAAGGTTTCCTTCTTCGACGGTTGTATTGGGCCAGACGAGTTTCATCACCTCGTCTTTGCTGAGAATGTGCCCGCTGTTTTGCACCAAGACGAGAAGGATGTCGAAGACTTTTGGAGTCAGCGGCACGAGTTCCCCGTCGCGCAGCAGCCGCCGCTCGCGCGCGTCCACGCGAAAAGGACCAAACTCGTAAGACGTTTTCGTTTGCCAGAACATTCCAGCTTATCGTCTTTACCGGACTCTTTCCGAAACTTTTCCGCACTCTCGAAGGACTTTTCGTCGTTCAGACCTTATCTTTTGCTTCACCCGTGGCCGCAGTAGTGGGACAAGAGCAAATCCATGAAAGTCACGGCGATTCTATTGAAAGACCTGTGATGGAGCAACAGGTTTCGAGCCAACAGTGCCGTAGGCACGAAATGTTTATAGAGACGAGAGCCCTCTTAAGTCTCCTGAGCCCATTTATGGGCGACAGAGAACATTGCGCTCCCAGTGGAGCTGTCAATCGTTTCGGTGCGTGCCAGGCTATAAACATTGCGCCGCTACGCGGCTGAACAGCGAAAGGTCTTTCGGCACTGGTTCCAGTGGCGACGGACCAAATGAAAAGGAGATGAACCGATGAACGAAGTCGAAAAAGAGATACTAACGCTGGAAGAAGAACTCACGCAGACCGAGATGCGGCTGGATGTCGAGGCGCTTGATCGCATCTACGCCGATGACATCATGGTGACGGCCCCGATAGGTCTTTGCGTTGACAAACCGGCGGTGATGACAGAAGTGCGCCAGGCCGCCGATAAAGCCAAGATCGAAAAATACGACAAGAACGATCTAAAGGTGCGGGCTTACGGCGACACGGCGGTGACGAGCTACCGTATGACGGCCGAAGCAAAGTTCGAAGGAACGGAGATCAAGCGCCAATTATGCATCACGAACGTGTGGCTGAAGCGCAATGGCCATTGGCAGATAGTCGCCAGACATACCGCCAGTCTTCCGGGAGACACGCCGCCCGCGCCGAGTTGCGAGCGGATTTCGTAGCAAATGTCCGACAAACTTCAGTTTGTCGCTGAATGTGAGGCAGAAGCCCGACCGTTAGGGAAGGCTCGTCCCTTCAGGGGCGGGGAAAATCCGTGAGCCACAACTCCGGCTTACCCGGATTGAACCGCACATACACGATCTCGCCTTTGGGCGAAACATCATAAAAAGTGCCGATGGGATGAAACCGCAAAACACCGAGCTGTTTTTCCTCTCCACCCGCGGATGAGATAGCCCACAGCTCTTTCTCCTGTCCCGATTTCCCATCACGCAAGAAGTAGACACGTGAGTCATCACTGGACCATTGGGCACTGCGGCCCCGCGTCAGTTGCCGGCACGCTCTCGTCTCGACCGAGCAGATCGAAATCTCTCTGATCGTGGTAGAGTCGCTGGGCGCCAGCTCAATGCCGAGTATCGCCTTCCCGTCTTTTGACCACTGCCGCTCCATGAACGAAGACTTAAAGACAGTCTCCTTACCGGTTGCAATCTCCCGGATCATGGTCACCGGAGGGCGATCTTTCTCTTGCCTTACATAGGCAATCAATTTGCCCTGGGGGTCCACTTCCGCGGCACTGTGAGTCCCCCAGGCCCAACCCGCGGCAATCTCGGAACTTTGTCCCCCACTCACCGAGATTTTGCGGAACGAAAAGGTCGGGCGGATCTGGTAGAAATACAGCCACAAACCATCCGGAGACCAGCGCGGATGAATATTCCTTTCTCCCTTGGCGCGCGTGACCTGGATCGAGTTGCCGCCTTCCAGGTTAATTGTGTGGACCTGTATGTCACCATCATTCTCGACAACAAAGAATGAAATCTTGTCTGCCTGCGGAGAGAATGAAGGATCCGTGATGTCGTATCTGGCTTCCATCAGCTCCCGCGTCTGATGAGTGACCGGATTCCAGAGCGTGAGAATGAAACTATTCCGCGTGTTTGTATAGATTAGTTTCGTGCCATCGCGGGAAAGCTCCGGGTCTGTATCTTCACCTGCGCTCACCAACACGGGTTCCGGACTGCCGCCTGACGCCGCCACCTTCCACAGCGTCCGGCTTCCAGCACGCAGGGAAGAGAAAACAATGAACCGGCCATCTGGAGTCCACACCGGGGTGCCACCGAAGTGATCATCGAAAGTCAATTGCCGCGGCTGACCGCCCGTCGAAGGCATGACCCAGACGTCGCCAATCGGGCCTTTCGTGCATTGGAAAAAAGCAATCAGAGAACCATCGGGTGAGAACGCAGGCATGCGATCAGCCAACAAGATATCGGGCGTTGGGACGCCTTCCACTTTTCGCTGGTCGCTGCCCTCGGCCTTGGCCGTCCAAATCTGCTCATCCTTCTCGTAGACCAAGCGACCGCCATCCCAGGACCAGTTGGGATTGGAGCCGCCTTCGATCACTTTGCGCGCGGTCCCGCCGAGCGGCGGCACTGACCAAATGCTGCCCGCGCGAGAAAAGACAATCTGATCATTTTTGGGCGACCAGCGCGGACGGTGCGCTGGAATCTCTCCCGTCGTAATTTGAATCGGATCGCCTTGCGCCAGGTTCTTAACCCAGACTTGCGGCACGCCGCCCGAGTCATTGATGAAAGTAATCAGGCTGCCGTCTGGAGAAAAGCTGGCCTCTCGATGCCCACCGGGGAACGAAGAGATCAATCGCTGCTGGGACTGTCCGGCTGGCGTCCGTCGCCAGGGCTGCCACCAGGCTATTGCCAGTAAGCTCACGAAGAGCGCCAGCCCGACCCACACGAGAGGATGAATCCGCCGCGTTGGGCGTGCGGGAATAGATGTCGAGCGCGTCGCGCTGGTCGACATCGCTCTGAGAGTAAGGGCTAGATCGCGCGCCGACTGGAACCGCTCAGCTGGATTCTTCGCCAGGCAGTGCCTGATCAACTGGTCCAGTTCGTGAGGGCTGTCAATTCCTGACTGAGCCAGTTCTGGCGGTTCATCCCTCAAAATCGCGGCCATCGTTTCAGCCGGCGTTTGGCGCGCAAAGGGCTGGCGACCGGCAACCATTTCGTAGAGCGTAACGCCGAAGCTGAAGATGTCGCTGCGCGCGTCAACCGGCGCGCCTTTCACTTGTTCGGGCGACATGTAGGGCACCGTTCCCACAACGGCGCCGGGCGCCGTAAGTAAACTTTGCGTCTCTGCCTCGCCCCCAACCTCGCTGACAACAACTTTCGCCAGCCCGAAGTCCATGACCTTCGCCTGTCCGCGCGGAGTGATGATGATGTTTGACGGCTTGATATCTCGATGAATAATTCCATGCGCATGAGCTTCTGCTAATGCATCGGCGACCTGAGCGGCGATTGAAAGCGACTCGGACATGTCGAGAGGCTTTCGCTTCATTCGCATATCGAGCGTTTCGCCGTCGACGTACTGCATGACGATGAAACTGCGCCCCTCTTCTTCACTGACCTCGTGAATGGCGCAGATGTTTGGGTGATCGAGGGTCGCCGCTGCGCGCGCTTCGCGGAGGAGTCGTCTATTGGCCTGCTCGCTGGCGAGTGAATCAGTTGGCAGAAACTTGATCGCAACCTTACGATTCAGTTTCGTATCTTCTGCCAGATAGACCTCACCCATCCCGCCTGCGCCTAACTTCGAGCGGATTTCGTACCGGCCAAGTCGTGTACCGAAGGAAAGAGTCATGATTTGGGTCACGGCGACGGGATACCGATGCGCCGCTCGAGATCGACGAAGCGTGGATCTGAGCGCAGACTGTCGAATCTTGGATCCACCGTCAGACGCGCCAGATTGGCGTCACGCTCTTTGTCTGCCTTCTCAAGCCAGGCGAAGGCCTGATCTTTATCGCCGAGGGCGGCGTATATTAGCGCGATCGAAGCGGGCGAAACGTAACGCCGCTTCGATATTTCCTGCAACTCAGCCAGAGTTCTTTGCGCTTCCGCTCGTTTCCCGGACAATGCGTACGCATGTGCCAGCGCCGCGATTCCCAGCGGTTTCCCTGCTGACAGATTGAGAACTTGCCTGAACTCGGCGATGGCTTCGTCATACTTCCCTTTTTGTTCGTAAACGAGCCCGAGCCGATGATGCGTGAGAATAAAGTTCGGATCCATTTCCAAGGTCTTGCGTAATTGCTCGACGCTCTGATCGTATTGGCGCGCATTAAGGAGAACCCACCCCAGAGTCATGTTGATAGGGAGCGAGAGCGGGTCCAGCTCTTGCGCCCGTCTATTCTGTGCCAGAGCCTCGTCGAACCGCCCGGCGGACATTAAATAGACGGCGTACCATTGGTGAGCGGTCGGATAGTTGGGATTGAGTTCAATGGCCCGTTTATATTCGCGCTCGGCAGCCGCCCAGTCACAGTCGTAATAATATTTGACATGGGCCAGCGAAACGTGAGCTTCGGCGAGCGTGTCATCGATTTCGAGAGCCTTGAGCGCGGCGGCCTTGGCTTTTGGCATCGCCTCATTTGGCGGCATGCCTCCGCTCGCGTCCGAGGCCCCCAGAAGATCGTAAGTGTCAGCCAGACCGCTGTAAGCCAGCGCGAAGTTAGGATCTCTTTCTATCGCCTGCTGAAAATACTCGAGGGACTTCTGCATCCCCTCCTCGCTCCGCTTGTTCCAATAAAACCGGCCCCTTAAATAAAGCTGATACGCCTCGTTGCTTTCGGTGTAGTGCTTGGCAAGCCCTTTCTCTTCGCCTGAAACTTTGAGCTTCAGTTTCTCGACAATCTCGTGCGCAATCTCGCGCTGCGTCTGGAGCAAGTCGGACATCTTGCGGTCGTACTGCTCGCCCCAGAGCAACTTGTTGTAACGCACGTCCACCAGTTCGGCGCTAATTGTCAGGTTGTCACCGCGTTGGACGATCCTTCCCGACAGTACGGCGTTCACGCCAAGTTCCTGGCCGACCTTGACGGGGTCTATCTCCTTGCCCTTGTAGTGAGAGACGGAACTGGTGGGGCTCACTTTCAACTTGGGTAATTGCGAAAGGCGATAAATGAGCGATTCCGCTAAGCCATCGGAAAGATATTCAGTGTCAGATTCAGTGCTTCTGTTCTGGAAAGGCAGAACGGCGATTGACTCAATGGCGGCTTCGGTGTTGCGCGCGTGCAGATAAAAGGCGAGACCGACGGCGCCAAGCACAAGCACGATGACGGCAATGACCGCGGCGAGTTTGTGCTGTTTGATTCCGGAGACAATGTACTCGGCACTGGAAGCAGCATGTGTGGCGCTCGCTTGAGCGGTTGAGGGCGTGGATCCAGATTCCGTCGCCGGCGGGGCCTGGCCGCCGCTCGTTGAGGTTGCGCTGCGTAGCTCCGGCGGCGCTGTGCGATCAATCTCAGCGTCAACCTCAAGTTTCTTTTTCAAGTTGCGCAGATCGATGAGCAGGTCTTTCGCCGTCTGGTACCGCTCTTCACGATCTTTTGTCAGCGCTTTCGTGACTATGCGCTCCAGTTCGGAAGGCACTTCGTGGCTGTAGCGCGTCAGCGGCGCCGGCTCTCTTTGCAGAATCAGAGAAATAGTCTCGGTCGGAGTCTCGCCGGCGAACGGCAAGTGTCCCGTCACCATTTCGTACAGCAAAGCGCCCAGGCTCCACAAATCCGTCCGCGCATCGACGCTTGTGCCTTTCGCCTGTTCCGGCGACATGTAATTCGCGGTGCCCATCACTGTGCCGGCGCCGGTGTTGACCATCGCTCTTGTGGGAGCTTCGGTGTCGGTTGTAGAACCCTGCGGCTCGGTCAGCTTGGCGAGGCCAAAGTCGAGCAGCTTAATATAGCCGTCGGGCCTGACCATGACGTTCTCGGGCTTGATGTCGCGATGAATGATTCCTGCTGCGTGCGCGGCCGCGAGCGCACCGGCCGCCTGAATCGAAATGTCGAGCATCTCAACTAACTTCATGCCCGCATTGATGCGCCGGCGCAGCGTCTCGCCCTCGATAAACTCAGTCGCGATGAAACGCGAAGTTTCAGTCGTGCCGATTTCATAGATGGTGAGGATGTGCGGGTGATTCAAAGCCGAAGCTGCTTTTGCTTCCTGAATGAAGCGCTGCAAGCGCTGCTGGTCCGACGCCAAGTGCTCCGGAAGAATCTTGATCGCCACTGTTCGATCCAGCTCCGTATCAAGCGCCAGATACACCTCGCCCATTCCACCCTCGCCAATCTTTGAGCGGATTTCGTAGCGGCCGAATTTTGTGCCTGCCGGTAGAGCCGTCAATGCCTTTCTATCCTACTGCGCCAAAATGAATACTATTCGTGGCGATTATCGCCTCAGTCACTGCGAGCTGCGCATAGTTATATTACTCAGCCCGCGGCCCGGGAGGTAGTTTTTCGTTGAGGAAGCGGGTCAGCAGCGCAAACAGATGGCGTCTGGTTCCAGCGCCTTCATAGATCCCATGCGAGCGATTTGGATACGACATCATCGTAAAAGACTTGTTCGCCGCGACCAGAGCGTTGATTAGAGCTTCGGTGCCCTGGTAATGAACGTTGTCGTCGCCCGTGCCGTGGACAATCAAGAGTTGGCCCTGCAACTGACCGGCAAACGTGATAGGCGAGCTTTGCTTGTATTCATCTGGGCGATCTTGCGGCAGCCCGCAATAACGCTCCTGGTAAATCGTGTCGTAATAACGAATGTCAGGAACCGGCGCGACGGCCATGGCCATGCGATAGAGATCCGGATAACGAAAGATCGCATTGAGACTTGACGAACCTCCGCCGCTCCAGCCCCAAACACCGAGGCGCGACGCATCAACGAACGGCCATTTGCTGACAGCCTTGACGGCGTTTGCCTGATCCTGAGAATTAAGCAAACCCATTTTGCGATAGATCGACTTGCGCCACGACCTGCCGCGCGGCGCCGGCGTGCCGCGATTGTCTACACTGATGACGATGTAGCCTTGCTGTGCCAGCATCCGGTGCCACATCGATGTTCCTCCGCCCCAGTCGTCAAGAACGGTCTGGGCCGCCGGTTCGCCATAAACATAAAACAAAACGGCGTAATGCTTGTTGGGATCAAAATCAGGCGGCTTAATCATCCAGCCGTCAAGCTGTACGCCTTCGCCAATGTCGACACGGAAGAATTCCGCCGGCGTTTGTTTTAGTTTGCCCAGCCGTTCCTGAAGGTCGTGATTGTCGATGAGCGTTCGGACCTTCGTGTGCTGCGGCAGGCGAACAACTTCAGTTACCGGCGGTTTAGCGAAAGTAGCAAAGGTGTGAATCGCGAAATTGCCTCTAGACGGAAAACTGTAGCGATGCGTTCCCGGTTCACTGGCTGGAGACAACTTTTCGGCTTTGCCATCCCCATTAAGCCGAATGCGAAACAGGTACTTCTGCGTGGCGTTATCGGGCGAGGCATCAAAATAGAGCCAACCACCGGCGGCATCCACTCTCTCAACCTCGATCACGTCAAAATCTCCAGGCGTAATGTTTCGAACGTCTTTTCCATCCCGTGATATCGAATAAATATGACGCCAGCCGTCGCGCTCGCTGGCCCACAAAAATCTTTTGCCGCCATCGATCCATTCAACGTCTCCGCGCGTCACTCCGTGCTTGTCCCAATCGAGCTCACCGAAGCCGATATCAACCCAGGCGTCATCTTTTTCGGTCAGGATCGTGCGTACTTTGCCCGAGCGAATATCTCCCAGCATGACGCCGTCAGTGTTTTGCAGCCGGTTGAGTTGCTGAATGACAACCTCTGAGGAATTCGCGGCCCACTCCATCCGCGGCAGGTAATTGTTGCGAGGGTCGCCCGGAATATCGAACCACTGCGTTGGCCCACCTCTTGAGCTGATGACGCCGACGCGTGCGGAGGAATTTGTTTCACCGGCTTTCGGGTATGGAAACGAAGTGATGACCGGGTAGAGCCCGGCTGTGTCGTTGATGAGCTGAAATTCCTTCACGCCGTCAGAGTTGAGTTGCCAGTACGCGATGTGCTCACCATCTGGACTCCAGCGCCAGCCATCGCGACAAAGAAGTTCCTCTTCGTAAACCCAGTCGAACGTTCCGTTGATTACATGGAAGGTCCCATCGGTAGTTACCGGAGTGACGCTACCGTCCGCGAGGCTTTCCACATAGATATTGTTTCCGCGCACATAACCGACGCGCGTTCCGTCCGGAGAAAACTTTGCAAACATTAACGTCGATGGTTTCGCTTCGCTGCCTCCGAGCTTTTGCAGCTTCCCGCTTTTCAGATCGAATACCCAATAATCGCCGCGCGTGTTGCTGCGCCAGACACGCGCCGTGTTAGTGAAGAGCAAAAGCTTTTGCGCGTCGGCGCTGAGGTCGAAATGCTCGACCACCAACGGTGAAGAGGCGCCCGTGGGAAGAAGCTTTTCGGCCGGCACGAGGATAGTCTTCTCGCCGCTGGCCGCGTCATAGCGAACAATATTCACCGCGTTCTCTTTGCCGGGCGCCGGCTCCAGCACAAGGTAGCCGCTGCCGTCCTCCTGCCACTGAAGCGCGTCGAGCGTCTGAGCGCGATAAGTGAAAACGCTTTCGAGAGTGAGCAGGCTAGGCTCGGTCTGCTTCGCTGGTTGCTGCGTGTGTGCAGCCAGGGCGCTCAGCAGCAACACAAGCAAGATGACCAATGGTTTACGAATTCGATTCATTCTTTTCTCCTGTTCCAGATCCAACTTCGCCTCTTATGCGTAATCCTCACGCATTCCGCCCGCGCCAAGTTGCGAGCGGATTTCGTAACGGCCGGGTTTTGTACCTGACGCTAGAGTCATCGCCTCAAATCCGCCGTCCAGTTGAGCACAATTGTCATTGGCGCCGGATTGTTTCCTTCAACCAGCGTGTTGATGAGAAAGCGCTGACCGTCAGCCGTGACGGCATAACTTAAACTGTATCCGCTAATGATGCTGAGGTTGACATGCATGGGGAAAAGCGCTTTAGGAACGCCGCTTTCTAATCTGTTGCCGGCCTTGATGTCGACCGCCATCAGTTTGTTGTCGTTGGAAATGTAGAAAAGTTCTTTGCCGTCGTTGCGCCAAAGGGGCCACCCGCCGCCACCCGAGGAGATCTGATGCTTGTCGCTCGATGAAGGAAAAGATTGGACATAGATCTCCCACCGTCCCGACTCATTTGAGCTATATGCGACCCACCGCCCATCTGGTGATAACCGACCTTGCGCCTGATCGAAGTCCGTCGTTTGCAGATACGGCTTCGGCTGGCGATCGCCGGTTAGGGGTAAGATCCAGATGCCTTCTTTTGTTTTGAGATCAAAATTGTCGTAAAGGATCAACTGCCCGTCTTTCGACAAGCCTAACGCGTATTTCGCTCCGTCCGACTGCAAGAGCAAATGATCTTCGCCTGCGCCGTTCGCGGCCTTTTCGTAAAGATTGACCTGGCCGCCGGCGCTGCGATTCGAGCAGAACAAAATGCGGGTGCCATCGGGCGACCAAAGCGGCGAAGAGTCCCACTGTGGGTCAAACGTCAACCGCGAGGGAGTGCCGCGAGAGAGATCGAACAACCAGACGTCGCCGTTTCTCCCATCGGCGTCGAGGAGTTCGACTGCCGCGCGCCGTTCATCTGGAGAGAGTGCGACATGAACATAGTTGGCCGGCTCACCGACCGTCCCTATTTCTTTTCCGGTGCGATCAAACCAGGTTAGTTGAGAGTTTGGATTACCGATCTGATAAGCCAGCACGCCGTTATCCGAGACCGAAAAGTCGAACTCGTGATCATTGCCCAGGTCGGCGACGTGCTCGGCGATAGTGACGGGCTCGCCCGACAGTTTCAAATTATTCGCATCGAACGGCTGTGCGACAAGCGTGCCTTGCCGAACGAACAACAGGTAACCGGCCGCATACGCCACTCTGGAGACGGCATTCAACAGGATTTGGCTATCCGGCGAATCAAGCGAGCCGACCCTGAGATGGTGGTCTTCTGTTCGCTGGGCATCGCCCAGAAAAACGAAGTGCCGGCCGTCCGGGAGAAAGTAAGGCCAGCGATGCGCCTCCTCTTTGGGACCCAACTTTGTTGCCGGAGTCGGCGAGCCACCGCTGGCTGAGATACGAAAGAATCCGTTGCTGACACCGCCGCTAAAGATAATCACACCGTCGCGGTTCCACGCTCCGCCGGGCTCCGGAGCATCGCACAACGTCTGCGGGCGGCCGCCCGAGGCGTCAATCTTGTTGAGCTTTCCACCGGCGAAGAACCCAATAAAGCGGCTGTCCGGCGACCAGAAAGGAGTCTTTGCTCCTTCAGTACCGGGCAATGGCTGTGCATTGAGTGAGTCGAGAGAACGAACCCACAGAAGCCGCTTTCCCTCCGCATTGTTGGCGGTGAAGGCTACGCGCAGGCCGTCGGGCGAGACTGTAATTTCTCCGGGAAGAGTCGCTTTCTCTGGCGTCGCGAATGCGAGACGCACGGCGTGTGTGGTCGGTTGCGACCGAGAGAAATAAGCGAACGCCAACGCCGTGAAGAAGAGCAGAGCCGTGACGGCAATCCAAAGCAGACGTTCCCGATTCTTCGTTCGCGACGGCGCGGCGATGACGGTTGCTTGAGTTGAGCCCGAGCTGGAAACACCCGTGAGAGATTCGAGCGCGAAAGCCACGTCCGTTGCTGACTGAAACCGTCGCTCGGGACTCTTCTCCAGACAGTGCCAAATCACTCGCTCCAGCGCCGGTGCGATGTTGGGATTTGTCTTGGTGAGTTCCGGTGGCTCTTCCTTCAGAATTGCGTTAAGCGTTTCTACTGCGGAGTCGCCGTGAAACGCGCGCCGGCCACAGAGCATTTCGTAGAGGACCGCGCCAAACGAAAAGATATCCGAACGATGGTCCACCGCGCGGCCACGCACCTGCTCGGGTGACATGTAGCCGACTGTGCCCATCACCGTGCCGGGATCGGTCTGAACTTTTCGCGTCGCGATGTCCGTTTGGGCCGCACCTTCACTGACCCGCTCAACTAGCTTTGCCAGACCGAAGTCGAGGATCTTTATGCGATCGTCTTTGGTGACGAAGAGATTGTCAGGTTTGAGATCGCGATGGACAATACCCTTTTCGTGCGCGGCGGCGAGACCGTGTGCAACCTGTACCGCGTAGTCGATCGTCTTGCGTTGTGCTAACGGCCCGTCACCGAGACGCTCCTTCAGGGAGTAACCTTCGAGCAACTCAGACACAACATAGGGCGCGCCATCGTGCGTGCCGACGTCATAGACGGCAAGAATGTTGGGATGATTCAATGCGCCGGCGGCCTGTGCCTCCTGTTCAAATCGCCGAAGTCGATCTCCATCTTGTGAGAGAGCTGCGGGCAGAACTTTGATTGCCACGTCGCGATTCAGCTTCTCGTCGCGCGCGCGATACACCTCGCCCATCCCGCCCGCGCCGAGTTGCGAGCGGATTTCGTAGCGGCCGAGTTTTGTACCGGCAGCAATAGCCATCGCGGTTTTCTGTCTTCAAATCACTGCGGGAAGCCGAAGCTCCGCAGCGGATCTAACCAAACTTCAACGCCATTAGCGAGTCCACCTTCCGCTTGGCGTCCGCACTGGCCCCGGGTGGAAAAACTTCTCGGGCGTCATCACACCATCTTTCTTGAACACCATGCCGTTCTTCATCACGAACTGCACGTTACGCAGCGCGTCGATGTCTGTGAGCGGATCGCCTGAAACTGCGATCAGATCGGCGAAGAATCCGGGTTCGATCGGCCCGCGCTCTTTGATTACGTCGGCCGCCTTGTAGCCGTTTACAGTAATCGCGCGCAGGATGTCAGCCGGGGGGATGTTGGCGGCCTTCCAGGTTTGCAAGAAAGCAATTGTCATTTCCCCACGGGTCAGCCACTCGCCCGTTTTGTCATCCTTCATCCGCTCGTTCCAGTAATCGAAGTCAGTCGAGAATGTCAGCGGCACTTTCTTTTCCCAGGCGTCACGCAGCTTGGCGACCGTTTGTTTGAAGGCCGCTTCGCTGCCACGGTATTTCGTGAATGGCGTATCCGTGCCGGCGCGGAAGATCCCTTTCTCAGCCATTTGACGGTGGTGTTCGGGTGTCAGCGCATTGCCGTGCGCGATGATGTAGATGCCCGCGTCAATCGCTCGCTGCGCGCCCTCGGGGGTCTGCACGTGCCCCTCAACTTTGCAGCCTCCTTTGGCGGCCTCGCTTATCGCCAGCTTGATGTCATCAACAGAATAGCCCCAGGGCTTGCAGTCAATGCACAGCTTGATGGTCCTGGCGCCGAACAACATATTCTGACGGATTGCTTTGACGATCTCTTCGGGACTGTCAGCGTCGATGTATTCCGGAAAGACGATGTTGTGCTGCTTGTACATTTCCGGAGTGGGCCAGAGTTGTCCGCCAGTGCTGCCGATGATCGGTCCCGACGGGATCACGGTCGGTCCCGGCAGCCAGCCTTGCTCGATCGCTTGCCGCAGCGCCGTGTCTGCGTAGAGCGCATTGTTTCCCACGTCACGAACAACGGTGAAGCCCGAATTGAGTAGCTGAATGCCGTTGGACGCGGCTTCAATCGCGCGCAGCGGAGTAGATTCCATGACGTAGGTAAGGTAGTAGTAATTGTTTTCCGGCTGCTCTTTGTACGTCAGCGCCATGTGAGTATGTGCATCGACGAGACCGGGCAGTACCGTGAGCTTAGATAGATCGATGACAGTCGCCCCGTTGGGTATCGCGAGGTTGGCGCCAACCGCCTTGATCTTCTCGCCCTCAATAATGATTACCTGGTCGGTGGCCGCCGTCCCGGTCTCCGGATCGATAAGCCGGCCGGCCTTGATCGCCGTAAACACACTGGGCGGCGTTTGGGCCTTCACGGGCGCCGCAGCTATCAACACCAAGACCGGAAACAACCAAAACATCCTGATAGGTTCACGCATGATTTCCTCCTTCTATCTGAAGATCTTGCCACTCGCAAGTGACATAAGTAGCGCAAGAGCCTTCTCAGATCAGTTTGCCTGCCATAAGCGCGTTCACGTAGTGTGTACAATCCAATAGACACCACCGCGATTAAGTGCGTGTCGTCGTGCTGGCATATCTCGTAGATATAGCGTGTACGGATGATTGAGCTCCGCCGCGGCTTGTGCCTCTTGAACAAAGCGCAGCATGCGATCCTGATTGGCAGCAACATCGGCAGGCAAAATCTTCAACGCGACTTTGCGATCCAGTTTCGTATCTTGCGCGAGATACACCTCGCCCATCCCGCCCGCCCCAAGCTGCGAGCGGATTTCATAAGGGCCTAGACGTGTGCCGGTGGCGATTGTCATGACAGTTCTTTCACTGCGGCAGTCCAACGCGCCGCACGAGGGCGGCGAACCGCGGGTCGGAACGCAAGCTATCGAAGGTTGGATCAACTTGTAGCCTGGTCAGATAGTCAGATCTGCCTTGATAGGCTTTTTCCAGCCATTCAAAGGATCGTTCTTTCTCGCCCAGACCGACATAGATGCGCGCGATTTCATAAGGCGAGATATATCGCTGTCCAGAAATAGCCTGCAACTCGGCGAGCGTCTTGCGTGCCTCAGCTTTGCGACCAACTACGGCGTAAGCGTAGCCGAGAAGGCCTAATGCAACAGCGCGACTACGGTTTTTTTCCAACTCGGTGATGGCTTGCTCAGATTGCCCCTTCTCCAGGTAAGCCGCTCCCAGAAAATAGCGCGCCACTGCGAGGTCCCGGTCTAGTTCAAGCGCCTTGCGGGCTTGCTGGATAGCCTGGTC
>JBGQJU010000121.1:0-15004 GCA_041499185.1 Pyrinomonadaceae bacterium | reverse complement strand
CGATGCGACCATTGCCGTCGCCGTTCAGACAAGGAAGGATGCCGCAATTGATGTTGGTCGACGCTTGCCTGTAGTCTCCGGGCAGCGCACGGTATCGATCTTGAAAGCCGAAGAACGCCGTCAAGCCGGCCGCGCAGAGCTTCGTAAACATATCACGCGCATCCAACGAAGTGCGAACGCCGCCGCTGATCAGTAGAATGATTGCGAGAATCACGACCGCTCCGCCGGCAAGGCCCATCTCTTCGGCAATCGCCGCGTAAACATAATCGGAGTCGGCGATGTGAACAACCTCGGGAAAGCCGAGCCCAAGCCCGCGACCCGTCGTGCGTCCGGAGGATATGCCAAACACGGCCTGCGCCGGCTGGAAGGCGAGCTTGTCGAACCAGATGTCCACGTTGACGGTCTTTTGCATCGCCGGACTCTGATCGGCAAGTTCTTTCAGTCGCGGATCTTTGTTCAGCGCGTCCTGATAATCTTTCTTCCACCAGGAAACTTCCGGCGAAGGCGGATCGAAACCGTCAAGCCACAAGTGGAAGCGCTGTTGAATGCGAGCGGGAAGCACAGAATCAATCGGACGAGCAATGGTTGGAAGCAGGGGGACCTTCTCCTGAACGTCTCGCGGCAACGCGCCCACCACGAGAATCGCAATCACTATCATCACTGAGCCGACGGAAAGCAGAAGCTGCGGCCAACGCCGCACGGCCACGAGATAGAGAGTGGCGTAAGCGCCACTGAAAATCAGCAGTTGGCCGAAATCCTTCAAAGCGAAGAAAGGAATGAAGGGCATCATGGCCATCGCGACGAGCGGCACCACATCGCGCGCGCGCGGGATGCCCCAATAAGTTTCCGCCAGATCCTTGTATCGCGCCGTGAGTATGCCGGCGAAGCCAACCAGAAACGGAATCTTGGATGGCTCCCACGGTGTCATGTTGCCGGCGGCTTTTCCGGCGCTCGACGTGACGACGGCCACGGTTAGCGGTACCAAAGTTAGCAGCACGATCAAAAAACTATTTCGTTGCAGCAACAGCAGAAACCGATCGTTCACGCAAAACGAATAGGCCAGGGCAAAGGCGATGAAAGACATAATCGGAATCCACGTATACGTCGCGGTGAGCGCGTTCCATAAAGTATAGGTCGATTCCTTGCGTGGCAAACTGTCGAGCGCGATCGGTTGCGCTGGGGTGGGCGGCAATCCCATCATCTGTTTCTTCGGCGCATCGTAGTTCTCCATGATGTACCGGATGCGCAAGGCGTCAGTCTTTTCGGCCCGCGCCGTGGCTTTGTTCCGCGCATTGTATTCAGGATCGCTATAGAGGCGATACTGGACCAGCAAGCCAATCGAGAAGAGGAGAACGGCGGTCGTAAAGAGAGTCCAGTTGCCCGCGAATCTCATCACTCGCGACAACCAGAGCACGAGAATGATGACGGGGACATACATGAACAGATCGCGCACTGCGCCAATGATCGAAGTCTCGTAACCGCGCAGCAGCCCCGCGCGATGAATCGCTGCATAACCCGCGATCTGAATGATCACGATCAGCAGGATGATCAGAAGATGTGATGATGCGCGGTTCTTCATGGCTGACGATCTTTACCCTCTGCGCTTTCTCAACTTAATTTCTGTTGGCTGGCGGTGACGGTCGCGGCTCACTCGCTGGCTGCCGTCGCGATGGCTGTCGCCGCTTATCCTGTTGCGCGGTTTGATTGTTTGAAGGCGCGCCGAAATATCCGAGGGCCTTTGCCTTCAGAATGAGTTGAGCGGCGATGGGAGCGGCATGCGTGCCGCCGTAAAAACTCTGACCCGGGCCTGGACCTTCAACCAGAACGGCCATCGCCAGCACGGGTTTATCCAGCGGTGCAAAACTCAAATACCACGCATCGCTGCGCAGCTTATCCGCAAAGACGGTTTCTTCATGTTGCCCGATGATGTTGCCTTTCCGATCGCGTTCGACGACCAGCCGCGTTTTCGGTTCACCAGTTTTCGGATCATAAAGTGGCACCTGCTTCTGCGCTGTTCCCGTCTTGCCGCCGCTGCGGATCCCCGCAGCCTTCACCGGCGCCATGGCCCTGTCGCCCGTTCCTCCCTCAGTTACCAGATTCATGATGTGGCGCACTTCGAGCCCTTGTTCTCGCGTTAGTACCTGGCTGAAGGCTTCCGGCGGACGGTCATATTCCATCTTCGGCTTCATTAGTTTTCCTTCGAGATTGGCCGCCGCTGAAACCATCAAAGCCATCTGGAAAGGCGTCATCTGCGACGCGAGACCCTGGCCATAGCCTTCATACATCAGTTCGCAACGAGTGGAATGGGGGCCCGCCTTGAGCCAGGCTTCAGTGGGAGCGATCGCGCGCTTGATCGCGTCAGTGCTGGCGTTCCATATTTCCGGTTCTCGCCGGCCCTGGCCTTCACCGCCTGTGCTGTCGTAAGCACCCAGCCCCAGCAACCTGGCCGTGTCTCTGATTTTTTCGCCGCCGAGTTGCGTTCCAAGGTAGGAAAAGTAAATGTTGCTGGAATGTTGATAAGCGGCATCTATGCCAATGTCGCCGCAAGCTTCGCATGCCCCATTGTCGTCGGTGATGGTTTTGGCGCAGCCCTGAGGGCTAAATCCTCCGCTGGTATTGAAGCGAATGTTCTGCATACCGTTGCGAAACGCCGTGATCATCATCAGCGTTTTGAACGTCGAGCCGGGCACATAGTATTCGTTGATCGCGCGATTCACGAGCGGCTTGTCTTTTTTGTCGTTATCTAATTTGATCCACGTCGCTTCGTCTTCAACTTCTTTCAAGCTGTAAGAAGGCTCGCTATAGAGCGCGAGCACCTCGCCGGTTTGTGGATTCAAGACTACAATCGCACCATGCTTTCCTTTCAACTGATCCACTGCCGTCTGTTGTAGGTCCCGATCAATAGTCAGTCGCACATCGCTGTTGGATTTGCGCTCGACGTTTTCGCCTTTGACAACCTGGAACGCTTCCGTCAGCAACCCACTTTGCGCTCCGAACATTGCCCGCTCGAGACCAGGATCGCCGCGATCGGAGCCCAGGATGTGGGCCATCGCCCTGTCCATCGAATATTCGCGCGTGATGTCGCCCGCGGGATCGCGGCGATAGAACGCCAGCGCGCGATCCAGTTTTCCACTGCGGTCGAGAATCCAGCCGCGCAACGTTGACTCGGAAAGGCGTCGGTTGCGGAGATCTTTATAGCTTAGCTCTTGAAACTTTTCGTTGCTGCTCGCCGCATAGCGCGCCCAGTAGACGTGAAAGCTGAAGACGCCAATCGCCAGCGACACAAACAACCAGCGCAAAGCGTGCAGGCCTCTGTTAGTTGTAGTCGAACCGAGCCGGCGCTTTACTGCTTTCGGAAGATCCTGAGGTACGACTGCCGTGCCCGCTGCGCCTCGCGACCGGTTTCTTAATAGCGAGACAAATAACAGAAGGGCTATCAGAAAGAATCCGCCGACATAGATCAGCGTGAAGAGGGCGGGCATCTTCTCCGGAACTGGAGCGGCCACAGGTGTGGGTGTCGGTGATTGGAGTAAAAGCAGGAGTGACATTTTCAGGAATCGCTTTTGCGGAAACGAACCTCAATATCCCCGAAGCCGACCACGTCGCCATCCTCAATCGGCCGCGACTCGCCGTAGGCGATGCGCCGTCCATTGATGTGAGTGCCGTTGGTGGATCCGGTGTCAGCGACCAGCAGCGTTCCTTGCTGGTTCATCACCAGGGCGGCGTGGATCTTTGAGACGCTCGTGTCGTTCAAACAGAGTTCGTTATCAGAACCCCGCCCAACATTCAGACGGCTGCCACCGGGTTTGAAGACGAGCGGAATCTTGCGGGTTCCCGCGCGCAGAGTCACGCGCGCGATTACGTCCACGTCCGGCACCGTCGGCCGCGCTGCGGGAGCTTTTCCCGCATGGGCGGCGCGCTTCGCCTCGTCTTGCTGTCTCAGTTCCTCTTCAAACTCGCCGAAAGTCGGATCCACGGAGATGCCCGTCGTGAAGATGTCGACGTCAGTCTCGACGCGCACGGACGCCAGCGTGCGGTAGCGTTGATCGTTGATGTGATCGATTGCTTCGGCGAGAATCTCGTGCTCCAGGTCTTTCAGTATCTCAGGCGGCGCTTCGGAGTGTGTGCCCCATTCGAGCTTGAGTTTCATCAGGTGCGGGGCGATGCGCCCTCTTGCTCCTTCGTTACGCACGCGCTCGTCGATCAGGCGCTTCATCCGTTCGACCAGCTTCGAGGTTGTGAGCCCGCTCTTAGGCTCGACGGTGCGGCCAAACTTTCGGTCGACCACGTCGCCCATGTTTTCCAACACCTTCCGCAGTAGGCGTTCGGGCAGGGCCTCTTCGCGCTTCTTCTTTGGCGGGGGCTTTGGTTCTTCAGTCATTCACGTAACAATACGAGTTCGGCCCGGGGAGGGTTCGCTCATCGGTCGTCCACGAGCCCCTGATAAAAGCGCAGCCCTATCGGCTGCGTAAGGATCCTTGTCTGGGTTCGCGACTATTCTAACTGAAACGGAAGTTTGGTTGTAGGGCAGGGCCCCGCGTTTCCTGGAAGCAAAGCTATTCTAGATTGATACTTGAAGGAATTGACTGGAAGCTTCATAATCGCTCCGATGAGCGAAGAGCACACACGAGATATGACCGATAATCGTTCCTTTGAAGAGCGCGTCTTCGCTCGCTTCGACGCCATGGACGCTCGCTTCGACGCCGTAGACACGCGCTTGGAGAACATTGACGGCCGCGTTCGAGCCTTGGAGATTCAGAACGAAAAGCGAGCGCTCGAAACAAAACCAATTTGGGAGCGAGCTCTGGCCGAGATTCTCGAGGTCAAAGAGGGACTTGCAGATGTTGGACGCAAGATTGATGTGCTTAGTCGCGACATCGTGAAAGTCCGTGCCGATCAAGTGCGTCTCGAAGACCGTCTCGATAAGCTTGACTCGAAGCCCGCGTAGTCGTCTTCTTCGGATTCACGCGCATGCTTTTCTCTGTCTTGCCGCCTCGTAGAGAACAACTGCTGTTGCCACCGCAACATTCAAACTTTCCACCCTTCCTTGCATTGGAACCTTAACGGCCGCGCCGGTAGCAGACACTTCCTGGGGCGTAAGCCCGGTCGATTCGGGACCGACGATCAACGCCCGTGACCCCTGCCAATCGATCTCGGTGTACAGAGTCGAACCTTCAACATCAGCGCATATAGTTTCAATATTGCGCTCGGAGCACCAAGCGAGAACCTGCGCGTAAGTCGCTCCGGTCCAGATAGGCAAACGAAACGCCGAACCCATCGCGCCGCGCAAAGCCTTCGGCGAAAATGGATCCGTGGTGTGCGCAGTGGCGATTACTCCCGTAGCGCCCGCCGCTTCGGCGGTCCGCAGGATCGCGCCGACGTTTACGGGGTTATTAACGCCATGCAGGATCACGATTAGCGGCGCTTCCGTTTGTACACTCTCAAACGTTGCTCGATCCCAAGGCGGTCGAGACGCGAGCAGGACGATCCCTTGCGGAGTTTTGGTGTAAGAGATCGAGGCGAGTAATTTCTCGCTGACGCTCGCCAACCTGTCGCACACCTGGCCGAGATCGCGCAAGACCGCCGCGGCTCTTTCCTTGCGGGCGATCTCTTCTGAAAAGATTACCGCGTCGATCTTCAGCCCGGATGCCAACGCCTCTTCACAAAGTCGCAAACCCTCGACGAAGATCAGCTCCTTCATCTTGCCGTCGCGCACCGCGCCCGCGCGGCGGAGCAGGGAATTATCGCGGCTGGTTATTCTTTGGTGTGACACTGTTTGTAGGGGCGAACCTAGGTGTGCGCCCTGGGCGGACACGCAGGTCCGCCCCTACAGCAATTCAACTTCCGCCCAGATGGGCCAGTGATCGGAGACATTCAATGGACGCGCAACACCCCACCGGTTGATCTTCACGTCGCGCACAAAAATCCAGTCGGCGTGGAGACGCAAGCCGGCTCCGCGCCAAGTCGGCGTGCCGGTCGGCAACGGCGTTGTATAGCCATGCGATTCCAGAAAGTGACGAGTCTCGCTGCACTTCTTTTTTGACAGCGTATTGAAGTCACCAAGCATGATCGTCGGTCCTGCGGAGATCTCGGCATGCGCGAGCATCGCTTCAAGTTGATCGAGCTGTCCATTGGCGGCAGCGTGCGGATCGATGTGCGCATTGAAGATACGCAGTTCATTTGGGCCGAGCGAGACTGTCGCGCCGACAGCAAGCCTGGGTCGCCAAGGGCATTCGTGCCACGGCAGATCGATTCGCGCGACGTTTTCGAGGGGAAGGCGACTCAGCAAAGCGACGCCCGTATCGCCGGGGTCGTGAAGCGCGATCTGTTCTTCAAAGTTGAGCCACCACTGACGTTTCTTTGGCTGCTCTCCGCGCGGAATCCCAGCGGGTACGTGCACCCAGTTCATGTCGAGTCTCCTTGCCAGCTCGCGCGCGACGTGATGGCCGCCGGCCCGGCCAGTCTGCTTGTCGGCCTCCTGCAGTGCTAGAATGTCCACCGGCGGCAACAGCAATCCATCGTTGAATGCGTGCGCGACGGTATCAATATTTTGAGCAATCACTTCTGCTCGCCGGCGCGGCAGGTTGAATCCCGCGCGACGCAGCAGCCCGCTGGAGATCAAATACCGGCCAGCGCCGTAGCGGATGTTGTAGGAGGCGATAATCAGTTTGGAGCGATCAGAAGGGGTCGAGGCTGACGAGATCGCATCCCCGAATTCGATCCTATCCGACTCGTCCAAATAGGGAATCGTTGTTTGCTCGATTGCCGCCATCCTTCACTATATTTACGCGAAAGCGCGGATAATACAAAATTGGATGGATATTATTCGATGACTCACAACGTGATCGCCGCAGTCGATGATATGTTTTTCGCCGCTAAGATTCGCGCCGTCGCGGAGCATCTAGGTGTCGACGTGCGGTTTGCGAAAAGCGCCAGCGCGGCGATTGAAGCTGCGCGCGCAGACGAAGCATCCGTAGTGGTGGTGGACCTTCACTCACAGAAATGCCAGCCGCTGGAACTCGCGCGCCAGCTTAAAGCCGACGCCAATCTCCGCTCAGTAACACTGATTGGTTTTTTTTCGCACGTAGAAACCGCGCTACAACAGGCGGCTGAAGACGCTGGTTACGACCGCGTGATGCCACGCTCGGCCTTCACGAAGAAGCTGGCTCAGATTTTGAGTGGCGAGTTTTGACAGGAATACCAGAATTAGCTTACTGCCGCCGGCACAATCACATCGTGAATCGCTCGCACCTCGCTCACCAGTTGCTCGTACTGATCGAGAGTCAACGCTTGCGCGCCGTCCGATAGGGCGTGATCGGGTTGATCGTGAACCTCGACGATCAAGCCATCCGCGCCGACTGCCACACCAGCACGCGCCAGCGGCGTAACCATGAAGTTCTTTCCGGTTCCATGCGAAGGATCGACGATCACCGGCAGGTGAGAGATGCGACGCACCGCCGGAATCGCCGCGAGATCCAGCGTGTTGCGCGTGTGCTGCGCAAAGGTGCGAATGCCGCGCTCGCACAAGACGATCTGATAATTGCCTTCCGACATGATGTACTCTGCCGCCAGCAGCCACTCGTCAAGCGTAGCCGAAAGACCGCGTTTGAGCAGCACAGGCAGATGCGATTTGCCGGCTCGTCGCAGCAAAGAGAAGTTTTGCATGTTGCGCGCGCCAATCTGGATCACGTCGCCGTATCGCTCCACCATGTCGACGCCGGTTTCATCGAGCGCCTCCGTAACGATCTTCAAACCGTAAGTCTCGCGAATGTCAGCTAGGATCTTTAAGCCTTCCTCACCGAGCCCCTGAAACGCGTAAGGCGAAGTGCGCGGCTTGAAGGCGCCGCCGCGAAAGAAGCGCGCGCCGCTGCGGCGTACGGATTCCGCAACCGCAAATGCCTGCGCGCGGCTTTCGACTGCGCATGGTCCGGCTATGATCGCCAGTTCATCGCCGCCAATCGTTGCGTCGCCCACGCGGACAATAGTCTTTTCCGGGCGAATATCTAACGTGATCAGTTTGTAGGGTTTGCTGACGCGGATTGCCTCGGCGACGCCAGGCAGGTTTTCGAAATGCGATGGATCGACCGCAGTTTGATTACCGGTGATGCCGATCGCGGTGCGCGTTGCGCCCGGCATTGGATGAGCTCTGTATCCCAGTTCTTCGATGACGCGCAGGGTGGTTTCAATCTGACGGTCAGTCGCGTCGGCTTTCATTACGATGAGCATGTTCTTTTTATACTCTCAGAAATCTGGAAAAGTACAGCCATCCCGGGAGCGCGGACAGCATGTCCGCGCTCCCGTCGCTTACATCCGCTCTGGAACACTAATGCCGAGCGTGGCGAGCGCTTTGGTCAATTGGCGACGCGCGATGTTTGCGGCAGCGATCAAAACTGCGCGTTTGGTTGCATCCTCCTCGGTGATGATGCGATGGCGATGGTAAAAAAGATTGAAGGCGCGTGCGAGATTGAAAGCATACTTTGCCAGATTCGCTGGCTCGGCCGACGCAGCACATTGAGCGATGACCTCTTCGAGTCTTTCGGCGAGCATCACGAGCGACCATATTTCAGTCCCCGTCTCACCTTCCAGAGTCTGCGACACTTTTGACTTCAACTGATTATCCGTTGCTGTGTTCTCGATCAACTCTTCCGCGGCAACGCGTGCCTCGCTCTCAAGTTTCCGAAAGATCGAGTTCGCGCGCACTGCGGCGTACTGGCAGTATGGACCCGTCTCACCTTCAAATGACAGCGCCTCCTTAAAGTCGAAGGCGATCACCGAGTTGCGTGTGAACTTCAAAAGAAAATAACGCAGCGCGCCGACGGCAATCTCGTGAGCGGTCGCGCGTTTCTCGGCCGCTGACAGATCCGGGTGGCGCGATTCGACCTCGCGCAGCGCGTCCGTCTCAAGTCGATCGATCAGATCGTCCGCCTTGACACCCAGACCTTTCCGGCCACTCATCTCAATGAACGGCCGCGCGCGATCTTCGTCGCTCAACTCAATACCGAGTTCCTCACAAGCCGCAGGAGACAAAGCCACCATTTCGTAGGCGAGATGAACGCTCGCATCCTTGCCGACTTCCGGCACGATCGCGGCGACTCCGCGCGCGACGATCTCCTGGGGATACGACTGCCGCGAATCAATCACGTTGTAAACCGTAACGCCCCCACCAAAGTGTGGACGCTCTTCATTGTGTGGCTGGCTTTCAGTCGTCGTTATCCAAGTTGCGTGTCCGTCCGGATATTCGCGAAATGGTTTGTAATTGAAGTCAAGACCGAGCCGGCCCAGCTTCCACAGTTGATAGGCGATGTCTTTGCCCGTGTAGGTGACCGTGCCGTTTGAGCGCACGATGATCTTGTCGGCTTCGTGCTCGTCAGTTCCTGTATGCGATTCGAAAGGCATCACCCAGCAGCCCTTGGTGCGTCCTTCGCTCTCAAAACGAATAACGCCGGTCTGTTTCATCAACTCGAACGCCCGCTCCCAAAAGTGCAGATGCAGAATCTCTGACTCGCGCGCCAACAAGTCGTAACGAATGCCGAGCCGTTCCATCGTGTCGAGGATGCACTGGACATTGCGTGTGGCAACGTAGTCAGCGAGTTCGGCGATTGCGTTGTTTCCTTCCTCGAGCGCGTGCAGAATATCGGTGCGCAATTTCAGGCGCTCGGGATTCTGCTCACCATTTGGATCGCCGTCGCGATAATACAGGCCAACCTTCGTGTAGAGGTCCCAGCAGTAGTAATCAAACGAGCGATCGACGGGAAGCGACTGATCCAATGCCTTGATTTCGTCGAGCGTCAGATGCTCGATGTGCATAAAGCCTACGACCACATCAGCGACCTGAACGCCGGTGTTGTCGATGTAATTCTGCACCTCGACCCGCTCGCCCGCAGCCTGCAGGACGCGCACGAACGTGTCGCCCAATACTGCGTTGCGCACGTGCCCGATATGCGCGGCCTTGTTGGGATTGATGCTGGTGTGCTCGACCATGTACTTCGCGCGGTCTTCCGTCGAGGCTGCGGCTTGTTCTGACGTTCTCTTCGAGGCAAAGAGAGACAGGAGCTTCGCGCGATCGAGAAAGACGTTGACGTATCCCGCGCCGGCAACTTCCACCCGTGATACTTCTTCAATCGCTTCCAGATCTGGTTTCAGTTGCTCGGCGATTACGCGCGGCACGATTTTCACACCCGTGCCTTGCTTGATTAGCTTAGCCAGCTCGAACGCGACGGGAAACGCCAGATCACCTAACTCCGAGCGCGGCGGTGTCTCGGCGCTTATCTCTTGCAGTTCGACGCCGTAGCGATCGAGCGCTGCCGCCCGAATACGATCTTTCAATCTGTTTTGAAGTTCGATCAGACTCACTTCTTGATGGTCCTTCTATGATTCGGACGAATCTTATTGCCTGCAAAAGCGGACAGTATAGCGTAGCGACTCAGGGCGGCGCTAATGCCCGAAGTTGCTCATGCTTGACACCTTTCCGCTGGGCTCTGCTACCATCCATCCTTCAGCACCAAATGCAGACCGTGACTAGGGCAATCATCTCTGAAGAGCTACGCCGGCGCTTTGCGCGCGCGAGGCGTGTGTTGGTGCTAACCGGGGCCGGTGTGTCGGCCGAGTCAGGCGTGCCCACGTTTCGCGGCGGGGGCAACAGCGCGGTTTGGAAAGGGATGCCGTTCGACGTCATCTCTTCGGCGCAAATGGTCCAACGAGATCTACCGGCAGTTTGGGAATGGTTCGATTATCGTCGCGAGCTGCTCAAGGAGTTGCAACCGAATCCGGCGCACCGAGAGATAGCGCGGTGGCAGAATCGATTTGAACAGTTCACACTGGTAACGCAGAACATCGACGGCTTGCACCATCGAGCAGGCTCGCGCGACGTGATCGAGCTGCATGGAAGCATCTGGCGCGCGCGTTGTGTTACTTGCCACACGCAGTTTTCTATCCCGCAGGATGGCGAGCCGCGTCCGGATGATTGCCTTGATTGTGGTAATCCCTTGCGGCCTGACGTCGTCTTGTTTGGTGAGCTGCTCCCGCCTGGGGCATTCGAGCTGGCGGCGGAACGCGCGGGCGAATGCGAACTTTGCTTCGTCGTCGGCACTTCGGCTGTTGTCTATCCGGCCGCGGCTGTTCCTGAGATTGCCAGGGCGGCTGGTGCGTTTGTATGCGAAGTCAATCCGGAGCCAACGCCGCTATCTGATTTGTGTGACGAAGTGATTCAAGGAAGAGCCGGCGACGTGTTGCCCTTGTTCGAGAGTTTATGAAGACACTCTATTTCGACTGCTTTGCGGGCGCGAGCGGCGACATGATCCTCGGCGCGATGGTCGCCGCGAGCGTCGAGCCGCGTGCTTTGACTGAGCAACTCTCGTTGCTCGGTGTTCAAGGTTTCGAGATCGACTTTGCGACGGTCGATCGTTCAGGCATAAGCGCCACCCATGCTCGCGTACACACGGCGCACGAACATACGCATCGTCACCTGAGCGACATTCTGAAGATCATCTACGGCTCGCGTCTGAATGAAACGGTGAAGGATCGAGCCGCGAAGATCTTTTCGCGGCTGGCTGATGCCGAAGCCAAAGTGCACAACGAACCGGTTGAGCACGTTCACTTCCATGAAGTCGGCGCGTTGGACGCCATTGTCGATGTTGTGGGCGCCGCGATCTGTTTTGAATTGCTCGGCATCGAGCGGTTTGTTTGTTCGCCGCTTCATGTCGGAAGCGGCACGGTTGAGATGGGCCATGGACGATTTCCGGTGCCGCCGCCGGCCGTGGCCGAACTGCTCAAGGGCGCGCCTGTTTACTCGACTGACATCGTAGGTGAATTGGTAACACCCACGGGTGCGGCGATCATCACCACGGTCTGCTCGGAGTTTGGCCCGTTGCCTAAATTGAGACTGGAAAGTACTGGTTATGGCGCCGGCACGCGCGAGTACAAAGGTTTTCCGAATGTCCTGCGCGTACTGATCGGTGACGACGACGCCCAGAATGTTGCGTCGGAAACACTCTGGATGATCGAGACGAATGTGGACGACATGTCGCCGCAGATTTTCGGTCACGTGATGGAGCGAACATTGCAGTTGGGCGCTCTGGATTGTTACTTCACACCAGTCCAGATGAAAAAGAATCGGCCGGGAGTTCTGTTGTCGATCCTTTGTCGCGACACTGACCGCGAGAAGCTGTCGCAAATGCTTTTTGCCGAGACTACAACGCTCGGCTTGCGCAGTTACTCGGTAGAGCGCCGGGCTCTTCAGCGTGAAAGTGTTCGCGTTGAGACGCCGTATGGACCAATTGATGTTAAAGTAGCGAAGCTGAGCGGCCGCATCGTTAATCAGATGCCCGAATACGAACAATGCCGCGAGGCGGCACGCGTGGCAAGCGTTCCGCTGCGAACAGTTGAAGAAGCCGCGCGTACCGCAATTGCAAAACTGAATACGTCACAGGCGTGATTGCCAAGAGAGAAGAGAATGGCCACGAAGTTTTCAGAAGAGAAAGCATCTCAAGAGCTAACTGAAGAATCGCGCACCACCGTGGATCTCGAAAAAATTGCGCGCGGCGTGCGATTGATTCTTGAAGGCATTGGCGAAGATCCCGATCGCCCCGGTCTCAAGGACACCCCGCAGCGTACCGCGGAGATGTTTGCGGAGTTGACGGCCGGCATGCACGAGGACCCGCAGGTGCACGTTGTGCCTTTGCCGGGCGACAAGCACGACGAGATGGTGATCGTCAAAGACATCAGCATCGCTTCGATGTGCGAGCATCACCTGGCGCCTTTTGTGGGCAAGTGTCACGTTGCTTATATTCCCCGTAATGGAAACATCCTGGGACTTTCCAAGATCGCGCGCATCGCCGAGACGTTTGCGCGTCGGCTGCAATTGCAGGAGCGTTTGACAACCGACATCGCCAGCACACTCTATGAAGGCTTGAATCCGCTCGGTGTGATGGTCGTGATCGAAGCCGAGCACACGTGCATGACGCTGCGGGGCGTAAGGAAGTCTGGCGCGAAAACAGTAACGTCGGCGGTGCTGGGCGGATTTCGCAAGGACCCGCGTACACGGGCGGAAGCAATGGCGTTGATTACAGGCAAAGAGTAGGTGAGGCAGAAGCCCGACCGTCAGGGAGGGCTTGACGGAAGTCGATTGGGCTAATCTCAGGGAGGAGTGAGAGCTAATACGATGTCATTCAAGCATCATGGAGTAGTGAAAAGCTCGTTTGCGATTTGTCTGATCGTTGCGACTGCGTTGATTGCCATCTCGCAACAGCGCCGCGGCGCGCGCAGTCCGATAGACGAAAATTCGCTGCGCGCGCATATCAAGTTCCTCGCGGACAACTTGCTTGAAGGACGCGGCACTGGAGTACGCGGAGGCGAGCTTGCTGCGAATTATCTCGCGGCGCAGCTCGAAGCATTGGGACTCAAAGGCGCGGGATTGAATGGAAGTTTCCTGCAGCCCGTATCGCTTGTTGGCGTGAAGGCTGATCCAAATACCAGGCTCACCACCTCTTCGAACAAAGGAAAAGAGAACTTCAAATTCGCCGATGACTACGTAGCCTTCACGGGAGCACAGACGGATGAGGTCAAAGTCGATGCCGATCTAGTGTTTGTCGGTTACGGGATCAATGCGCCGGAACAACGCTGGAACGATTATAAGGGTGACGCATCGGATTACCGTGACAAGATTCTCGTTATGATGGTGAACGATCCGCCGGCGACGCCCCCAGAGCCGAATCTGTTTGGCGGCAAGACGCTCACTTATTATGGTCGTTGGACCTACAAGTACGAAGAGGCTGCGCGTCGTGGCGCCGCCGGCGTGATCCTGCTGCACACCGATGAGTCGGCGGGCTATCCCTGGAGTGTTGTGCGCACGTCGAATGGCTCATGGCGCTTCGACATCGCTCGTGGAGCAGGCGACACGACTCCGTTTCTGAAGTTTCGATCGTGGGTGACCGACGATGCGGCAAGGCGCATGATGAACCTTGCCGGCCAGGATCTTGACGATCTGCGCAGGCGTGCCGCGTCGCGCGACTTCACGCCGGTCAAACTCAACCTCAAAGGTTCGCTCCACTTGAAGAGTGAAGTGAAGAGAGTTGAAGCTCCTAACGTCGCCGGTATCTTGGTCGGACGCGATCCCCAACTGCGCAATCAATATGTCGTTTATTCGGCGCACTGGGACCATCTGGGCATCGGCGCTCCGGATAAGACTGGCGACACAATCTACAACGGAGCGGTCGATAACGCATCGGGCTGCGCTTCAATCCTGGCGGTCGCCGAAGCGCTGGCGAAGCTGCCGCCGGCCCAGCGCCCGCGACGCTCAGTTTTATTTCTGTTTCCGACGGCGGAAGAGCAGGGGCTGCTCGGCGCGGAATGGTATTCGACACATCCGCTGGTGCCGCTGGGAAAAACCGCCGCGGATATCAATCTCGATTCAATGAACGTGCTCGGCGTGACGCGCGACTTTGTGCCGCTGGGCGCTGAGCGATCGACGTTGAAGGCAGTCGTCGAAGCGGTGGCGCGGGAGCGGGGCATGCGAGTCTCTCCTGACGCGCGGCCCGAGCAGGGATCGTTTTATCGTTCGGATCATTTTCCTTTTGCGAAAGTCGGTGTGCCCTCGATCAGTTTGAAGGAAGGCGACGACTTTGTCGGCCGGCCGAAAGGTTGGGGCGCGGAGCAGTTCAAGGCTTACAACACCGCCCACTATCATCAACCGTCGGATGAATACAGCGACTCGTGGGATTTTCGCGGCATGGTCCAGGAAGCGGAGATCGCGATGGATATCGGTCTGCGTGTGGCGAACATGCAAGTGATGCCGCGGTTCAATCCGAATGACGAATTTGCCAAAGCGCAACATCGATGAGTTCAACTCCCTGGGCGTTCTCAGCGTTCTTGTATGTTAAGCGTGTCCATTATTGAATGTGTTGGTGCATGTCGGCATCTTAATGCTGAGCAGACCGTTTTTGGCAAGGGGTGCAACAGACCGATAGCGTCTTGGTTGCTGAGAGCCCGTCGCAGAGCTTGGTCGTTG
>JBGQJU010000120.1:0-15432 GCA_041499185.1 Pyrinomonadaceae bacterium | reverse complement strand
ATCCACACTGCCCCACCAATCAGCGCCAGCACGCCGACTATCCCTAGCACCAAAATCGCAAGCTTGCGCTTCTTGGGCGGTACGGGCGGAGGCGGCGGAGGCGGCGGAGGTGGTGGCGGCGGAGGTGGCGGTGGAGGTGGGGGCGGCGGCATAAGCACGAGTGCGTCCCAGTCTGGCGGCTGCCATAGTGGCGGCTCCGGTGCCTTTTTCTTCGAGCGGGATTTTTTCGCTGGTGTCGACGAAACGTAACCGCTTACCGCGATACTTCGTTTCAAATGCGGCGTGCAGAGGTAGAGGTTGCCGTGTAGCAACGTCTCTTTGGCGATACGTTCTACATGGAGCGTGATTTCGTTGCAACCCGGTTCGAGGTGGGAAGGTTGGACATTAAGCCCAGAGACCTTCGCTGGATCAAGGCTACATGGCACGGGCACGAATACCCGCACGATTAGATTGTGTTCGCTCCCGAAAGGCAGCAAGCCAAGTTGAAGCGCGTGCGGATAGCGCCATTCGCCTTCCTCCTGTGGCACACCGATGACGGATCCTCGCACCTCAACGTTCTCAAGAGTAATGCTGCATCCAGGACTCAGCTTGAGAGCGCAGTGATCTTCAATTCGATCCCTATCTCCCTCTCCTGTGACTTCAATTCTCAAGTTGCGCAGAACAACGCCACTCACATTGCAGGAAATCACCGGTCCATTCAGCGCCCAGATCGTTGAGCCCTGGCCATCGAGGACGAGTGGGTGATTGATCACAATTGGGCCGGGGTACTCTCGAGGCATCAGTGACAGAGTACCGTTATCCGGAAGCGCATCGAGATCGCGTTGAAAATCCGCTCGATCCTGGTCCTGAGATGAAGGCATAAGGTTATCGACCTTTAATACTCCGGCTGCAAAGCTTGAAAACGGCCTGACTGAGTGACGGCACAGATGCCTCGCTCATTAGGTGGGAACTACTGAACCTGTATGAGCTGAACCTCGGCGATTCTGCCATGAGGCTCTTGAGAAAGTCTGATCTGCGCTCCGTGCTTAAGTATCACAGCCTGGTCAGGTGGAACTCTATTGCCGCCTGGCGAAGTTAAGGAAGTCAAACTCTTATTCACCAGGATCCACTGCCCCTGAAAAAACTGGCAGAATGCCTGGGGCGTTCGATCGGCCTCTTCGCCCGGGAAAAGAGTATCAAACACATGCCACTTGAAGAGGCCGAAACCATCGTAAACAACTGCCTGGCTATCCAGCAGCCATTGACCTGGCCGGCTTTCCTTACGAAGTTTCAAAATGGGAATCGTGCCCCTCGGTTTTGCGCCACAAAACGCACATTGTACATTGGCTTGATCATGCAGGATGAACCACTTATGTGAGCACGAGGGATTAGGACAGGGAAAGAGCATGTCCCAGGTTTTGACCAGACCTCGCTCCCAGTCAGGAGCTGACGGTCGATCATTGGGGGCATGCAAACCTTTTACGAACGCCCTCATAAAGAGATCGGACAAGACTGGGCCAAGCACCGAACAGGGAAACGTAAGATCTTTAGGCCGATTTGAAGGATCGGTCGGATTCTCGACGAACAAGGCCTTCGCGCCCATACTGAGGTGCTCGTCTTCCTCAGCAGACACTATGGAGTTGACTTTCGGTCCCTTCAGCGGATGTCGGGAAAGCAGGTACTCATAGATCAGAACCGGCAAGGCATGTTCATCCGTCCTGGCACTGGGCAGAATCCGATTGGGATCCCTAAGGTCTAACTGAATGGTCGAGAGAACCTCAGGCGCAATGTATCCCGGAGTCCCCGCCACGTCGGGCGGGAACAGACGAGGTACGACAAGCGAATCTATGTCAATCACCACGCTCTGCCCTTTGGACGGATCGACCAGGATATTTTTGCAAGACAGATCGGAATGGGCCAGGCCGGCCGCGTGCAGGCGTCTAACAGCCCGCGTCATTAGAATGCACAACTTGAAATAGTTGATCCAGGTTCCGCGTTCGTCATCCGGCAGCATGCCGCGCAATCGCAGGCTTGTAAACCATCTCCCTTCTTTCTCCAAACCCTTAAAAGGCCCTTTGGCGAAGAAGTAATTTGAAGGATAAGTTGGCGACACAATCCCGATGTCCGGTTGCACTACGATGCCAGTTGGCCAGCAGAAGAGTTTCTTGAAATATTCCGCCGAGGTCTTGGAGCCGCCACGCGCGCCGCCTTCCGCTTCTGGTATAGTGGGGTTATATTTTCCCAGAATGAAGTCCAGTCTTGCCAGACGCTGGGGATCCTGGCCTGTCGTGTGATCGTGGAAAAATTGGACCACGTAAGTTCGGTCCGGACTGAAATAAGTCTTCTTCATGCCACCGGCCGGCGGGTCAGGGACCAAATCAAACTCCACCGTTCGTCCGTCCTTCAGGGTGGCCTTCATCACCGTCATGACGCCACCTCCCGATAGAGCACAACTAGAGTACGATCATCAAAGGAACCTCTGACGTGGTACGAATCGAGCCATACACGCAACATATCCTCCGGATTCTGATCATCACACATTTTCGGGTCTCCAGCCGTGCCCCCAACCAGGAGCGCCGGGGACTTAATGACTTCCTCAGGTGGCAGACCGAGCTTTTCGGCATAGGTTGCGAACGAGCGAATGAATACTTCTTCCCGGCGATCGTCAGGAAGTATTCTTTCAACCGGTGAGGTTAAACCCGCATCTTCGACGTGTCGGGCATCAACCAGCTTAGTTTTTGAGAGACTTGAGTCAACATCAACCGCAGTGAGCCCTCGAGGCACAAGAATTCCGTTGATTGCCAGATCGCCGTAGAGTCGAATCATGCCCGGGTCATTCGGAAAATAATCATCAGCCACGCCATCAGTCATAACCATCAGAGCTTGCATTGGCCCGAAGAAGGGGAACGTCCTGCCCGTTAAGCTTGCTTTCTCCAACTTCTTCTTACTGGTTAGGAATTCGGTTTGACCCGCAAACTCGCCGCTGTCCGGAATTCCCAGCAATTGAAGCCCTCCATTAATAGTCAGAGCCGCCAACATGCCATCACCGATCTGACACGTCATCACAAAACTGCGTTGCATGCCCTCATGAGTAACGGTCGTATGCACGGCCAGCAGGAGCGTTCCGGACAGATCGTCCACTACAACTTTGCGACCTAAAACAGCTTCGTGCGCGGGGCTTTCGGCGAGTTCGAGCGCTTTCGCCGCCACGACCGCATACGCTTTTGTCATCGCCTCATGAAGCGCCTGTTGCACGTGCTCCAGGTCCTCTGCAACGAAAACGCCGCTCTCTTTATCGCGCTTGAAGGTCGCGTTAGACCAGTCGTCGCGGGCCTTCAATGGACGCTCGCCGAGGGCATCGCTGAGTTCCTTCAGAGCGGTCTCGCAAGATTCCCTGGCGCCAACGCGTGAGAAAGCTTTTGAACCTGCGCCATCTGAAACAGCGATGATCGTCCATGAACCACTGTTGGCGAACTCAAACCAATCGTCGCAGTTTGTTCCCTCGTGTTTGTGCTTCTTCCCGCGCACCCGGGCGCCGATAATCTTTAGTCCCTCGGGCGAAACGTCCGCGCGCTGATCGAACTCCTCATGCTTGTCCGGATCGTCGGGCACTGGAAGATAGCGCCACTGCGTCGACAAAGACGGCGGATTACTATCCGGCTGTTTGGTTACCTCATCAGTTGATTCCTGCTCGTCATTCATCGTCGAAGTTGTCTGATCCTCTTTTGAATCTGACCCGAGAGGCAAGGTGATTGCTTCTGACTCATCGTTGTTGCTTGCTGTCAAGAGTTGAGCCTCCTCAGCGTTTATACTAGCCGATTCAGGCGCACTGCCTTGAGGCGCTTGTTCTGTCTGGCGTGGTTGATCATCTGCCGGAAGAGTTTGTTTACCGGGGACGCTGGAGCCATCATCTGTAATATTAGCGTTAATGTATTGTGCCGCCTTAATACTGCTGGATATGCCAGGATTCTCCTGTAAGTACTTTGTTAGACCAATCCACCATCGGCTAGGAAGCAAAGATCCTTCTTTCGGATCCTCGCGGCACAGAAGCAACCCTTGTCGTATTATTTCGACCAGAGGCTCTGCCATTATGTTAGCTACGACCTCTAATCGCCTTAAATCACCGCGTAGCCAATTCTCAATTCTTTCCCAATCCTGCCCAGCGTCAGCCTCCTCGGGAAGGGATCCCAACCGCCATTGAATGGCTCCCATTATCCTTTCGAAATCCACAGGAATCACGCTCGGCAAGTTGACATAGAAGCGTAACTTCCCTGTCCCAGCGAAAGGCCGCGAATGCGAGTTGATGGCGCAGGAAACTCTTCTATCGCATCAATGTCGCAGGCGAGTCCTCGTTGGTAACCGAATCCGCTCGCAGACACTTCGCGCCGACGGTCTCGCGCTAAGGCACGAACTGGATTGTCGGCGGCGGCGGCGGCAACGAAAGCGGCGCATCTCCCGCAACCTGATCAAGGCGAGATGATGTCGTCTTGATGGAACTCGAAACCCATTTGAAGAACGCCTTCAAAGTATCGGGTTGAACGTTATTGAGTTCCACGACGTACTCGGGATCGGTAATACGCTTCAGCATTGATGAATCCGCTCCCGGACCCGCCGCGCAAGCGATAATATTAGCAATCCTCTTTTGCTTGATCTGATCTGCCGTGCTCTCCCAATTGTCGGTCGGTTGGCCGTCCGTCATCAGGAACACCATAGGCTTCCAGTCGCCCTTTTGTGTCGCGGTTGACTTTCGCACTTCCGTGTCAACGCATTGCTCCAGCACCTTGAGCGCGTCGCCCAGCGCCGTGGCCCCGCGCGCGTCAAGGTTCGGCTCCTGAAACATTATCAACTCAGTCAGCGGACATACCTGCTGTGCGCTGCTACTGAAGGTGATAACAGAAAGATAAGCCGTCTCTAACGCTTGCGGATCAGTTTTCAGGTCTGCGATTAGCGCCTTCATTCCCATCCGGAGAGCTTCGATTGGTTCTCCGGACATCGAGGCAGAGCAGTCGAGTAAAAGATAGACCGGCAAACGTCGTAGATTTTCTGCCATGGTTAAAATCCTTTCTGATCATGAGATTGTTGTTTATGTGGTTGCATGGAAAACCGGAGATCGCAATTCCAGGCATCGCTTCCGGAGCGTCCGAACTCTCTCTTGAAATAGCGACGCCAATCGTTCTGTTCCCTGCGTGCCGAAGAGCTAAAAGTCCCCAAAACTTGAGTCGGCGCTGGAAATCAAAAGCCTTGCGCGAATTTCCCAGCACTCTTGAAACATTCCAATAAGAATTCAATTGAAACTCAGAAAAACCGAGACTTTGCCCCGACGCGTTTTCCAAACAGGGGTCGACCAGGCAAAGGCATCCAAATGAAAGACCATGAGGCCACGTAAAGTATTCGATCTGCGCGAACCTTGTCAATCTTTTCGGCTTTGCTCTTTTGAAACTAGCCTGAGCTCTGAAATGTTTCGGTGGCAGATTTGGTGGGAACTAACGGAACGAAGAAACGCGGCTCGGGACCAACCGGCAAGATGAAGCAACTATTCGAAGCCGCCTCTCGACTGCCGCGCAGCCAGCAACAAAAGATCGCCGCCATCATCGAACCCTTCATTGCGCACCACGCCGGACGATGAATGATCGCCGTCCTGCGGTTTCATAAAGTTAATAAAGACGGCACTGTGAATAAAGTCCTCGATCACCATCAGAGACCGCATCAAATACCGTCCCAACGATCAGGTTACCGCAACGGAATGATTCTCAAGCACGAGTATGGCTTCTCCCTTATAACCGTCTAGATCGCTTGCCAGCCACTCCTCTCCCGGCCTCACTAAGTGGAAACGCGCTCCGCAGCCATTCGCGCTTGCAGCAACAATTACCTTGAAAGGCTTGCCAGGGAATGTAGAGCGAAGCTGACTCTCGGTTGCTAACGCGAACGCGATGCCCTGTCTCAAGAGCGCGGTCTGGTCCATTGCGGGGCCGTCAAGCTGATCCTCAATATGGATGTGATTGACGAAGCATTCGAAGCCAGTGAGATCGGGGAAGTTCTCGGGTTTGACGTTCTTCGCAATGTTGCACATCGCTCTAAACACGATCGTTCCACCGAGATCGGTAAAGCCCTGCGCAAGCAATTGCGACAACTTCTCGCTCAACTTCTCGTCCTTGGCAAAGTCAGCGGGATCCGCCTCGCCCAAGCTAGCCCTCATCTTGCGGTTCATTCTCACTGGCTCTCTCCAAGTATCTTCAGTCCCTTCTTGATTGCTTTCTGAATCTGTGGGTCATTCATAAGTTGCTTGTTCTGTGACTTAGAAGCCCCGATGAATGATTTGCTGTTGGGATCATACAACAGCTTCGTTTTCCCACTCTGGTAGTGAATCTGCCCAGCTCGCTGTCCGGGGTTTGGATTCTCCACGTCGATGCGCCCCCGCTTCCCGTTGTATACGGTTGTGCTTGTTGTTTGGGTGCCTCCGGACCCAAACGGTTTTTTATCATTATCGTTCGGGTTTGGGCTTGCGGTGTTCGACTGCCCTTGACCTTGCTGATTCTTCCGTGTCGCCCAATCTCCCAGTTGGCGGATCGACGTACCCTCGGGGTCTTCACCAGTTTTCTGTGCTGTTTCGGCCATGCCTTTCAACAGTTTTGGAACACCCGATCGCAACGCATCCGCGAGTGCAGCCATGCCCGTATATTTTGCTGCGGTTTCAATGACTGATTTAGCGGCCGCTATTATTTGCTGATCTGTCGGCCCCGCCTTGCATGGACAGGCAGGATCTTGCGGTGGATCTAAGGGATCGTGACCGTCGGGATCTACGTATCGCAGCGGATTGTTGTAAGCGTATTGATACTTGTTTAGAGATTGCGGATTTCCTAGGTTTGCGTAGAAGGTAGGATTGTTCGAGGCGTCTTCCGCAAACGTGTACAACTCATCCGGTCCACCCGTGAATTCATCCGGAGAAGTGAACCTTCCTTGTGTTGACGAATAGTATCTGGCAAGGAAGTAGTCGAGTCCGGTTTCGTTATCACGTTCTTTTTGAGTGAACTTTTGGCGGACGGTGTCGTTGGCGCCGTAACCTTGTTGTGGTGTGCGACCGCCTTGTCCGGCGAAGAGTTCTTCGCCGAAAGGGAGATAGTCATGCCGCTTGATGCCGGCGAGCGCGCCGGTGCGTTCAGCGATCATGCGTGGCGTGCCGAGATGATCCTGAGTGAGCCAGAGCACTTCGCGATAGAGTGCTCCCGCCCGCTGCCCGTATGGACCAGCGTTGATGAACGCATCCATCACCGCCTGTTTGTTCTGCCAACTTGTGCCAACCTGACCAGTCCAGAAATCCCACCCGGCCTGATCAGGCGCGCGTTGCAGAAATGCCTGGTACAAGTCGTAAACAAAATCATGTGGCGTCAACCCTGATCGCGACGTGTACTCAGTGGAATTAAACAGTCCACGCGCCCAGTTGCCCGCTGTCGTCACGACATTGGCCTGACCTGTCGCGCCGGCATTGTCGAAGTTGCTGATCGCGCTCGTGTCCTCGCTGCTGCTGGCCCAACGATGCAGGATGGCCTGATACATGTACTGCACGAATGCATCCGTGCGCTCATTGTCGCTTCCCGCCGTGCCCCACAGATTGTTCACGCGCGCGCTGAACTCACCGCCCGCGGCCGCGAATGCATTGCGCACCCCCGTGCGCCCGATATACGGAATCTGCGAAACCCAATAACCCAAGCCGCCGGAATCGGGATAGCGTTGGCAGTAAGTCAGATACAACGCAGTCACGTAGTCCGTATCGCTGGCGATATTCGACTGCGACACAATCGCCTGCGCCTGGTTCTGCGCCTCAGTGAATAATTGTGATGAGCCGCCCTGATTGCCCGCCGCCGCCAGCGCATTCACTCGCGTCTGAATGTCACTGGACGTGAAGCCGACAGCAAAACGGAAATAGAAGTTGTAGATGAAGTTTGTCAGTCTGGCTTCGTCACCGTTTGCCGCCGTGACCAGCAACTGGCCGTTGCGATAACCGAATTCTTCATGTGGCACGAAGACCGCCGCGTTCGCGCCGTACTCAGCGAGCAACTCTCCATCCATCCCGTAGACTTGCCACCACTCGGCGCCAGCGATGTTGCGCCGCACGCGATGTCCGTCACTATCGTAGGTGTAAGAATCTGCCGTGCCGTTATTCGCGGAGATCATGCGGTTCTCGGCGTCGTAGGTGCGCAGACCGTTCCAGGTCAAGTAATCCTTGGTTTGATTGCCGGCGGCGTCGTAATCGATCAGCGTGTGATTCGTGTCGTTCGGCGCATACATCCGATTTGTATTCGTATCGGCGACCGTCTGCACGGCGTTGATCTGGTAACCCCACGTGGTGGGATCGAGGGTGCGATTGCCCCAGCGGTCATACTGGTACTTTTGCACGCTGGTATACGCGGAACCGTTCTGAAGTTCTGCTGCCGATGTCAGACGGTTAAGAGAGTCGTAGAAGTATTGTTGTTGCGTCCAATTGTAGCCGCTGATTTGATCGTCGTTGGGAACCCACATCTCCGAACGCAGCAGATTCCCATTGTTGTCCGGGCCACTGTTTGGATCTTGATGCGTCATCCGGCTGTCGTAGCTGTTCGTGATTGCGCCGCGGTTCCAGTTCCACTGGTCCGTCGCCCAAGGCGTCGTGCTCAAGCGGATGTCGTAAAGCTGACCACGAACGTTGAAATGCTGTTTGTGATAGAGCGGAGTCAGCGTGCCGTACTTCTCTTCCTGCATGCGGCTCGCGGCGTCGTAAGCGTTCGCTCCCGAGATCGAGTCATAAGCACGTTGCACACCGTCGCCGAGATTGCCCGTAAAAGCAAGGTTGTTCGAGTCTTTATCACCCAAGCGTCCCGCCGCGTCGTGGTTGTAAACGACGAGATGTCCTGAAGGATAAGTTTGCGTGAGCACGTGACTGGCGCGATCGTATGTGCGACCCACGGAATAAGACTGGCTCCAGGCACTGACGCTGTAGAACTGCTGGCGCTGTGAGAGTGGGCGGCCTAACGCATCGTAACCGTCAATCGTCGTGAGCAAGCCGGTGTTGCCGTTGGTCTGGGTCTTCCACAGCCGCCCTTTTCCGTTTGCACCGTTGGCCGAATTGTCGTAAACGCGAGTGATTGCCGGTGTGCCATCGCTATAGGTAACGCTGACGTTACGATTTAGATAATCGTAGCCGTAGGTGCTGGTGATGTTACGCGGATCGATCTTCGTTGTGAGATTACCGTTGTTGTCGTAGTTGTACTGAAAACACCACTGGCTGTTTGGATAGTTCGGATCCGGGGCCGGATCATTCAACGCATTGGCGCTATTCACCAGTTGCTCCGGATTGCGCGCGCGAATCAGACGCGATAGCGAATCGTAGAGAAAGTAGCGATGCTGTCCGCCCTGGTCCACTCGCTTCAAATTACCAAGCGTGTCGTAAGTGTAATTGGTTGGTTGAATGACCGTGCCGCCGTTGTCCAGCGCGCCGGTGTCTTTGTCGGGCTCGTCGACTTCAATCAGTTGGCCTAGACCGTTGACCACACTACGGCGCAATTTATTCGCTTGATCGGTGACGGTCGTGCGATTCGCATCATACGCTGTTGTCACCGTCCCGGTGCTGCTCGTGTTCGTGGCCCAGGGTGCGGGCAGACCCGCGCCGGCGAAGGTCTGCAATTCGATCACGCGCCCGCCGATGTCGTTTTTGCTCCTGGTCCAACCCATCGATTGCTCACCGCTCGCCGCACCGCTCGTTGCCGCGCGATAAGGATTCGAAGTCACGGCGTAAGAGTTCGAGCTGCTGAACAAGTAGCGTGTCTGCACTTTGATGCCTTGACTTTCATTCAGCGGGTCCTGAGTTGCGGAATCTTCCAATTGGCGGGACAAGCGCAAGCGCCCAAGTTGATCGAAGTGTTGAATCGACACCAGCTTTCCATCACCGGTTGCATTGAGATCGGATTTTATGACAACACGCCGATCCACATCATAGTAGGTAGTAACGGTGTCGGTCTCTACTCCCTGAATTCCGTCAGCCGCTTTCACCAGGGTCAACCGGCCCACAACATCATAAGTTGTGGAGCTCGAAACATTGTTGTCCGCATCGGTGACACGAGTAACCAAGCCGCTGCTGAAATCGTACTGCCGCTGTTCGGTCCGTTGCACTGCGGTGCCGTAGGCAGTTTGGATTTGGGTCGGATAAATATCGAAGCCGCCAACGCTGCCATAAGTGAGTACGGTGTTCGTGCCGCGCGCGTCAGTCGTTTGAATCAGTTTCCCCGCCTCGCCACTGCTCCAATGATCATATTGATTGGTCACCGAGATAGAGTTGGCTGTACAAAGGTTTGAATCCGTGCACAGCGGATTACTATAGCCACCCTTTGTCGAATCCCAGCTTGTCTTCTGGATAAGATTACCAGTCGCGCTTGCGTTGTCATAGGTGAACTCTGCACGGGCGAATTTCAACCCGTTGCCATCCTGTATTTCAGTGGCCGCGGGGGCGTTGCGCAATGCTGGCGCGCTCGGATACCAATAAGCATTACTGCTATCGCTGCTGCTGTTTGTTGCGTCCGGTGTTGGATTGTTATAGCTTGTGACTGTCACGCGCGAAGGAGTCAGACCACCCGGCAATGTTGCCGCGCCACCGCCCGGATGCGCCGTATTGTACGGCACGAAATCATAATCAACTTCTTTGGTTACGTTGCCGTTCTTGTCGTAGCTGTAATCTTTGATAGCCGTCCAAACGAGCGTGCCCGCCGCGTTCGGAATCGAGCGAAACTCAGTCTTGACGTAATAGTTTACGCCCGAGGTGCCGTAAACACCGGTTGCAGGCGGAGGCGAATTCGGCTGCCAGTTTCGTTCGATGACTTCACCATTGGGATAACTTTCCCGGTACACGAGTCCAGCGGTTGGATTTGGTATGCTCGTATCATAGAAGGAGTGCGTAATTACTCCGCCGTCTGGGCCTATGATTGAACTCCCACTATGATCGCAGGCATACGTCCAGTTGTCAGTCACTGGTGTCGAATTACCATCGTATTCTGCCTGGTAGGACACGCACTTGTGCGTGATGTAATTGTCAAGAACATTTCTGGTAGTCGGTCTGACCGGATGAGTTCCATCTTGATAGTATTGGTAGCTTACTTGCGCGCCGGACGGCAGCGTGATCCCGCTTACCTCGCCCCAGCCAGTAGACTCAGTTGTGGGTGGTGGGTCATTGGGATTGTAGTCGACGGCGTTATAGCTAAACTGATAGCTGAGATTTCCTAACTGAGAGGGCAATGTAACGCGATCGACCACCTGAGCGGAACCCTGATATGTTTGATTGGACGTATTGCCGCGGTAGCGTCCATCCGTTGCGAGAGTTGTTTTGTAAGGCTTGAGCACATAAATGCTCTTCCATTTCACCGCGCACATCAGCGTCTGATTATTGAATCCCAAACTGTAGATATAGTCCTCATTCGTTGAGGCGTTGTGATCCGTAACCACATAGCGTCCAAACCGATCGACTATGCCGCCCGCGACATGACCATTGGGAAGGGTGACGGATCCATAAGTCAGATAGTTGCCGTTGCGGTCGTAAAGAGTTCCATTTTCAAATCGACTGCCGTCGGGAAATGAAAGCGTCCAACCAACACCACGATTGATCACGAGCCGCGTGTAAGTTCCATCAGCGCTGAAGTAGGTCATCGGGTTGGGCGCGTAACCGGTAATTCCATTGCAGCTATTCACCCCACCCGAGGATGGGTCGACATTGAAGTACCCATCCGCAAGAATGTCATTGTATCCAGTTGGCCGGAACTCATGTGCTCCGCCATCGGGATAGATCACTCTTAATTTCCAAAGGTAAATTGCGTGGTAGTCGTCGTACCCGCCGTTGGCGGTGCATTGAAACGGTCCTCCTCCAACGTTGTTTCTGTTAACGATGTCAAGGCTGTAATCAAGCGAAGAGCTAAGGTGCCATCCGCCTTCTCGTTCGTTTGGAGTTATGTAGTTTTGCGAACTTATTTGGCCGCTGCTGTCAACGAGGTCAGCAACATCAGAGTCATAGCCCTTCGCGTTGTAGCGCAGGAAGGCTGAACCACTCAGACCGCCCCGCCCGGGAGCGGTCTTGCCAAGAACAAAGTTCAGCATGAGGTTGCCGTTGGTGGTATTGATCGTCTCAATGTCTGAAAGCGAATAAGCATTCCCCGGCTGAAAACCGCGCTGCGGATTCTTCTCTTGAGCGAAAGTGGTGGAAACAAGCAAAAGCAGAATCGCGGCAGTAGCTGAAAACCGGGCAACCGATCTTGAGTGGCAATAAGCAGACTGGAAAGGAGACATTGGGGTTCTCCTGGCTATGAAGTTCAAGTGCTCTCAGGAGTGACCAACCAACGAGTATGCGCTTCGCAGAGGCTCGTGGGAGTTAGCCGCTTACGCTTCTTGCAAATACCTGCGAGATGGCGCAAGACTACGCCTGACACGGAAAAAAAGTCAACCGTTTGTTTCAGAGTCTGTTTCAGAAAACCTTTCGGCCTCGTTTTGAGAAAAGCGATTCAGCGGAACTGGGGTGGAGTCTCCAGATCTCACTGGAGACTGAATAGATCGCAAATGAGTTGGGCGCCGACTGTTTGCAGAGGAAAATGGGCGGAGGTGATTGCTCGCGCTTTTAATCTCGCTTCTAAACTCCTTAATGTATCTCGCCGAAATGTGCAATAATGCGCTCGATTTTGCAACTCGCTACCCTTGTTTCGAGTCGGGCTCGCTCCTAACACCGGCGCCAAACCAACCCGACCGTCGCGTTACGCGAGGGTACCTGAGAGAGAATGGACTGAAACGATGAGCTACAACCGCCGCTTACCCGTTTACCTTGTGATCGACTGCTCCGAGTCCATGGCCGGCGAGGGCTTCTTCGCCGTCACGCAGGGGCTGGCGGCGCTCATCGGTGATTTACGAAGTAACCCGATGGCCCTCGAGACCGCAGCCATCAGCCTGATCACGTTTGCCAGCTCGGCGAAACAGATCGTGCCGCTCACGGACATTCTTTCGTTCCAGATACCGAGACTAAAGCTGGGCTCCGGCACAGCACTGGGAGCGGCGCTGCGTTTGTGGCTCGACTGCATGAGCCGCGAAGTGGTTAAGACAACAGCCGATCAGAAGGGCGACTATAAGCCGATCTGTTTCCTGCTGACAGACGGCGAGCCGACGGATGGTTGGGACGAGATAGCCAACCAGGTGCGCAACGAGGTGGCTGGCAAAAAGGCCAACCTTGTCGTAGTGGCTTGTGGTCCCGACGCGGACACGAACAAACTGCGCCGCATCTCTGAGACGGTGCTCGTTCTGAAAGACGCCGAGTCCAAGGCTTTCGCAAACTTCTTCAAATGGGTTTCCGCTTCTATTTCTACCGCGAGTCAGAAGATTGACGCCGCTCCCGGACAAAACATCACCGCGCCAAACTTGCCGGCGGGCATGGAAGTTGTCCAGCCCGGACTACAGCGTGAAGCGCCCGTCTCAGACCGCTATGTTTTTCTCCACTTGCGTTGCGTTAAGAATCGCGGCTTTTATATTATGCGTTATGAGAAGCAGGATGGCAGTGGACTGCTCTACAAAGGAGTCGCCGCTCACGCTCTGGACGACTTTGAGTTTGCACCGGGTGAGGAGAAACAAATGAGTCTCCAGGTTTCAACTGACTCGCTCAAAGGAGCCCACCCTTGTCCCTATTGCCAGAACCCGCTCTGGGCCATGTGCGCCAACGATCACTTGCACTGTTGTCCGAGACTGATGGGAGCGGTCACCTTGACTTGCCCCTGGTGCAATGTCACCGACTCTTACGGCGCGGCGAGCTTCGATGTTGGACGCGGCGTTGGATAGGAGTCCCGGATGAACGAGTTCATCAGACGATTACCAGTCTACTTATTTCTCGACACTTCAGAGTCGATGGCGGGCCCGGCTGTCGAAGCAGTAGCGCAGGGCGTCGGCACTTTGGTCAAGGAGCTGCGCACCAATCCGCTCGCGCTTGAGACCGCCTACCTCAGCGTGATCACGTTCTCGCGCGAAGCAAAACAGGTCGTCCCTTTAACGGAGCTCATGAGTTTTCAGGTGCCGCCGCTGCGTGTCCGACCGGGCACGGCTCTGGGCGCGGGATTGCGTTTGCTGACTGAGTGTCTGCGTCGCGACGTGCAAAAGACCATGGAAGGAATAAAAGGCGACTACAAACCCTTGGTCTTCCTTTTGACCGATGGTCAGCCAACGGACCAGTGGGAGCCCGCAGCCGATGTCGTCAAGCAAGCCAAGCTGGCGAACATTTACGCCATTGGCTGTGGACCGGATATAGACACTGAGGTTCTTTATCACATTACAGACAAAGTGTTGCTCATGCCCAACCTCACGCCGGAAGCGATTCGCAAATTCTTCGTCTGGCTATCAGCCTCGGTGCAGACCGTCAGCACCAAAGCGGATGCGACCGCTGAAAAGGATTCGCTAAACTTGCCGGCGCCGCCATTGGACGTGATGGGAGAAGCGCCGAGAACAAATGTCCGCCGCGACGGCGCGCCGCGTCAGGTTTTTCTGCACGCCCTCTGTAGCAAGACCAGGCAACCCTACTTAATGAGATTCGTGCGCCGGGCTTACGAAGATCGATACGACGCCGTGGCCGCGCACCGTTTGGAATCGCTGGAGGAAGGTGACGCAGAATCTCTGCCGCCGATCAATTCATCGCTCCTTTGCGGTGTTCCTGATTGTGCTTACTGCGAAAATCCTAACGCCACCGCGTGCCCGTGCGGAGTCATTTTCTGTAGCCCGCGTGAGCCGCAAACTGAAACCGTTTGCCCGAAATGCAACGCTTACCTGGTCAAAGGTGGGGGCGATGCTTTTGAAATCAAGCTTACCCATGGCTAGTGTGGTGTCTCAGAAGTTCGCTGAACAAATCGGGTGGGGCACTAGCCCGACCGTCAGGGAGGGCTCATATGTTTAGTGGCGCAAAAGACGGAGCCCTCCCTGACGGTCGGGCTAGTGCCCCGTGATGATCAATTCAGGGAACTTAGGGACACGACACTAGAACGCTACGGATGTTAGCGATCAAAACAGGTCCCTCTTAACCTTCGATCGATAACTATGCGGATTGCTTATTCCCATCAAGGCCGCGAAAAGATCTTTGATCGCGGCGCTGCGCAGGTTCTAATCGGACGCTCAGCCGACGGCGTCGTCGTTGATTTGGACTTGAGGCCGGATTGGACGGTGTCGCCGTTGCACGCCCGACTCTGGTTCGAAGACGGACAATACTGGATCGAAGACCTCGGCAGCGAACGTGGCACACAGATCAATGACGAAGAGATCAAAGACCAGGGGAAACGCCCGCTGGGAATGGTCGATATTGTAAAGATCGGTGAAACGGAGTTGAGAATCCAGGCGCCGCCAGTAACTTTGGATTCCTCCGGCAAGCCATCAAGCAAAGAGGCGTCGCAGCATATTCTGGAAATCACACCGTCGCTTGATGCT